>CAYONF010000065.1:0-8466 GCA_964405255.1 uncultured Limnohabitans sp. | reverse complement strand
ATGTATGTGGTCGGTGCGACCCGTGGGGAATTGATAGGTGAAGCACGAAAACTTGCACCTGACTATTTCTTTTTGGTTCCAGGAGTAGGTGCACAGGGAGGAAGCCTTGCTGATGTGGCTAAATACGGGATGAATTCAACCTGCGGTCTTCTGGTCAATTCCAGCCGGGGGATTATCTATGCATCAGGGGAAAAAGACTTTGCGAAAGCAGCGAGAAAAGAAGCGGAAAAGTTGCAGCAAGAGATGATGAGATTGCTGGAAATATATAGCTAACCTTTCTTCAAAACCAATCGCTCTATCCGACTGGAAATTTCCATTCTGTTTTCTTCGCTCGTATAGAAGCTTCCAATTGATTCACCTTCAATCCAATCAAGGATGGGTTTGATGGGTTCTTTTTCGTGAAGTGCTTTTTTCAGTTTTGGAATGTACCTCAGATATTCTTCCCAAAGACTGTGTTCAAATCCCTCTATCTTGCCGATCCCGATTGGATCCCATTCCATCAAGATGGCATTGATCTCTTTGTCAAGTGGATCAAGTTTTTGAAGGATTTGACGTATTCGCTGAGAGGTTTGGGGAATTTTCATGCCTTGCAAAATTGACTTTAAAATAGGAAGTCATTATTTTCCATAAACTTTTAGTCGTTAATTTTTATGCAGTTTAGGGAAGACTTTTTGCAGCTGGTCTGGAAGTATCAGTACTTTGACCGCAAAAACTTGAAAACCGTCGATGGGCAGTCGGTTCAAATTCTGAATGTGGGCTTTCATAATCAAGGTGAGGGTCCTGATTTTCGGGATGCCTCTGTGGTTTTGGATGGAGTTACCCTGGTGGGCCATGTAGAAGTTCATCGTCTGGCCTCGGAATGGAAGCAGCATGCACACGGCGGTGATCCGGCCTACAATTCGGTGATACTCCACGTAGTTTGGGAGAATGACCGGGAAGTTTTTCGAAACGACGGTACGCCCATGCCTACTTTGGAACTGAAAGGCAAAATTTTCCTCGAGATCTGGAGAAACTACGAGCAGCTGCTCGACTTTAAGTCCGATCTTCCCTGCGCTCATGCGATTCAGAAAATCCCTGAGATCATCCGCTTTTCGGCCTTGGAAAAGGCGCTGGTCGAGCGGTTATGGGAGAAATCAAACCTGATTTTGGAAATTATCGACCAAACTAAAGGGGACTGGGAGGAGACGGCTTACCGCTGGCTTTTTTCCTGTTTTGGATTCAAGACTAATTCCCGGCCCATGGCTGAGTTGGCCGCACAGGTCCCGTACAAAATCCTCCAAAAGCATCGGACTCAAGTCTCCGCACTGGAAGCGATGCTGCTCGGGCAGGCGGGGCTTTTGCCCGAAAAATCGGAAGAGCCTTACGTTCAGCACCTGATCCGGGAGTATGATTTTTATCAGAAAAAGTTTGGCTGGACCTCCGGTCTTCTCCGGCAGCACTGGACCTTTATGGGTGTTCGGCCAACGAATTTTCCAACGCTGAGGATTGCCCAACTGGCGGCTATTTTATCCCAAGCGCCTAATCTCCTTCAGGCAGTGATGGAAGACAGCAGGGAATTTTCTGCCTTTAAAAAACTCCTGCAAGTCCCGCCCTCCGATTATTGGAAATTCCATTATTCTTTTGGCAAACCTTCGGAAAAAACGGCCTCTAAGGGCATTTCAGGCCAAACCGTGGAGCTTTTGATCATTAATTTCGTGGTTCCGCTGTGGTTTGCATATGGACGGTATTTTGAGCAATCGGAGTGGCAAGAGCGCTGCTTTGATCTGATGCAGACTCTTCCTGCGGAAAGTAACTTTATCATCCGGATTTTTGGAAGTCGGGGTTGGAAGGCAGAAAATGCCTTCGATTCTCAAGGGATGATCGGCTTGTATCGGAGTTATTGCCAACCCCAAAAATGCCTCAGTTGTAAAGTAGGTCAAAGCTTGCTGAAGAGCCAGTCCAAATGAACTTTGCGCAAGCGAGCCATTTCCCGTACTTTTGCAGTCCAAAACCAACGAATTCATGGACAAACCGGTGATAATTCTGGGAGCAAAAGGAATTGCTCACCCAGCTCTTGAGATTTTCAACAGCAACAAGATTATCGTTTATGGTTTTTTGGATGAGGATCAAAGTATTTATGGTACCGAAATCAACAATATTCCGGTCCTTGGAAATACTGAGGATGAGGGATTTTTAAAGCTAATCGGCAAAAAAACAGAAGCCTTTGTGGCGGTAGATGACACCAAATACCGAAAATTTCTGGTAGAAATGCTGCTGGAAAATCGAAAAGTGCAACCTGTCAATGCGATCCATGAACGGGCCTATATTTCGACTGATGCCGAATTGGGGCATGGAAATTTTATCAATGCCAATGTGACTATCGGAGCTGGAACCAAAGTGGGAAGTCATTGCATTTTCCATTCTGGAGCGATAATAGACCACAAATCTGTCATTGGTGACTTTGTGCAGATCGGTGCAGGTACCATCGTCAATGCCGAAGTGACTATCGAAGAAGGTGCATTTATCGGTTCGGGAGTGACCATCGTCGGCGGAGTGACCATCGGAAAAGGTGCCCGCGTGGGTGCAGGTTCTGTAGTGATTGCTTCTGTGGGAAAAAATGAAACTGTCTTTGGAAACCCGGCGGCGAAGATAAAATAGGAATTACGATTTACGAAGTACGACGTTCAATATAAATTTGAGGTTTAATCCCAGATAAATCAGAATTTAGGAATACTGGAAAACAAGAAGTATTATAAATATCGAACATCGAATGCCGAATGACGAAGTCAATCATCGGACATCGGTCATCCAGCATCAAACATTTACCAACCCCAAAACACCCTGCCGAAACAGGGCTATCGTTATGGAAAACAAACAAAACAAACCCTACAGCATTCTGCTGTACTACTGCTACGCGCAGATTGAAAACCCTGAGGAATATCGGGAAGAACACCACCTCTTTTGCGTAGAAAACAACATCAGGGGACGAATCATTATCTCTGACGAAGGCTTAAACGGTACCGTTTCGGGTCTGATTGAAGACTGCGAAAAATACATGGCCTACATTCATGCAGATCCACGGTTTGCGAAGACCGAGTTCAAAATCGATTACCATGACACACATGCTTTTGCAAAAATCCATGTGCGCTACAAGCCGGAAATCGTTCATTCTTCCCTACGCCATCTGGATCCCAATGTAAAAACAGGCAAGCATCTCGAACCGGAAGAATTCAAAAGACTGAAGGATCAGGAAGATGTAGTCATTTTGGACGTCCGGTCCAACTACGAGCATGAGTTGGGTCGATTCAAAAATGCCATCACTTTAGACATTGACAACTTCAGGGATTTTCCTGATAAAGTGAAGGAGCTGGAGCACCTGAAAAACAAAAAGGTCCTGACCTATTGCACTGGAGGAATCAAGTGTGAAAAGGCTTCTGCCTTCTTGCTTGAGCAAGGGTTCGATGATGTATACCAGCTTCACGGTGGGATCATTAAGTACGGCATGGAAGCAGGAGGGGAGGATTTTGAAGGTAAATGCTATGTCTTCGACAACCGAATTGCAGTGGATGTGAACAAGGTCAATCCAACCATCATCTCCAAGTGCCATGTCTGCGGCACTGCCTCCGACCGCATGGTCAACTGCGCTAATCCAAGTTGCAACGAGCACTTGGCCATCTGTGAAGCCTGCGGTTGGGAACTGGAAGGTGCCTGTTCAGTAGAATGCAAGGAGCATCCCGAAAAGCGTCCTTACGACGGTACAGGGTATTATCAGAAAAACACCAACGGGTACAATCCTTACAAGGGACTTCACCGGAAGCCCAACAAAGACCTAATCCAAAAGCTCCATGGAGAATCAGCCAATTCCTGCGTCTGAACTGATCATCAATCCCGACGGAAGTATTTACCATTTGCATTTGAAGCCAGAACACCTGGCTTCAATTGTTTTTACTGTCGGTGATCCGGATCGTGTGTCGCTTGTTTCCAGGTACTTTGATCAGATTGATTTCAAGCTTCAAAAACGGGAGTTTATCACCCATACCGGTTGGCTAAACGGAAAACGGGTGACAGTGATCAGTACCGGTATGGGAACAGACAACATCGAAATCCTGATGACCGAACTCGACGCCTTAGTCAATGTCGATCTGGAAACCCGTCTGATCAAACCTGAAAAAACCAGCCTTCAAATCATCCGTATCGGTACTTCCGGCAGTATGCAGCCGGATATTCCAGTTGGGTCACTTTTAGCTTCAGAAATTGGGATAGGGATGGATACACTGATGACTTACTATCCAGAATTGGACGAAAGCCAAGACATCGCAAAAGCCATTCAGTCCGAATTAGGGTTGCCTTTTTTGCCTTATCAGGCGACAGCCTCCACGCTCCTGTTGGAAAAACTAGGTATGGAAATAGTCAATGGAGTGACCTTGACTTGTCCGGGATTTTATGCTCCACAGGGGAGAGAAGTCCGTCTCAAGCCACGATTTGATCAGATGATCGATCGATTGGCAGGATTGAGAATTGGGGGAAAAAGACTGACCAACTTTGAGATGGAAACGGCCGGATATTATGCTTTGGGCAAACAATTGGGCCATGAGATGCTCAGCCTAAATGCCATCGTCGCTAATCGCCCGCTGAAAAAATTCGATCAAGAAGCTGAAAAAACGGTGGATCAATTGATCCAAAAGGCTTTGGAATTATTCACCCGATGACCATACTAATTGAGCAAATTATCGAAGCCTTGAAGGATAGAGCTATTCCCGAAAAGGCTTCTTTTTTGCATGGATTCTTCAAGACAGGCCTTGGAGAATATGGAGAAGGAGACCAATTTCTTGGAGTAAAAGTCCCTGATCAACGGGCCATAGCCAAGCAATTTTTCAAAGCCATCAGCTTGGACGAGTTGTCCGAGCTGATCCAAAATCCATTTCACGAAGTTCGGTTGACGGGTTTGATGGCTTTGGTCTATCGCTACGAAAAGATCAAGTCAGAAACCGAACAAAGGAAACTGGTAGATTTTTACCTCGCTCACTTAGATTTTGTAAACAACTGGGATTTGGTGGACAGTTCTTGCTATCAAATCCTAGGTCACTTTTATTGGAAAAAGGATAAATCACTTTTTTACGAACTGGCGGATTCAGGGCACCTTTGGAGGCAACGCGTAGCGATGATCAGCAGCTTTTTTTGGATCAAAAAAGGAGAATTTGGCGATGCCTTGGCTTTGGCAGAAAAGCTCAAAAATCATCCGCACGACCTGATGCATAAAGCCGTTGGCTGGATGTTGCGTGAGATAGGTAAGCGGGATTTTGATTCCGAATTTGAATTTCTAAAAAAGCACTACCGAACTATGCCCAGAACGGCTTTGCGCTATGCAATCGAGAAATTTCCGGAGGAATTGAGGCAGGATTTTTTGAAGGGGAGGGTTTAAAAATTATTGAAAAATGAAAAAATATATACTTGTATTCTTTGTGGTGCTTGGAATATCATGCTCTGAAAGGAAAGAATTTATCAATGAAAATCAAGAGCAAATATTTGGATCAATAAGGGCGATTTATCCTAAATCAATTCAGAAAGAAAAGGAGTTTGTCGCAAAAATGTATTCTATCGATCCTTCATTAAAAATTGTAAATGCTGTAGTTGAATGTGAGGATTTCTCTAAAATTGATTCTATTTCATTCAAAATTCAAGGATGTACTAAAGAACTATTGATTAAGAATGACACTGTTTATTTAGCATTCACACCTAGCGTAACAGGGGAATTTCTTTTCGAAAATATTAATTTGATATCTATTAAAAATGGTGATGCAACAATAGGTCTTCAAAAAGTGGAATTGAATTACAAAGTGGTAGACTAAGCCAAATTAATCCGGTATTAATTCTCCAAAAAATTCCAGAATAAGTTTTTCTACACCTTCACACTTATAAAAGAAACTCTTTTTTGGAAATTGATTATTTCTTATAATGGCTTATAATTCAGTTTTTTAGAATATTTATTTTTCCGCGACCATGGAAAATTATCTCTCAAAAATCATCGTTGACACCTGTTTCCAAATTCATGTTGGTCTAGGTCCGGGATTACTTGAATCAGTTTATGAAGAGGTCCTTTTTTATGAATTGACTCAGCAGGGTTTTAAAGTGAAACGGCAATTTCCAATTCCGATAATTTGGCAGGACATTGAAATGGAGCAGGGATTTAGAGCAGACTTAATTGTTGAAGATTCTGTTCTGATTGAAATTAAGTCTGTTTCGAAAATAGAACCTGTACATAAAAAGCAAACCCTAACCTATTTGAGGCTAACTGGTCTAAAACTAGGGTTACTTGTGAATTTCAATGAAGCCTTGATTAAAGACGGGATTACCCGTATTGTGAATAATCTTTAGCATCTGTCTCATTTGAAGATATCTCGCGAAGACGGTAAGTCGCAAAGGTTTTTCTAATTGTGTCTTAGCGAGACCAAAAATTTTCGAAGAAAGGTTTAAGGTTTGAGAAGTGAAAAATTTTCTCGCAAAGACAGAAAGACGCAAGGAGATTAATTCTCTTTGCGACTTAAGCGCCTTAGCGAGAAATAACTCAATCCCCTATACCATCCAATTCGCTCAGTTCCAACCAGGCCAATTCCAATTCTTCCAGTTCTCTGTCAATGGCTTGGAGGCGATTGGTCCAATTCAGCAGTTGATTCACGTCTGAGGTGCCGGCAGCGATCTGATCGGTGATGGTAGCCTTTTCTCCCTCCAGCTTGCCCATTGTCTCGGTCACCTTTTTGAACTCCTGCTTCTGCTTGAAGCTCGCTTTAGTCTTTGGGGCAGCTTCAGACTTCTCAACTTTTGGTGCCTGCTTTTCTGACTTTGGTTCTTCGGTCTTCGCCTGCCCGCCGTGGTGGGGTCCCCGGTCTTCCGTCTCCTTCTCCCACTCCCTGAAATCGGTATAATTCCCCGGAAAGTCCTTGATTTTTCCTTCTCCCTCAAACACAAACAAGTGCTCGACTAAGCGGTCCATAAAGTAACGGTCGTGAGACACGATGATCAAGCAACCCGGGAAGGTGTCCAAAAACTCCTCCAAAATATTCAGCGTCATCAAGTCCAAGTCGTTGGTTGGCTCATCGAGAATCAGGAAGTTGGGGTTCTTGATCAAGACCATCAGGAGCTGAAGCCGTCTTCGCTCTCCCCCGCTCATTTTAGCAATAGGAGTAAATTGCTGCTTGGGAGGAAAGCCAAATTGGGTCAAAAACTGGCTCACGGTGATCGTTTGACCCTTGTCAAGTGTCACTACTTCGGCCACTTCCTTCACCACATCGATCAGCCGCTTTTCCTCATCAAATCGGTCTTCTTCCTGACGGTAATAGCCAAACGCGGTGGTTTGCCCGACGGATATTTTTCCTGAATCCGGTTGAATCAAGCCGGTAATCATCTGTAGAAACGTAGTCTTCCCGGCCCCGTTTGGACCCACGATCCCGATGCGGTCTTTCTTTTTGAAGATGTAAGAAAAATCCCTGATCAAGGTCTTGTCCCCGTAAGCTTTGGAAATTTTGTCGATTTCAAGAATCTTATTTCCAAGCCGCTGAGTGCTGACCGAAAGTTCAATATCCCGCTCTTCACGCTTGGTGAAGGCTTTTTCCTTGGTTTCCTCAAAGGCATCCACGCGGTACTTGGCTTTGGTACCTCGGGCTTTGGGCTGACGACGAATCCAGTCGAGTTCCTTTTTGTAAAGGCTCTTCGCTTTTTCGATTTCGATGTCTTCGATCTGCATCCGTTCGGCTTTCTTGTCCAGAAAATAGCCGTAGTTGCCCTGATAGCGGTGGATTTTCCCCTGGTCGAGTTCGAGGATTTCGTTGGTGACTTTTTCGAGGAAATAACGGTCGTGAGTCACCATGAAAATAGAAAGATTGGCTTTGGCCAGGTAGTCTTCCAGCCATTCGATCGTTTCCAAGTCCAAATGGTTGGTTGGCTCATCGAGCAACAGCAAATCGGGTTTTTCCAAAATGGCTTTTGCCAAAGCCACCCGCTTCCGTTGTCCACCGGAGAGATTTCCGACGGGCAAGTCAGTGTCGGGCAATCCCAATTTCCCCAGAACTTCTTTTACCTGATATTCAAAATCCCAGGCCTGCAGCGCATCCATTTTCTCAAACAGTTTGGACATCTGATCGGAGTTGTCAATGCCCAGCTCGGAATCCAGCATCGCCTTGTGGTAATCTTCGATGACCTTCAGAACCTCACTGTTGCTCTGGTCAAAGATGGTCTGGTAAATGCTGAGGTTGGCATCAAACACGGGATTTTGGTGCACATAGGCGATTTTCACCGACTGATTGATGGCGACTTGGCCGGTATCGGGGATTTCCAAACCCATGATGATCTTCATCAAGGTTGACTTTCCGGCACCGTTGATGCCGACGAGGGCTATTTTTTGTCCTTGGGAAATGCCAAAGGAGATATTGGAAAAAAGCTTCCGTTCCCCGAAAGCCTTGCTGAGATTCTCAACCGAAAGGTAATTCATGG
>CAYONF010000064.1:0-23943 GCA_964405255.1 uncultured Limnohabitans sp. | reverse complement strand
TCCGAAGGTTGCAGGCGAACCTGATCCAATTGCTCTATCGTGCTCAGCATCTCCACATATTCTTGCATCAACACATCATCGCTGTGCAAGGCTTGCATCAAGAGTTCTTGTTCCACCTCCGTCATTTCCTGATAGATGTATCGTACCAGGTCATTTGGGGTAAAAGGTTTTATCATAGGCTATATTTAATTGTTTCATCTTTTTCCTCAGGTGAATCAGGGCATATCTCATTCTGCCTAAAGCTGTATTGATACTCACACCCGTTTGATCGGCAATTTCCTGAAAACTCATCTCCAAATAATGCCGCATGACCAAAACCTCCTTTTGAGCTTCCGGCAATTCCTCAATTAGCTTTTTGACCATTTCAAGGGTCTCTTCCTTCACCCGGTGATCCTCAATTGAAGACTCGGCAAACTGAAGAGAATTGAACACATTGGACCCGTCTTCCATCAAGATGGTGGGGTATCGTCTTACCTTCCGAAAGTGATCAATTGCCAGATTATGGGCAATCCGCATCAACCAAGGCTGAAATTTTCCTTCTTCACTGTATCTGTCCGAATGAATCGTCTGCACAACTTTGACAAATACATCCTGAAGCAAATCTTCAGCTACATCCTGATCCTTGACGATCAGGAAAATTGTGGTGTAAACTTTACTTTGGTATCGGTCTACCAATAAATCAAACGCAGCTTGGCTGCCGTTTCGATACTGAGCTATCAACTCGCTGTCCTGTGGACCTAATCGCTTACTCATCTTAAGTTGGTTTATGTACAACGTAGAAGTTTAAGCCATAGTATCTGATTAGAGTGAAAGAATTTTAAAAGTCTGTTTATGCCCGAATTAGGGTCAGGAAGTTCAATCTAAGTTGTTTTTTTTTGATTTGTCAAGTGCTATTTCAAATTCAAAAGGAACTTTGGCAAAAAACTAAAATCCGAATTTTTATTGCACAGAAGCACAATCCCGGGAAATCAATGAGCCAATGATTATGCCAAAAAATGTTAAAACCCTGAAGTCTGACCCTTGTTTTTAGGTTAATTATCTCGGGAAAAATTCCCTTCAATCATTACCTTCGTAAGGTGATCAAGAAATAAACATTACAATGGATTTAAGCGGAAAAATTATCAGCCTACTCCCTGAAGTAGGAGGGAATTCAAAAAGTGGAAACGCCTGGAGAAAACAGGAGTATATATTGGAGACCGGTGGACAGTATCCTAAAAAAGTCTGTTTTTCACTTTGGGGAGATAAAATCGACCAATTTGGATTGAAAGTTGGCGAGCAGGTGACCTTGGGAATTGATGTAGAGAGCAGAGAATATAACGGGCGTTGGTATACGGAAGTAAAAGCCTATAAAGTAGACCGTACCCAAGGTGGCGGAGGCGCTCCTGTAATGCCGGAAGTAGATACTTTTTATTCAGAAAGTGATGAGGACAAGCTTCCTTTTTAGAAGGGAAAAAGAAATCGCTTTTTTAAACTGAATTTTTCGATGTGGGACGACTTTGAAAACAGCGAAGACTGGGAAGATGAGAGTGAATTTGATCCGAAAGAACGAAGAGATCAAATTTACTCTCATCCTCTGATGAAAAAATCGAAAGAAATTGTATCCCTAACCCATGCTTTGGTAGGAAGTCTGGATGAAGCCCGGAAAGAACTTTACGGAGGGATCATGATGGCAGATGCCATGATCTTGGGAGCAAAATTTGCAGGTGCTAATTCTATCAGTGACTATATCCTGAGAATGGAAAATGCCACGATCATGAAAGTCCATGCCAAAAACCTGAATTCCATGACTTACCAACTCGCCATGGAAGAAACTCATGCAGAGGAACATCTTCAATTACTTAGGGAAGCAATTGAGGAATTCCGAATACTATTTGTGGACTGGGTGAGCGGATTTGACCCCTCTGAACGATTCGATGACGGTTGGGGCCTTTTTACCCACATGTAATCAAAAAAAAAGCGAGACTATTCAGTCTCGCTTTTTACTTGTAGTTCGATTTCCTCGCCAGATTCATCCAGGAATCTGTATTCCGTCACGGGTAGGGAAGAATCTTTGATCAGTTTAATCCATTTATAATACTTGAAAAACCACTTGACTCTACGGCTGAACAGGCCAGTGGTAAAGTAAGCGTGCAGATAAGGATGCAGGCCTATGTGGATTTTGTCCACGTTTTGGATCGTAATGATATGCTCCAGGTCATGTTCCAATTTATCGGCTACCAGGATTGATGCCTGGATTTTGCCGGTTCCGTTGCAAGCGGGACAAGTTTCCTTGGTCACGATATTGACTTCAGGACGGACTCGCTGCCGGGTGATTTGCATGAGCCCAAACTTGCTCAGCGGCAATACGGTATGCTTGGACCTGTCAGACTTCATCTCCGACATCATTGCTTCGTAGATGACCTTTTTGTTTTCGGCCTTTTTCATGTCGATAAAATCGACCACAATGATCCCTCCCATATCTCGGAGGCGGAGCTGTCTTGCAATTTCTTTTGCAGCGACCAGGTTAGTCTTGAGTGCTGTAGACTCCTGATCACTTTCTTGGTTGGACTTGTTGCCACTGTTGACATCAATGACGTGCAGGGCTTCGGTGTGCTCTATGATGACGTAGCCACCCTGAGGCAGGCTGACCGTCTGTCCAAACAAGCTTTTGATTTGCTTTTCGATTCCAAAACTTTCAAATAGCTTGACTTTACCGTTGTAAAGCTTGACAATTTTTTCTTTTTCAGGGGCTATAGACCTGATGTAGGATCTGATCTGATCGTAGGTAGACTCTTCTTCTACGGTGATTGCGTCGAATGATTCATTGAGCAGGTCTCTCACAAGTGAGGAAGCCATGCTCATCTCTCCGATGATTTTGTCCCGGCTTTTGGCTTTCAGCAATTTTTTCATCCCTTCTTCCCAAGTAGTGAGAAGATTACGAAGGTCTTTATCAAGTTCCGTCACGGACTGGCCTTCAGCCACCGTTCGGATGATTACTCCGAAGTTGGCCGGTTTGATTGAATTGATGAGTCTGAGAAGCCTTTTTCGTTCTTCATTGCTGCGGATTTTCTTGGACACATTGACTGTATCCGAAAACGGCACCAACACCAGAAATCGCCCGGGCAGAGAGAGCTCACAGGAAAGTCGGGGGCCTTTTGTTGAAATGGGCTCTTTGACGACCTGTACCAAGACCTGATTGGTCTTAGCTAAGACTTTCTCGATTTTACCGATTTTGTCTATTTCAGGTTCGTTTTCAAAGCCTTTAAGCAGGTAGCTGTTGTAGTTGTTGTTGCGCACCATTTTGGTGAACTTAAACAAACTGTTGACATTTGGGCCGAGGTCTTGGTAATGAAGAAAGGCATCTTTCTCATAACCCACATCGATGAACGCAGCATTGAGTCCATTGACGATCTTGCGGACAGTTCCCAGGTAAATGTCACCTACTTTAAACTGGTTATCCATTCCTTCGGAATGGAGTTCTACCAATTGCTTATCATGCAGCAGGGCAATCCGACTTCCGTTTTGAGCAGAATCGATTAACAATTCCGTACTCAAAATTTTGTCTTAATAGTATGTAAATGAACGTGTTGTTGTAAAAACAGGAAAAGAAGAAGTGATTACTTCTTCTTATGTCTGTTCTTTCTCAGTCTTTTCTTACGCTTGTGCGTAGCGATCTTATGTCTTTTTCTTTTCTTACCGCAAGGCATAGTTTTTAGAATTTAAGGTGTGAAATACTAATTATAACTTGTCAAGGTAGGTCTGAATACTTTCCAAAATCATGGGATCCTGGGTCATTTTCTTCACTGCCTCAAACTGTGCTTTCGCTTTGTTTTTTTCGTTGGATTCGAAATAACTCACGGCCAGATAAAACTGCCCCTGAAGATTATCCGGATGATACTTGATCAATTCTTCAAATCGCTCAGCTGCACGTTGATACTGACCTGACTGCATGGACAGGACTCCCATGTTAAACAGCCCGTCCTCATTTTGGGGATCCTGCTCGAGAATTTCTCTCATCATGGTAATTCCCTGCATAGGATTGGCCGAAGATACATAAGTCATGGCCACTTTGGTTTTCAAATCCAGCCTGCTTGGATCTTTTTCCAAGACTTGATTTAGATAAGCTCTAGTCTTTTCGGCGAGATTCTCCACTTTGGCCTTGTCCAAAGCAAAAGAATAGGCTTCATAATAGGCTTTCCCTGCTTCTTCTACCAGAGAAATGTCCTCGGGATTTAACTCCACACCTTTCTCCCAATAGTAGGCCGCGCTGTCAAACATACCTTCCGCTTGATAGATTCCAGCCAGCTCCTTAGCTGCCGAAATTTTCTCGGAGCTTTCGGTGGCGTTCATCAAGGTTAGCTTCAAGCCAGCTGCCTGAGATTGGTTTTCAGAAGAAAGCTCATTCTCATGCATTTCGGTGACCTCCGAGGAAGTACTTTCAGTCGTATTTGGATCTTTTACTGCCCTTGAACCGGCTTCGTTATCCACTACCACCTTGGGTAAGGCATACAATCCTACAATAGTGCTGATTCCTAAAATGACGAGAATGAGCTGAGATTTTTTCATGTCAAAGTCAACTCAGGCTTAGTCCTGAGGAGCCAATTGCTTGATTTTTTTGCTGTTTTTGATCTTCTCTACAAATACTTTGGATGGCTTGAAGGCCGGAATGTAGTGCTCATCGATCACGATCGCTGTATTCTTGGAGATATTACGAGCGATTTTCTTAGCTCTTTTCTTGTTGATAAAGCTACCGAACCCGCGTACATAGATGTTTTCTCCTTCAGACATAGAATCCTTCACAACTTTGAAGAACGCCTCAATGGCTTGTGTCACATCATCCTTCTGGATTCCTGTTTTGTCGGAAATCTTGGTGATTACTTCTGCTTTTGTCACAGTGATATTATTTTAGAAATTACGAAATAAGCTTAACAACCTATTAACCAAGTGTTTTTGGGACTGCAAATGTACGAGATGCAATGCAATTAAAAAACATATTCAAAAAAATTACCTTGGTTTGCACCGGAAATATTTTCACCCAATGAACCCTAAATCTTCTGAAAATCAAGCCTTTTCATCTCGTATAATTTCCTGGTACAGAGCCAATCCGAGAGAACTTCCCTGGAGAGGGACTACCGATCCTTACAAAATCTGGCTATCGGAAATCATCCTGCAACAAACCCGAGTGGCTCAAGGGTTACCTTATTATTATGCCTTTTCAGAGACTTATCCGACTGTCAAAGATTTGGCCCTGGCTCCCGAAACTGAAGTCCTCAGGCTTTGGCAGGGCTTGGGCTACTACAGCCGGGCCAGAAACCTCCACAGTTGTGCAAAACACATCTGGCACGAGCTCAAAGGTAAATTTCCAGACAATTATCGGGACCTGCTCTCATTAAAAGGAGTGGGAAGCTACACTGCGGCTGCAATTTCGAGTTTCGCATTTGGAGAAGCACAGGCGGTGGTCGACGGAAATGTGTTCCGGGTTTTGGCGAGATATTTTGGCATCGAAACCGATATCGCCTCCGGCAAGGCAAAGAAAGAATTCGAGGCACTTGCCAATCAATTGATCCCAAAAGACAATCCCGCTGAATACAATCAGGCCATGATGGATTTTGGGGCGAGACTATGTGTACCCAAAAATCCCGACTGCGAGATTTGCCCGATACGGGATTCCTGCTTTGCTTTCAAGAAAGGACTGGTGAAAGAGTTGCCCGTGAAAATCAACAAAACCAAAATCAAGGAGCGAAACCTCCATTATTTGGTCATTCGATGTGGGGAAAATTGGGTGTGGAAAAAAAGAAGTTCTGGAGACATCTGGGAGGGGCTTTACGATTTCCCCAACTCAGAGGAAGAATTGCCCTCCACATCACAAATCACTGAAAACCACCCCAAACTTATCCCAAAAAAATACAGACATATTTTGTCGCATCAGCGATTAAATGCGAGTTTTTCAGAGCTCGAAATTCCCAGTGAAAAGCAAGGGGAACTTTCTCAATGGTGTGAAAATGAAGGCTATATGCTGGTGTCGGAAAAAGAAATCGAATATTTGGCCAAACCTAAATTGATCGTGAATTTTTTGAAGGATCAGGGGATTTGAGTAATTTCAGTCTTTCCGATTTTTCAACCTAAACCAAAACAAACATGGCAGGCGTTAACAAAGTAATTTTAGTGGGTAATCTCGGGGCTGATCCCGAAGTCAAATACCTGGAAGGTGACAAGGCTGTCGCAAAAATCAGGTTGGCAACGACTGAATCCTATAAGGACCGAAGTGGTAACCGAGTGGAGCAAACCGAATGGCATGATCTCGAAATGTGGGACCAACAAGCCAAGATTGCTGAGCAATACCTCAAGAAAGGATCCCAAATCTATGTGGAAGGGAAGATCAAAACAGATTCTTGGCAAGATGATCAAGGACAAAACCGCTATCGAACCAAAATCCGTGTAATAAGCTTTACCATGCTGGGAGGAAAACCGGAAGGAATGGGTGGTGGATCAGCGCCGACAACTACGCAATCCTATGCGCCAAAAGCTGCGGCAGCTACAGCAGCTTCTTCCAATTCAGGACCAGATTTGGTATTGGACAATTCGGACGACGATTTGCCTTTTTGACGGATCTCAATTCCCCTGAGGTTGATTCTCAGGGGAATTGCTTAGTTTTGCAACAACCATTTTCATCCTTACATGGACGACCCTTACCCGAGTTACTACCTGATCGCTCAGATTACAGAGCTCTCATTTAGTTATTTCCTTTTCAATGGACTGATCTTACTCTTGCTACTGATTGGATCCGCACTCGCCTCCGGCTCGGAGGTCGCCTTTTTTTCTCTCAACAATGAAGAAATCGCTTCCATCCAAGAAGAAGATCCCGAAAAGGGCAGAATAGTGTCCAAGCTTCTGGCCAATCCCAAGCAGCTTCTTAGCACCATTTTAATCCTGAATAATCTCATTAACATCGGGATCGTCATGTTGACCACGTTTGTGTCCTGGTCAATTTTTGGAATGAACGCGACAGGAATTGTGATCATCCTGGTCCAAACGGTCGGAGTTACTTTTGCCATTGTCTTCTTCGGAGAGATTGTTCCAAAAGTCTATTCCAACCAGGCCAAAATCCCATTTGCCATGGCCATGGCCCCTACCATTGGCTTTTTCTCTTCCATCCTTAAGCCAATTTCCTGGTTCCTGATGGGCTTTAGTACCTTAATCGAACGAAGAGTTCAACAGAGGGGCTATACACTTTCTGTAGATGAGCTGCACCAGGCACTTGAATTGACCACTGAGGACACTCCGGAGGAGGAAAAAGAAATTCTAAAGGGAATCGTAAATTTTGGTACCCTGTCTGTAAAACAAGTCATGCGAAGCAGACTCGAGATCACGGCAGTAGATGTGGAAATGGATTTCCATGAACTGATGGACAAAATCAACAAAAGCGGCTACTCCAGAATTCCAGTTTACGAGGAAACCATCGACAATATTCTGGGTGTACTTTACATCAAAGATCTCCTGCCTTACATAGAGCAAGACGAAGATTTTGCATGGAAGGAACTGATCCGAAAAAGCTTTTTTGTACCGGAAACCAAAAAGGTAGATTCGCTTCTTAAAGATTTTCAAAGGATGAGGGTACACATGGCAATTGTGGTAGATGAATATGGCGGTACTTCAGGCTTGGTGACTTTTGAAGATTTGATCGAAGAAATCATCGGAGAAATCAATGATGAATTTGATGATACAGATGACATCTTCTTCCAGGAACTGGATCATGACACCTTCATTTTTGAAGGAAAAGTATCCTTGAACGACTTTTGTAAAAAGCTTGAACTTGATCCACAGATTTTTGAAGAGGTCAAAGGGGAGAGTGAATCGCTTGGAGGTCTATTGTTGGAGCTGAATTCAAAACTTCCAAAGAACGGGACCAAAATCAAGTTTGAAGACTTTGAGTTCACGGTTTTGGCCGTGGATGCCCGCAAAATCAAAAAGGTGAAAGTCCACCAAAATAAAGGCGAAAAGGACAGTTCTACCCCATTTACGGACTAAAACTAGAATATATCTTATTTTGATTTTTTACTAGTCATCAAAATAATATTTTGTTTTTTTAATTTTTATATCCAAAGTCCTCGATTGATAAAAATTTCTTGAAATAAAAAAATCAGAAAATTTTTACATTTTTTTTAAAAATCCAATTTGTGTCTTTTTTACGTAATTTTTTCCAAAACCAGACTCTTTTTAACCCATATTCTGATTTTTTTAAATAAAAACCATTAGAAAACTTGATTTTTCAAAGTGAAAAATCGAATTGCAAAAAATCTAATAAAGTATCTAATTATCAAAAATACGACAGAATTACAGCTAGTTTATTGCGTAAATTTTAACAAAGGATTTTTTTTCTGTAATTTTTGGAAATTTTGAACCTATTAAATCAATTTAGAATGCAACAAGGTTTGTATCGATCGGAGTTTGAGCATGACTCCTGCGGTATAGGTGCGGTAGTCGACCTGAGTAATTTTCCCACTCATGAGACGATCAGCGATGCCTTATACATGCTTAGCAATATGGAGCACCGCGGAGGAAGGGGATCAGACCCCAAAACCGGAGACGGTGCCGGTATTTCTATTCAAGTCCCGCATCAATTCCTCAAAGACGTCACCGCACGTACGGAAATCAATCTTCCCGAGCCAGGCTATTATGGCGTGGGCATGACCTTTTTCCCAAAAAACAAACAACTCTACCAGCGATCCAAAGAGATGCTCAATAAGCTGATAGAGGAAATGGACTTCCACTTGATCGGTTATCGCGAGGTCCCTGTGGACGAGACGATACCTGGGTCAGGGGCTTTGGAAGTAATGCCAAACATCGAACAGCTTTTCGTAAGTCATAAAAAAGGATTGACTGGAATCGAACTGGAGCGAAAGCTTTATGTATTGAGAAATTACGCCTCTTCCGAAATCAATTCCAAGATCCCGGGAGTCAACCACTCCTTTTACTTTGCCAGTTTAAGCAGCCTTACACTTATATATAAGGGACAGCTGAGAACGGATCAGGTTTTGGCGTTTTTCAAAGATCTCCAAAACCCGAGAATTGCCTCTGCGTTTGCAATTGTCCACTCGAGATTCTCCACCAATACTTTTCCCAACTGGAGACTTGCCCAGCCCTTTAGATTTTTATCACACAATGGTGAAATCAACACCATCCGAGGCAACTTGAATAAAATGAAGTCCAAGGAGGCATTGATGAAGTCCAAGTTTTTCACTGATGAGGAGCTGGCCAACCTGATGCCTATTACCAACAAACTGAATTCGGACTCCGCCAACCTGGATGCCATGGTGGAGCTTCTGACGCTGAGCGGAAGATCTCTTCCTCATGCCATGATGATGCTGGTACCGGAAGCCTGGCAGGACAACGAGGTGATGGATCGGGACAGAAAGGCCTTTTATAAATTCCATGCCTCACTTGTTGAGCCTTGGGATGGCCCGGCAGCTTTGCTATTTACCGACGGAAAATCAGTGGGCGCAACCCTTGACCGAAACGGACTTCGGCCACTTCGCTATTTTATCACCAAGGACAACCGACTGGTTCTTTCCTCAGAGGCCGGTGCATTGCCTATTCGGGAAGCGACCATCACTGAGAAAGGTCGAATCAGCCCCGGAAGGATGCTTTGGGCGGATCTTGAAAAAGGACGGGTGCTATTCGATGAAGAGGTAAAGGGAGAAATCTGCCGACGTCAGCCTTATGAAAAGTGGGTCAATGAGCAGCGGACCAAACTCAGATTCGTACCAGATCCCGAGGAATTGACTCACCCCTACTCTACCGAGAATATCAAAAAGTGCCAAACGGTCTTTGGATATACTTCGGAAGAGCTAAAAGTAATTCTCGCGCCAATGGGCGATACCGGCTATGAGGCGGTAGGATCCATGGGAGCGGATACACCATTGGCAGTGCTTTCCAGACAGAGCCAGCATATCTCCAACTATTTCAAGCAGCTTTTTGCTCAGGTAAGTAATCCTCCGATTGATCCCATCCGTGAGCGATTGGTGATGTCTCTTTTCACCCGAATTGGTGAAGGGCACAATATTTTGGAGGAAAGTCCACAGCATACCAAACAAATCCACATTTCCCAACCTGTCTTGCTCAATGAAGACCTGGAGAAAATCACCAGAATGGAGCATTTGGGCTATCGCGCAAAGAAGCTCTTTGGGCATTTTGTTGCCGATCACAAGCCGGGAAGGCTTCTGGAAGCATTGGACAAGATTTGCCAAGAAGCAGAAGATGCGATACATGAGGGAAAAAATGTCCTGATCATCTCAGACCGAAAGAGCACAGAAGAACTGGCTCCAATTCCATCACTTCTTGCTATCGGTGCGGTGCATCAACATTTGGTGAAAAAGAAAATCAGAACCCGTGCAGGCTTGGTTTTAGAGTCTGCTGACATCCGGGAAGTTCACCATTTTGCAACGGCTATCGGATATGGCGTCTCGGCAATCAACCCCTATCTGGCACTGGAGTCCTTGGTCGAACTATTCGAAAAAGGCCAATTGCACAAGGTAAAAGATAAAAAGACGCTCTTTTCCAACTACCAGGATGCCATTGGAAAAGGACTGCTGAAAGTCCTTTCCAAAATGGGAATATCAACACTTCAGTCCTACCAAGGTGCACAGATTTTCGAAGCCTTGGGTCTTGGACCGGAGGTCATTGACCGTTGTTTCAAGGGTACCATCTCACGGATCAGCGGAGTTTCATTTGATGAATTGGCAGAAGAGGTACTGATCCGCCATCATGCGGCCTATGAAACCCATAGTCCCATCCTGGAAACCGGTGGAGTGTATCAGTGGAAAAGAAGAGGGGAAAAACACATGTTCAACCCGGAGACTATCCACTTGCTTCAAAAATCCACCCGCTTGGGAGACTATAGTCTTTACAAGAAATTTGCCGCGAAAATCAACGAGCAGACCAAAGACGCTTTGACCCTCAGAGGTCTATTTGAATTCAAGAAAAGAATCAGTGTTCCCATCGAAGAGGTCGAGCCTGCAGAAAACATCATGAAGCGGTTTGCTACAGGGGCTATGTCCTTCGGGTCAATCTCTCACGAAGCGCATACCACCCTTGCCATTGCCATGAACCGCATCGGGGCCAAAAGCAATTCCGGGGAAGGTGGGGAAGATGAAATCCGCTATGAGCGAAAACCAAACGGAGATTGGGAACGATCCGCCATCAAGCAAGTAGCTTCGGGCCGATTTGGTGTGACCAGCCACTACCTGACCAACGCTGCCGAACTCCAGATCAAAATGGCCCAGGGTGCAAAACCCGGAGAAGGTGGTCAGCTACCGGGTCACAAAGTGGACGAATGGATCGGTCGGGTGAGACATTCCACTCCGGGAGTGGGCCTGATTTCTCCCCCTCCTCACCACGACATTTATTCGATTGAGGATTTGGCACAGTTGATTTTCGATTTGAAAAATGCAAACCGAAAAGCCAGAATCAATGTGAAGTTGGTATCTCAGGCCGGAGTGGGCACTGTAGCCGCAGGTGTTGCCAAAGCAATGGCAGATGTAATTCTTATTTCCGGTGCAGATGGAGGGACGGGAGCATCTCCTTTGAGTTCGATCCGCCACGCAGGACTTCCCTGGGAGCTTGGCCTTTCTGAAGCACACCAGACTTTGGTGAAAAATAACCTCAGAAGCCGGGTGGTCCTTCAAACGGATGGGCAATTGAGAACCGGACGTGACTTGGCCATCGCTACCTTGCTGGGTGCCGAAGAATGGGGAATCGCTACCGGAGCCTTGGTCGTAGAAGGCTGCATTATGATGCGAAAGTGTCACTTAAACACCTGCCCTGTGGGGATTGCCACTCAAGATCCGGAACTGCGAAAGCTGTTCACCGGGGATCCTGACCATGTGGTAAATTACTTCAATTTCCTTGTTCAGGACTTGAGAGAAATCATGGCTTCCCTAGGTTTCCGCACAGTGGATGAAATGGTCGGCCAAAGCCAGGTCCTTCAATCCACGGGCCACTTGAATCACTGGAAATGGGATAAAATCGACCTTTCTCCTATTTTCCACAAAGTGGAAGTGCCGGATCATGTCGGCATTCACAAGCAAATTGACCAGGAGTTTGAACTGAAAAAAGTTCTGGATCGTCAGTTGATCAAAGTGGCTACGCCAGCATTGGAGCAAGCTATACCCGTCACTGGAAATTTCCAGATCAAAAACACCGACAGATCCGTCGGCGCTATGCTTTCCAACGAGATTTCGAAAATCTACGGAGGTCAAGGCCTGCCTGAGGACACGATCCATTTCAAGTTTATGGGATCTGCCGGTCAGACATTCGGGGGATTTCTTGCCAAAGGCGTGAACTTTGAGCTGGAGGGTGAAGCCAATGATTACTTTGGAAAGGGCCTATCGGGAGGGCGATTGATCGTCTATCCGAGTAGAAATGCACGCTTTGCACCTGAGCAAAACATCATCATCGGCAACGTAGCCTTCTATGGCGCCACCTCCGGAGAAGCCTACATCAATGGCAAAGGCGGAGAGCGATTCTGTGTGAGAAACTCCGGGGTAAAGGCCGTCATCGAAGGAATAGGGGATCACGGCTGTGAATACATGACAGGAGGTTTGGTCGTGAATCTCGGCGAGATCGGCAGAAACTTCGCAGCAGGGATGAGCGGAGGTATTGCCTATGTCCTCAAAGATTACATCACTGAAATCAACACCGAGATGGTGGACATTGACATCTTGGAGGAAGAGGATTTTGCCACGATCAAAGCCTACCTCAAGCGCCATGTCAAACTGACCAACAGCGGACTGGGACAACGGTTTTTGGAGGACTGGGAAAAGGCCAAAGAACAGTTTATCAAGGTAATTCCAAGAGATTACAAGGCCGTTTTGCAAAAAAGAGCACAAGAACAAGCTAAATCATTGGTGTAAGATGGGAGCGAAAGACGGATTTATCCAATTCAAAAGAGAAACCCCTGTAAGCCGGGACCCTAAAGAACGAATCGGCGATTACAGAGAAATATATGAGCCATTTTCAGGAGAAAAACTGAATCATCAGGCAGCACGATGCATGGACTGTGGCGTACCGTTTTGCCATAACGGCTGTCCACTTGGCAATGTCATTCCGGAATTCAATGATGCGGTTTATAACCAAGAATGGGCACAGGCCATCAATATTCTGAGAAGCACCAACAACTTCCCGGAATTTACGGGGAGAATTTGTCCGGCGCCTTGCGAGGCCAGTTGCGTGTTGGGGATCAACAAAGACCCCGTGGCAATTGAATTAATCGAGAAAAGCATTGCGGAAAAAGCCTACGAACTTGGGCTCATCAAAGCCAATCCCCCAGCTAATCGGACGGGCAAAAAAGTGGCAGTTATCGGTTCGGGCCCTTCGGGCCTTGCCGCTGCAGATCAGTTGAATCAGGCCGGGCATGAGGTGACGCTATTCGAGAAAGACGCAAAAGTCGGCGGATTGCTGAGATATGGTATTCCTGATTTCAAACTTGAAAAATGGGTGATCGACCGTAGGGTAGAACTCATGCTTCAGGAAGGGGTCACTTTTTCTACCCAAACGGAAATCGGCAAAAACATCCAGGCGGAAGAAATTCTGAAAAACTTTGACGCAGTGGTACTTGCCACCGGCGCGGCTCAACCCAGAGCGCTGAATATTAAAGGAGACAAACTGAAAGGAGTCCATTTCGCTATGGAATTCCTCGGCAAACAAAACCAGGTGATCGGTGGAGAAATCGATGCCAATCCGATTTCTGCAAAAGGAAAGCATGTATTGGTCATCGGTGGTGGAGATACCGGAAGTGACTGCATCGGGACATCCAATCGGCACGGTGCGGCTTCCATCACACAGCTGGAGCTTTTACCCAAACCTCCCAAACAGCGGACAGTACTGAATCCCTGGCCGGAATGGCCGATGACTTTGAGGACTTCCAGTTCACATGAAGAAGGTGCAGAGCGGATGTTTTCTATTCTTACCAAAGAATTTACAGGTAACGAAGCCGGAGAAGTCACCGGACTCACCCTGGTGGATATCGAATGGAAAGAAAAAGGCGGCCGGATGACATTTGAGGAAATCCCGGGAACTGAACGTACGATTCCATGCGATCTGGCATTTATTGCTATCGGATACATGGGGCCGGCGCAGAATGGCCTTCTTCAGGCTTTCGGTGCTGAAACCTTGGAAAATAGTCTTCCAAAATCCAAGAACTACCAAAGTACAAATCCCAAGGTTTTCCTCGCAGGAGACATGAGACGCGGCCAATCCCTGGTGGTATGGGCCATCTCTGAAGGGCGAGAGGCAGCGGTAAAAGTGGATGAATTCCTTATGGGTACATCGTCACTACCTCAGAAAGACGAATCTTTCTTCCAGGTAGAAGAGCAAATCGCGGGATAATGTCAAGGCCTTCCCCAATAGGAATGCCCTGACAAATCAATAGTACCCTGTTTAGTTGACCCACTCGCGATATAGAAAGCCACCTTTTGGGTGGCTTTCTTCATTTTGATCAATTGCCTTTTCTTCCTTGATGATGAAGTGATCTCCTGTCGTGAATTTCTCCACCCGGTCTTCGTTGATCTCTCCGTTCAAGTTTGATTTGCTCCCACTTTTGCCGCTGCTCTTCAGTCAAAACCGACATGATTTTTTCATTTTGAGCTTTCATTTCCTCCATTCTCGCTTTCCGCTCTGCCATTTCCTTTTCTATCTCAGCTTGTCGCTTTTTGGCATTCTCCAAATTGATCTCCATTACTTTTTCCTTTTGCTCATCAGTCAGCTGAAGCTCAGTTGCCATCCGGTCAGTCATCCTTTTTGCTCGTTCCTCAGGATTTGGCATTTCTTTTCTTTCTTGCTGAGCAGCCACATTCAGACTAGTAAAAAACAGAAATGCCGCTCCGATCATCCACTTTTTCATAGTTGTTTTGGTTTGTTTCGGAGATTAGACTTAACGAAACCATCCGGGTTTAATCTAGTGAAATCAGGGTATGTTAATGAATCTCAATTAGGTACTTTTATCTTCAATCAGCTCTTTGCGTTCGGAAGCCCTCACATATTTTGGCTTGATCAAAAGCCTAAGGCTGGGATCAAAGCTCAGGTAATTCCAAGACCAATCCAGAAAAATGAACAGCTTGTTTTTGACACCAAGAATGGCCATCAGGTGGACAAAAAGCCAGGTCAACCAAGCCAATACACCTTGGAACTTGAAAAAAGGCAAGTCGACCACTGCCAGCTTTCGGCCTACAGTGGCCATTGAACCAAGATCCCGATATTGAAAAGGGTGTAATTGTTGCCCTTTAGCTATTCGAAAAAGGTTTTTTGTCAGGTTTTTAGCCTGTTGAATAGCCACCTGTGCTACTTGTGGATGACCTTTTGGAAAATCACCCTGAGGAAGCAGGCATTGGTCTCCTAAGACATAAACTCCATCCGACCCGATCAGTTGATTAAACTCATTGACCAGCATCCGGCCGTTTCCAGCATATTGATTTGGTTCAAATCCATCAATGCGATTAGGCTTGATTCCCGCAGCCCATAGTAAGGTTTGGGTCTCAATCGGTTCCTTTTCATCAAGTGACACAACCCTTCCATCGTAATCCTTAACTCTTGTATTCAAATAGACTTCCACGCCGAGATTTTGCAGGTATTTTAAGGCATGACTTTGTGCTTCCTCGGACATGTTTCCCAAGAGCTTTGGACTTGCTTCGATCAAGACCACCTTCATATTCTTAAAACTTAATTCAGGGTAATCCTTCGGAAAAACGTTGTTTCGAAGTTCTGCCATTGCTCCTGCCAGTTCCACCCCCGTGGGCCCGCCCCCGACGATGACCATATTCATCAGGGATTTCCTGTCTTCCATTTTGGGAATGGTAATCGCCCTCTCGTAGTTGGAAATCAGTTTATTTCGAATATAGAGTGCTTCCGACACGGTCTTCATCGGAGTAGAAAAGTATTCGATATTCTTAGCTCCAAAATAATTTGTGTCAGCACCCATTGCCAGAATCAAAAAATCATACTCAATAAATCCAATGTCCGTGTGCAGGCGCTTTTTATCAGGCTCCACTCGCTGCGCCTCGGCCATCCTAAAACTCACATTGGGTGTTTTGTGGAATATTTTGCGAAGGGGAAATGAAATGGCACTGGGTTCCAATCCAGCTGTTGCTACCTGATAAAATAAGGGCTGAAATTGATGGTAATTGTTTTTATCCAAAAGGACCACCTGAAATGGACTGTTCCGAAGTCCCAAGGCAAGCTTAAGGCCTGCGAACCCACCTCCGACAATTACGACTTTGGGTAGGCCCAGCTTGGGAAGATTGGAAATAGGTTGAACATTTGATTGATTCATAGTCGAGATCTTGAATTTATACTTACGGGAATTCCTCTCAAATGGGTCGTTTTGTTGAAAATCCGGTCAATTTGATAAATAAATCTCGGGTTCCGCGAAGTAAAAATGATTTGCTATTTTTGCCCACCAAATCAAGCAAATCCATGGGAAGAGCATTTGAATTCAGAAAAGAAAGAAAATTTAAGCGCTGGGACAAGATGTCCAAGGTGTTTACCCGTTTGGGAAAGGAAATCGTCATGGCAGTCAAATCCGGCGGCCCTGATCCAACTACCAATGCCAAACTTCGGACTGTCATTCAAAACGCCAAAGGTGCTCAGATGCCCAAGGACCGGATTGAAGCAGCCATCAAGCGTGCCTCCAACAAGGATGAAAAAGATTATGAAGAGATTGTATACGAGGGATACGGCCCATTTGGAATTGCCATCATCGTAGAAACCTCCACCGATAACACCAACCGGACTGTGGCAAACGTACGATCGTATTTTACCAAAGCAGGTGGTGCTCTGGGGACTTCAGGATCAGTTAGCTTTATGTTTGATCGGAAGGCTGTGTTCCGCTTTGCCAAAGCAAACTATGATCTGGAGGAACTTGAATTGGAACTGATCGACTTCGGGCTGACTGAAATCGCAGAAAATGAGGGCGAAATCTTTGCCTACACCGAATTTGAGGATTTTGGAACCATGCAGAAAGCTTTGGAAGACCGTGGAATCGAAGTCATATCTGCTGATTTTCAACGATTTCCAACTACACTCACCGAACTTACCGAAGAACAGGAGGAAATCATCAATAAGCTCATTGACCGCCTGGAGGAGGACGATGACGTAAACCAAGTATTTACCAATATGGCCTAGGCGATCGCCAGGCCTTTTTTATGAATTTCAAAAGACGAGAGAATTTCCAGCCTTCTGACAAGCTATTGGTATTGGTCGGAAGTAAAAATCCAGTCAAAATATCCTGTACGGAAGATGCCTTCACCCGGGCATTCAACAAGAGCTTTTTGGTAGAGGGAATTAATGCATCCTCAGGAGTCCCAGAACAACCAATGGGAGATCGCGAGACCTTACTTGGAGCAAAAAACCGGGCGATCAATTCAAAGCAAATTTTTCCCGAAGCCCACTTTTGGGTCGGCATAGAAGGGGGTGTTGATGAGGATGAAAAGGGAATGTTTGCTTTCGCCTGGGTTTTTGTCATTGATAAAAAAGGGAAAACCAGCCAGTCCAAAACAGGAACCTTTTACCTGCCTTCCGGGGTGGCCTCTTTGGTAGCAGAAGGAATGGAATTGGGCAAAGCTGATGACCTGATTTTCAGCCAAGACAATTCGAAGCAGCAAGGGGGGTCAGTAGGGATTTTGACCAAAGGGGTAGTAGATCGGGCGGAATATTACAGGCAAGCGATCATCCTGGCCCTGATTCCATTTTTAAATGAAAATCTCTATTAGGCTACACGGATTCCTAGAAAAATTCAAAGAACATTTTTCAATTAAAAAAAATTATCAGAAATTGGATTTACCGGATATTATTTCTTCTTTTATAAAAATAGGCGTTTCACTAACAAAAAATACCGCTTAATCCCTCTTATAGTAAAAAGTTGCTTAGATCACCCCAACCCTAAATCAAGTAAAAGCCTCCTCCGGGAGGTTTATTTTTTTAGGTTCTCCAAAAAATTGGTCAAAGCTCGTCTCCAATCAGGATCTGCATCCCACTCTGGCCCGATGTACAGTTCATCCCGTACGATGAGTTTGATGTAGTACTTGACCACTGTTTTTGATCCCTCCTCTCCTCCCAGAGGCTCAAGTCCCATGCTAGCCATCAAATCCGCCTGTCTTCCCTCGACTTTGACTAAAAGAAACTGAACCCTGTCCCGGACCAATTGCTCATTGGTTTTTGCCTCAGTGAGCCATTCGATCTGATGGGGATATAGGCTTTCGAAAATTCCCTGAATTTGGGTCTTTTGCGCACTTTGCTCAGCCAAAATTGCTTCTTGGGATTTACCAAGCAAATCATACCTGAAATAGGTCAGGTATCCCGTTTCGGCCGAAGAACCTTCCAAGGGGATACCAAGCTTAAATACCTCCAGATTGAGGGGATTCCTCGGCAGGAATTTTTGTTCGGATTGGGCAGTTTCCTGGGTGCTGATCTTAGGAAATTCGGCCACATCAATTACCAGAAGATTTTTGGATCGGGTTGACTTACCGGCTTCAGCCAAAAGTACACCAGATTCATCCCAATCTTTTCCGGTGACTCCAAAGAGATTCGTGGATGCGATGATTTTTCCATCTCCGCTGAATGGTGCCACATGAATACTCAGGCTCTCTTTTTTTCGGGTAACCAGAATGATGTTTTTAATTTGCCTCTGGGCAAAAGCTTTGGCGTAATCAGCCTGCCTGGCCTCAGACAAGGCCACTTGCTCCAATTCAAAGTATGCCACCGGATCAGCCCCTGCCTCCACCAAATGAACATGAACGCTGTCTGCAAGTTGCTCCCAGCTTAAAACAGGTCTTGCCCCTGGATCAGATGAAACCATCACTACCGATTTTCCCTCAAAAAAACCCTGCGGAAGGCCACCCTGTGCAAAAACTCCCCCCAAGGAAACTAAAAAAAGCAGTATGCTGCCGATATATTTCATCAAATTCAAATGTAGTGACGTCAAGCCAAGTAATTTTACGAATATACACAACGATTAATGGATCACCAGATGAAGTTCCTCCACAAAAAAATCCTCTCAATTCTCTTTTGCACCTTTCTGTTCAATCTTTCTTTCGCCCAAAGTATTGATTCCGACAAACTGTTAAAACATATCCAATTCCTTTCCTCCGATGAACTTGCCGGAAGAAAGCCACTCAGTGAAGGAAACCTCAAAGCCCGCAGGTATATCCTGGAGGAAATGACCTCTAATGAAACAGTACAGGCGCTTTACCCGGATTTTATCCAGCGATTTTCCTTCGAAAGCAGGCGGGAACAAAAAACGTATGAAGATGCCGCCAACTTGGTGGCCTTTATTCCCGGAAGCAGTTCGAGAAAAGTGATTGTAGTGACTGCACACTATGACCATGTGGGGATAGGCAAACCCAATGCAGCCGGTGATTCAATTTTCAACGGAGCAGATGACAACGCTTCGGGCACAGCGGCTTTGTTGGTCTTGGCGGACTATTTTTCAAAAAACCGACCTAAACACTGCATGATGTTTGTGGCACTGGATGCAGAGGAAATGGGTCTTCAAGGTGCAAAGGCTTTGGTGAATGATTTTCCCTACCCACTGGATCAAATTTTACTCAATGTGAATATGGATATGCTTTCGAGGAGTGATAAAAATGAGCTGTATGTTTCGGGGACCTATCATTATCCCCAATTTAAGCCCATTCTGGAAAATGCCTCTAAAGGATCCGATCCGAAATTGCTTTTGGGGCACGATGTCCCCGGGACAGGAAGAGAGGACTGGACCCAGTCCTCTGACCACGGGGCATTTTTCGAAAAAAAGGTTCCTCATCTTTACTTTGGCGTAGAAGACCATGTGGATTATCATAAACCCTCCGATGAGTTTAAAAACATCCAACCTGAGTTTTACATCAAGGCAGTCAATCTGGTGTTGAGATGTATTCTAAGCTTGGACAAAGAATTGGAGAAATCGACGGACGCTAGATAAATTACTTTGGCAAGAGTCTAACCCTGATCTGTTTTGGCAAAAAATGACTTGATCACCCGGTTTTTGGTATGGAGGCTTCGTCACCTGAGCAACCAGTCCTTTATTCTCCTGCTTAGCGGGATTATTGGGATCTTTTCAGGCTTGGCAGCTGTCATTCTCAAGCAATTGGTCCATTACATTCAGGAATTTCTCACCGAAGATTTTTATACGGAGTATGCCAACTTCATGTATATCCTGTATCCCTTGGTCGGCATTTCGGCGGCTTATCTGGTAGGGCGATATTTGCTCAAAGACATCGGAGGGCATGGGATTCCCGATGTCCTGTTTACAATCTCCAAAAAATCCAGCCTGATCCCCCGGGTAAAGATTTACAGCCGGGTCATCACCTCGGCCTTAACTGTCGGCTTTGGCGGTTCGGTTGGATTGGAAGCACCTATGGTCGTGACAGGCTCCGCCATCGGATCCAATGTCGGGTTGCTCTCCCATCTGAATGCCAAAAAACGAACGCTTCTGATCGGTTGCGGTGCTGCTGGTGCGATTTCAGCCATTTTCGGTGCTCCTATCGGGGCGGTAATTTTTGCTATCGAAGTGATCCTGCTGGAAATCAGTTCGGCGAGCTTCATCCCTTTATTGATCGCTTCAGTGACCGGTTCGATCACCTCCATGATTCTGATCGGCAAAGAATCTTTGTTCAACTTTGACCTTCAAGAGAAATTCCTTGCAGCACATATGCCCTATTACCTGCTTATGGGAATGGTTTGTGGAGTAGTATCCCTCTACTTCAGCCGGATGGTCAGGCGGACAGAAAAAATTATGGATGAACTCGGCGATCAGTACATGCGGATTTTATACGGCGGGGCTTTTTTGGGATTTATGGTTTTCTTCTTTCCTCCTATTTATGGGGAAGGCTATGAAACTTTAAATACCCTAATAGAAGGGAATTCCTCTCAAATTCTGGATAAAAGCCCCTTTTTCTCAGTAATCGAAAATCCGGTGATGATCCTCGTTTTCTTGACCCTGATTGTCCTGATCAAGCCTATCGCTTCAGCTGTGACGATCGGTGCAGGGGGAAGCGGAGGCATTTTTGCACCGTCACTTTATGTAGGAGGGATCGTGGGTTTTCTTTTTGCCTACTCCAAAAACTTGATTGACTTTCATATTCCGCTCCCAATTGCTCATTTCACTCTGGTCGCTATGTGTGGCTTGATGGCAGGAGTCCAGCATGCACCGCTTTCTGCGATATTTTTGATTGCCGAAATCACCGGAGGTTATGAGCTATTTGTACCCTTGATGTTCGTTTCGGCAATTTCTTACGTCACTACTACCTATTTTCAAAAAGACAGTTTGTACAAACTCCAATTGAAGGACCAGGGAAAATTTCTTCCGGAAACCAAAGATCAGGAGCTATTGGACACGATCGAAATTGCCCAGGTAATCGAGCGGGATTTACTGCCTATTCATCCGGATGCGAAGTTGAAAAACCTGATTGATCTGGTAAAAATCTCCAAACGGAACATTTTTCCGGTAGTCGATGAAAACCAGTCCCTTAGGGGCATTATTACTTTGGATGATTTCAGAAACATCATGTTTGACTCCGAAAAACAGGAGACCGTATTGGTCAGGCAACTCATGCACAGTCCTCCAGAAATCCTATCCGTTACCGAAAATATGCAATCGGCCATGGAAAAGTTCGAGCAGTCCGGCGCATGGAATCTGCCTGTAGTGGAAAATGGGAAGTACTTGGGATTCGTTTCAAAATCCAGAATATTCAATGCTTACCGAAAAAGACTGATCCGGCAAAAGCATGATTAAGCGGGTTTTAGAATAAAATTTGGAATTCTAAATTATCCACGATTTCTAAAATTTTTGCGCTTGATTTTCTTGCAGTTAGCTGGAATTATCCACAAAATCAAAGTCAATAGAATGGTTTTAAACTATTGATTTTCAGATATTTACAAGATAAAACAAATCGAATGTGGATAAATAAATGAAAATGTGGATAAATTTTTCTTGCGTTTTTTAATGTTGGATTAAAGCGAATTAAGGCCATTTTTAAACCTTTCATCTGCTCCGCTGGCTGCGGTTTCGATCCTTAGCCTGAGTCAGCTTATTTGAAACAAAATTTGGTTTGGATGTTTCGAGTACCGTTTTAGGCAGTCTCCCCGTTTTCCCATTCTTTCATTTTTCAAAAATTCGAGGAATTGTACCATTTTAACCTTGTCAATCCAAGTTCAGATTCCAAAGCCAACGGGCGCCAGGTTATTCATCTGGCGCATGATCCAGCTTTGCCTTCCGCGGATGTAGCCTGTTGGCCGGGCAGGACTCCATCTTCTGGGATTGGGTAGTACCGCGGCAATCATTGCAGCTTGGCTTCGGTTGAGTTTGGCTGCTGGCTTTTTATAGTAAGTCTGGGCCGCTGCCTCTATTCCATAGATCCCATCACCCATCTCGATGACGTTCAGGTAAACCTCCATGATGCGCTCTTTGGACCAGAGAAACTCAACCAATACGGTGAAATACGCTTCCAGGCCTTTTCTCACATAACTCCGGCTAGGCCAAAGAAAAACGTTCTTGACCGTTTGCTGGGTAATGGTGCTTGCCCCCTTGATCCGCTTTCCTTTCTTATTGTTTTCCCAGGCCTTTTCCATGGCCTCAAAGTCAAATCCATTATGCTCCAAAAACTTCTGATCCTCTGCCGCCACCACTGCCTGGGGGGCGTTTTTGGAGATATGATCCATGGATTCCCAGTCCTTGTACAGGCGCAAGTCTTTTTCCGGATCAAAGGCTTGTTCAAAAAGCCGGATGACCATCAAAGGGGTAATCGGAACCGGTACGAATCTATAGATAATAACCAGACCTATGGAAAGTCCGAAAAACCAAAGAGCTGTCTTCCATATCAGCCTCCAAATCCAGCGAATGATCTTCATGGGTGAATTTACCGTTGCTTTTGCTTTCACAAAATGGCATAAAAAAATTGGATTTTTATGGCCTTCCTGCGTGGGAAGCGGTGATAAAAATTTACACCTATACAAATTTGCCCCAAAATCATAGCGCTGATCATTTCATCAGAACCTATAGGCTTGGTGGCGGGGAATCTAAATTAGGAAGGCAATCTTAACTCTTTGGAAAAAGAACACTTTCCCATGGCTTTCCATAAAATCAGAAAGGGCTAAGGCCCTTTCTGACTATGGTTTGGAGATTTTTTTCAAAATCACAGGAGCACTGAGCTTGGAAGACACCGACTCCATAAAAAACTTCAGATCCCCATAAGTCTGGACAGGGATCAGACTTGCCCGGATATCCAGCTTGGCGGTCACTTTGAGCATTCCATCCATCCTTTCTACCGCATAATTAAAACTTACGGGTGCGCCTGGTATGGTTATGCTTTCGTTGGTTGGGAAATCATCCACTTCGTAGCCCTCTGGAATTTTGATGTTGGCGGTGTAGATTTCATTGAAGGGAAAGTCAAAATCTACCGGGAACACCCGGTACTCTTGCGTAAATGGATTGGTAGAAAATGATGAGACCTTCAAGGGATTGAATGCGATCACATCCATGTCCTTCGCACCGGGCATTACCATGTCAAAAGTGGAAGTAATGAAGTTTTTTTCCTCCAGGAGATCCTCTACCGCAGCGTTTTTGATGGTCATGGTTTCGTTGGGATAGGAAAACATTTCCTCTAGGGGCTTTTGGGACTTCTCCAAAGACTCCACAACGTGGGCAATTTTGAGTCCAGAGTAGAAATAGCTTCGCAAGCTATTGTGGATGATCAGATCTCCAGTCTCGGGGCTAAGTTCAATGTTGGCAAACACCATGTTATTGGAGGTGTGCCGGATGTCAATCGGGATGAGGGCACTTTTCCCTTTTTGGAGGAGAAGCCCCCCTTTGACTTGCTTGTCCACGTCCACGTAGCCAAAAGGCGCTAGAGGATCACTCAGGTCGATAAATTGAGGCTTACCATCAAGTGTTGCAAGGAGGAGGATTTCATCAAACTGATT
>CAYONF010000063.1:0-25112 GCA_964405255.1 uncultured Limnohabitans sp. | reverse complement strand
GCCGGTGAACTTCTTGATATCGGCCTGTGGATGCTCTGAACAGGAAGTCAGGGTACTTTTATGCACCTTTTTAGAGTTGAAATCAACTTCCCAATTTCCCGACAGTTCGGCCGCTACACTTTCTTTTTTCTCAGGCAAAGTCAAAGAAGTCTGATTGGTTGCTTCCCGGAACACAATGAAAAAAGCATCCCAAGATTCGAATTTTAGAGGGACTTGGGTTCTTCCATCTTTGATTTCATAAGAGACTTCCTGCACACTTCTGTCAATTGGATTCCAGCGCATGGGCTTTTTGCCGGCAGTTCGGAAACTTACAGATGCAGTGGTCGGATCCGCGCTTCGATTGTTGAGCCAATAAATTTCTTCCGAATCGGTTGCCCGGTGACGGAAGAGGATTTTATGGTCCGTGCCGGAGATTTGGACATCCGCCACCACGGGAATTTTCACCTCCGGACCGACAGTTGGGAGAGACCAGATTTGGTTGGCCAGGGACTCGAAATCAGCCTGATTGTCCGAAACACTCGGTGACTTCTGAGGCATTCGGCCAATGATTTTCACTCCGGCATCGGCAAGTACTTTGAGTTTTTGCAAAACAGGATAAGTCATCAAAACCGCACTTTCGTCCAGCATCAGCACTTCGTAAGTATTTCCGCTTTGGGCTTTCAGTTTCCCGTTTTCGGCTTGGATCGCATGGATTAATGCGGACGAATTCACAAAATCAAACTCATAGCCTTTGGGGATTTTGGGTAGTTTCTCGCGGGCGACCCAAGTGATGTTGGTGTTTTCTCCATAGAAATAGAGAATATCAGCGACGTTTTTCCCTTGCTGCAGCATTGCCGAACTCCTTCCCAGGTAATCCATCCAGGGTTTCGCCATTCCAGCCCAGGATTCCTGTCTGGAGAAATACTGTCCGAAAGGCCCAAGCGAAAACCCGGGTTTTTTATCATCCAAAGGCTGGTGCACGGAAGTGTGGATCACAAAGCGGTTGAGTCCGGAAGCCAATTCCAAATCCGCCGTGCGCTTGAGTCGCTCAGGATATTCCTGAAAAGGCCGACCGACCGATGTCATGGATTCGGCAGCCACAAAGGGCTTTCCATAAATATTGGCAACGGAAGCAGACTCCCGGATATCGGCTTCGCTTCGGACTTCCTCATCCGCACCGCCCGCCAAACTACCCGGTGTCCACATCGCTGACATGGGAATATCCGCGTGTCGCTTCACATCCATACCGTCCGCGAGGTAAATCCGCTTGTTTTCGTGTGATTCGGTATAGCGCTTCAAGCCCCGTTTTTTCAATTCCTCACCGATCACATCGTAATGGTTTTCAGCAATCATTTCCCCGATGGTCTTTCTGAAATCCCAGAGAAACTTCTCGCTTTCCTCTCGGGAAGTCACCAACCTGCCGGTCAAAACAGGCAGGTAGTTGACCAGGCTATAACCTCTTCTTTTCTGAAATTCCTCCGGAAAATCTGCCGACCAGTTCATGTGACCAGCTTCGTAACTGTCCAGGATCATGTATTCCAAACCTCCGGATCCCAACTTGCCTCCGGTTGCACTTTGGTACAAATCCAAGTAGTGGTTGATGTAGCGACGGACGGCTTCGGCGTCCAATTTATCCACTTCGAGACCGGTAGCCTCCGGTGAAGCCGGGTGATTTTGGCGACCGGTTAGGGAATAGCCCAAGCGGACAATTTTCCATTTTCCGGAAGGCACATCCCAGGAAATGCTCCCGTCAGCCTTCATTTTACCGGTCAGGTCGATCACTTGAGAGGGTTCGATCAGATCCTCCGATCCTTCCAAAAACTTGGCATTTGCCAAAAGATAGTCTTCTGACCAAGGGGAAAATCCGGCTTTATCTTCCACTTGATCGATGCGGGAAGAGGTGTAAAGCTGAAACTCCGCCACCTGCACTCCGTCCGGCTTTTCCTGTGGTGGCAATCCAGCCATGGCAGCAAAGACATTGGGTTGCGGAGGCAAGGTTTCGTAGGTGATTCTCCAGTATTTCGCGGTGGTGGCAGGAATGGCCACGGTATTGAATGGGACAGTACTTCCCGAGACCGTGGCGATGGTTTTGAAATTGATTCCGTCATCGGAAACTTTGAGACGACGATTTTCCGGTCCGCCGTTGAATTCTGCCAAGGGGCCGTTCATCGCTCCTGCGATGCTGAAAGCCCGAAAAGTCTGGGGCTGCTCAAAGGCATATTGGATCCACATGTCCTCTCCGATTTCCATAGGAGGCAGAAAAGCAGATTTAGCGATGCTGCCGTCGGTCAACAAATCCAATGAAAATTCCCCGCCACTGGTAGAAACCTGTGGTGAAAGCTCCACTAAGGTTTGCTCATCCAAAGGGAAAGCCACCACTAAGGCATCCCGATAAAAACTGGGAACCTCGCCGATAAAACTTCCGGTAAGCCCGCCGCCCTCCAAATGGGCATCTTGGAATTTTCCCGTGACATCAGATGGCTGGGGAAGTTTTCCGGTATAGGTCTTCCCTCCTTCCACTTCCAATTCAGACCAAACATATTTTTTCATCGCGTCTTCGGGCTTCACCCAAGGACCTCCGGTGACACTCCAGCCTGGCGAACCTGCGATCGCCATTTCCAAGCCCTTTTGCCCAGCCAAGTCAGTGGCAAATTTGAAGGCTTCTTTCCACTCCGGGGTCATAAAGACCAGCTTTTGGGGGACGACCACGGGAGTGAAGAGATTGGCGTCAAAATTTTGGAAGCCACCGATTCCTGTTTTCTCCATCCATTCCAGGTCCTTTTGGATGCCTTCTTTGGTGATGTTGCCATTCATCCAGTGCCACCACACCCGGGGCTTGGCTTCGTTGCCTGGATTTTGAAATTTGGATAAAAGCGGATCTTGCTGGGAAAACGCCAAAGAACTACCAAATAGAAAGAGGCCGAAAGCGAGAATTTTCTTCATGGGGCTGAGGTTTGTCATTGAGAGTTAGGGGTTTGAGAGTGAAAAGCTGTCCTGTCCTATTCTGAAATTCAGGGAATCAGTTTCCGCTTTCGGAGCCAGTTTTCGAAGTTTTGAGTCCACATGTCTGAGGTGGTGCCTTTGGGTGAAAAACCAAAGCCGTGATCTCCTTTTTCATAGGCATGCAATTCGGAAGGTTGCCCGGCCGCGACCCATTCCTGATAGAGTTCGATGCTGTGCGGCAAAAGCCCAAGGTTATCATCCGTGGCCACCGCGATAAAAATCGGGGTTTCCTTATCAGGCATATCTTTTCCGACCACAGCTTTTTTATACAGGTAAATCGGAGCGATAAAGTCCGGCTTCCATTTTTCCTCCGCACTCAGGATCACCGACATCGTCACGGTTCCTCCGGCTGAAAAACCCATAAATCCGATTTTCCCGGGGTCGAGACCGAGTTTTTCGGCATTTGTCCGAACATATTTCATGGCCTCGATCCCGTCATTTTTGGCCATCTCAACTACCGGAGCGTTGATGGAATCGAGTTTATCCTTATTGCTCATGAGCGGCATGAGCTCAGCAAATGGATTGTCGGTTTCGCTTTTCACCAAGCGATATTTCAGCACAAAAGCTTCGATTCCCAGGGAATTGAGCCACTCAGCCACCCGGATTCCTTCATTGTCTATGGACAGGATATGAAAAGCTCCGCCAGGCGCCACGATGATGGAAGTACCGTTGGCTTTTTCTTTTGGGGCGGGAAAATGCAGCAACACCGGTTCGGAGACATTGTAGAGCATTCGGTTATTGGGAAACGGAGTCACTGCCTTTTCGGTCCAGTTCCAGGATTCTGAGCCAGGCGCCTTGCCTGGGTAGAGTTTAATGACTTCTTGAGAATAGGCAGGGATTAAATTCCCCATCAGTAGGAGAATGAGCAGAAATTTCTTCATGCTTCGCAAAGGTTAAGTAAGGTTTGAAAGGGCTTAAACCCGTTTTGGGCATTTTTTTCTAATGTAACATAATGAGACAATAAAACTATCCTGACCTCTCACGGAATAAAAGCCGTCCAGAACATGAATTATCCCGGCATTCTTGGGAAATCTGGTGATTTTCCCATCTGATCTTGATAATTTCTGGAACTCAATTTCTCCGATATGAAAAAGTTCTCCCTGCTTGTTGCCCTTTTCTTTCTCAGTTTTTCTTTTTCCTTTTCCCAGGAAAAACCCCTAAAAATCATCTTTATAGGAGCTCACCCGGATGATTGCGACATCAGAGGAGGAGGAACGGCTGCCCTCTTCGCTTCCATGGGCCATCAGGTCAAATTCTTGTCGCTGACCAACGGGGACGCCGGTCACATGGAAATGGGCGGAGGCATGCTCGCCAAGCGACGCTATGCCGAGACTCAGGAGGTAGCAAAAAGGCTGGGAATCACCTACGATGTCTTGGACAATCACGACGGAGAATTGCTTCCAACTTTAGAAATCCGACTTGACGTGATCCGAAAAATCAGGGAATGGGATGCCGATGTGGTGATTTCTCACCGATCCAATGATTACCACCCCGATCACCGCTATACCGGGATTCTGGTGCAAGACGCCGCCTTCATGGTTGGCGTACCCAACATTGCGGCAGATACGCCTCCTTTGCGGAAAAACCCCGTTTTCCTATACTATCAGGACCATTTCCAAAAACCCAATCCTTTCGAACCGGATATCGCGATTGACATCACCTCGGTGATTGATCAAAAAATTTATGCCCTGGATGCTCACGTTTCCCAGTTTTACGAGTGGCTCCCCTGGATCTCCAATGACCCTGATGTCATTCCGGAAGGAAAAGAGGAGAGGATCGTTTGGTTGAAATCCAAGCGGGCTTTGGCTCCGAATCTTACAGTCCGGAAAGCCTTGGAAGAATGGTATGGTGCCGAAAAAGCCGCTCAGGTGAAGTATGCAGAGGCCTTTGAAATCTGCGAATATGGTACTCAGCCAAGTAAAGAGGACCTAAAGCGACTTTTCCCGATGTTGAAATAAGTTCTCATTGCGCTAAGGCCTTGGAAGAATGGTATGGTGCCGAAAAAGCCGCTCAGGTGAAGTTTGCAGAGGCCTTTGAAATCTGCGAATATGGTACTCAGCCAGGCAAAGGAGAAATCAAACGGCTGTTTCCGATGCTAGTCAATTTCCAATGATCAATTATCAATAGACAATTGCCAATGTTCAATGGGTGATATCCTTGAAAATTGATCCTTGAGTTTGATCATTGTATATTGAGTTTGATCATTTACCCCGGTTACCAAGATCCGATCTGACTATCCATCCAGCTGGATCTTTCGGATAAAAAGCGCTTTAAATCCTGAATTGCCTGGTCGTGGTTAACTCCAATTCCCTGATCCCATTTGGCGAAATTCCGCTTGACAGAACCGTTTTTCTGCAGAGGACTGACCAGATTATCCACCAATCCAGCAAGCTGAGACGGGCTGAGTTCGTTTTGCCTTAAGGCTGTCCATCGTTCCTTGACTGCCTTTTTGAACTGGGGATCTGCCAATAATCGATCCCACCAAAAGGGAATCATCCATGGATCATTGGACACGTAGTCATTGTAATTCACCACCCAATCCGTGGCAGGAATTCGGGTTCCTTCATCAAATCCGATGTTGAAATCCCAAACCGGACCCATGGCCAGTTTCCCATCCCGGTCTTTTTGCAGGTAGGTGCTCAGTCGGTAAGCGTCGACGTTTCGGCAGAGTTCATTGATCAGGAAATAGTCCACAAAAGAGGCCACGTCCATGTATTGGGTGTAGGTGCGTGTTGCAGATCCAAAATCATCGGTCAAGAGTGCCTGCTCAAACTTGGTGACGTACTCTGAAATAAATGCTTTTTGTGCCGGAGTGATGTCCTCTTCATTGGGGTATTCATACATGAAATAGGTTTCCATGTATTGCTGAGGATGGTATGGAGCCTGGAATGCGGGAAAAGCGATCGGCTTGCCCAAAATATCGAATGCACTCCGGAAGCTGTTTGCCTCTGTGTATCGGGCGTCGTCGTCCCAATTGTTCATGAAATAGGAAAGCGGCTTTCCGTCATGTTCCGGACCTGCATCTGCCTTGTCTATTTTGAGAATGTAGCCGCCCGAAAGGTTGGTAGATGTGGCATTGAGTGATTTGATGTCGATTCGGTTGGAATCCCGCTTGAGCTTTTCGCAGAAATAATACAGCCCCAAATACTCTCCGTTGACCTCAAGTTCTACGAATCTACCCCGGCTGGCATACTTTCCGATTTTCAGGCTTAGCTCGTAGGCAAAGGCATTGTAAATCAAAGATCGATCCCAAGTATAGTTGTCTTTGAGATTGACCACATGGCCGATCAGCCTCCAATCCTCTTCCTCAGGAAGGCCAAAAAATGAAACGTCAACTCCTTCACCGGAATCGTCGACCGTCTCGAAATTGAAGCCCTTCTTGTCCGAAAGCCGAAAGGAAGTCTTTCCTCTGAACTCGATGTCAATTGATTGCTGTTGAATCAGCTTTTTGGATTGATAGATTTTCATATTGGCAGCAACGCCTGGATTGTAGGGAATCTGAGCTCCCCGTGTATCTACCACCAGATAAGGAATCTCACTTTCCTCGGTATCGATGGCAAAAACCTGCCCGTCATCCCCTTTGGAAACCGGGATCTCAACGGGATCCTGACATCCGACAAACAGGAAGAGAAAGAGGATGAGAAAATGGAATCGGGATTTATCCGTGAAAAGAAACTGAGAAATCATTACCTGGAGCAAAATGCGAGTTGGATTCAATAACTGAACATCAAAGAAAGCCAAAAATCAGGAAAGCTGGGATTTATACCTTCCTCAGTTAGTCAAATTCATAGGCTGCCTTTCTCCCCGACTTGTCCAAAATCTCTTTGACCGTCTGCTGATTGGCTCCAAATGCCCGTTTCTTGGCGATATCGTCCAAATACCGGTCGATGTAGCTTTGGCTGAGTTGGGAGCTGTCCCCGTATTTTTCCCGGAGTTTCTCCAGTCTGGCATGAAGGTCCTTTTTGATTTCCGCATAGGCTGGATCATCGTACACGTTTTTCAGTTCTTGAGGATCCTTTACTCGATCGATCAGTTCCCACTCATCCACATCAAAATAGTAGTGCACCAGCTTGTACTCTTTGGTCACGATGGCATAGTGTCGCTTGACCATGTGAACTGCCGGGTATTCGTAATAATGGTAATACACCGCATCCCGGGTCCACTTTTCAGTTTGCCCGGTTAGGATGGGCAACAGGCTTTCTCCCTGCGTATCAGCGGGAGCAGGCACGCCCGCTGCTTCGAGGAAGGTCTGCGCAAAATCCAGGTTTTGGACCAGTTCATCGGATTGGGTTCCGGCTTGTACTTTTCCTGGCCAAGACACCAAAAGCGGTGTCTTGAAGGACTCGTTGTAGATGAATCTTTTGTCAAACCAGCCATGCTCTCCCAGGTAAAATCCCTGATCCGACGTATAGACGATGATGGTATTTTCCATCAGACCATTTGCCTCCAGGTAATCCAACAATCGACCGACATTTTCATCCACCGAAGCAATGGTACCCAGGTAATCCTGCATGTACCGCTGATACCTCCACTGCATTTTTTCCTTTTCGGTTAGGGTCGGGTAGGCTTTTTTGAAGTCCTCATTCACTTTCATGTACGCCTTGTCCCAGTTCGCCCGTTGCTCCGGAGTGAGTCGTCCCACTTCTCGCTGGAAGGCTCCTTTGTCCCAGCCTGAAGCATCGGAAATTCCCATTTCATCCAAAACTTCCGGATACAGCTTGGAATCGCCCGACCAGTTCATGTGCTTGAGCAAATTCATCTCAGCCTCCCGTGCAGCCGATCCACGCCCGGAATAATCATCAAAAAGCGTCGCAGGCTCCGGGAAAGTTTTGTTGGTATAGTCTTGAAGGTGTCGTTCGGCCATGAGCCATTCCCGATGCGGAGCTTTGTGCAGGTACATCAATAAAAAAGGCTGATCAGCTTTTCGTTCTTTTTGAAGCCAATCCAAAGTCATATCGGTGATGATGTCGGTCACATAACCCTCCACTTTGATATTTCCTTCGTTTTTGGTGATGAAATCGGGATTGTAATACGAGCCCTGATCCGGCAGAATTTTAAACTGGTCAAAGCCTTTTGGATTGTTGCCAAAATGGAGTTTTCCAAACATGGCTGTCTGGTAACCGGCCTGCTGGAGGATCTGAGGGAAGGTGACGTTTGTCGTATCGAATGGAAAATGGTTGTCAATTTTCCCGTTGAGATGGCTATGCTTTCCGGTCAGAATAGTCGCCCGAGAAGGGGCACAAATGGAATTAGTGACACTGGCATTGGTAAACAACATGCCCATTTTGGCAATCCGATCGATGTTGGGAGTTTCGATCAGGTGATTGCTGTAGGCCGAAATCGCCTGATAGGCATGATCATCGGACATGATGAAAATGATGTTGGGGCGCTCTGATTTGATTTCTTCTGAGGTAGTACAAGAAAAAATCAAAAGGAAACAAAAGGCCAATACGGCCAATTTAAATAGGGATTTCATATAAATACTTGACAGGCTGGACAAGCAAGAAAGGAATGAAAAAGGAGTAATTCAAATACCCTTACTTTTTTTTGAAAAAGACAAATTTGCCCGGATCATCGAAACTCTCTTTTTGAGGAAAAACCACCAAGCCAGGTCTGATTTCCTGAACTCCAAAGTAAAAATTAAAGAAATCAACTGATCTATGGGTATTCCAGGTGATTCCCCCATCGGTAGAGCTTGCCAGAAAATTTTCGCAGGGATCATAGTACTTACAATCCTCTCCCATTTTTATCCCAACCACATCATTTCCGATTTGAGAAAGCACGAAGAGCTTTTTTGGATCAGTCAGTTTACGTGAATTGGAAGAGCTATCAACCCGGGAAGTACCATTAACTTCCAAGTCATAAAAAGTAGTGGCATCCACCGGATAAAAATCAGCCTCTTCCTTCCCGGGGAGGCTGGATAGAAAAGGCTCCCAAGTCATGCCGCCATCCATAGTTCGATATTGAGCGCCTTTTTGGCCTATCACGAAACCCAATTCACGAGTCTTCCAAACAAACCTTAGGTAAGTAAACTTCCTGACATCGATCTCTTCGACCACCTCCCAAGTTTTACCTCCATCTTCAGTTCGATAGATTTTAAAAAAAGTGTCTTGATCAGGTAAAAAGTGATTGGCAAAGCCAAACCCAAACTCAGGAGTCACAAAAGAAATATCCGAAAACAAGAAATTATCCACTCGATGTTTGCTCCAGGTTTTGCCACCATCCAGAGTTTTATGAAAGGTGGTAACCATGATCTGCCTTTCTTGATCTGCACTATCAGTTGCATAGATGAGGTGATTTTCATCCAAAACAGCAAGCTGCCGGTAGGCTCTCGAGTGAATATATGACGTCAAATCGGTGAAGCTTCCTCCTCCATTTCGCGTTTTCATCAAAGTAAGCCCCATGACAAATCCGACATTCTCATTGATGAAGTGAAATTCATTTAAGGGATTCAAGTCACCTACTGCAACTTCCCGCACTTCCCAGGTCCTCAAAAATTCAAGCCCGATGTCGGGCTCTTCCTCTTTTACGCAGGAGAAAAGGAAAAAAGCCCCGAAAACAAAAAGGAAAACCGCTCTAATAACACTCATACCTATCTATTTTTCACAAAAATGAACTTACCAGGCTCTACTCCGCTTGGATCAACTTGCGGGAAAACCGTCAATCCTGGCCTGATTTCCTGAGCTCGATTGTAGAAATACCAATAATTCACTTTCTCGTGCTGGACCCAGGTTCTTCCTCCATCTTTGGAACTGACAAGCCTATTTTCACAGGGTGCAGCAGGTATACATCCAGCTTCCAATTGAACTCCAAATGCATTTTCCCCAACTTGATTTAAAACATAAATTCCTGCGGGATCTGTCTCCATTCGATCTGAGGATTGCAAGTCTACCCGAACCGTTTGATTAATACCGATATCGTAAAACAGACTGGAAGAAAAAGGGTAAAATTCAGCGGATTCATTGCGCTCATTGGAAACAAAGGTTTCCCATGAAATCCCCCCATCAAGTGTTCGATATTTGGCACCTGAAAGGGATACCAAAAAACCTAAATTTCTATCTTTCCACTGAAACCGGTCAATACCAAATGAGGACACGTTAATACTTTCCATGGGAGACCAAGTCTCTCCTCCATCACTTGTTTGGAAAAGTTGTGTTTTTGAATCAGTCCCAGGCATTAAACCATAGGCAAAACCCAAATCGGGAGAGGCAAAGGATATTTTATAAATCATCAGATTCTCCTGGGTGAACTTTTCCCAATTGGTACCACCATCGCTTGATCTATAAACATGTGTCCAAAAACGCCCCCCACTGGACTCCAAACTGTCAACGGCATACCACAGATTATTTTCATCATAGACCGCCAACTCCCTTCTGGAATGAGCATTAATATAAGGAGTTAGCTCTTTGAAGGTTCTACCTCCATCTTCAGTTTTTAAGAGGATTATATCCAATACAAATCCTTTGCTTTCATCTAAAAAGTGGAATTTATTGAGTGGCACAGAATAAGTCACCTCGACTTCGCGTATCTCCCAATCGGACAGGGGAATAGTAGCGGGAGGGTTATCTTCCCCGCAGGACAAAAGAAAAAGTGAAGCAACAATGAATAACGCTACCCTTTTCATCCCACAAATCCCTTTACAACCCATTTCAAAAAAGCCTTTAACTAAACTTAAAGATAGTCTATATCCCAGTTAGCCTTAAACTTAAATCATAATTAATTTTGAGAAATCAATAGAAATAAAAAAAGGAATCTAAACGGACTCCTCTGATTTTCTTGCTACTTCTGCCTCCCCTTGGAATAAAGCTCCTTCATCACCTGGATTTTCTTTTGGTCCTCGACCAACGACTGATCTGAAAACATCATGATTCCCGATGCAGGAGCTCTTGATCCCTCGATCATCACCTGACGAAATTCCTCGGGACTGACGATTCCTGGATTATTATGGGATTGGACTATCGGCCAGATTTGAGTTGTTGACAATCTTTCCTCTCCCAGAGTCTGACCCAGCCAAGCAACATACTCACCTACCCAGGAAGTGGGCCTTCCTTTCATGTGATGAAAAAGCATGGGAGTCAATACATCCGCTCGCTCCGCCAAAGCCACTGGGTCCAATCCCATGGTCCGATACAAGGCTGAATCATAATCAGCGGGGTACCAAGCACAATGAAAGAAACCCGAATCGCTTCGGGTTTCCAGTTTCTAAACTTACTGATTGGCCTTTTTCCGATTCAGAATTTCCTCTCCTTTTTCAGGACTGACTCCAAAAACCTTGTTTTGGGAGACATCGCGCATGAGGTCATCGATGTACTTTTGGCTGAGCGCCGTGTTGTCCTGGTACTTTTCACGGAGTGTATCCAACCGGGCGTGAAGGTCTTTTTTGATTTCGGCGTAAGCCGGATCATTGTAGACATTTTTCAATTCCTGAGGATCCTTGATCCGGTCGATCAACTCCCATTGGTCCTCGACAAAGTAGTAATGGATCAGTTTGTACTCTTTGGTCACGATGGCATAGTGGCGATTGACCATGTGCTCCGCAGGGTATTCGTAATAATGGTAATAGACTGCATCCCGGGTCCACTTTTCGGTATTTCCTGTGAGTAAGGGAATGAGGCTTTCGCCTTGCATATCCGCCGGCGCGGGCACACCTGCGGCTTCGAGGAAAGTCTGGGCAAAATCCAGATTTTGCACCAACTCATCGGATCGGGAGCCCGCCTTGGTTCTGCCTGGCCAAGCCACCAAAAGCGGAGTTTTGAAAGATTCATCGTACACAAAACGCTTATCAAACCACCCATGCTCCCCCAAGTAAAATCCCTGGTCTGAGGTGTAAACGATAATCGTGTTTTCCATCAGGTCATTCGCCTCCAGGTAATCGAGAAGCCTGCCCACGTTTTCATCCACCGCCTGAATGGTACCGAGGTAATCCTGCATGTAGCGCTGGTATTTCCATCGCATTTTATCTTCCTCAGTCATGCTTGGATAGGCCATTTTGAACTCCTCATTCACCCTGGTGTAAGTTTTTAAGAAGTTTTCTTTTTGGCTAGGAGTAAATCGGCTGGTTTCAAAAGCATACCTTCTTTTGTCAACGCCGATTTCCGGTATACCCAGCTCATCCATGACTTCCGGAAAAACCTTATTGTCACCTGACCAACTCATGTCTTTGAGAATGCTCATTTCAGCCTCAGCAGCCGGTGAAGTTCTGCCGGAATAATCGTCAAAAAGCGTGGTGGGCTCCGGGAAAGTCTTGTTGGTGTATGCTTCCAGGTGCCGTTCCGCCATCAGCCAAGATCGATGGGGCGCCTTGTGTAAGTACATCAGCATAAACGGCTCCTCCGGATTTCGCTCCTTCTCCAGCCAATCCAACGTCATGTCAGTGATGATATCGGTCACATACCCTTCCACTTTGATATTGCCTTCATTTTTGGTGATAAAATCAGGATTGTAATATGCCCCCTGACCAGGTAAAATCTTGAACTGGTCGAATCCCTTCGGGTTGTTGCCAAAGTGGAGTTTTCCAAACATGGCAGTTTGGTATCCTGCCTGTTGAAGAATCTGCGGAAAAGTCACATTGGTGGTATCGAAAGGGAAATGGTTGTCGATTTTTCCGTTCAGGTGACTGTGCTTTCCAGTCAAAATGGTCGCCCGTGAAGGAGCACATATGGAATTGGTCACGCTTGCTTGGGTAAACAGCATGCCCATATCGGCGATTCGGTCGATATTGGGAGTTTCGATCAGTCGGTTGTCGTAGGCAGAAATGGCCTGATAGGCATGATCGTCCGACATGATGAAGATGATATTGGGCCGCTTGGATTCTTGGGCGCGGATTTTCTGGATAGAAAAGGAAAGGAACACTGCAAGTAATGCAGCAAACAGGCTTGCTTTGGATTTCATAGGAATAGGTTTAATCGGGCTGAAAGGAAAGAAGAAAAATTGATTTTAAGAATCGAAAAAAAGAAGGGATCATCAACTCTTTATCTCAGGATTTCCAAAGCCGATCCCACCCCAATCCCAGAAAATTGGGACCGGTGGTCATTTCGTTGTGCACGATCCCAGGATAGCCGGTATTCCACTCCATCAGCTGCATTTTCCCATAAGCATCCATTACCACATCCCAACCGATGATTTCCATAGTACCGACTTGGTCATGCAGGGTCTCGCATCGCTTGACCATCAGCTCAAAGTCAGGAATACATTCCCCTTCCCACTTTAGCCCAGAATCCGGATGCCGATCCAACAGATTCCAGTCCGAGTCCATGGAGTACTTGTCGAGGCAACCTGAGGTGTGAACTCCGATCACCATTCTGGAATCGGCCGTCACCCGATCCGCTCCCCGGGTACCAAATCGCATAAATGCAGCCTTCTTTTTTGCTTCTTGACCAAAAGGTTTTACCGTGGTGATCCGGAGTGTCGCCACGCTTGCTTTTTCAAATCTACTATACCAATCGGCCTGTTCGATAGGTTTTTGAACCACAAAATCGGTGAACTTGGAAAAGTCAGTTCGCTCAAACTCTTCAGGTCCCATTCTGAAAAATCCCTGGCCTCTCATGCTGGAGTTGAGCTTGATAATAATCTGAGGGGATTGGGAAAAGAAGTAATCTTTCAATGCTGCAGGTGCTAGATTTTGATAACTCGAACCTGTCCAACACCCATTCATGTAATATCCCAAATCCGGCATTTCCTCACTTTGCAGTATCCGTTTGGCCAAAGGGCGCAAATCACTGATCCCTCGATGAAACCCGTTGGTTTTGGGCAAAACATGCCGATAAAAATAATTGTCCGGAATCAATCCCTCTTTGAATTCTCCCTGGTAAACGGCATAAGCTTTCAACATGGGCGCATACCAGACCGAACCCAATCTTTCCTGAGCATACTCTTCGATTTTCTTTTCTAATCCACCGCTGAGTCGATGAGAAGGTAGAGTTTTCAGCAGATTGGAGATGGCCTTGTCGGCAATTTTTTTCTGCTCGATGTCGTGATTCCGATAGAAAGACTCGGAAGAGTACTGCTTGGCTTTGCGCTTTAGGGTTTGAAATAGACTCATAGACTTCTAAGATGGAGAAAATAAAAAGTTTAACCAATCTCATATTGTACCAACCCACCTCCTGGAAGATAAGCAATAGGTCCAGAGGATCTTTAGCGATACCGACTCTTGGCTGCCTTTTTACCAAAGTGCGGGAATCACCGACTTCCTGTTTTTTTAAATTCGATTTGAAAAAAAGCCACCTCCAAAAAATGAAGGTGGCTTTCTGAATTCAAAGAAATCCGATCTTAAAACTTGAGCGCAAACGTCATGTAAAAGGTCCGACCGTCGGCAGGCATAATTCCGGGACCCGGATATCCCCCTGCCCTGCGGGTGAAATAGCGCTCATCGGTCAGGTTGTTTACCCCGGCTTTCAGGCTATGCTGCTTCCACACATTCCAGCTGGCAGACAGGTCCTGTACCCGGTAAGCGGGAATCAGACCAACTGTAGCTGTTGCGTTGGGAGTCTCGGTATTCAGTGCATCGGAATAGGCTTTTCCGATATCACTGAGCTGCCAAGTCATGGAGAATTTTCCCAAAGAATAAATAGCGCCATATCGATTGATCGTTCTTGGGGCATTTTCTACCTGATTTCCTTTCAGGTTTCGGGTGGTGATCTGTCCGTTGCTCACCGAAGTCACTTCAAAGTCTCCATAGGTGGCATCGATGAATGCCAAGGAAGCAAATAGGTGAAGATATCCCAGCCTAGAGCTTCCAACTAACGCAGTCACCGGATCAAACTCCACATATCCTTCAAATCCTTTGCTGACAGAATTGCCCAAGTTGGTTCTGAACTGATAAATACTGCCGTCGGGATTAGTCTGTGCGATGGTTCCGATCCGGTCGTCATAGTTGAGATAGAAGTAGCTCAGGTCAAATTTCAGGTAGGAAGAAAAGCTACCGCGATAGCCAAAATCCACATTGTATCCTCTAGAATCCTGAAGATTGGGATCGATCACATCCGTCGTGGCCGGCGGGGTAAGATCTGAAATCAGTACCGGACGATACGCTTGGGAGAAGTTTCCATAAAATTCAGTCGAAGGAGTCACATGATACTCTGCTCCCACGCCCAATAAGGCGAATGAACGAGTTCGGGTAATTTGCTCCAGCAGCTGGGGATTGCCATTGGTCACGTTTAGCTGGCCTTCCATGACTGATCGGATATTCTCTATTCGGATGCCCCCGGTGACCAAGAATTTATCCGAAAATCGAAATACATTCTCAGCAAAGGCAGCCAAATTGACATTGGTGAAATCCAGATCTCTTCGATAATCTCCTGCTGCCACAGAAAAATCCATATCTGATCCTGAAGTACCCACTCCCAGCTGCTTGCGATCAATGTGGCCGTTGAAATAGCGGAGACCGGTCATGAGCGTTTGTTCTTTTCCAAAAAGCTGATAGGACGAACTCAGTCTAAGCTCTGAACCGTAGGTGGTGTAATAATCGCGATCAACTTGACGATTTCCTAAGTCATCCTCCACATTGATCGGGCGGACAAAGCCTACACTGTTTCGCTCAGCAATGGTTCCAAAAGCTTTCCAACTCAATTTGGTCTTTGGAGAAACCAGGTATTCGGCTGAGAAAGAGGGTACAAACCAAGGTGTGCTGAACCAGTTACGGCTTCTGGAACTCTGACGGGAATCTTCGGCAAATTGCTCGTCGGTCAAACCTCCCGGTTGCTGACTTTCCGTGGTCATGTAGGTCATTTCCATCCCCAGCTTCAGGCGGTTGCTGGCAGCATAATTCAATTCCAAATGGGCATGGTCGGTATTGAAATAGCCGTTTTCCCTCCAGCCGTTGCCAATTCTTTTTTGATAGTAAGCGGTGTAATTCCACTTTCCTTCTGTTCCTCCCACGTAATTGAAGGAGCTGAACAGCCCGTTGCTTCCAAATGTATTGATGGTCTCAGCGGTAATTCGGGTGGATTTATCCGGTTTTCTCAGCACAAAGTTCATCAAGCCGCCAAACTGTGGACCGTATTGCAGGGATGAAGCACCACGGATGATTTCGATTTGCTCGACCACTTCCATCGGAGGAGTAAAATAGGCCTCCGGATACCCCATGGGATCAGGAGTGATGTCATATCCGTTCATTCTCACATTGAATTCCCAAGAACGGTTGGGGCTCAACCCGCGGCTGGCCACACCCAGCTGGATTCCGGATCCGTCGTTTTCCCAAATGGAAATACCGGGTGTTTTGCCAAAAATCTGCCGGCTGTTGTTCATGGCCAGATTGGCATCGATTTCACCGATTCGGATGACTTCGTTCTTTTTGCCTGCATTGATTCGGAAATCATCCACCTCGGGTAAATGGTCTTGTCCTAGAATTCCACGACTAGCAGAAAGCTGAAATTCATCCAATAAAACGGCTTGCTCTTTCAAAATGAAATCCATCCGTTTGGTTTCTCCGGCTTCAATCGTGAATTCCTGAGTCAAGGATTCAAATCCAACCAAGCTAACTTTCAAAAAGTAAGTGCCTTTTGGAAAATCCTTGATCTCAAAATCACCCTTTAGATCTGACTGCACCCCTCTCACCGTTCCTTCCAATACGATAGTCGCCCCCTGCACTGGCAATTGCTTTTCGTCTGTGATTTTTCCCGTCAACACATTCTTCTGGGCAAATGCCTCTGCTGATAGTATCAGCACCATTCCTATAACCAGGTAAAGTAATCTCATTCGATAAGTTTATTTAGACTTATTATTAATTGCGACGCAAACTTATCTCTGAAATCGTTTCGTGTCAATTTTTATTTAGACTTTTCTAATTAAAAAATAAGAAGCGGTCCATCTTCAGACAATCACGATTTCGCCTAAAATGAAACCTGAAAAACATCCCACTTCGATCCAATCATTTTACGATCTATTGCTTGGGTAAAAGTGCTTTTTTCCTTATTTAGTAATGAATTAAACTTACCCAAATGACCACTTTGCGCTATTCTATTTCCCTCTTTTTCTTGGCGGCTCTTGGATGGGCATCCTGCCAATCTCCAAATTCGGAGAAGATACCGTCAGGAGATTCACTTGACCTCAACCAACCCACCTTTAGGCTGATTGAAACTGACACGTTTCACTTCAACAATTTCGTAGACTGCAATATGGCAGAGGTGTGGGTGGGGGATACACTTCGCATCTTTCCCGGAAAGTATGGAGAGGATCCCGTTTGGGGTTTTGCCCGTGATCTCAAATTCGCATCCGGAGCAAATGCGGATGAAGTATTCAGCACTCCTGCGGAAAAATACGTTGCGCCAACCTTACCCAAAAATGCTCCGGTAGGTCAGCCTGGGCTCCACGGTGCGGTGTGGTTTGAAACGGTCTACCAAGATCAACGAGACAGCAGCGGCCGCACCCTTTACGCGATTTACCACAACGAAAACTACCCTGAAACTCTTCCATACAATCCGGAAACAGGAGAAGGGTACATTGACAAAAACTGGCCACTGGGTCTGACCGATCGGATCACTCCAGCCGCAGTACCGCGGATAGGAGTCATGAAATCAACCGACGGAGGATGGAATTGGGAGAACAAAGGGCTTTTTCTGGAAGATCTCCAGCCCCGGATGATTCTCAAGCCACACAACACTTCAAAGACTTTTGCAGGTGGAGTGGGAGATCCTTCGGCAGTAGCTGTAGGAGAATATCTTTACCTGTTTTATGGAGAATATGGCTATCCCGGACAATACGACCCCACGAGCTATTCCCCGGAATTGGAATGGAATGGTCAGTGCATCAGCATCGCGCGAATCAAAATCAGCGATCTGGACGATCCTCAGGGCAAGGGCAAACGATGGGATGGCAAAGGCTTCAATGCTCCCTGGAATGGTGTAGGCCATCCGGTAACTTCGCTTCAGATTCCCGCAGCATCCGGAGGTGGTCCAGCTTCCTCGCCAACAGGGGGCTTTCACTGGGGCCCTTCGGTCAGCTGGAATACCTACTTGGAATGCTGGGTCATGCTCATGGGAAAAGTAGAGGGTCAATCTTGGATTGGGGACGAGTTGTACATTTCCTTCAATCCGAACCGTGATCTGGGAGAGGGAAAAAATTCCCAAGCCTGGTCCAAACCCCAGCTCTTGCTTCAAAAACCCGGTCATGTGCTTTGGTATCCTTCAATGCAGCCTCTGAATACGCCTGAGGATATAGCGGCCAAAAACACCAGCCTCAAACTGGGAAAACGTGCCCGACTCTTCTTCAAATATTCTGACCTAGGCAAGTACATGTCTGAGTACATCGTAGAATTTGAAAAGCCTTCAAAGTAAAGCACGGCGTGGCTTTTCCTGCACCTCATTTTCCCACAAGATTCACAACATGACCTGTAAATCCTTATGCCTAATTCTTCTTTCATTTTGGCTGACCTCAGCCAGCTTTTCTCAGGAAGGATTGGTATTTGAATCAGGCAAAGAAGGTCATGCCACTTATCGGATCCCTGCCATCATCGCTCTGCCAAATGGCGATCTTTTGGCTTTTGCCGAAGGCCGGGTCAATGGAAGCGATGACTTCGGAGATGTCAACTTGGTCATGAAAAGAAGCAGCGATCAGGGGCTTACCTGGTCAAGTATTCAAACCCTATTGGATTACGATTCCCTGCAGGCCGGGAATCCTGCGCCAGTCGTGGACGGCTTAGATCCAAGGCATCCTCAAGGCGTCGTGTACCTTTTTTACAATACCGGAAACAATCACGAATACGACATCCGAATGAATCGCGGAGTACGGGAAGTTTGGGTCATGAAGTCATTTGATCTGGGAAAAACCTGGGAAAAACCGGAAAACATCACCCCACAAGTCCACAAACCAAACAACCCCGAATTCAATCCTGCCTACACCCATCCGGCAGACTGGAGACATTATGCCAATACTCCGGGCCATGCATTCCAATTTCAAAAAGGAAAATACAAAGGAAGAATTTTCGTGGCAGCAAACCATTCTGTCGGAGATCCTCAAGAAAACTTCGCGGAATACCAAGCCCATGGCTTCTTTACCGATGACCATGGAAAAAGCTTTCACATTTCAGAATCAGTAGACATTCCCGGCTCAAACGAATCCATCGCGGCAGAACTTTCCGGAGACCGGATGATCATGAGTATCCGAAATCAAAAAGGGGACATCCGAAGCCGCATTCTTGCCTATTCTTCAGACGGAGGACAGACTTGGGATGAAGCCTACTTTGAACCCCAACTGCCGGATCCGGTTTGCCAAGGATCTATCCTAAATCTGGGGGAACAAAACGGCAAAACCATCCTTGCTCATTCCAATGCCTCCGACCCAAAAGACCGTAACCATCTGAGTATAAAAATCAGTTACGACGAAGGAAAAATCTGGGACCATATCATCCCAATAGACCAGTCAGCTGATCCCGCAAAAAAATCATGGACAGCCTATTCAGACCTAGTCAATCTGGACGAGAAAACAATTGGGATTCTTTATGAACGAAATGACTATCACGAAATAGTGTTCAGACGTATCACCTGGTAAAACTAGTCCCTTAAAATCCGGAATTCCCCATGTGTCTTTAGCTCAGGGGATTTTAAGATGAATTGGAGTTACATCTCGTACTTTTTTAGCCTTACTACCTTCACACAGTGCCTGTTGCCCTTCAAAAATTAAATTCCTAGCTTTTACCCAACCAAAAACCCAATCGATCCTGCTATGTCCATCAATCTGCGAAACCTGTACCAAGGCACATTTTTAATCCTCCTCAGCATCGTTACCCTTTTCTCCTGCAGTCCCGCACCTCAGGAAACTGCTACGGAAGAAATCAGATCTTCCACACTGCTTCACGATTACGTTCATGCGCCGGATTCGACCTTCAGATACGAGGTCATTCACTCTGTGACTGGAGAAAAGTACGATTACCATGTCCTCAAAATGTACTCCCAACACTGGCTGCCTGCTGATATCGTGGACCAAACCGAGTGGTGGCATTGGGTTTCTGTAGTAATTCCAAAAGAAACTCCCTTTGAAACAGGTATGCTGTGGATCGGTGGGGGAAGCACCAACTCCAAAATGCCTGAGCAACCCGATGGGCTCATCTTGGCAACGGCAACCCAAACCAACTCCATAGTGGCCCAAATCCACAATGTCCCCTTCCAGCCCATCACCTTTGCCAATGATACCTTTGGAGAGCGCTATGAGGACGAGATTATTTCCTATGGTTGGAGAAAATTCCTCGAGGGAGGAGCCAAAGACGAGGACGCCATTTGGTTGGCACGGCTACCCATGACCAAATCGGCAAAGCTAGCCATGGATGCCGTCACAGCGGTAGTAAAGGAAAAGTACAGCAAAAACCTCAACAAGTTCGTCGTAGGTGGTGCCTCCAAAAGGGGCTGGACCACTTGGACCACGGCTGCGGTAGATGACCGGGTGGTGGCGATTGTTCCTGTGGTGATAGACTTGCTCAATCTGGTCCCATCCTTTGAGCATCACTGGAGAAACTATGGCTTTTGGGCACCGGCAGTCGGGGATTACGTCCGTGAGGGAGTGATGGACTGGGTGGGCACACCGGAGTTTGACCGCATGATGGAGATCACCGAGCCTTATTCCTTTCGCAAGGACTACGACATGCCCAAACTGCTGATCAATGCAGCCGGAGATGAGTTTTTCCAACCCGACAGCTGGAAGTTTTATTGGGACAGCCTACCCGGAGAAAAGCACGTGATGTATGTGCCCAACTTCGGACATGACCTGGGAGATTCCGATGCGATTCCGAATATGATCGCTTTTTATTCCTCCGTTCTGAAGCAAACTGCAAGGCCCAGCTATTCTTGGAAGATCGAAGGCGATAAAATCCTGGTAAAAACCGATCCAGCCCAGAAGCCGACAGCGGTAAAGCTCTGGACAGCCCACAACGAAGCGAGCAGAGACTTCCGTATCGATGTCTTCGGTCCAAAATGGACTTCGGTTGACTTACCGATCAGTGCAGATGGAAGCTATGAGGTGACGATGGAAAAACCCGAGAAAGGATTCAAAGGCTATTTCGTGGAATTGACTTTTGCCGGAGACAGTCCGCTCAAGGTAACTACAGGGATCGATGTATTGCCAAGGGATTATCCGTACGAACCTTTTGTTTCGAAAAAAACATCATCATCCATGCAATAAGCAATAGATTCTAAAAGAGGCCTGAATGAAATCCTATACCATCTTTTTTGGTGACTTACTATCAAAAAAGGTAGGATTGATTAAGAAGGGCTGGATTGAAGGCGGTTTTGGACTTTGCTAAACTGTAAGAAATAGATGGATTTTGTTTTCTATTAGAAAACTTTTATAACTTTGACCATGTTCAACATTATAACAAGAAGAACATTAAATCAGTATGCCAAAATATATCCGATCGCAGCAACAAGCCTATTCGAATGGTATCATGAATTTATAAAACTCGAAATTGGATCCTTTAATGAGTTAAAAGAGATCTATTCCAATGCAAGTTTGGTAGGAGATGACAGGGTAGTCTTCAACATTATGGGGAATAAATTTAGGCTGGTAGTCCGAATTGTATTTGAGTACAAGGCAGTTCAGGTCAAATGGTTTGGACCACATTCTGATTACGATAAAATAGATGTTTCAAAAATTAGATTTAAAAAGTAACCCATGGAACTAAGTGTGCTAAAGTCTGAAGATCAGTATGAGCAATTGCTTGATTGGGTAGATGAGCAATTCGATAAAAAAGTATCGATTGATTCACCTGAAGGAAAAAAACTCGAAATCGCACTAATCTTGATTAAGCAATACGAGGACGAACATCACCCTGTGCCTATGCCTGACCCAATAGAGGCAATCCGAATGAAAATGAGTGAAATGGGATTGAAGAATAAAGATCTCGTGGGGAAAATCGGAAGCAAGGGATATATATCCTCGATTCTCAACAAGAGGAAACCATTAACTCTGGAGTTGGCAAAGATTTTCCATAAGGAATTAAAAATCCCCGCAGAGATTTTACTATCCTGACACAGGTCACAGCCGGACGGTTTCTCAGAAAAGTCCGGCTTTTTTGTTTGAAAGAACCGGCTGTTTTTCAAGCCAATTCCAAAGCCTATGAATGCCCTGATCTCCTTTTTAAGTTTTGTCTTACTTTTTTCCCTTTCTCCAAAACCAATAGACCCTGAAGTAAAAATTCTTTCCTCGGGATTCATCTACGAGACAGCCCCCTTTCCGCAGTGCCATGCCTCCACCCTGCTCGAAACCCCTGAAGGAATCCTGGCGGCATGGTTTGGCGGCACCCGAGAAAAACATCCGGACGTAAGCATTTACACTTCCCTCCTTCAAAATGGAACCTGGTCAACTCCCAAACTTGTAGCGGATGGGATAGAAAATGAAACGTTCCGAAATCCTACCTGGAATCCCGTTTTGCATCAAATGGAGGATGGAAAAATCGTCCTGTTTTACAAGGAAGGACCAAATCCACGGGAATGGTGGGGGCTTTACAAAATCTCCGAAGACGGAGGCAAAACCTGGTCCAAGGAAACCCAAATTCCTCCCGGTTTTTTGGGCCCTGTTAAAAACAAATCCATCGTCCTGCCGGATGGACGACTACTTCATCACAGCAGTTTTGAGACCAATCGGATCTGGACCAGCCATGTCGAAATCACAGATTCAAGGCTTCAGAAATGGGAAAAATCTGAAATTGACGGAGGGGGATTCGGTGCGATTCAGCCGACTGCCTTGGTCCATCCCGGCGGGAAACTCCAGTTGCTTTTCCGAACTCAGCAGGGCGAAATCTCCACCTCTTGGTCTTCTGACCTGGGGAAAACCTGGAGCAAAATGGAATCCACAGGCCTCGCTCATAACAACTCAGGCATCGATGCCGTCACACTGAAAAACGGCTACCACCTGCTCGTTTGCAACCCCATAAAAAAAGGAAGAAACAAGATTAGTCTTTTTGGCTCTGCTGATGGTATTTCCTGGAAAGAACTCCAGATTTTGGAGGATGAACCCGAGGGCGAATTTAGCTATCCGGCGATCATCCAGGCAAAAGACGGAACGGTACACATCAGTTACACCTTCAATCGTGTCAAGGTGAAATACATCCACCTACGTATCTGAACAAAAACCCAAGCCTATGAACCCTATCCTAAATTTTCATGGGATCATTCCTCCAATGATCACCCCGCTTTATCCGGATTTCTTCCTGGATGTAGCCCATACCGAAAAGCTCATTGAACACCTGATCGAAGGAGGAGTACATGGAATTTTCATTTTGGGTACAACCGGAGAATCTGCCAGCTTAAGTCCGGATGTAAAAAGCGATCTGATCCGACTGACTTGCAAAAAAGTAGGTGGGCGAGTACCGATACTGGTAGGAATTACGGATTGTTCCTTTGTCCAAAGTCTGGATTTGGCTGCCATCGCTCATGAATCCGGTGCAAGCGCCTTGGTCGCTGCTCCGCCATTTTACATCAACATCGGACAGGAAGAGCTGATCAATTATTACCAAAAGCTGGCTGATGCAGTGGAATTGCCACTTTTCCTTTACGACATGCCTTCCCATACCAAAATCAACATTGCGGTGGATTCGGCTGTCACGCTTTCGGCTCACCCCAACATCATCGGTATCAAAGACAGCTCAGGAAATCCCGAAAACTTCAAAGCCCTTTGCAAGGCTTTGGAGAAACATCCCGACTTCAAAATCCTCGTGGGACCGGAGGAGATTTTGGCTGAAACCCTGTCCATGGGCGGCCACGGAGGAGTGACAGGAGGAGCCAATCTTTTCCCCAAACTCTATGTAAGTCTCTTTGAAGCGTTCCAAAATAAGCAGTCCAACCGAGTCCAAACCTTACAGGAAACCATTCTTTTCCTCAGCGAAAACCTCTACCAAAACGGCACCTACAAATCCAGCTATCTGAAAGGATTAAAGGCCTCGATGGCATGGGAAGGGCTCTGCCAAGGGAATTTGGCCCTTCCGCTTTTCCCTTATTCCGAGGAAGAAAAATCGAAATTGTACGAAAAATTTCTCCTGGTGAAAGCCCGGGTTCAGGAATTCTTAGTTCCTTAAATCCTGAATTAATCTGCGAAAATCAGCGAATTTTTCTATGCTCATCAGCGGGAACAAAACTTGCAAACATCCTAACCTCCCAACTTCCATACCTCCTAACCTCTCCAAATGCCCATCCTAGACCTCGTTATTTTCTTGATTTATATGCTGGCAATAGTGGGGTATGGAGTTTCATTTTCTTTTCGGAAAAGAACCTCCAGTGACTTTATAACAGGTGGAGGAAGACTGCCGGCTTGGGCGATTGGCATGTCCATTTTCGCCACTTTTGTCAGTAGCATCAGCTTTTTGGCCTTGCCCGGCAATGCCTACTCCGGCAACTGGAACGGGTTTGTGTTTAGCCTTTCCATCCCGTTGGCAGCATGGATTGCCGTTAGGTTTTTCGTTCCACTTTACCGAAAACTCAAAAGCGAATCCGCCTATTTCTACCTCGAGCAGCGGTTTGGGACTTGGGCAAGAATCTACGCTTCGATTTGCTATCTCCTCACCCAACTGGCACGGATGGGCGCCATCATGTACCTGTTGGCTTTGCCGATGAATGCGCTTTTGGGCTGGAGTATTCCCATGATCATCGTGGTGACCGGCATCAGTGTGATCCTTTATTCCATGATGGGGGGAATAGAGGCTGTCATCTGGACAGACGCAGTGCAGGGAATTCTCCTGATCGGAGGCGCTTTGGCCTGTTTGTTTGTCATCTTTTTTACCATTCCCGGAGGTGCAGGAGAAGTATTACGGATTGCTTCAGAATCTGAAAAATTCAGCTTGGGAAGTTTTGAACTTGATTTTACCACCTCCACCTTTTGGATGATTTTAGTATATGGCCTGTTTATCAACCTCCAAAATTTCGGTATTGACCAGAGTTATGTACAGCGGTACCTGACAGCCAAAACCGAAGAAGAAGCCAAGAAATCCACCTGGCTGGGCAGTCTGCTGTATCTGCCGGTTTCCTTTGTGTTCTTTTTCATCGGTACGGCTTTGTTTGCCTACTATCAAGCGCAACCCGAGCTTCTCCCGGAGGGAATTGCCGGAGACAAAGTTTTCCCTCATTTCATTGTCAATCAGCTTCCGGTTGGCTTTACGGGGTTGTTGATCGCCTCCATTTTTGCGGCGGGGATGAGTACCATTTCCACCAGCA
>CAYONF010000062.1:10894-25204 GCA_964405255.1 uncultured Limnohabitans sp. | reverse complement strand
GTGGGAGCATGCAGTGTAGGAAGTGACCAAGCTACAATTGAAAAAATGCGACTTTTTGGTGAAAAGGTTGGAATCGCATTCCAGATCAAAGATGACCTCTTTGACTTTGGGGAGGATGAAATCGGCAAACCCGTAGGAATCGACATCAAGGAAAAAAAGATGACCCTGCCACTCATCTATGCCCTAAGAAATACCGATTGGCTGACCAAGCGAAAGATCATCTACCTGATCCGAAATCGATCTGAAGACAAAAAAGCAGTCAACGAAGTCATTGATTTTGTGAAGAAAAGCGGAGGACTGGACTATGCCAAAGAAAAAATGGACGGCTACTACCGGCAGGCTTTGGCAATTCTGGAGGATTTCCCTGATTCAGCCTACAAGACTTCGCTTCACGATTTGGTGAGTTACACCATTGAACGGAAAAAATAAAAGTAAAACCTTCCCAATTCTTGCCCTACCTTTTTTGGCATTTAGGGACCAATTAGGCAGGTTGATTTCCTGTCAATCTTCTATGACACGAATAGCTTTTACAAACCTCTTCTTATACCCGGGTTGCTTTAGACTCGAGACCATCACTTGCATTTCCTTGCTGGAAGAGGCATGGACAAACTCACTTTCCATCCCATTGGCCTGAGTTACTATGCCGACGTGACCGATTTCATTTCGGGTTGGACTCAAAAAAACCAGGATATCTCCGGTTTGGACGCTGTCTACCGGAATTTCCTGACCAAAATTCTCAAAGCCCGCAGAGGTTCGGGGAACTTTTATCTGAAAATTGTCAAAAACGAAATAGACAAAACCAGAGCAGTCAAACCCCTCCCTGCTTGTACCACCATAGACATAAGGCACCCCGAGAAATTCCATTCCGAAGTGTTCGATGCTATCTCTCAGATCCATGCTGACACTTGGCAAATCTACCTGAGGAGTATCGATCACCGGCTTGGCAAATATTACCTCGGGTTGTGGGGCAGGCTTTACCCGAAAGGCATAACTACAAAGCGCACCAATTGAAATGACTACAATAAGCCAAGGAGAAAGAAAGCGCTTCTGTAGTAAATTCATGGTTTGGTAGATTTTTTTAGTGTAAAAAAGCGGGAGTTCGTATTCGATTACTTGTTCCTGCGCCTAGATTTAACTTCTTCAACCCAATGCCATTCGCAAGGATCGTTCCATGGCTTGCCTTAACGCTCAAATTTCTACAAACAGATGCAAAAATTTCTCGTCGCCTTGTCGATTTTTCTCGGACTTCAAGTTTCGGTAGTTGCCCAAGTGGATTCCATTTCGCAGGACATCAAGCGCATCGTGTTCCTGGGAAACAGCATCACGTACAACGGGAAGTTTGTATCGTACCTCGACGCCTACCTGACTCTCAGATATCCTGACGAGGATCTGGAAATCATCAATATCGGCCTTCCGAGCGAAACAGTATCGGGGCTTTCCGAACTCGGTCATGCCGACGGACAGTTCCCCAGGCCTGATCTCAGGGAGCGGCTGGATAGGGTTTTAAAGCAACTTGAGCCCGATTTGATCATCGCCAACTATGGAATGAACGATGGGATTTATTTGCCTTTTGACGAGGAGCGATTTGACGCTTTTAAAAAAGGAATGGTTTGGATGCACCAGACCATAGAATCCACCGGTGCAGAAATCATCCACGTCACCCCTCCGATCTACGATGAGCGAAAAGGTGCCGCCTATGCCAATGTACTTGACATTTACGCGGCTTGGTTGGTCAGCTTACGCTACACCCAAAACTGGAACGTGATTGACCTCCACTGGCCTATGCGAAAAGCATTGGAAGAAAAGCGGAGTCTGAATCCGGATTTTACTTTCGCAAAAGACGGAATCCATCCCGATGAATCCGGGCATTTCCTGATGGCGAAAATCATCTTGCTTGGACTTGGGGAAAAAGTAAGCGCAGCCAAAACCATTGAAGAACTGCTAGAGCCCTTTCCCAACGGAATTCAAGTCCTTTCACTCATTGAAAAGCGCCAAGAAATCCTGAAACTCGCTTGGCTAAGTCAAACGGGGCATCAGCGACCTGGGATTCCTATGGGCCTTACCCTTCAAGAAGCGCAGGAAAAAGTGGAGGAGATCAACCGGGAGATAAAGATCCTTAATGGGAAAAAATGAATCCTTTCAAAATTAGCTAAAGAAAAATGATCCAAGTCAAACGTAATACGTATATTCAATTCAAATACACGTGCAATGAAGACTAAGCTTACCCTCACCATCGAAAAATCAGTAATTGAAAGGGCGAAGGAATTTGCGGGCAACTCCGGAAAAAGCCTTTCGGATCTGGTAGAGCGATACTTGGAAAAAGAGATTGCAGAGGCAGAATTGCAGAAAGCCAACCTTCCGGAGGAATTCAAAGGCCTTTTCGGCTCCGTCAACTTACCTGTTGAGCTGAATGAGAAAGAGGCGATTCGGGAAATTTTAAGTCAAAAACACAGGGGATGAACCGCTACTTTTTGGATACAAATATCCTTCTGGATTTTTTGGGTAATCGACAGCTTTTTGGAAAATATGCTTTGGAAATACTCAACAAATCCCGGCTTAAGGAATGGGAACTTTGGACTTCGGACAATTCGATTTTGACCAGCTATTACATCATTTCCAAAGAAATCGGAGAAGCCGAGAGCAGAATCAAAATCGGCCGACTGATCCATTTTTTGGAAATACAGCCAACTCAAAAAGCGCATATCCAACAAGCAATAGAATCAGATTTTAAAGACTTGGAAGATGGAGTTCAGCATTTTTGTGCTTCCAGTATCTCTGGACTTGATGGAATCATCACTCGAAACAAGAAAGACTTTAAGCCCAGTAAACTCCCGGTTTTTGAGCCGTGGGAGGTGGTTTAGTAAATTTTTGATAGTATCAAATGATACTATCACTTGTAATTTCATCAATCCAATCCCTCCAAAAACCCCTTAAACTCGGCAAAACCTTTTCCCATCGGGATCACCTGTTTTTCGCCTTCCAGAAAAGCCGCCAAACGCTCAGGCAAAACCAACTTTTCGCCCAAAGCTTCCTCGACCACATCCCGGAATTTGCCAGGATGGGCGGTTTCCAAAAAGACGCCAACATAACCCGGATGCTCGGCCATAAAATCCTTCAAGCCCAAGTACCCCACCGCCCCATGCGGATCGAGGGTATAGCCTAAAGGTTGAACAGCTTGAATCGCTTGGACTGTTTGCTCGTCCGAGTAAAAATAACCTTTGACATTATTCCTAAACAGCTCCTCATCACTCCCATACAGCGCCTGAAGCCTCGGGAAATTGCTTGGATTGCCCACATCCATGGAGTTGGATACGGTCGGAATGGAGGGCTTTGCTTGGAAAGGAAATCCATTCAAATATTCCGGAACCACCTTGTTGACATTGGTAGCCGCCACAAAATGAGCTATCGGCAAGCCCATCCGCTGCGCCAAAATCCCGGCTCCGATATTTCCAAAATTCCCGCTTGGAACAGCAAAAACGACCTTTTTACCATGTTTTGGAAGCCGGGAATAGGCATAGAAGTAGTAGAGGCACTGGGGAATCCAACGGGCAATGTTGATCGAATTAGCCGAGGTCAGAAGCAGCTTTTGGTTCAACTCGGGATCCAAAAAGGCCTGCTTCACCAGCGTCTGACAGTCGTCAAACACACCCTCTACTTCCAAAGCGGTGATGTTTTGTCCCAAGGTCGTAAACTGCTTTTCCTGCAGCGGGCTGACTTTTCCCTTCGGGAAAAGAATGATCACTTCCACACCTTGAACGCCCAAAAAGCCATTGGCAACCGCACTTCCCGTATCTCCGGAAGTAGCGACTAGCACGCGGACTTTTTGGCTTTGCTCCCCTACCAGCATGCTCATCAGCTTAGAGCAAAACCGCGCTCCAAAGTCTTTGAAGGCCAAGGTCGGTCCATGAAACAGCTCCAAACTGTACACATCCTCCTCCACCTTGACGATCGGCGCATCGAAAGTCAGCGTGTGATCCACGAGTTCATGGATCTGCTTTTCACTCAAATCCTCCGAAAACAAGGCCCCGATCACCTCATAGCCAATCTCCCGAAAACTCATTTCAGGTAGCCTTTCGATCAGTTCCTTCGGCAAAACAGGAATCCGTTCGGGCATATACAGGCCATTATCAGGAGCAAGTCCTTTTATGACGGCCTCGGAAAGGGAAACTTTATGTTTGGGATTGTTGGTGCTGGAGTACTGCATTGAGTTATTTCTGATTTGCCAGCGGTCTATTCATGCGCGCACTGAACTTTGGTTGGCTGTGGACTGTCGACCGTGGACTGTTGACTTTTATTATTCCAAGACAAATGCCCCTTTGGTATTGATGGCAGAATGGTAAGCGTCAACCCCAAGCCCAATGGAGTCATACACTTGCTGGGCAGCATCGATGATGGATTGGACGTTGCCTTCTCCCTTGGAAAGAGCGAAAAGCGTAGGTCCCGAACCCGAAATCCCCATCCCCAGTGCTCCTGCGGCCTTGACTGCCTCTTTCACTTCGTAAAAACCGGGAATCAAAGTAGCCCGATAAGGTTCGGCAATGACATCTCGAAGTGATCTTCCAATCAGCTCGAAATCCTCTTGAAACAATCCTGCAATCAACCCTGCCACATTTCCGGATTGGATGGTGGAGTGTTTCAAGGAAACATTATCCCGCAAAACGGACCTGGAGTCAGAGGTTTTCAACTCAAAATGCGGATGCAAAAGTGTGCAATGCAATCCTTCTGGCACATGGAGCTTGATCACATCGAGCGGATGGTAATCCCGTATCAGGACAAATCCGCCGAGCAAACTCGGGGCAACATTGTCCGCATGTCCGGCACCGCAAGCGACTTTCTCGGCAACCATCGCGAAGGGCAGCAATTGCTTTTTCTCAAATGGCTCACCCAAAAGTCGATTGGCAGCAACAAGTGCAGCGACGGCGCTGGCAGCGCTTGAACCCATTCCCGAACCAAGCGGAAGGCCTTTTTCTAAGTAAATCTCCATCCCAACTTCTTGCCCGAGTTCGTCAAGCATGGCCTGAATGGCAACCGCACAGGTATTTTTCTCTGCTTCGAAAGGGAGTCTACCTCCATCACCAGAGATGGAAACGACCTGGAGTCCGGGCTCCTTTTTCTCCCTTACTTCGACCACATCGCCCATGGCATCAATGGCAAATCCGAGAATATCGAATCCGCAGGACACGTTGGCTACAGTGGCCGGTGCAAAAGCTCTGACCGATTGCATTATTCCCGGGTATAGTTACCGATTCGAATCACGTCAGCAAATACTCCGGCAGCAGTTACATCTGCCCCCGCACCCGGTCCGCGGATGATCATCGGACGGTCATGGTAGCGATCGGTAGTCAACAAAATCATGTTGTCACTGCCTTTCAAACTGGAGAAAGGATGCGACTCAGGCAGAGACTTCAAGCCCACTTTTGCCTTTCCGTCTTCCAAAGTCGCCATAAACCGAAGTTTTTCTCCTTTTGCCTTGGCTTCTGTCAATAGCTTGGCAAAATCCGCATCATGGGCTTTCAGCTTTTCGAAAAACTCATCCACCGAGGCAGTCACCCGACAATCTGCCGGAACCATGTTCTGAATGGTAATGTCATTAAATTCCAATTCCTGCTCAGCCTCGCGACCCAAAATCAAAATCTTTCTCGCCACATCCATTCCGCTCAAATCGTCTCGCGGATCGGGTTCGGTGTAGCCTTTTTCCTTGGCAATCTTAACCACTTCGGAAAAGGGCGCTCCATTTTCCAATTCGGAGAAAATAAAATTCATCGAGCCGCTCAGCACTGCTTCGATACGGATCACTTTGTCTCCCGAAAGCATCAGATCCTGGAGGGTATTGATCACCGGAAGACCGGCAGCCACATTGGTCTCGTAGAGGAATTTCACCCCGCGACGCTTTGCAATGCGCTTCAAGGCACGGTACTGATCCATCGAGCTGGAGTTAGCCTTTTTGTTCGGAGTCACGATCGCGACCTTGGCTTCCAAAATTCGGGAATAGGCATCAGCCACTACCTGACTTGCAGTGCAGTCTACAAAGACCGAATTGGAGAAGTTCATCTCTTCCATGGTTTGGATGAATTTTTCCAAATCCATTTTTTGATCCGCTTCGGTGAGCTGATGAGGATGCTTCAGATCAAAGCCGTCTTCGTGAAAGGCCATGTATCGGCTATTGGCCAAGCCGTGTATCTGTACATCGAGCTCGTTGTCTTTGAGCAGTTTGTTTTGCTGCGAAGCAATCATCTTCATCAGTGCCTGACCGATCAGACCCGTTCCCACCAAAAAGACGTGCAATACTTTATTCTCAGAAAGGAAAAACGCCTCGTGTAGTGCATTCAGCGCCTTTTGCAAATCAGGCTGAGGAATAACTGCCGAAATATTGAGCTCTGAACTTCCCTGAGCGATGGCTGCCACGTTGACGTTGTTTCGACCAAGAGCACGGAACATACGGCCTGATGCCCCCGGGTTTTGCTTCATATTTTCCCCTACCACTGCGATGGTAGCCAGTCCATGGAGCAGGGAAACCTGATCCATTTCCCCGGATTTGATTTCGTAGAAAAATTCCTTCTCGATCGCTTCTTTCGCCAGATAGGACTCCTGGGTCTTGATAGCTAAACAAATACTGTGTTCGGAAGAAGCCTGGGAAATCAACACAATATTCACTTTGGCCTCAGCCAATGCCTTAAACACACGACTTACCGTCGCGCCACCCTCGATCAGACCTGCCCCTTGAACAGTCACGATTGAAATATTGGACATGGAACTGATCCCTTTGATCAAGGCTCCATGACTCACTTCTCCGTTGATCAGCGTTCCCGGATTTTCGGGCTCAAATGTATTTTTGATGTAGATCGGGATGTTTTTTTTCATCGCCGGCTGCATCGTGGCCGGGAAAATTACCTTCGCTCCAAAATGCGAAAGCTCCATTGCCTCATTGTAACTCAGCTGTGGGATGGTAAAAGCAGTGTAAACCAGCTTTGGATCTGAGGTCAACACCCCGGATACGTCTGTCCAGATTTCAAGATCGGTAGCTTCCAACGCTCCTGCAAAAATCGCCGCAGTGTAATCGGATCCAGAGCGTCCCAAGGTGGTGGTTTCTCCCTTTGCAGTGGATGCGATAAAGCCTGTAATGACTTTTACCCCGTCGTTTTTGGAGAAATATTCCTTTATCTGAGCATTAGTAATCTCATAATCGACCCGGGCTTGGCCAAAGCGATCGTTGGTTCGGATGACATCCCGCGCATCTACAAACTGCGTCTTGATGCCCTTTCCCGCCATGGCTTCCGCCAAAATGAACGCAGAAAGCCGCTCTCCAAAGCTCGCTACATAGTCGAGCGTCCGTGCTGAATTTTCTTTTATGAGAAAAATCCCATGAAAAAGGTCCTCCAATTCTTTGAACCGGACCTTGACATAGGTCATGACCGTGGATTGATTTTGTACGGCGATCAATTGACGCACAATGTCCAAGTGCTTTTCTTCGAGAGTTTGAAGAAGGTCTCGGTAGGCCTGGTCACCTTCTCTAGCCAATCGGGCAATGGTCAACAGACTTTCCGTAACTCCTCCAAAAGCAGAAAAAACGACAGCTATTTCATGACTCTTCAGCTTGTCTTGCAGGATGGCAAATACCTTGCGGATGTTTTCGGGGTTCGCTACGGATGAACCTCCAAACTTGATGATTTTCATAGTAAGAATAGATTGCTGGGAACTTATGTCTGGCCAAAACAGGCCTCAGGGGCGGGTACTTGATGATTACGACGGGTTACCCCGTAATCATGGTGGTCACATCGGTGGTCGTGGTAAAAAAAACAGCAGCGCACATTCCTGACTGAGGAAGTGTATTTGGCGTAAAAAAGGATTTCGCTGCAAGTACCATGACTGGAGGATTGACCGGACAATTCTACAGCGAAAAAACGGATTGACCAAACAAAACCGAAAGCTTTCCCAATTATTTTAGAATTTCCTCAGTGTTTCGAAGGAAAATTTAATCATTTGTTAATTAATCAAGGGATTTTCCCGATAATCTTAAATCAGGTGTTTCTGATTATCAGACGAAAATTAGTATTTTCAATTCAACATAAATCCATTCCAATGAGACAATTCCGATTAATCCTCTTCTGCTTTTCTTTCCTCTGTTTGGAGGGCTGCAGCAGTTCAGCCTCGCTCAATCCACTTTCTCTACTGATGGGCAACAAATGGGAACTTTCGACAATGATGGGAGCAGCCATTGCTCCTGGAAAATTCAACGCTGAGCTGCCCTACTTATCATTTCTGGAAGGAGGAAAGCTTGCTGGGTATGCAGGTTGCAATAATTTTTCCGGTGGATTTTCTTTGGAAGACACCGGGATCAAACTGGACCCCGGGGCCATGACTCGAATGGCTTGTCAGGGTTCGGGAGAAGATGAATTTATTTCAGCCTTGGGCAAAGCCAAGAATTTCAAAGTCGGAAAAGATAAGCTCACCCTGATGGACGGAGCCACCGAACTGATGAGCTTTATTCCAAAAAAGAACTAATCCGCAATCAGACCAATTCTTCGATCAGGTGCATTTTTCCGCGGAAATTCACCTGATCCTTCTTTTTCTTCCCAATCAGCAATTCTCCTAAGGGCGAGTTTTTACTGAGTAAAAAAACCTTGGTATCCTCTACTTTGATCTGACCGATGCTGATGGCAATTAAAAACCAATCGTTGCCCAATTTGATCAGTGCTCCTTCCTGTACTGAAGAGGGAGTCTCCTTGATGGTCTGCAGACGATAGAGCTCCTCGATGTCGAGTTTGCCCTGCTTGAGTTGAGACTCGATATTCACCAGATCTTGAGTCATGGTCTCACGTCCAGTTTCGTACTTGTCACCGGCACTGTTTTTTTCCTCTTCGAGGATGCTTTCAATGATATTTTTTCGCTCCTCGGTCAATAAAGCTTCTTTTTGCTTCAATTGCGTCAGGGCAGTTTGATAGACTTTTGCTTTGAATTCGTTCATAAATTTTACTCTTCACAAGGTTCTTTTCTGCGTGTATCGATGATGTACACGATTTTCCATCCCTCCGCCATTTTTACCAGTTGGAAGGAATTGACTCCACAATGGCTGAAATTTCCATTGACATAAAATCGATAAGGAGTCCAGGCGGAGGCCAGGGTTCCATCTACTTTGATTTGGTAATCCAAAATTCGCTCATCGAGGTTGGTTTCGGCTGGAGTTGTGGAAATTCTTTTCACAAAATCTGCCACGGCATTACTGCCCACCTGGCTTCCCTCCGGTTTTGCCTGCACAGTTTGCATCAGTGCATCCGGCGCAAATGCTGCTGCTACCTGATCTGCATTTTTTGCGCGCATCCCGTCAAACAGGCTTCGGATCACGGCTTCGACCTGCTCTTCCTCTGTTTGGGCGGAGGCCTGAGACCAAAAAACAAATCCCAGTAGGAATATCAGAATTAGTGTTTTTTTCATCGTTCTAAAATTTATACTCCACCGTAAAGCTTAAATGTCATATTTCGCAATGCCGGGGTATTTACGGCGTAGTGCATGGCCTCGGCTATGTCGTTGGGATTTACCCATTTGGTGAAATCTGCTTCCGGCATGCTGGCCCGGTTTCCGGGAGTATCGATGACGCTTGGGACAAAGGAATGTGTGCGGATCTGCGTATCCTTCACTTCTTCAGCCAGAATTTCAGAAAGGGAAAGCACCAACTTTTTGCTCAACGAATAAGCAACCATTTCTCTGGCATCCGAAAGCTGCAACGCTGGTCTGGCACCCACAAACAGAAAAGTGCCTTTTTGCTGCTTTTTCATGATCGGAAGAAATCCCTGGACCAGATGAAACGCGCTGAAAAAATTGAGCTGGAACATGGTCATCAGATCTTTTTGAGAGGTTGATTCGATAGTACCCATTGCAAATCCACCCACAATCATGGCAAGCGCGTCGAGATCGTTGTACTGCATCTGAAACTCCCTCACAAACTCCAAAACGGCAGATTCATCCGTCACATCCACTTCGTATGAATCATCCGCTTCCTCCGAAACCTCCTCATGACCGGGTCTAAGCAGGGCGATCACATGGTATCCCTCCCGCTTGAATTTTTCTACCACTGCCGTCCCCAAGGCACCAGCTGCCCCGGTTATGATTATATTTCTACGCATCTCTGGTCTGATTTCATTCCGATAATTGCTAAAATTAGACTTTATTTTTCGATTGAAGCATGAATCAAATCAAAACCAGCATACAAGTCAAAGAGAATGTCCGGAGAAGAAACTTTGCCGTAAAGCTTCTTCTACTGATCATTCTGGAAGTTTTTTACGAGGGGGAAACTTTTCTGACTCCCATTCTGGAGGAATATGAAATATTGAATCATGTCGTCCGGGCATTGATTTTTCTGGTTAGCGCCAACCTGATTATTTCTCTAGGCAGAATCATCACGCTTCGAATCTATCTGCGACAACGTGAGGAATCCAAAGTCCAACCCAATTTTGTAATCGGTATCGACAGGATTTCCTTTCTGCTCAACAGCATCGGGGTGTTGATTTCGATGATGCTTGCTTTTGGGATCAGGCCTTTGGAGTTTTTGACCAGTATCACCATCGTGGCCGCAGCAATTGCCCTACTGACCAAAGATTACATTACCAGTATTGTCAACGGACTGATCATCATGTTTTCGGATCAGTTGGAAATAGGCGACAAAATCCAAATCGGAAAACACACCGGTTTCATCCGAGATATCACCTTGATCAATCTTGTGCTGAAAAACGATTCCGGAGAAATCATCCTGATCCCAAACACCATGGCACTGAGCCAAGATGTAGTCAATTTTTCCAAAAACAACACCCACCAGGTCATTTTCGATGTGGAAATTTCCGCCAAGAATGAAATCTATCTCTCCCGATTGGAGGACAGACTCACCGACCAGTTGAAAAAGTATCCGGAGGTCGTAATCTCAGAAGGAGCCCAGGTAAATGTCCTGGAAAGAAAAGCCGAAACCGTTTTGATCAGATTCCAATTTCCGATCAAAACCGGAGAAAAAGCTACTGAGATTCTCGTGAAAAAAGACATCAACCAAGCCCTGATCGATTGGATCCATGAACAGCGAAAAGCCTAATTACTTTGACTTGGTCTATCAGGTTGTGAAGGAGATACCGAAAGGCCGGGTGACCACTTACGGAACGATCGCACATTATTTGGGACTGAAAAGCGGCGCCCGGATGGTCGGCTACGCCATGAATGCCTCACATGCCCTTCCGGACGTTCCGGCACAGCGAGTGGTCAATCGACAGGGATTACTCACGGGCAAACATCACTTTGCAACTCCGACACGCATGCAGGAATTACTCGAAGCAGATGGGGTAAGAGTGGAAAATGACCGTGTGGTCGATTTTGAGAACATCCTCTGGGATCCTGAGAAAGAGCTTGGATTTTAAGCCTTCTTTCTGAACAGATACAATCCGATAAACATCAGCAATCCATTCAGAATCAGGGCTTCAAAGCCAAATTTATATCCCCAAAGGAAACGTTCTGAATTTTGGCTGATGGCAAAAGTGATCAACGGCGCTGCAACAGCCAAGTAAGGAACAACCTGATCTTTCACTTTCAACTGGGTAAACAATCCGAAGGTATAAAGTCCCAATAATGGCCCATAGGTGTAGCCAGCAATGATAAACACCGAGTTGATCACACTTTGATCATTGAGCCAATAAAAGGCAAGAATCAAAAAGTAAAACATGATTGTAAATGCCACGTGGACTTTCTTACGGATTTTCACCCGCTCCTCCGGTGCGTATTTTTTCTCGATTTCAAGAAAATCAATGCAAAATGATGTGGTCAATGCAGTCAGTGTCGAATCCGCACTGGAATAGGCCGCTGCTACTATTCCAAGGACAAAAACAATTCCGGCAAAAGCAGAGAAATGCTGGGTTGCGAGTAAGGGGAAAAGCTCATCCGATTTTCCGGGAAGTGTGATTCCCTTGGATTCCGCATAGAGATACAGCATCACTCCAAGCGAAAGAAAAAGTAAATTCACAAACACCAAGATGATGGTAAACCAGAACATATTCTTCTGGGCATCGCCGATGCTTTTGCAGGTCAGGTTCTTTTGCATCATGTCCTGGTCCAGCCCGGTCATCACGATGGTGATAAATGCCCCTGAGATGAATTGTTTGAAAAAATTGGTACCTGCTTTCCAGTCCCAGTTGAATATTTCAGATCGGCTGTCCTGAGCTATTGTGGAGATGTATTCACCCAGACTTTTTATCCCCAAATCCTGACCGATGGCTACGATTGTGATCACTACCGCCCCCAGCATAAAAGCAGTCTGAAGAGTATCGGTCCATACCACGGTTTTTATTCCTCCTTTGAAAGTATAGAGCCAAATCAACCCCACCGTGATCAATACCGAAACCCAAAATGGAATCCCCAAGGAATCAAACAGGATGAGCTGAAGTACACTGGCCACTAGATATAGCCTGAGGGATGAACCCAATGCACGGGAAAGGATAAAGAAAAACGCGCCGGTCTTGTAAGACCAAAAGCCAAACCGATCCTCCAAGTAGGAATAGATCGAGATCAAGTTGAGTCTGTAATAAAGCGGCAAAAGTACCTTGGCTATCGTGAAATAGCCCAGAATATATCCTAAAACAACTTGGAAATAATAGAAGTTGGTATTTCCGACCTCACCCGGAACTGAAATAAAGGTCACTCCGGAAAGAGAGGCTCCGATCATTCCAAAAGCCACCAGAAACCAGGGAGATTGGCGGTCTCCTGTAAAAAAAGTGTCTGCGGTGACTTTTCGTGAAGTAAAGTAAGAAATCAAAAAAAGTACTAGAAAATAGACTGATATGATAAGAAGTACCAGTTGGGGATTCATAAAGGGTAGGTCAGTTGGTCGCTAAGTTGTCCAATATTCTTAATTTTGCAAAATGAACCTATCTAGCATGCCACTTCCCGAGCTGGAAGAGATTGAACTCCTTCTGGAGGAATTGATCGATCAGGAAGCCCGTGACCTGGTCGTATTCAATGATGATGTCAACACCTTTGAACATGTGATTCAGGTTTTGATGAAGGTATGTAAGCATACCCATGAACAAGCCGAACAATGCACCCTGATTATCCATTACAGAGGCAAATGTTCTGTTAAAAAAGGTTCGCGGGAAGAATTGAAACCCCTGTGCGAAGCCATTCTCGATTCAGGAATTCAGGCAGCAATCGTTTAATCCATACCCCATTTGAATTTCCCTTCCAAACTGATCGAAGATGCAGTAACTGAAATTTCCCGTCTTCCGGGAATAGGCAAAAAAACTGCCTTACGACTTGCCTTGCATCTGTTAAAACAAAACGAGGTGGTGACCGAAGCATTGGCTCTTTCCATTACCCGGATGAGAGAAGAAGTAAGGTATTGTAAAAATTGCCATAATATTTCCGATCAGGAAGAATGTAGTATTTGCCAAAGTCATCGAAGAGATCGGACTACCCTCTGTGTGGTAGAGGATATCCGTGACGTGTTGGCTATCGAGAACACCAATCAGTTTTCTGGCCTATACCACGTACTTGGAGGGGTCATTTCCCCTATTCAGGGGATTGGACCAGAAGATCTAAAAATTGAATCTCTGGTCAACCGCATTGCTCTGGGGGAGGTACAAGAAGTCATTTTGGCTTTGTCAGCTACCATGGAAGGAGATACCACTTCATTTTATTTAAGTAAAAGACTGAAAGGATCAGGGGTGAAAGTCAGTACGATTGCCCGTGGAATTCCTGTCGGCGGAGAATTGGAATTTACCGACGAAGTAACCTTGGGCCGAAGTATCCTTACTCGAATAAATTATTCTCAGGAGTAAAGAAATTATTTGGTTCAAAGTAATCTCAGCCTATATTTGCACCTCGAATTGGGGGATTAGCTCAGTTGGCTAGAGCGCTACACTGGCAGTGTAGAGGTCATCGGTTCGAATCCGTTATCCTCCACAAAAGCTTCTCGAAAGAGAAGCTTTTCATTTTTAAGCCTCTTTTTATGTATTACGTCTACCTCCTTTTTAGCACGAAGAATAACAAGTATTACATAGGCTCAACCGATAATCTTGGGGCCAGGCTAAAACATCACAATTCCGGATTGACACCTTCCACCAAATCAGGATCCCCTCATTGGGAAATAAAATACACTGAAACCCTCCCTGACAGATCATCTGCTCTCAAGCGCGAACTCGAAATCAAAAAGAAAAAAAGCCGAAAATATCTGGAGTTTTTGATCAGATCAATTGGCTAAAGCGTCCCGCTAGCCAGCGGGAAGGTCATCGGTTCGAATCCCTGCCTTTGCCGGCAGGCAGGCGTTATCCTCCACAAAAGCTTCTC
>CAYONF010000062.1:0-10794 GCA_964405255.1 uncultured Limnohabitans sp. | reverse complement strand
GTTCGAATCCCTGCCTTTGCCGGCAGGCAGGCGTTATCCTCCACAAAAGCTTCTCTTCGAGAAGCTTTTCATTTTTAAGCCTCTTTTTATGTATTACGTCTACCTCCTTTTTTGCACGAAGAATAACAAGTATTACATAAGCTCAACCGATAACCTTGAGGCCAGACTAAAACATCACAATTCCGGATTGACACCTTCCACCAAATCAGGATCCCCTCATTGGGAAATAAAATACACTGAAACCCTCCCTGACAGATCATCTGCTCTCAAACGCGAATAAAATTTATAAAATCAAATAGTCGGAAGTTATTCCTTTATCCCTGACCAACTTTACCAATTCGGTTTGAAACATTTCTTTGAAAGGTAAAAAACAACAAAGGTTGCCATCAAAATTTGGAATCCAATTCGGATAGGAACTGAACCGCCTCCTCAGGCATTTGTCCGGTATCTGCTATTGGAACCTCGGGGTTAAACTGACCATTAAATCCTTCGCTATCAATCAAAGTGTAACCGTTGGTTTTTCCAACCTGAGAATGGGATTGTCTGTAAAAGCCCTTGTGCTTGAAATTTTTAGCCCATAGGGTAATTTCTTTGTGGTTGTACGAAAGATGACCCACCGGATCTGAAGAGAGCACTTCCCAGTTTTCAAATTTCGTATCCAAGTAAGTTCTGAATTCATAATTGGCCTTATAGATCAGATATGCATCTCTGTCAGAGCCATCATTTAGTGACTTACCAACCGACTTTACCTCAAAGTCCAAAAATCCTGATGACACTGGAAGTGTCTTGTCCAACTTAAGACACATCGCATATCTGGTATCGGCATCTCCCTGCATCCACTCTGTGACATACGTCCGGGTTTTTTCCATAACTGTAAATACCTGTCCACCATAAGTCAGTTGATCTCCGGCGTGCAATTCTACAGTCTTTGCATAGACACTCTGTGCATCCCGCACCTTAAGGCGAACAGTTCCTTCTGCATAAGGACGGACTTTAAACTGCGTCGCGCTTATGACAGCATCTTTGCCATCAATAACAAAGGTAAATCGTCCAAAATGAAGCAAATGACTGACATTTCCCCCGCCAAAATCATAGGTATAAATTTGGTAGATGGTATGTCCAGAGGTGATGGTAAATACATTGTCTTGAAGCCTCCCTTTTACTTTTACCCTTGGTGAGGCAAAAGATTCCTCGTTTAAAAAGTCGGTCTGTACATTTTCAAAAACCGCCGTTAGACCACCTCCAAAATTTGCCTTAAAATCCATGAATCCGGGGCCTCGGTGTTTGATATTTTTTCCAATTACGTAGTTTCCTTGCTCACTTGAGTACATGAAGCCATAACCAAATCCCAGTTGATTATACCGGGAATCTTTTCCATTGACTTCTTTGGTGGTATCCATGTTGACTACCGCGATTCGGGCGACTTGCTCCTTACGGGGTGTGGACCGAAACAGACTTGCAAAAAATAGCTGGGCGCATTTCACCCGTCGGTGCGGGGGTAAAAAATTGACATTGACAATCCCAATCTTGACACTGTGACCGCCAAAGTCAAAAAGGCTACCCTCTTGTTTTTTACGCTTTTCTTCTGACCAAGGAAAATAGTCCTCTATTCCTACCTTAAGGTTTGAGCCAGTTTTGGAAAAAATGAAAAAATCCGAAGTGAGATCTGCCTTTGAGTATTCCGGAATGACATACGTTTTACCATCTTGGAGCTCTAGGGTCTTTGCGGGGCTTATTTTGGCAGCATTTACCGCAGACCGAAAAGCCAAGGAATTGTCAAAGAAAACGTAACCCTTGTCGCTTTGACCATTAAACTCAAAATTGACCCGAATCCGATGGGCATCGAGCACCTCGACTATCCGCGCATATCTACTTCCGATGATTCCGGGAAAGTACTCATCTCCGTCGGGTTCAAGCGGATTGAGATGAGCAAAAAGCCCACAAAATGACATCCCAGTATCCTCTGAAGAAAAAACAGGGTTCACCGATTCGATCAGATTCCCTTGATACCTTAATCCCTCCTCGATAAGTTTATAGTAGCCCTTTCCTCCATGCTGTTCCAACGTGACATACTCACTGATCCATGGGGCCGGATTGGGTGAAAGTGAAGGCGCCGAAGTGGAATCCGAAACTGCAATCGGGGTAACTATCACAGCAGCGTGGGGTAAAACATCCGAAGTACTTGAACTGGAAGCAACTTCCTGTACGGGTTCAGTTTTCTTTTCGGGGGAAATTTCAGCTTCTTTGATCGAAATCTCCGTCGACGCTACAGAATCACCTTCGATTGTAGCACGAATTTGGTAACGCTCACCTGGAACAAAAGTCAGAGATTCCGAGGATTCCCAGGTAATAACACCTTCGATTTTTAGTTTAAATTTGGCCATAACCAGTTGATTGACAGATGAAAAATAAAATTGAAAATAATGAAAAGCCGACAATTTACCCCATTTAAAAAATCATATTTTATTTATATGAAATTAGTTTATTTAATTTCCTAGTAAAGGTGTTGGGGTATTGGCAGAAGAGGGGAACTGAAGACTCTAAAGAAATCTCAGATTCCTCCCGCTAAACCTTTTGCATTCAAGCGAAGTCCAGGGATTTCTTTATGTCATGTTTTTCAAAAAGGTGCTGCAAGCCTTTGGTAAAAGCCTTAATTTTCCACTTTTTTACCCTCTTTTTCTGGGTTTAATTGTCTTTTTCAGACAAATTCCCAAGATAACTGATCAAATGAATGGACATTTCTCTAGCCTCCAGTGTCACCATATCTTCTGACCCACTACTCTCCTCCAGACTAGGTTACCGTTTATAAAAACCCCCTGAAAAGATTCCCTTCCCAATTGATTCAATGAACTAATTCGTAAATTCGGATTAAAAAAAATAGAATTAGATTTCCTGTTTCCAGAAATAGAACACTAAAATATTACTACAATTAGTTTATAAAACAGCGCAGTTTATTTTTCATTTTACATCTCTACATTTTTGAAATTAAATATACACATTGAAGAAATTGAATTTTATATTGAACAAGATGCATCTTGTCAAAAATTCGATTAAATGGTTGCACTATAGGCTTGTTAGCTCCTAACAATCGGCTTCTAAAATGTTTCAAATCAATTACTTAAATTTAATCTCACTTATGAATTTATATTCTATTGGATAAATTCTATAAGAAAAAAAATGAAGCAAACCTTTAAATACAGAACCGTTACCGCGATTGCTTTATTCATTCTTGCAATCTCAAGTTCTCGTCTACTTTTTGCACAATGCCCACAAAACAATTTTACAGTTACCGGATTTCAACTAAGAAATCAAAATGGACAACTATTCAGCGTTACTGACAATTATGAACTTGGCGAGCCTGTTACCGGTCAACTTTGGGTGAATTTTGGTGGGTCGACTACCAATGGTTACAACATGTTGATGTTTTACGACGTTTTCCAAAACGGTGTCAGAATTGCAGATGATCAATATGATTGTCTTTTTTCCGGAATCCAAGTAGTTCAAAACACTTGGGTAAAAGTGAGAGATTTTACCTGGGACTGGGGGGATGTCATCGAAATCAAAGATATTTTCATGTATTGGGAGACTGGCACTGTCAAACCCAACACAACCTGCATAGTAAGCAATAAAAACAACATCAATTCACAATGCTATGGAAACACTTCAGGGTTTACCGCGGCAGTTCCCCTGTTTCCGAAGTTTGACTTTGCCTCAAACGGAATTTGCAACACTACTATTCAGTTCACCAGTCAGACGATTGGAGGATCTCCTCCATTTAATTACACCTTTCAGTGGGATTTTGATGGCTTAGATACAGCTACTGGACCCAACCCTGTATTCGACTTTCCCGGATCAGGTACTTATTCCATCGGCTTGACTGCCAACGATGGAGTGACCACCACCACTATCTACAAAGATATTTTTATCGATCCCAATTTTGGAATCCAGGTCGAGCTGTTTCCGACAAAGATTGATGACTCTTCTGGCATGATTTACATCACCGTGACAGGAGGTACTCCGCCCTATACTTATTCCTGGACCGGACCAAATGGATTCACCAGCACATCTGAGGATATTTTCAATTTAAGCGATGGACTTTACACCCTTTTGGTTCATGATGTCAATGGCTGCCAACAGACGGTATCCTATTACCTGGATATTGCCTCCACCCTGGGATTTAGTTGGAAGAGTTTTGAAGTGTCGGCCGAGGAGTCCCAAATCAAGGTTGAATGGGAGGCCAATGATGAGGAAGAGAATTGCATCTATGAAATTCAACGAAGTACCGGTGATGTAAAAGACTTCATAATCATAGGGTCTGTTTCGGGAACAGGCAAAAAATCCATGCCTTCCCAGTATTCTTTTATCGACAATACTTATGCCGCCTATTTAGATAAATTTTATTACCGAATTGTAAAAAAATCAGGTGATGAGGTAAGATATAGCCCAATAAAAATGGTGCAAAAAGAGATAGGATTGAAAACCACATCCGCATGGCATGCTTTTCCCAATCCATCTGTTGACGGAAGAATTTTTCTCAAAAATTTATATGATGATAAGCCCACTGAGGTGGCTCTGGAACTGTTTAGTTCCTCTGTAGTATTTCCACCGAAGAAACTGACATTGGAAGATGCTGAAATCATTGATTTAGGCGATCTCTTTGGTCCTATTCCAAAAGGACTATCTATTTTGAAAATCCAATGGGGTTCAAAAATTGAAACGATTAAACTGATTGGCGCTAGATAGGTTCTTTTAGAAAGTTGAAATAATCCTTACCCGGCTGTTTCACTTACCATTCAGGTCCATCAGGTCGGAAAAAATCCGATCTTTAGGGCCAACCCAGTCCCCTCCAATCATGAAAAAAAAACTGGCGCTTTTGTTTTTGGCTGCAATCCTTTCATCCTGCTCCTGCCAGCCGGAAGATCTCGCAAAACTTGCCTTCAGCGGCATGGAAAACCTCATGGGCGAAGGATTCATGCCTTCCGAGGAAATCAGAGCCTTGGGAAGATTTCAGGGAATGAGCGTGAATCTCAGCCAATCCAATGTGGATGGATCGGTTGAATCGACCATTTTTCTCAGACTGGAAAACGGCGACCCGGTTATTCTTGGAAATCAACCCGAAATTCTGGCGCGAAAATGTGCTGAGATGTACCTGAAGGATTTTGAAAAATCTGTCGATTACCAAAAAATCACGGTTCAGTTTATTCTAAGCGACCCTGCCAATCCAGAAAATGTTGCAATGCAAGAATACACGTTTGATACAGCTGATTTTTAATCCCAAACCTCACTGTGACTAATTTCAAAGCCATCTGCTCAGATATCGACGGGACACTGCTCAATTCTGAGCGAGATCTCTCCCCCAGGCTCAAATCGGTGATCAATTATTTTCCCCAAAATTTTCCTGTGATCTTGGCAAGTTCTCGCATGCCGGATGCCATGCGTCATCTGCTAAAGGATTTAAACAAACCCAATGAACCACTCATAGCTTATAATGGTGGATTTGTTTTGGACGGAAAAGGCAATGTCCTGGACTCAGTATCCATACCCTTGGATTTGGTGGCAAAAATCCTCGAAATGACCCGAAAAACCGAAATCCATGTGAGCCTTTATCACGGAGAAAATTGGTACGAGCCCAAGGAAGACTACTGGTCGAAACGGGAAATCCAAAACACCAAAGTGGAACCGACATGGTTGAGCGGAGAAGATGTGCTGAAACTTTGGGCAAAAGATAACCTTGGTGCACACAAAGTCATGGTCATGGGCGACTCCAATGAAATCAGCTGGTTATTTGGGGAGTTGCATTATGAGCATGGGAAAGACCTCCACCTCTACCGATCCAAAGACACCTACATCGAGATTGCTCCGCGGAAAATCTCCAAAGCCACTGCATTGAAATTGGTATTGGAAAATCTATACGACTTTGGAATGGATGAGGTCATCGCCTTTGGGGACAATTACAACGACATCGACTTGATCCAGAGTGTAGGTTGGGGAGTGGCTGTGGCCAATGCCCGCCCTGAAGTCAAAGCTGTCGCCAAAGAAGTCACGCTCCATCACAAAGAAGACGGGGTGGCAGCAACGCTGGAAAGAATTAGAGATTTGAAGTTTGATATTTGAGATTTGAGATTTTTTGAATCCGAAATTAAATTTCCGAAATCCGAAATTATAATATTCCCGAACCGTCTTCGACTTCATCAATTGCCTGCCTCAAAAAGTCATTGAAAGGCTTCATCTTTCGGAATCCATCTAGGGCAAAGGTCACAAATGCCCCCGATTCTACAGCTTTGTCAGAAATGGGATGAGAAACAGTAAAGCTTTTCAGTTTCAAATATTCGATGTAAGGATGATCCGCTTCGTATTCCCTCGGACTAGTCTTTAGCTTTTCACCTTCAATTTGGTTGAACAGCTTCTTGAATTCCGGCTCATTTTCAATCTGCTCCAGTTCTGCACCGCTGTAATCAATTTCCTTTCTGATTTTTTTCAGTGTGTCTGCTTCCGGCATCCAGATTCCTCCAGCCAAAAAAGAATTGCCGGGCTGAATCTGCAGGTAATAGCCCGGGCCGGGTGATTTTTTTCCACCCGGAGAAAAATAGGCACCAAAATTAGTTTTATAGGGATCTTTATTCGCGGAAAAGCGAACATCCCGATTTTGCCGAAATACACAATCCTTGGGTTTGAAAGCCGAAAGTTCTGGTTCCAGTTCGGTCAATTCCTTCAAGATCACTCCCACATCTTCCAGAAACTCTTCCTTGGTTTCCAAATACCACTTTTTATTGGTATCCATCCATTCTTTATGGTTGTTTTGAGCGAGGGCAGCGAGAAATTGGAGGTAAGGGCGCATGTTTGAGAAATAAGAATGATTAAATAAAAATGAAAAATTAAAACCCAAATAAGAAGGCTTCGGTTTGAATCTGAATGAGATTTTAAAGCTGTATTCCAGATTTGCAGGGAACTTTTTGGTAAATTACACGTGTTAAATTTCCGAAATCCACACGTGCTATGAATACGAAATTAACCTTGACACTTGAAAAAGAGGTAATCGAAAAAGCCAAAGAATTTGCGGCCAGACAGGGACAGAGTCTTTCTTCATTGGTAGAAAATTACTTCAAGCTTCTCACCTTTGAGCAAAAAGAAGAACCAAAGAAAAAAGAAAGGAAACCACTTCCAGAGAGCTTTTTAAAGTTGAAGGGATGCCTGAAGCATGAAGGAGAATTTAACTACAAGGAGGAATTGACCAAGGCTTTGGAGGAAAAATATGGGCTCTAGTTACTTTTTAGATTCGGATGTTATTCTTGATTTTCTCCTGAATAGAGATCCTTTTAATTTTTCAGCCGATGAAATTTTTGAAAAAGCAGTAAACAAGGAAATCCAAATTTATCTTTCATCTCTAACAGTCGCCAATATCCATTACCTTCTACGGAAGCATTTTGGAAACGAGGGCGCTTTGGATAAAATCACTGAAATATTGAGAATCTGTAAGATCCTTCCGGTTTCTGAAAAAGAAATCTTCTCAGCTATTAAAAGTGGATTCTCTGATTTCGAGGACGCCATTCAGAATTTTGCAGCAATTCAAAACCCTGAAATCAAAGGTATCATCACCAGGAACTCTTCAGACTACAAGAAGTCTAAAATTCCGGTTTTTACACCTGAAGTTTTTCTTTCCACTTTCAAATAAAATCCACCAAAGTCTCCAACTTCATTCCGCGACTGCCTTTGATCAAAATCAGATAATCCTCAAGCTTGCTGTCTTCCAGCCAGTTTCTGAAAGAAAACGGATCCGGAAAGTAAAGTGCCTTGGGAGCTTTTTCTAGTGCTGAGACAATCAGTTTGCCGGTAAAGCAAACTTTATCAATCGGATATTCACTGACAATTTCACCCAATTTCCGGTGCTCTTCCTCGGCATGCTCTCCAAGCTCAAACATATCCCCTAGGATGATCATTTTGTGTTTTTTCCCAGTCATCTGACCAAAAGTCCGGATCGCCACTTCCATGCTGGATGGGTTGGCGTTGTAAGCATCCAAAATGATGAGATTACTTCGCTTCTCGATGAGTTGGGAGCGCATGTTTTCGGGTTTGTAATGGACAATTCCCTCCACCGCTTTTTTCATGGGTACCCCAAAAAACTTCCCGATCGTCAGCGCATTGGCGATGTTTCCAAAATTGTAAGCCCCAATCAACGAAGTCAAATGCTCTCCTTCTACCCCTTCGACTGAAAATTTCACAAACGGATCCGCACCCAGAAAACTGACCTCGCAAAAATCTCCTTTTGCAGGGTACAAAACCGGATTTTCAAAGCGCTTGATCATGTTGGACAGAATTGGGTCCTGAGAATTGATGAAAACCGTCCCCTTGTTTTCACGGAGGTGCTGGTAGAGCTCGGTTTTGGTCTTCAGGACGCCTTCCGGTCCACCCATGCCTTCCAAATGCGCCTTTCCGATATTGGTGATAAAGCCATGGGTAGGTTCGGCGATGTCACAAAGTTCCTTGATATCACCCTGCTTATTGGCACCCATTTCTATGATGGCGATTTCGTGTTCGGGTTTCAGTCTAAGCAAAGTCAATGGAACCCCAATGTGATTATTGAGATTTCCGATGGTGGCAAGGGTATTGAATTTTTGCTTCAAGACAGCGTTCAAAAGCTCCTTGGAGGTAGTTTTTCCATTCGAACCCGTCAACCCGATCACCGGAATGCTGAATTTATTGCGGTGGTAAGTAGCAAGATTCTGCAGAGTCGTAAGCACATCTTCACAGATAAAATAGCGCTCATCGTCTTCTACCCAAAACTTCGGATCGTCGATTACCACTGCCGAAGCTCCTATTTCCAAGGCCTTGGCCGCAAATTCATTCGCATTGAAATTGGGACCTTTCAAGGCAAAAAACAGATTACCTGGATCGATCTTTCGGGTGTCCGTGCTTACTCCGGTACTTTTCAGAAAGAGCTGATAAAGGATGTCGAGGTTCATTTTTCCGGGAAATTTGCCACAAAATAAAGCAAAGGATACATCTTTGTGATGGCTCACACGTTTTATTTTGCAGTCAGCTAATTCCGGGTTCCCATGCGAAAAATCCTTACCGTACTCTCCATTTTTCTTTCCTGGGAAGGTATGGCACAGCAGGTTTTTCAGTTTGATCAGGAAAAAAAGATCCAAGTAGCCGGTCAGGAAGTTCCCATTCCTTTTTCTCAGGGCATCAACTCTGCCCAAATCCAACCCATAGACCTGACCGGAGACGGAAGCGAGGAATGGGTAACTTGGGATATCAATTCCCGTCAACTTCAGGTTTTTGAGAAAAGCGGGGAAAACTTCACTCTACGCCCCGAACTCTCATACTTTTTCCCTGCAGACATCAGCGGATTCTTGGTTTTGGCCGATTATGACCGGGATGGGAAAAAAGATTTGTTTACCTCCACTCCACTTGGCATCAAAGCTTACCGAAATACCTCTACCGGAACTCAGATTTCCTGGTCGGTAGCCCAAAACTTCCTTCGTCTCGAAGGTGCCAATAATATCCCAGCCAACAACCTCGACACGCCCCTGCTTCAGGATGTGGATGGAGACGGGGATTTGGATTTGGTGATTTTCAACTTTGCCGTGGGCGACTTTCTGGAGTTTTATCGAAATACCTCCATCGAGCGAAAAGGAAGCCCGGATATCGATGGCTTTGCCTTTCCGATCCGGCATTGGGGTAATTTTGAGTTTTGCGCCTGTGCCCAGATCAGTTTTGGACAAACCTGCGACGGAAGGCCTTTGGAAACCGATGATCGGATGGACGAAAATGCCCGAATCCAGCATGCCGGAGGACATAGCATCTTGTATCGAGACTTTACCGGTGACGGAATTCCTGATTTGCTCTTGGGCCGGGATGAGTGCAATACCCTATATTTCTTACCCAATTTAGGCACTTCAGATAACCCAAGATTTAACACTTTTTCTACTGAAATTCCGGGATTTGGTGAACTGCCTGTGTTTCCCCGATTTCATGTAGGGCAGTTGATCGAAGATAACCTGATCGTCAGTCTAAACACCAACGAGGCCTCCGCTCCTTTTCGAATTGACTTCGCCAACTCGGTAGTGAAGCTGGAGAAAAATACAGGAACGATCAGTCCGATTCTCCAAGATCAGTTGTTCGATTTGGGGGAAAATGTAAGACCGTACTTCAAAGGAAATGTCTTTGCCGGGGAACTTTGGCTGACTGCCAATGTGAAAACAGGTGAAACTGTCAAAGGACAGGCGTATCGACTTAGCTATTCCGGAGATCAGTTTGAGCTTTTGAATGAAGATTACATCGGATTGTCCAATCTGAATCTGCTTGAAATCCAGCTCATCGAATACGGGAGTACCAAAAACCAATCCTACCTTCTGGTATCTGGGTTGAGAAATACCAATGGAATCCCTTCTCAGGTTTTACTCCAGAGTCAGGGATCAAATTGGACTGATTTTTCGCTATCAGGGCTGACGCTTCGGGTAGGAGATCAACTGACTTTTTTCCCCTATCAAGGAAAAGATCAGCTGCTCGTCGCTGCGCAAAATGGAAGCCTGACCCTCTACGAAGTGGATTTAGAAGCTCGTCAGGCTACCTTAAAAACGGCCAATTTCCTCGGCTTTCAGGATAATCCGGCCAACCGTAACCTGAGTGTGGCAGTCCGGATTCAGGATCAACCGGACCTGTACACCGTGGATCAGAATGGCCGGATTTTTCTGGTCAAGGACATGATGAACTCCGACGTCCGTGAAGAAGTCCTGGTCAAAATCGGAGATCAAAATCTGCCTTTCCGACTGGGAAGAAACACTTGGATAT
>CAYONF010000061.1:0-25558 GCA_964405255.1 uncultured Limnohabitans sp. | reverse complement strand
GGCAAGTCCTCCTATGGCTATACCGGCAGACAGAAAAAAGTGGATACGATGTGATCGGGAAACTATAAAAAACACTCATCAAAAAAGGCCTCAAAATATTCTTGAGGCCTTTTTGATGATTAAAGCTTAGTCCTTGGATAAGAATTGGCTCTGATGTTTTTTTCAGCGAGCAGAACAGTCTCTGTGATCCGCTTGGCACGGGTAGAAGCTGTTTTGGCGTTTAGGATCCATTCTAAAATCCCTCTTCTGGCGGAGGGAGGAAAATTCTCCCAACATCGCTTTGCGGTAAGATTTGATTCCAATGCCGCTTTGAGATCTTCAGGTTCCAGCAAGGAATCTACTTCATTCAATGCGTCCCATGTCCCTGTTGCTTTGGCTAATTCAATCATTTTCCAACCAGAAGAGGTCATTTTTCCCAGTTGAATCAGGTGGTCAACTTTGTCTTTGTTGACTTTGCTCCAGTTGCTTTTTGGATTTCTCTGTGAAAAATAAAGATAGAAGCTATTTTCATCCCGCTTATTGGGCTTGCTGTCTACCCATCCAAAGCATAATGCCTCATCAATAGCTTCACTGACTGAAAGGCTTGGAATCTGGCTGTTCTTTTTAAAAATCACTAACCAAACTGAGGGTTGAGAGGCATGATTCCTCTCCAGCCAATTTCTCCAGGATTGAGCTGAATCTGCAAAGAATACTGGAAAACCATCTTTTTCCTTCTCCATTCTGACAATGAAAAAAGCCCGGCATTCCTACCGGGCTTGGTATTCGATCAATTCGGTTTATTTTCCTTTTTCTCCGATGGAAATCATCGCACAACGGAAGCCAATGTTGTTTGTGGCGGAATCCTGATGCATGTAGCGACGAGTTCCTGGTGCCAGCCAATAGGCTACATCCTTCCAGGATCCACCTTTGTATACCCGGATTTCATCGGTGAAAAGTGAAGTTTCGTAATTCTCTTCCTCATCATATACTCCGTCTTTTCTAAGTGGGTTGAGATCATCTGCATCTTGGAAAGTCAAAGGACGATACACGTCATAGACCCACTCGTTCATATTTCCCGCCATGTGATACAGGCCAAAGTCATTTGGTGCCATGTCATACACGTTGGTGGGCAGGATTTCACCGTCATTGCGTTGGTTTCCTGAAATACCGGCATAGTCACCACGTCCTCTTTTGAAGTTGGCCAAGAAGTCACCTTGCTTGCCGCTACGTTTTACGTTATAAGGGTTACGTACGCCACGACCATCCCATGGATAGATCCGGCCGTATTCCTGATTCTCATCCAAGTATTGAGTACCGATCATTGCTTTTGCGGCATATTCCCATTCGGCTTCATTTGGCAGTCTGAAGTCAGCCATAGCTATGCCTCGCTCGATCAATTGATTTTTGGTGAAAGTCGAGTCGATCTCACGCTCTTTTCTGATCAATTCCTGAACATACTCTGTTCTCCATTTGGAATAGACATTGGCTTGGGTCCAAGACACCCCAGCTACCGGATAGAAGTTAAATCCCGGAAATCTGAAATAGTAAGATTGATACAGATCGTTGAAAGACATTGCGCCAGACCAAACGTTTTCGGATGGTTCCAATTTCAAAAGGGAATCAGCACTCACGTTTTTCTTCATGGCAAATAGAAATTCGCGATAATCGTTGTTCGTAATTTCTGTTTCATCCATGTAAAAATTGGCAATGGACACGGTTCTTTCGATGTTGTCGCGGAAGGCCATTACGTCCTCTTCCTGAGAACCCAGAACCGTCCGGCCTCCTTGGATAAATTTCAAGTTAGGTCCCGGAATTTGTTCCGCGTTTTTGGAGACAAAAAAGCTGGTGGAATCTTGCTCATCAAAAGAAAACTCAGCGCCGGTGGTGGCACTCCTTTTTCCCGGATCACTGGCGGTTCTTCGTCCATAGCCCGGAGTTTTGTTACAGGAGGACAGAACTGAGGCGGAAACCAACACAAAGGCGGTTGCCCACATTCCCCAAGATTTGTTTTTCAGACTCATATTTTAATGTTTTGGTCTATTTCAGAATGCTAATATAACGGCAAGGAAACCTACTTCCAATGATTCTAATTTTTACGAAACGTTGAGAATTGCCCAGAAATCGATGTATTCGGGTAAAATCAACAAAATTGGCTAGCGAAAATGCAATATTTATGCCAGTTAAATTTTGATAATTTCTTTACAAATTCATCTCCAAAAGCATTTTTTGCGCCTTCTGTATCGTAGCAATTCCCTCGATAGTAAGAATCAAACGATTCTTGTATTCTTTTATTTTACAGTCCTTCGGATGGACTTGGGCAAACTTCATGATTTTCCCAAAAACCGCCGAAGAATAGAAGTCATCCCGATTGGATGGCAAAAGATAGCACTTCATCTGCCTGCCTTTCAAGACAAGCTTCTCAATTCCAAGCTTTTCTGCAAGCCAACGTAAACGAACCGTCTCCATCAGGTCACTGACTACCTGTGGCAAGGGGCCAAAACGATCAGAAAGCATGGATGCAAACTTCCCAAGTTCTTCCTCATTTTTTATGGCGTCCAGTTTGGAATAAAGCCCAAGTCGCTCGCTGATATTGCTGACGTAGGTCTCGGGAATCAAGAGCTCCAAATCGGTCTCGATGGTACAATCCTGAACCAAAACTTTGACCTTTTCGGTCAGGTCGGTTTCGAACAAGGCTGCAAATTCATTTTCCTTCAATTCCTGCACAGCCTCATCCAGGATTTTGTGATACATCTCAAATCCTAAATCGGTTATGAACCCACTTTGTTCAGCGCCCAAAAGATTACCGGCCCCTCGGATGTCCAGGTCTTTCATGGCAACTTTGAATCCATCTCCCAAATCAGAAAACTCCTCCAAAGTTTGGAGTCTTTTCCTCGCCTCAGCAGTCAGACCAGACATCGGACTGGTCAAGAGGTAGCAAAAGGCTTTTTTATTACTTCGGCCGACACGTCCCCGCATCTGGTGAAGATCACTCAAGCCAAACATATGTGCCCGGTTGATGATAATGGTATTGGCATTGGGAATATCAAGACCGGACTCGATGATGTTGGTAGAGACCAGCACATCGTATTCGTGGTTGATAAAATCAACCATGATTTTTTCGAGCTTTTTGCCATCCATTTGGCCATGGGCTCCGATCACGCGGGCATCAGGCACCAGCTTCATGATCAGATTTGCGATGCTGTCTATCTCACCGACACGGTTGTGGACAAAAAACACCTGTCCGCCCCTTCTTAATTCGTAAGCGACAGCATCCCGGATGACCACTTCCTGAAAAGTCTGCACCTCGGTCGTGACAGGCTGTCGGTTGGGTGGAGGTGTGGCGATTACTGATAGGTCACGGGCTCCCATCAGGGAGAAATGAAGCGTTCTTGGAATCGGGGTGGCTGTCAGCGTCAACACATCCACATTGACCCGGAGATTTTTGAGCTGATCTTTTACCTTTACTCCAAATTTTTGTTCCTCATCGATAATCAATAAGCCCAGGTCTTTGAACTCAATTTCTTTGTTGACGATTTTGTGGGTGCCCACCAAAATGTCGATTTCTCCGGATTTTACCTGAGCGATGATGTCCTTGATTTCTTTGGCTGAGCGAAAGCGGTTGATGTATTCGACTTTCACCGGAAAGTTTTCCAAGCGCTCACTGAAGGTCTGGTAATGCTGCATCGCCAAAATAGTGGTCGGCACCAATACAGCGACCTGTTTGCGGTCATTGACCGCTTTGAATGCAGCACGGATCGCTACCTCGGTTTTTCCAAACCCCACATCCCCGCAGACCAGCCGATCCATGGGGTAGGTTTTTTCCATGTCTGCTTTTACATCCGCAGTGGCTAAAGCCTGGTCCGGCGTGTCCTCGTAGATAAAGGAAGATTCCAGTTCTACCTGCAGCACAGAATCCCTCGAAAATGCAAAACCTTGGGCTGATCTTCGCTTAGCATACAGGTTGATCAAGTCCTTGGCAATGTCTTTGACCTGCTTTTTGACCCGTGACTTTTTGTTTTCCCAATCCGGTGAACCCAGTTTGGACATGGAGGGAACCTGTCCTTCCTGCCCGGAGTATTTGGAGATTTTGTGCAGGGAGTGGACGTTGACATAGAGCAGGTCATCGTCCCGGAATATCAGGCGGACGGCTTCCTGCATTTTGCCTCCGACATCCACTTTTTCCAAACCTGCAAACCGGCCCACTCCATAGTCCACGTGGACGATGTAGTCACCGGGATGAAGGGACTTCAGTTCCTTGATGGTTAAGGCTTTGGATTTACTTGCTTTTGCCCGGGATTTGTAGCGATGGAATCGCTCGAATAGCTGATGATCGGTGTAGCAGACGAGTTTGGTTTGCTTGTCTACAAAACCCTCGCGCAAACCCAGCAGCATGCTTTGGACATGCAGGGTAGGATCCAGTTCGTGAAAAATCCCCAGCAGCCGGTCGATTTGCTTTTCGTTTTCTGCAGTGATCAGATTGACAAAGCCCTGCTTCTCGTTGTCTGCAAGATTGGCGACCAACAGGTCAAAGTTTTTATTGAAGGAAGGTTGCGGCTGACTTTCCCAGATGACCTTTTTATCAGTTTTCAGATAAAACTGGCGTCCAAATTCCACAGCTGAGAATTTTTCCAAAATCCCGGAAAAGTCTTTCCCCTGATCAAAAAGGTCAGTCGGTTTTAGCAGGAGTTTCTCAGTTTTGGACTGGGAGACAATCTGGGTAAATGCCTGCTCGGCTTTGTGAAAGCACTCGTCCATCACATCCAGCGTGAGCTGATAATCCTTAATCCAGATCGTGGCATCCTCCGGCAAAAAACTCAAAAATGACTGTCGGACTTCCTGCAGCAGCTTGGTCTGCACATTGGGGATCAGGGAAATCAGATTGACACTGGCGATCGAAAGCTGGGTTTCCGGATCAAAGGTCCGGATGCTTTCGATTTCTTTTCCAAAAAGCTCCAGCCGGTAAGGATGCTCGTTGCTGAAGGAAAAAACATCCAAAATCCCACCTCGAATGGCAAATTGTCCAGGTTCGTAGACGAAATCTGTCCGCTCGAAGTCGTAGCTGGTAAGTACCTCGGCCACAAACTCCATGTCCACCGATTCCCCAACCCGGGCGGTAAAGGTGTTTTCGACCAGAGACCGCTTATTGATCACTTTCTCATAAAGCGCCTCGGGATAGGTGATCACGATTCGTGATTTTCCGCGGGTTTCCAGGATTTGGTTCAGGATTTCGGCCCGCATGAGCACGTTGGCATTGTCTACCTCATCGTACTGATACGGTCGCTTAAAGCTTCCTGGGAAAACCATGTGGTCCTCCCTTCCCAGCAGATTTTGCAGGTCTGAATTCAGGTAGGCAGCTTCTTCCTTGTCTTGGGCGATAATCAGGTGAAAGCCTTCTTTTTTCTCAAAAAAGGAGGCAAAAAGCACCATATCCAAACTGCCGGAAAGTCCCCGAAGCTGAAGCCGAAACTTATCCTTCGAAGCAAGCTGATGGGCCAGCGTCTGAAAAATCGGGTCGGACTGATAAATGGAGAGAAAGGACAGACGATCCAAGGCAGGTGGGGTTAATGGAAATTCGAAGGCGCAAATTTAGGTTTTTTTGACCTTTTTCGGGTTTGGGATTGAGTATTTGGTATTTTTCTGAACCAAGCCTCATTCAAAATGTTTTCTGGTCATGAACCGCATCAAGGAACCTCAAAACTGGCTTCAACGACTGGAAAGCCTGCATCCTTATGAGACCTTACTCTACCTGGGAATGCTGGGAAGTGGGCTTATTTTCGTGTTTTTGGTGGCAGCTTTTCTTTTTTCAGGGATCAATCAGTTGGAGGGGATGAATCACCGCATCCCGATTGCGTTTCTGATTTCCACCTTCATGCTGATTCTCTCGGGCTACACCGCTACCAAAATGAGGCTCCATTATCAGGAAGAAAACATCCCCAAATTGGAGCGGGCACTGCGAAATACCTTTATGCTGGGAGTGATCTTTACCATTTTACAGTTTGCCGGATGGAAAGAACTCAACGATATGGGTATCAATTTCACCGGACTTCCAAGCGGAAGTTTTCTTTACCTTCTCTCGGGGATCCATGTTTTCCACCTGTTGGGAGCTATGGTTTTTGCGGTGATTTTGCTTCTTCAGCTTCGCAAAACCCAAGAGGATGGTGTTCAGAAGTTGATTTTGGTGACCAATCCTTTTGAAAAAATGCGGATCCGTTTATTCACCGTGTATTGGCATTTCATGGATGCGATTTGGTTGGTTTTGTTCTTCCTGTTTATCCTGAGCTTCTGATGAAAATCACCCTGTCAACACCGGTAGAGCAAGGCTATCTGGATGTCAAAAACGGATTCAACGAAGCACTTTTCAAAAAACTGAGTCCGCCTTTTCCTCCTGTCAAACTGCTTCGCTTTGATGGTTCGGAAAAAGGAGACAAGGTATCGCTGGAGCTGAATTTTATCTTTTTTAAGCAAAAATGGACCAGCCTTATCACCGAAGACCGGACGACTGAACTGGAATTTTTCTTTGTGGATGAAGGGGTGGAACTGCCTTTTTTTCTAAAAAAATGGAAGCATAAGCACCGGGTGATTTCCTCCGGAATCGGCTCCGTCATCCGCGATGAAATCGAATTTGAAGCGCCTTTTATTGTATTGACTTACCTGCTTTACCCGGCAATGTGGTTACAATTTGCCTTTCGTGGCCCGATCTACCGCCGAATTTTCAGAAGGGCTGCAAAGTCGTGAGGTTTTCGCAGTTGGTGATTTTACAGTCTCCGTAGAGCACAAGGGAATGACTGGTGATGCCCGATTGAAATTCCCTGCCCATCGCTTCTTTGATTTCGTTGATTTTGGGATCTGAGAATTCGCGGATTTTTCGGCACTGATTGCAGACGTGATGATCGTGATGCTTGTAGGTGAGTGCCTGTTCGTAGAGGGCGACCTTGTCCTTGAACTGATGCTTTACGGCCAGACCGCTTTCTACCAGCAGATCTAGGGTATTGTAAATGGTCGCCCGGCTGATCGTGTAGCCTTTGTTCCGCATTTTCAGAAAAAGTCCCTCTACATCGATGTGCTCGTCTTCGGGAAGTAAATAGAGTTCATCAATGACTGAAAAACGCTCCGGCGTCTTGCGGTTTCCTTGCTTGATCAGGAAGTTCTCAAAGATTTTCTTCGCTTTTTCTATCAGGGCTGGATCTGCCATGTGCTGAACTGGATTTAAAATTAAAGATGAAGTATTCTGGATTTTTTGGCAAACAGCCGCCAGATTTCAAGGGTAATTTGGTTTCATTCTAAATTGCTCCAAAAGAAAGTTGAATTTTGTTCCAACCATCTGGGTAGGATTTTGAGTTTAATAAAGATCGAGGTTAGCAGAAAACTCGCTAACTTTTATAAGAGATTATCACCGCCCAAATGACTTTGAGAAAGGCCCTGCTCCTTTTTGTTTTCTGTTTTCAATTTTCGTCCTTCAGTTGGGCTCAGGTTCCTGGGTTTTTCATGAAGGAGGATTTGAAAAAGGTCAAGATTCCATTTTTCTCCTCCAATAGTCTGATCATAATCCCTGTTTCGATCAATGGCAACACCAAACTCAATTTCCTGGTAGATACCGGTGTCCGGTCGAATATCCTATTCAGCAAAAACCTGGGGGATGCTTTGGGACTGGAATACACCCGAAGGCTGAGCATCACCGGGGCGGATGGCTCTTCGAGCATCATGGCTCAGGTATCCCCAGTCAATACCATCGACATCGGACCGGTAGAGGGTAGAATGCAAAGCCTCTTGGTATTGGAAGAGGATTTTCTGGAATTGGAAGCGGTCATCGGAGTACCGGTCTACGGGATCATCGGCTATGAATTTTTCAAATACAATCCGGTCAAAATAAACTATGACGATGGCATTCTTGAGTTTTACAGACACAACGGACTCAAATGGAAGCCTCCCTTTTACCGGAAAATGGACCTGAAAGTGGAGGATAGTAAGGCCTACATCACCGCCAAAATCAATCAAAAAAACGGTCCCAAGCTGGAAGCCAAATTGCTGATCGATACCGGAGCCAATCACGGTCTGCTCCTGAATCAGGAAACTTCAGACCAAATCAAAATGCCCATGGTATTCATCGAATCAGAATTGGGGCAATCACTGGGTGGGGTTCTGTATGGATTTATCGGCAGGGTAGATGCCCTGAATATGAAAGGACTGCGGATGGAGGAAGTGCTGACTTCATATCCGGAGAAAAATGCCTTCAGTGAGGTAATCATTGCCACCGGGAGAATGGGAAGTCTGGGTTCGGAAGTGTTGGGCAGAACCCGGCTGATTTTGGATTACCCTAAAAATAGAGCTTTGATCCGGAAAGGTCTGACTTTCTATGCACCCTTTGAATTTGACATGAGCGGTTTGATCTTGAGAAAGGTTCCCAATGATGACAACCGAATCTATGTCAGTGACGTCCGCCCAGGTTCTCCTGCCTACAAGGTGGGAATTCTTCCCTTTGACGAAATCTTATCCATCAACAAAGTTCCGGCATTTATCTGGGAACTATCAGAGATTTTTAAGCTGCTGAGGTCGGAAGAAGGGAGAGAAATTCAGTTCGAAATGAGGCGCTACGAGGGGAATGATTTGACCAAATACAGCGATTACAAGGTGAGCGTCTTTCTCAAAAAGCAAATCTGATTTCCCCGAAACCGCAATTATTTGGATAACTTTGATCCAGGATTTAAACACATTGTTTGGAAATCCGTGTAACATCTCGTTTTTAACACACTATAGAAGAAACATGAAAAAATTCCTCATTCCTATTGGGATCATTGCGGTAATTGGCATTTTCCTTTACACCAAAGCTGTGGGAACCTACAATCAGTTTGTCCAAGCTGAAGAGCAAATCAATGGTCAATGGGCCGAAGTGCAGACTCAATATCAGCGAAGAGCCGACCTGATTCCCAACCTGGTGAATACTGTAAAAGGCTATGCCGAATTCGAACAGGAGACGCTGACCGGTGTGGTTGAGGCCCGAGCCAAAGCGACCGGGATGACCATCGATCCGACCAATCTGACTCCTGAAAAACTTGCTGAGTTCCAGCAGGCACAAGATCAGCTTTCCGGTGCATTGAGCCGATTGCTGGTGACCGTGGAGAAATATCCTGACCTAAAAGCCAACCAAAACTTCCTTGAGCTCCAAGCCCAGTTGGAAGGTACCGAAAACCGGATTTCCGTGGCCCGAAGAAATTTCAACGAATCGGTGCAGGCCTACAACTCCAACCTGAGAACCTTCCCGAACAATATCTTCGCGGGCTGGTACAACTTTGAAGCAAAAGGATATTTCCAGGCTTCGGAAGGAGCTGAAAATGCCCCAACCGTTCAATTCTAACCATGGCTGAGAAATTATTTTCTCCGGAGGAAAAGGCTCAGATCGTGGCTGCCATTCAGTCAGCTGAGATCCGTACCTCCGGGGAAATCCAAGTTCACATCGAAAATCACTGCAAAGGAGACGTTCTCGACCGGGCAGCGGAAGTATTCGAAACCCTGAAAATGTATCAGACCAAGGACCGAAACGGGGTATTGTTTTACTTGGCTGTTTTGGATCACAAGTTTGCCATTTTGGGTGATGCGGGTATCAATGCAGTGGTACCAGCTGATTTTTGGGAAAAAGCCAAAGACCTGATGGCGGCTCAATTCCGACAAGGAAAATTCACACAGGGCCTGATAGAAGGCATTCACCTAGCCGGAGAACAATTGGGAGTACACTTCCCTTACAATCAATCCGGTGACAAAAACGAACTTTCGGATGAAGTATCTTTTGGCTAAGCGGCCTCTGTTCTTGGTACTGATTGTACTCCTGTTTGGACAGGTCCAAGCTCAGGATTTTCCTCCCGTTCCCAATCCACCCCGTTTGGTGAATGATTTCACAGGGACACTGAGTCCTCAGGAAGTCGATCAGCTGGAGCGCAAGTTGGTGGCCTACAACGACAGTACCTCCACTCAGATCGCCATCGTGATGATGCGGTCCACCGGGGAATATGAGATTGCGGATTATTCCCAGCGATTGGCCCAGGCTTGGGGTATCGGCGGAGCTAACAATGACAACGGGATTCTCATCCTAGCTGCAATGGATGACAGAAATGTCTTTATTGCTACCGGATATGGAATGGAAGGCGCAGTGCCTGATGCCCTGGCCAAGCGGATCGTCACCAACCTGATCATCCCCAATTTCAAAATGGAGGCCTATTACCAAGGCCTTGATCAGGCTACGGATATGATCTTCAAGCTGGCGTCCGGGGAATACAAAGCCGAAGAGGTGGACTCGGATGGAAATCACGGCGGAGCCATTTTTCTTCTTTTGCTCTTCATCTTCCTGTTTGTGATTCTTCCCTTGATCAAAAACCGGAAAGACAACGACAACCACATGGGTGGAAAAGGAGGAGGAATTGACCTCTGGACCACCATTATGCTGGCCAACATGTTGAAAGGCTCCGGTGGAGGTAAGTTTGGAGACTTTTCTTCCGGTCGTGGATCTTTCGGTGGAGGCGGTGGATTTGGCGGCTTCGGAGGAGGTTCCTTTGGAGGTGGCGGAGCCGGTGGAAGTTGGTAAGACCGGAGAAAAAACTTTCTGGTCAAACCCACAAAAATTGTAGCAAAGTGCAAAAACAACTAAAGCGCCTTTGGGGCGCTTTAGTTGTTTCTAAAGTTCTTGATTCCAGCGGAAAGCTAATATCAAATTACTCTCTCCAATTGAGAAAAGTAGAAGTTGCCTTCGATTGCTGCGTTTTCGTCAGAGTCAGATCCGTGTACGGCATTAGCTTCGATGGATTTTGCAAAAATCTTACGGATCGTTCCTTCCGCGGCATTGGCTGGGTTGGTAGCGCCGATGAGGGTACGGAAATCTTCCACTGCATTGTCCTTTTCCAGGATAGCTGCGATGATAGGTCCTGAAGACATGTATCTGCACAGGTCACCGTAGAAAGGTCTTTCCTTGTGAACCTCATAAAATTTTCCGGCTAGTTCTGGAGTCAATCGGGTAGCTTTCATGGCCACAATTTTGAAGCCTGCCTCTTCGATCATTTTCAGGATTGCGCCTGAGTTTCCGGCTTCAAAAGCGTCCGGCTTGATCATGGTAAATGTTCTGTTTCCTGCCATGGGATGTGTATATCTTGGTTTAATTTGGCCGCAAAAATAGGAGTTTTCGGATCATATTCCCGCTGCTCTCCATTAATTCTTGGATAGGTCCCTAATTATCAGCCGGATGGAGCCTTTGGGATTTCTGGAAAATTTACTGACCTTTGCAGGCTACTAGAGCCAAAAGAGCCGCTGAACAGATATTAATGGAAGCTTTAGCCTCGTTTAAAAAAGTACTTTCCTCACCCAAGAAAATATTCATCACCACCCATGTGAAGCCCGATGCAGATGCCTTGGGTTCCTCTTTGGGCCTGGCGAATTACCTGATAAAAAAGGGTCATGAAGTTTCTGTGGTCACCCCTTCAGATTATCCTTCGTTTCTTGCCTGGATGAAAGGCAATGAATCAGTTCTCGATTTCAGCAAGCCGGAAGACAAACCTCTCGCCACCCTGCGGCTGGAGCAGGCCGATGTGATCTTCTGCCTTGATTTTTCTGTGCTGGATAGGGTCAATGAACTGGGAGAACTGATCCGCAAATCAAAGGCCTTCGTGGTAAACATTGACCATCATCAGGATCCGGAGGATTTTGCGGATTTCAGGTATTGGAGTACCAAAGCCGCCGCCACCTGTGAGTTGGTGTATCAGTTGATAGTCGAATTGGGCGATCAGGAATTGATCGATAAGGACATCGCAGAGTGCCTGTATGCAGGAATCATGACCGATACCGGGGGATTCAGACATCCCAACACGACCAAAAATGTGCATCTGGTAGTCGCTGAACTTTTGGATAAAGGGGCGGATACCTCCCAGATTGCCAATCTGATCTACGATTCCAATTCTGTCAACCGGCTCAAATTCATCGGTTTTGCCATTACAAGAAGACTGGTGGTGAGGGAAGACCTGCATACAGCCTATTTCGTGATCAGCAAAAAAGATCTTAAAAAATATCAAAGCCAGACCGGCGACACCGAAGGATTGGTCAATTATGCCCTATCTTTGGACGGAATCAAGCTTGCAGCATTGTTTTCAGAGCGGGAGGATGGAATCAAAATTTCTTTCAGATCCAGCAGCGATGTAGCAGTCAATAAATTTGCCGCGTCTTACTTCAACGGAGGAGGACATAAAAATGCTGCCGGAGGAAAATCTGCGCTTAGCCTGAAAGAAACCGTTGATCGATTTGAATCACTTGTAGAAAAATGCCAAGAAGAATTGTTTCACTCCGAAACAATCACAGCCGGCTAAGTCAGGGCGCAGAAAAATTACTCTAAAATTCACCTAACCTTTATGAAATCGAGCATGTCACAACCGAGACCCAGCGCCACGATTTTGGGCCATCCGAGATTCTACTGAAGCGAGTTAGGGAAAAGCTATTTGACCTTAAAAAACAATTACATAACAAATGAAAAACAGCAAAAGCCTTTTGGCGATCCTCGTTCTGATGTTTGGGGCGAGTACTATGTCTTCCTGTCAGAAAACCAAAGTCACTGAAAAAGACGCTATCGAGTTTACTTACATCAACGAGGGTTCCGAAAAAGCTCCAAACGGACATTTTGTTCTCTACAATCTGGAAATTTCCACAGCAGGTGATTCAGTAATTTATACCACTTCCGGGCAGCCTTTCCCGGGATATCTGATGGCTAATGATTCCCTGACCCCTCAAAACGGGATGGATGAAATTTTCCTTAGCCTGAGAAAAGGGGACTCCATCAATTTCGAATCCACCGCAAAGATCATTTTCAACGGAAATCAGCCTCCATTCTTGAAGGAGGACGACATCGTCAAAGTGAAATTGGGTGCTTTTGACGTGAAAGATGAAGCGGCAATGCAGGCTTATTATGAAGAAGTCATGATGGCTGAGCAGGCTAAAAGTGCCGAACGGGCAAAGGCCCTCTTGGTTGAAGAAGCCAAGACTATCGAAGCATACATCGCTGAAAAAGGTCTTTCTGCTCAAAAAACCGAAAACGGTCTGTATTATGTCATCGAGCAGGAAGGCACCGGTGAGGCGACTACACCGGGCACCACGATGTATGTCAACTATGCCGGATACCTGTTGAACGGAACCATGTTTGACACTTCATTGCCTGATTTGGCCAAAGCAAACAATGTGTTTGACGAGGCAAGACCTTACGAACCGCTTCCGGTAAATGTCGGAATGGGACAGGTAATCCCAGGATGGGATGAGGGCTTGATGTTGTTGAAAAAGGGATCCAAAGCTAAATTTATCATCCCTTCTCCTTTGGCCTACGGCGAAAGCGGTGCAGGAGCACTGATTCCGGCCAACTCAATCCTCATCTTCGACGTAGAAGTGACGGACGTACAGAAGTAAAGTGCGCCTGAAGACTTGAACTAAACCAAACCATAGGGAATCAGGCATGTTTGAACACCATGAACAGATTGGATCTTCAAGCATGCAGGACTTCTTATTACAACTAAATACTAGCGTAATTCTATGAAAAACCGACTCATTGCATTTGCAGCCTTACTCTTGGGAGCTGTTTCAATTGTTTCTTGCATTGATTCTGACCAAACTGAGGAGGTAAACCTTCAGCGTGACAAGGAAGCAATCCAGAACTATCTTGAAGAGAATCCTATCACCGGAGTGAAGGAATACAAAGAAGAAGTAGAGGGATTTTATATGTTTTGGCAAGTATCCAATGAGAGCGGATTGTCTGTGGTCAGAGGCGATACGGTCAGGGTAGATTACACCGGGAAGCTGCTGAGCAAACAAGTGTTTGATACCTCGATTGAGCAGGTGGCCAAAGACAACGGGATCTTTTCCACGGGTAGAACCTACCAGCCTCTTAAGTTCAGACCGGGATTCAATTTTGCGATTGTAGGGTTTGAGTTTGCTATTTCTTTGATGAAAGAAGGAGAAAAAGCAACTGTGATTTTTCCCTCCAGATTGGGATATGGAAATCAACCTCAAGGTGCTGTTCCCGCCAACTCACCGTTGATCTTTGAGATTGACCTATTAGAAGTCAAAAAAGGTCCCCAGCAAAATCCATGATGAACAGATCCTTACCGATTTTATTCTTGGCCCTTATCGCTTTGGTGGCCTGTGAACCCAATAATCCGTTTGATACCGGACCGCCTTACGATTACGACGGCAATTTGGCTATAGACAGAGTGAAAATTGACGCCTACTTAGATACGGCGAAAATCGATAGTATTTATCGGATTCATGATCCCTCGGGTGTAGTAATCATCGTGCAAGAGGAGGGTGTGGGTACCAGACCAACGACCAACACGGTAGTGTATACCGAATATACCGGATCGCTGATGGAGGAGGGGACTGTGTTTGACACGACCAATGAGACCATCGCCAGAGAAAATAACATTTTCGTCGAAGGGAGAGATTATTCTACCTTCAGCTTTGTTGTAGGTTCCAGCACAGTTATTCAAGGTTGGGAATTCGGTTTCAGGAGGCTGAGACCGGGATCCAAGGCATTGATGATTATTCCTTCTCCCCTTGGGTACCGAAACCAATCCAACAACGACCGGATTCCTCCCAATTCTGTCTTAATTTTTGATGTGGATTTTCTCGGAATAGATTAAAAATTGGGGCTCAGCCCCTTTTTTTATGGATTTTCGGGAAAAATGCAGGCACTTCCTGTTGATAGCTTTTGTATCGATCTCCGAAAATGGAGATCAGATTTTTCTCCTCGAAGCAAATCCCAATGGGCAAATACCCAATCAGGCAGGCCAAATGGATCAAAGAACCTACAGTGCCAGAGACGAGGAAATAACCCAGGAAGATGAAGACCAATCCGAGGTAAAGCGGATGCCTGACTTGGGAATACATTCCTGAGGTGTTCAATTCAACCTCCTGATTCTCTGCTATTCTAAGGCCCAAAAAAGATCTCATGGAGATTTCCTTTACTGATTTGATGGCAATCATCACCCCGGCCGAGGCGATCAGATAACCCGCATATTGGCTAAACTGGTCAGGTGAAAAGAGATTTTCCACCGGAAGAAAAAGAGCCTGAATGACTATTCCAAGAAATAGCAGGGTGGACAGAACCGTGTAAAACAATCTGTACCAATTGTACAGTCCGGGCCATTTCGCCTCCAAAATTCTTTTTAACTTGGAAGCAGCAAGTGCAGTGTGGAGGAAGTAAAAAAGGCCCCAACTTAGGACCAACAGGAGATTTGCCATTTGTTAGATATAAACCCAAAACGATACAATTTTAATGAAATCGACCATTGACCAGGTTGCCATCCCGGAGAGTAATTTGAGCTGCTTCCAATTTAAATTTAGGTCAGGCAACTTTACTTGTAGCAGAAAATTTTGAATCCATGAAATCGCGCAAGTCGGAGGTGACTCACGAAGGACTCATGCTGGTAGTACTAAAATTCCATCAGGCCGATTTAAACCACTTCTAATCCTATGAAAATCGGAATTATCCGGGAAGGAAAAAACCCGCCTGATAAGCGAGTCCCGTTTTCCCCAGATCAACTCAGGGCTTTGAAAGAGCGCTTTGGATCTCAGATAAGTTTTTTAGTGGAATCCAGCCCGATTCGCTGTTTTTCTGATGAGGAATACCAAGCTGCCGGAATCGAAGTAGTGGATGATATTTCAGAGGCAGATGTGTTGTTTGGCGTGAAAGAGGTGCCAGTTTCCCAATTGATTCCTGAGAAGACCTATTTCTTTTTTTCCCATACCATCAAGAAACAAGCCTACAACAAAAGGCTCCTACGGGCCATTCTGGATAAAAATATCCGGCTCGTGGATTACGAGGTATTGAAAGATGAGAAGGGTGAACGGGTAGTGGCTTTCGGGCGCTGGGCTGGGATTGTCGGTGCCTACAATGCCTTTTGGACTTATGGGAAGAAAACGGCGCTTTACGATATGAAGCGGGCATCGGAATGCAAAGACCTGGCTGAGCTCACGCGCGAATTGAAGAAAGTTCAGCTCCCTCCGATCAAGATTGTGGTAACAGGGGCAGGAAGAGTGGGTAAGGGCATCAAGGAAATCCTGGACATTCTTGGAATTGCCGAAGTGGACACCCATGAGTTTTTGCACCTGTATTTCGAAGAGCCTGTTTTTACAGTACTGAGTTCCTCGGATTACAATCGGAGAAAATCCGACGGGGGCTATGACCGGGAGGAGTTTTATTCCCATCCTGAAAAATACGAAAGCCATTTTCTCAAATTTGCCGAAGCGGGGGAGATGCTTATAGCGGGAGCGTATTGGAATCCCGGTGCTCCCCGCCTGTTTAAATTGGAGGATATTTACTCGCCTGATTTTTCCCTGTCTGTAATTGCCGATGTGACTTGTGATCTCAACGGCTCCATTCCTACCACTCTGAGATCTTCCACGATCTCCGAACCCGTCTATGATGTGGAGCGATCAAGCGGGCAAGAAATTCCGGCTTTTGGCAGTCAAACCAGCATTTCGGTCATGGCGATTGACAATTTGCCCTGTGAGCTTCCCCGGGAGTCCAGTATGGAGTTTGGCAAACAGCTGGAAAAATGGGTGATTCCTGCCTTGCTTGAAGAGCATGCCCCGATTTTGGAGCGGGCCACCGTGGCCCGTGATGGGGATCTGACTTTGGAGTTTATGTACCTGATGGACTTTGTTTATTCGGAAGATTGAAATGATAAAAAACCTAAACCGATTTTTGGAGTCGACCGTCCTGCGTCCGACCATGACCGACAAGGACGTGGATCAACTCATTGCCGATGCGATTGAGGAACAGTTTGTCGGGGTATGTGTCCCTCCTTTTTGGGTGAAAAAGGTGAAACGAGACCTTGCAGGCCAAGATATCCAAACAGTCACTGTCATCGGATTTCCCTTCGGATTTGAAGATACTGCGACTAAGGTTGCTGAGACGAAAGAGGCAATCAAGAACGGAGCCGATGAATTGGATCTGGTTTGGTCACAGACCGCTTTTCATTCGGGAATGACTTGGCCCAAAATTGAGATTGCCCAGATTGCCAAAATCTGCCATGAAGAGGAGCGAATTCTAAAGGTAATTATCGAAACGGCCTACCTCAGTCCCGGGCAAATCCAGGAAGCCTGTCTGATCTGTCAGGATGCAGGGGCAGATTATGTAAAAACGTCTACCGGCTATGCCTCCTCGGGTGCCAAAGTGGAGGACATTGCCCTGATGAGAAAAACACTTCCCTCTGCAATTGGAATCAAGGCGAGCGGCGGGATCAAGACTTTGGATTTTGCGTTGGAATTGATCCATGCCGGTGCGGATCGGATTGGCACCAGTTCCGCTAAGGCAATCATGAATGCCTGGAGAGCTTCCCAGTCTTAATCTTTGCTGAAATAGATCAGCAAAAAAGGAATAATGAAGAAGGTCAGCAGGATATAGGCAAACCCAAAGACCCGGTACTTCGCAGAAGTTTTGCCCATAAATTGGGCCATCCGAACGGGAATTTGGCGGATTTCAGGGAAGGGAAGGAAGATCAGCGCTCCGATACAATTGAACAGCACATGGACAAAAGCTAAGGCTATGGCGGCTTCGGTTTTGTAAATCGAAGCGATCACCGCCGTGATGGTGGTTCCGATATTTGCTCCCACAATAAAGGGAAATGATTTGGCCAGGCTTACTTTTCTGTTGGCAACCAAGGGCACAACAAGACAGGTGGTAACCGTACTGGATTGAATGGCAGCAGTGAAAAACACCCCGTAGATAAACGAAAGGCCGGTATTCTTAAAAATGATCTTATTGACATCCTGAAAGGTGTCCAGCACGAAGGTATTGTAAACTGAGGTGGTCAATACCTTGATCGACATAAAAACCAGGAAAATCGCCAAGATCGTGGATAAGAAGGGAATGTTGATGTTTTCGACGATCCATTCGGTCAAATTCCGGGTGAAAATCTTGTTGTATTCGAAGGGACTGGAAACATCAGTCCCGGAGGAAAAAAGTTGGGCGATTTTTTCGGCAGTCTTGGACAAAAAGTTAAAGTATAATTCAAGAGGAAACAGGATAGCCACACTCAGGATATTGAACATGTCATGCACGATACCGGAGGACAGGGCCCGTTTAAATTCCCGGTTTTTCATGATGAAAGTAAAAGAGACTAAGGAGGAGGTCAGTGTGGTGCCGATATTCGCTCCCAAAACCATGGGCACGGCCTGTTGCAAAGTCATATTTCCCGATGCCACGATCGCCACAATGCTGGCAGTCACGGTGGAACTGCTCTGAATTAAGGCAGTGACAAGTAGGCCCACAAATAAACTGATAAAAGGATTGCGGGTGGCTTGGATTATATCTGTGGCAACTGTACTGTTAAGCCTACCCATCGCCACGGTCAGCAGGTCAATTGCGAAAATGAACAGGAGAAGAGCAAAAAATACAACCAGATAGCTTCTGATTTTACTTTTTGGAGTTTTCGCCTGGACCAGTTCTTCCATTACTTTTTTGGGATGATTTATATCAACGGAGGGATGAAATTGAGAATTTTATTTACCCGGGGAAGTTCATCTTGAAAATCAGAATTTAATTAAAAATTCCGGGCAAAAGTTGAAATTTTTTTGCGATTTCCAATTTTAAACACCCCATTATAAGAAGGAATTCTAAGCAATTAACAATTTGATAATATCGTTACCGGTAATCTTGCTTAATTTTGCGGCCAATCTCCCATTTGCCTCCTCATGGCTAAGAAACAAGCAATTGACCAAAACATCAATCAGGAAAAACTTTCAAAAAGGACGTATTCGATTTTTGATTTTACCAAAAGTGAGCGTCCGTTCCTGATCATCACCTGCGTACTGATCTCCATAGCAGGGCTTATTACAGAATACACCTATGCGGCCATGTGGTTTGGGTTTGCCTTGGCGGCCTATTCCGCGATCGCCAATGACAGCATCCAGACCATCGGTACGTTTATCATTTCCAATCAGGCCAGAAAATGGTACTGGCTGTGGTTGTTTGTGGGGATGATTTGGATCCTCACCATCACTTACAGTTGGATCGTATTCAACGGGGACGTGACTTTCCAGCTATTGAGTACACCGGGATTAGAAAAAGCTCCCGAGGAATTTGTTTTCCTTCAGTTGGCTGCCCCGATCGTTTTGCTCATTATGACCCGAATGCGATGGCCGGTTTCCACCACTTTTTTGCTCCTGAATGTATTCACCTATAAGGCAGGGACGATCGTATCGGTGATGACCAAAAGCTTCTTGGGATATGTTCTTGCATTTGTCCTAGCCATAATCGTTTGGTTTGTGCTGGAGCGGTTTGTCAAAAATTACCTGAAGGGGCAGGCAGGTCGCTACTGGATGGTATTGCAGTGGCTTACATCCGGTACCCTTTGGGCCGTGTGGATCATGCAGGATGCTGCCAATATTGCTGTGTTTCTTCCCAGGCAATTGAATATTTTCGAATTTTTGGCCTATACAGGGTTCGTTTTCTTTGGCCTTGGTCTTATTTTTTACCTGAAAGGAGATAAAATCCAGGACATCATCAATGAAAAAACCAACGTGTCGGATGTAAGAGCTGCTACTTTGGTTGATTTGGTCTATGCGGTAATTCTTTTCTATTTCAAAATTTACAGCAATGTTCCCATGAGTACCACCTGGGTATTTATCGGATTGTTGGCAGGTAGGGAATTTGCCATTGCACTGGGTAAACACGGGAAAGCCAAAAAGCGAAATGCCTGGGTGGTCAGGGCTTTCCGTCTGGCCAGAAAAGACATGTTCAAGGCCTTGGCAGGTTTGGTTGTTTCGCTGATTCTGGCCATTATCATCAACAAAGGCGTCCGCGAGGAGATCTTCACTTTCTTCCAATAACCGAATTCACTTGGAACTTTACACCCACGAGTATTTCATGAATGAGGCTTTGAAACAAGCCAAATTCGCCTTCGAAGAAGGAGAGATACCCGTGGGTGCTGTGGTTGTTTCCAACAATAGGATTATTGCGAGGGCCTACAATCAGACCGAGAGGCTGAATGATGTCACCGCCCATGCCGAAATGCTGGCCATCACCGCTGCTGAAAATTACCTCGGAGCCAAATACCTGACTGAGTGTAGACTGTATGTGACCCTGGAGCCATGCGGAATGTGTGCCGGAGCCTTGTATTGGTCACAGATCGGGGAAGTGTATTTCGGGGCTTCGGATACCAAGCGCGGTTTTCGTCAAATCAATCCCCAGATGCTTCATCCCAAAACCAAGGTTTTTTCGGGAATTATGGCCCAAGAAGCAGAGCGCCTGGTTTTGGAGTTTTTCAAAAAACTCAGAGAATAAGTCATTTTTTGGTCGATCAGAACCTTTTTTTAAAAAGTAGAGTTGACATCACGTAGTTTACTATACTATTTTAAATCGTAATGTTTAACCCAAACCTTTAAAAAATGGCTTTTACACTTCCTGCTTTACCTTATGCTTTTGATGCATTGGAGCCGCATATTGATGCACGTACGATGGAAATCCATCATGGTAAGCACCACAATGCTTATGTGACCAACCTGAACAATGCCATTGCAGGCACCGATCTGGAAAGCAAATCACTTGAAGAACTGATGAAAGTGGCGGGCTCAAATGCAGCTGTACGGAACAATGGCGGAGGTCACTGGAACCACAGCCTTTTCTGGCAAATTCTTTCTCCAACCGGAGGAGGTACTCCAAGCGGAGATCTTGCGGCGGCGATTGATGCCAAATTTGGCTCTTTTGATGCGTTCAAAGAGACCTTCAATAAAGCAGGCGCTACCCGCTTTGGTTCGGGCTGGGCTTGGTTGGTTGTGACTGAAAACGGCTTGGCGGTTTCTTCTACCCCAAATCAGGACAATCCCCTGATGGACGTAGCTGAGGTGAAAGGAACCCCAATTCTAGGATTGGACGTATGGGAACATGCCTATTACCTGCATTACCAAAACAGAAGACCGGATTACATTGCAGCGTTCTGGAATCTGATCAATTGGGATGAGGTCAGCAAGCGATTCGCAGCAGCAAAATAAGACAGATACACTATTGAAATTTGAATCCCCGGACAGCCTGTTCGGGGATTTTTTTGTCCTAAACCGAATAAAATACTGTACGGAATTGAGACAGAATTTTCAGGGTAAATGGCAAAATTGTTCCTTTCAGTCGAATTTGGGCAGGTTTTGCGCCTTGGCACTTCATTTTCCTATAGAGTGGCACACACATTACGATTAAGCCAATCTATACAATGAAAACGACCAACTTGATTTTTCTTGCCATGCTCACTTATCTGCTTGGCATCAGTAACCTGGCTGCGGCCCCTAAGGAGGTGGCAAAAATCTCCGGTAAAGTAGCTGACCAAAAAGGGCAACCTGTTCCTTACGCCAACGTGGCCTTGATTCAGGAGGATGGGGCTTTGGTGGATGGTGCCGTTTCGGACGAAAACGGAGCCTTCCTCATCGAATCTACCAAAACTGCCAAGGTGAAATTGGTGGTTTCCTCCATCGGATACCAATCGTACACTTCCGAGGTTTTTGATTTGGCCCCGGGGATTTCCAAGGATTTTGGAAGCCTATCCATTGCTGATGAGATGACAGGATTGGATGAGGTGACGGTGAAAGCTTCCCGTCCCGAAATCATCATTGAGCCTGACAAAACCATCGTCAATGTGGAAGGAACCGTGATGGCTCAGGGATCCAATGCCCTGGACGTAATCGGAAGATCTCCCGGCATCTACGTGGATCAGGAGGGAAACATCAACCTGAATGGCCGAAGTGGCGCTACGGTCATGATCAACGATCGACCGACCTACATGAGTTCGACTGATTTGGCAAACTTCCTGAGATCCATGCCCGCTGACAACATCAAAAGCATCGAGGTAATCAATAACCCATCTTCCCGATTTGATGCGGAAGGTTCCGCAGGTGTGATCAATATCCAGCTGAAAAGAAACACCGTCGACGGAGCTTTTGGCAACATCCAAGTCGGTGGTCAATACAACGGACAATTTGCTCCCAATGCAGGGATTTCTTTGAATGTCAAAAAGGGAAAACTCTCCACCAACGGAACATTCAATTACAATGAGTACGCGGTGTACAACGACATCGAAATCAACCGGAATTTTACGCTCGAGGAAGGGGTTTCAAATTTCAACCAGGATTCTCGAATCAATTCCCGGTATAAAACGCCATCATTCAATGGCTCTGCCAATTATGAAATCAACAAAAATCAGAACCTGGCATTGAACGTTCAGGCATCTGCTTCAGATGACATCAATACCAGTACTTCGGGAACGGTCATCACCAATCCGGGCCAGGATGAAAACAGCTACATCGAATCTACCAATGATTCGGAGGGTACGCGCAACCGGCTTTTCACCAATCTTCATTACGATGCCAAATTGGATACGCTGGGAAGTAAGATCTCCGCGGATGTGGATTTCACGATTATGGACAATGAAAGCTCTTCGCTTTTGGACAATCAATATTGGACTGGGAACAACCCGGAGTCTGGCTACACGGACAAAATCCTGACGCTTAATGATATGTATTATACCATTTTTACAGCGAAGACGGATTATACAAAAAGCTTAAAAGGAGGTAAAACTTTGGAAACAGGTCTGAAGGGTAGCTGGGTGAAATCCGACAACGATTTGGATCTGAGCAGAGCTGAAGGTGAAGGTCCCTATGTACCCGATCCCAATTCCAACCAGTTTATTTACAACGAAAATGTATTGGCAGCTTATGCTTCTTTGAAAGGTTCGGTCAGTGAAAAATTAAGCTATCAGGCCGGTTTACGTGGTGAATATTCCGATATCGTCGGAAATTCGGTCACCCTGAATCAGGTGAACAAACAAAATTATTTCAACCTGTTTCCAAGCCTTTTTGTCCAGCAAAAAGTCAGTGACAAATACCAAATCGTCTACACCGCCAACAGACGGATTACCCGTCCCAACTATCGACTGCTGAATCCATTTGTGTACTACATTGACCCGCTGACCTCTGAGCAAGGAAATCCAAATCTGAAACCCCAGTATTCTAACAATTTTGAGATGAATCATGTGGTCAACGGAGCTTACCAGTTCACTTTGGGCTATAGTGTCACAGAGGATGCTTTTATGCAGGTTTTCGTTCAGGATCAGGAAGCAAGAACAACAACGACCTACACAGACAATTTCGATGAGACCCGTGCCGCCAATTTCCGAGCCATTGTGCCTGTCGAAATCAGAAAATGGTGGACAACTTCAAACATGCTTCAGGTGACTTATAACCAGTTTCAAACGCAAATCGGAGAAGACTTCCTGGATGTCGACCAAGTGTCTTACATGGTTCGGACTCAGCAGAATTTCACTTTGCCGAAAGGCTTTAAGATGGAAGTGATGGCCATGTACCTGGGGCCTCAGATTTGGGGTCAAGGATCAATCGGAGGTTTTGGCTGGGTGGATGCCGGGATCACCAAGTCAATTATGAAGGACAAACTTTCTCTTGCCGTAAACGGGACGGACCTTTTCCGCACTCAATTGATCAAGGCTAATGTCCAGTTTGCTGATATCGATACCAGCTTCCGCCAGTATCGCAGCAACCAAGGTGTCAGATTTACTCTGAAATATAATTTTGCAAGAGGGGAAAGCTTCCGTGTAAGATCCAATTCAGGAAGTACCGAAGAGCGAAACCGACTGGATTAATCAGTAAATACCCCGAGATTTGCCCCCATTAAGTCTGATACTTTTTGGGGGCATTTTGATTTTTGGTTTTTTGTGAGAAAAGAACCAGTTTGATTTATGAATCTGTGGGATATTCATACGCATCGCCAAGGAATTGAAAACTCTATTTTCAATGAATTAGACTTAGGAAAAGCCCCGGACCAAAACTTTTCCATAGGCCTGCATCCCTGGTTTTTGGATGAAAACTGGAAGCACAGGTTGGAGAGGATCAAAGTTCTTGCCCGACTAAGTCCCAAACTTCTGGCAATCGGTGAATGCGGATTTGACCGCTTGAAAGGACCGGATATTTCAATCCAAAAAGCAGCGTTTCGTGCCCAGGCCGATCTGTCCAAAGAGCTGGGAATCCCCTTGATTTTGCATAGTGTGAAGGGGTTTGATCTGCTTCAGGAATACCTGAAAGCAGAGAAAAATCCTCCTTCGATTATCTGGCATGGCTGGAATCTGAAGCCGGAATTGGCTCGCCCGCTTTTGGAGTTTCCGGTATTTTTTTCCTTTGGAAAGCATATACTCCAAGCCGAAAGCCATGCGGCAAAATGGCTGGATCAATGCCCGAGGGAAAGGATTTTTTTGGAGACAGACGATTCTGGGTTGGAAATCAATTCGGTTTATCAGGCGGCGTCCCTAATTTTGCGCCTTCCTTTGGAGCAACTGGGGCAATTGGTGGTTTCCAACTGGAATGAAATTTCAAAACGAAAAATCGAATGAGTGAATTTGCCTGGCTGAGCCGGACCGAATTGATTGTGGGGCGTGAGGGTTTGGAAAAACTCGCCCAAAAACATGTATTGGTTGTCGGCCTGGGAGGAGTTGGATCCTTTGCTGCGGAATTTATCTGCCGATCCGGCGTGGGCGAAATGACCATCATCGATGGGGATACCGTCGACATCAGCAATGTCAACCGGCAACTCCCAGCTACTCAAAAGAACGTGGGTCAGTCCAAGGCAGAATGGATGGAAGAGCGACTGTTGGCCATCAACCCCAATCTGAAGATCCATACCATCCGACAGTTTCTCAAGCCTCATGACATGACGCAGCTTTTGGCGGAAAATGAGTTTGACTATGTGGTAGACTGCATCGACAGTTTTACCCCCAAGATGCACCTGATCGAAGGTGCTAAAAACCGTGGATTCAGATTGGTAAGCTCTATGGGAGCAGGAGGAAAAGTCGATCCTACCCAAATCAAAGTGGTTAATTTTGAAGACACTTACCAGTGTAAGCTCGCGGCCATGCTGAGAAAAAGGCTGAAAAAACGCGCCATTTACGGGGGATTCAAGGCGGTTTTTTCTACGGAGGAAGTGATCAAAGAAAGCCTGATGCTGACAGACGGAAACAATTTTAAGAAGTCTGCCTATGGGACGATGTCCTTTTTGCCCGCTGCTTTTGGATGCGCCTGTGCGGCCACGGTGGTCAACGACTTGTTGGCCTCCTGATCAATGGAAATGGTAAAGAAATACTAAAACGCCGGTGAACGCCGGTTTTTTTTGATCCTTGATTTCCAGTTTCACTTCCACTTCTGCTTTTACTGTACCGCGGAGGTTAGCCACATTTTTCAGCTTGGCCACCAGTCTTACCTCGCTGTCCACCACTACCGCCTGAGCAAAACGCAGCGATTCGATCCCGTAATTGATCATCATTTTGAGATTCTCTACTTTGACGATCTGCTCCCAGAGGTGAGGCACGATGCTCAGGGTCAGGTATCCATGGGCAATGGTATTGCCAAAAGCACCTTCAGCTTTTGCGCGTTCCGGGTCGGTATGAATCCATTGATGATCATAGGTCGCATCGGCAAAAAGATTGATTTGGGATTGGGTGATCTTGAAATAATCCGAAGCGCCAAGCTCCTGCCCGTTGTGTTTTTCAAAATCTTCGAAGCTGCCGATGAGGAGGGG
>CAYONF010000060.1:0-25801 GCA_964405255.1 uncultured Limnohabitans sp. | reverse complement strand
AAAGTCGCATTTTTTCAATTGTAGCTTGGTCACTTCCTACACTGCATGCTCCCACCGAACAGCAGGATGCAATCAAACTCGCTGTTTTTTGCCGGATGATCTCATAATATATTTCCTCATCCACGTCGAGTTTCCGGGCTTTATAGCTTTGCAATAGCTCTCCTTCCGACATTTCTTTGACAGCATTGGAGACAATTCTCAGCAGATCAAAATCCCCAAACTCCACACTCAAAAGCAAACCACGGGAGAGCAGGTAATCCCCAACCAAGACTGCAATTTTATTTTTCCAAAGGGCATTGACCGAAAAAAATCCACGTCGGTAGTTGGCATCATCCACCACATCATCGTGGACAAGCGAAGCGGTGTGAAGCAGTTCGATCAGCGCTGCCCCACGGTGGGTGGATTCGTTTATAGAACCGCACACACCTGCTGTCAAAAACACAAACATCGGGCGCATCTGCTTGCCCTTGCGCTTGACGATGTAATTGGTGATGTGATCGAGGAGCTTGACCTTACTTTTCATAAAGTCCCGGAACTTATGCTCGAACTGGGCCATCTCGGCCTCAATGGGGACTTGTATTTGTTTGAGGTCTGGTTTCATCAGGGAATGATGCCGTAAAAATAATACCCTTTAGCTCTTGGGCAAATGAATCTGATACGGACTCACCTACTAACACGGCAAATCCAAGAACGTTTAGCGGTTTTTATGTAATTTGTGTGAGTTGCTTTATCTCCAAACCCAAATTCAAACTCAGCATTATGAAAAATCTCAAATTGGAATTGAAGTGGGGAGTTTTGTTTGTCCTCGCTGGACTGATCTGGATGATCTTCGAAAAAGCCATGGGCTGGCACGACGTCCACCTCGAAAATCATGCTACTTATACCTTGATTTTTGCGCCCATTGCCATAGCGATTTATGTGTTGGCCTTGGTGGACAAAAAGCGAAACTTCTATTCCGGACGGATGAATTACCGGGAGGGATTTATTTCGGGATTGTGGATTACCCTGATAGTGGTTCTCCTTACTCCATTGAGCCAATACATTTCCCATGAATTCATTTCTCCCGAATATTTTCCCAATATCATCCGGCTTTCTGTAGAGAAAGGGATGATGTCCCAAGAAGAAGCGGAGTCCTATTTTAACCTGAAAAGCTACGTTCAGCAATCTTTGATTTTTGCTGCGTTTATGGGACTCATTACCTCGGCAGTGGTCGCCTTTTTTGTCAAGTCAAAAAGTTGATGGCTATCCGAATTCAACCTTTTCTTTAAGAAAAGCCAATTTTTCTATCTTTGGGTCCTTTTTCTAACCAGCCATCCCACTTGGACGAGAACTACATCAAGCATCGGTACGATCCAATTATTCCCAGCAAGGAAGAATGGCCTGTAGTGAAATTGGCCCGTGAGCGCAGGGAGTTTGTAAAAAAAGTGGCCGAACTGGCTGAATCCAGAGTTCTTGGACTGACTGGCAAAAATCCGGATATTCTCAAGGAGGAACTGGAAACTACGCTCTATCGGGAAAAACTCCGGATCAAACAGAACCCTTGGGCAGTGGATCCGGATGACGAGGGCGTCTTTTGGAATGAAGTCAAATCCTCTTTGCTCCAGGTCAATACCGATTCTTCACTGGACAAAACCAAGCGATTCCAGGCTTACCAGGAAGTTCTTCACCGGATTACCTCTCGGTATTCTGAAGAAATCGCGTCCAATTTCAAAGCCTCACATTATAAGTTTACCCGGAGCGTGGTGACTTATGGGTTTTCCCGCTTGCTCAATGCTGCCCGGGTGAAAGGATTTAAATCCATTTTCAGTAACCAATACACCCTTCAGGACAAAATCCAGATCACCGGACAAACCGATCAAATCCGTGATTTGGCGACCAAAGGCACCATAGTCATGGTTCCTACCCATTTTTCAAACTTAGACAGCATTCTGATCGGATGGATTATTTCTGTTTTAGGGATGCCGCCGTTTATCTATGGAGCAGGGCTTAATCTCTTCAATATTTCCATTTTTGCCTACTTCATGAATGCGCTTGGAGCCTATAAGGTGGATCGGAGAAAGAAAAATCTGATTTACCTCGAAACGCTCAAGACCTATTCCAAGGAGGCGATACAGTTTGGCTGTCACAGCTTGTTCTTCCCCGGAGGAACCCGCTCCCGAAGCGGAATGATCGAATCCAAACTTAAACTGGGACTGCTGAGTACGGCTATAGAAGCCCAGCGCGCCAACTACCAAAACGGCCTCAATGACATTTCCGGCAAGGTTTTCATTGTTCCTGTGACCATCAATTACCATTTCGTGCTGGAAGCTCCCGGATTGATTCAGGAATACCTGAGCCAGACGGGACAGGAGCGGTACTACAAGGAAAGTGATGAGTTTTCGACTTCCTACAAAATCTCAAAATTCCTGGTTAAGTTCTTTACCAAAGGATCTGACATTTCGGTTTCTATCGGAAAAGCGATGGATGTCTTGGGTAATTATGTGGATCAGGATGGGAATAGCCTGGACAAGCGGGGAAGAAGAATCGATACCCGGGATTACTTTGTCTCAGACGGGAAAATCACCATAGATCAGCAGCGCGAAGAGGAATATACCCACATGTTGGGCAAGCGAATCGTCGAGGAATTTCACAAAATCAACCGGGTCTTCAGTTCCCATTTAGTAGCCTTTGTAGCTTTTGAGTTGATCCGGTCCAAAAATAACAAGTTGGATATCTTTGATTTGATCCGACTTCCGGAGGAGGATATTTCCCTCTCTTACGAAGAGTTCAAATCAGGCTGTCAACTGGTTTTGGATAAGATTTTCGAGCTGAAAGCGCAGGGGAAAATCGATGCTGCACCGCATTTGAAACGAACCATGGATGAAATCATCATTCACGGGATGGACAACGTGGGGATGTATCATGCCAAGCGTCCTTTGGTCCGGGACAAGCAGGGAAATATCGTGACCGAGGATATGAGTTTGCTTTATTTTTATCACAACAGACTTCACGGATATGGCCTCGAAAAACTCTTCTAAACCCAAGAAAATCGGGGTTGTCGGCGTCGGTAGCTTTGGGACTGCCATTGCTAATATGCTTGCCGAGAAAAATGAAGTGATGGTGTATGCACGAAAGGAAGAAATCGTGGAGGAAATCAACACTTCCCATATAGCTTCCGGAAGAGAGCTTTCTCCGACTATCAAGGCCACATTTGATCCTGAAGAACTCTGCAAATCCTGCAATATTCTTTTTTTTATGGTTCCTTCTGCTGCCTTTGTGGAGGTAGTCCGGAGGTTTGCACCGCATCTTTATCCTTTCCATTTAATCATTCACGGAACAAAAGGACTGGCGCTAAATCTGGGTTCCGGTGAAAGTCTCGAAACAGTCCAAAAACTGAAGAGAAGCCAAATACTGACCATGAGTGAGGTCATCCTTCAGGAGACAGTGGCCGTGAGGGTGGGATGTCTTGCAGGACCAAATATCTCCAAAGAGCTCAGCCTGGGTCAGCCTGCCGCCACAGTAATCGCCAGCAAATACAATGAAGTAATTCTGGAAGGACAGCGGCTGTTGAGGTCTGAGCGATTTCAGGTCTACGGCAATTCGGATATTATCGGAGTGGAATTGAGTGGAGTATTGAAAAATATCATCGCGATTGCTGCAGGAGCCATCGCAGGTTTGGGATTGGGGGAAAATGCCAAAGGCCTCCTGATTTCAAGAGGAATGGTGGAAATGGTTCACCTCAGCAAAGCGTTGGGCGGAAGCGTGCAGTCGGTCATTGGTCTGGCTGGAGTTGGGGACTTGGTCACGACCTGCAATTCGGTAGATTCCCGAAATTTCACCGTGGGTTACCGCCTGGCCAAAGGAGAAACACTGGACCAAATCCTATTGACTATGGATGAGGTAGCCGAGGGAGTTAATACCGTCCGGATTATCGATGCATTCATCAAGACTGCCGGAATCCGTGCCCCGATCACAGAAAATCTCCATCGGGTACTTTTTGAGGACCTGCCAATCGATGAGGCATTGGCATTTTTGATGAAATATCCCTTCAGTGTGGATGTTGATTTTGTGTAATTGAGCGTAATATCCCCATACAAAAGCCCTAAGATTTTTCTTAGGGCTTTTGGTTTTATTGGGCTGGTATCAGCTTGATCAACAACCCGGTGGCCTCCGTGATGGCATAAATGTATCCGTCCGGGCTTTGCGATACCTGCCTTACCCTTCCAATTCCGGGCAATAACTTTTCTTCTGCTGTGGTTCGGGTTCCGTTCATCTCCACGCGGGCAATATGAGTTCCGGCCAAAGCAGCCACCAGGATATTGCCTTTCCAGGCAGGGTATCGATCTGAAGTGACCACAGTCATCCCGCAGGTAGCAATTGAAGGAGTCCAATATTTCACTGGCTGCTCCATCCCTTCTTTTTCGGTGATGGAGGTGATCGGGGTTCCGTTGTAGTTTTTGCCGTAGGTGATGACTGGCCAGCCATAGTTTTTGCCTTTTTCGATCAGATTCAGTTCATCCCCACCCATAGGGCCATGTTCCACTGCCCAAAGCCGGTTTGCGGCATTGTCATAAATCATCCCCTGAGGATTTCGATTGCCATAGGTCCAGATGGATGGGATGGCATTTGCTGTGTTGACAAACGGGTTGTCCGAAGGGATCCTTCCGTCGTCATGGATGCGGTGGATTTTGCCATGAGAGTTTTTTAAATCTTGGGCGTTGTTTTGACTTCCCCGTTCCCCATTGGTGAAGTAGAGGTAGTTTTGGTTGTCAAAGACAATTCGACTTCCATAATGCGTCCCTCCATTCCAAGCCGGAGTAGTGACGATCAGGTCCTGAAATTCAGTTGCCGTAGTTCCGTTTAGTTTGAATCGGGCAATGGTCGTTGCTCCTCCTCCCGGAACTGGCTTGGCATAGGAAATGTAAATCCAGCCGTTTTGCGCATAATTCGGATGGGTCGTAATATCCAATAGTCCAGCCTGACCATTTGCATAGACCGCAGGTAATCCCTGTACTTTTTGACCGGTGTAAGCATCGTCTTTGAAAATCAGGATTTCGCCTTTTCGCTCGGTGACCAGCATTCTGCCCTCATTCAGCCAAGTCATTCCCCATGGATTTTGAAACTCTGAAAAGAGCGTATCCACCTTGACGGACATTTTTTCCGTTTCGGTAACGAATTGGAGATTCGGTTGGCTGATGGGACTGCCTTCCTCCTCAGAGGGTGTACAAGAAAAACTTACGGAGGAAAGTCCAAGGAAAAAGCCGAGTAGATAAAAAGGTTTAAAAGAGTTCATGGTCAGTGAGTTATAGGTTGACGATTTCTAAACGCATGCCTTCTGGATTTGGTTTTTAGGTGGGTTGAAATTGATAAATCTGAGTAAGAACAGGCGATTTATGGGATATACGATGGTCGCTTTTCATTTAGATTGAGCAAAAAAAGACCTCCAAGTTTGGCCTGGAGGTCTTTGAAAGAAATTTGAGGAGGGATTATTTGATAGGCAGAAGTTTGACCAAAAGGCCTGTTGCTTCTGTGATGGCATAAATGTATCCATCGGGGCTTTCGGCTACCTGACGTACCCGGCCGATTCCAAGGAGTAATTTTTCTTCAGCGATATGCTTGTTGTCCTTCAAGACTACTCTTGCAATGTGTTGCTTAGCCAGGGCGGCCACTAAGATGTTCCCCTTCCATTCCGGATACTTATCGGAGTTTACCACGGTGACTCCACAGGTGGCAATCGAAGGTACCCAATAATGGACCGGTTGCTCCATTCCGGGTTTTTCGGTAAACTGAGTCAATTGCGTACCATCGTAATTGATTCCATAAGAGATCACCGGCCATCCGTAATTTTTGCCTTTTTCGATGATGTTAAGCTCGTCACCGCCTCTTGGACCATGTTCTACTTCCCACAGCGTATTGGTTGCTTTGTCAAAGAATAAGCCTTGTGGGTTTCTGTTGCCATAGCTCCAGATGGAAGCCACTGCACCTACTGAGTCTACAAATGGATTGTCGGTTGGGATAGTGCCATCGTCCTTGATTCGGTGGACTTTTCCATGGGCATTGCTCAAGTCCTGTGCATTCATCGGGATATTTCCTTTGTCACCATTGGAGAAGTAAAGGTAGCCTTCATTGTCAAAGACGATACGGCTACCAAAGTGACGGCCGCCTTTCCAAGATGGCCCTGCTACAATCAGTTCTTCCTGATTTACCGCATTATTACCTTCCAATTTGAAGCGCATGATGGTCGTAGCAGCAGTACTGTCTTCGAAATGCTTAGCGTATGCAATGTAAATCCATCCGTTTTCAGCATACTTGGGATGAGCAGCTATGTCCAGCAACCCAGCCTGATTGACATTGTGAACTGCAGGAAGCCCCTGGACTTTTTCTCCGGTGAATTTGTCGTCTTTGAATATGAGGATTTCACCTTTTCGCTCAGTCACCAACATCCTGCCATCGCTTAGCCAAGTCATACCCCAAGGGTTTTCAAACTCGCTGTAAAGCGTATCTACTTTGATAAGCATTTTTTCAGTCTGAGTCGCAAAAGGCTGGTCAACAACCTGCTCAGCTTCTTTTGGGCCACAAGCCGTCCAAATGGAAAGCGTGCCGGCTACTAACGCTATGGGAAGAAAATGTTTGTTTGAAGACATAGTTTTCGATTTTTTGAACCCGAATTTAAACCTAATCCCTCAAAATCAGAATTAAGTTTTGAATAATGGTCTTAAACCGTGACCAAGCTTGAAGCGGCAACAACCGATTGCTCGACTTCATCCACCATTTGCTGAGATCCGATCAGTAGGGGAGTTCGCTGATGCAGGCTTTCTGGCTGAATATCCAGGATTCGCCGTTTTCCATCACTTGCTTTTCCTCCTGCCTGCTCGATGATAAAAGCCAAAGCATTGGCCTCGTACAATAATCGCAGTTTTCCGGAAGGGTTTTTCTCCGTGGCAGGATATAAGTAAATGCCGCCTTTGAGCAGGTTTCGGTGAAAATCCGCCACCAAACTTCCGATGTAGCGGGATTGCATTTTCCGCTCCTTGCAGGATTGGATGTAAGAAGCGATGCCTTTTTCCCACTCCAATTGAAGACCTTCATTGATGGAATAGATGTTTCCTGACTTGGGTGCCTGAATATCGGGATGGGAAAGGAAGAATTCTCCGAGACTGTTTTCGTAAGTGAAGCCATTGACTCCACAGCCGGTGGTGTAGACCAGCATGGTGGATGAACCGTAAAGGACATAGCCCGCTGCCACCTGTTCTCTGCCAGGCTGCATGATGTCCTCCAATTGGATGGGGCTTCCGATCGGGGACTTTCTCCGATAGATGGAGAAAATCGTCCCGATGCTGATGTTTACATCGATGTTTGAACTCCCGTCCAGTGGATCAATCGCAACGACATATTTTCCTGAGTTATTTTGCAAATCGATCACCGCATCCTCTTCTTCGGAAACAATGGCACAGACTTCACCGCCTTTGCTCAGTGCACGCATGAATCGGATATTGGCGATTACGTCAAGTTTTTGCTGTTCTTCGCCCTGCACGTTGGTTTGTCCAAAGGCACCTCCGATGTTTGCCAGACCGGCGCGATTGGTCTCGCGATTGACTATCTTCGCTGCCAGGGCAATATCCCTCAATAGCTGGGAAAGTTCGCCGGAGGCAAAAGGAAAATCGCTTTGTTTGAGTTTGATAAATCGGTCTAGGGTGATCCCAACCGAATAAGCCAGATCGTTTTGATCCGGCTGGTAAGGTAAAATTTTCATGCTTGGAAAAGTGCAATATTTGGGTTTATACTCTCGAAAATTAGGAAATATTCTTTATGGCAAAAACTTGGGTTTACAAATTTGGAGGCGCTTCGGTCAAAGATAGTGCTGCGGTCAAAAACTTGGCTGAAATTCTCCGTAATCGATTGCGAAAAAACATGGTTATCGTGGTTTCGGCAATGGGGAAAACGACCAATGCGCTGGAGTCTATCCTTGCCAAAAAGCTGAACGGGGAAGATTTTTCTCAGAATAGTTCAATTTTGAAATCCTTTCACCAGGAGATTTGCCGGCAATTGTTTCCGGATGGACATGTGGTGTTTGCCCAACTGGATAATCTCTTTCTCCAACTTGAAAATGACTTGGAGAAAAAACTCAGCAGAGAAAACTACGACGAGTACTACGACCGAATTGTGAGTTTTGGGGAATTGGTATCCTCCAGGATCGTGGCAGAATACCTCTGTTCACAAGATTTGGTTGTCCTTTGGCAGGATGCCCGCGAGGTGATTCATACCGATTCTGATTTTCGGTTTGCCAAAATCGACTGGGAAAAGACCCGCAAATCCTGCCAGTCCACCTGGAAGCCCATGCTGGAAAATTTCCCGATTTTGACTCAGGGATTTATCGGTTCTGACCCAAAAGGAAAGACCACCACCTTGGGCAGGGAAGGGTCGGATTTTACAGCAGCCATTTTGGCTACCAGCCTGGATGCGGCTTCTGTTACCATCTGGAAAGATGTCCCCGGAGTGCTAAATGCAGATCCCAAGCTTTTCCCGGATACCCAAAAGTTCGACGAATTGGGGTATCGGGAGGCGGCGGAAATGACCTATTTCGGCGCTTCAGTCATCCATCCCAAGACCATCAAGCCCTTGGCGAATGCTGGGATCCCACTTTTGGTGAAGTCTTTTCTCGACCCGGAAGCGCCCGGAACCAAGATTCATGAACATGCTGCTCCGCATCATGTGCCCACACTCGTGCTCAAGAAAGACCAGATTCTGGTCAGTTTCAAGGTGACGGATTTCACTTTTATTGAGGAGAAGCACATCCATCGCGTGTATGAGCAATTGCAGGAACTCAAGCTGCGGGTGAATATGCTTCAGTTATCGGCGATCAGCATTTCCATCGTGATCGATACCCAATTATTTAAGCTGGAACAGTTGATATCAAAACTGAAGGGAGAATTTGAAATCCGATACAACGAAGGCTTGGAGTTGCTGACGATTTTGCATCACAAACCGGAGGAAATTCCTTCACTACTTCAAGGATATGAAGTCCTTTTGGAGCAAGCCTCACGTACTACCTTTCAGGTGGTTCGTCGAAAAAATTGAACCCTTGCGGTAATATTGATCTGATCGGTTGGAGATTCCCTTTTGGATTTTCCTAAATTCAAAAAATCAAACCCTAACCTTCACTTCCATGAGCACCCGCAGAGATTTTCTTCAAAAAGCCGGACTTTCCTCCCTGGCTTTGAGCCTACCCTTAATTGATACGTTCGCTGCTTTGGATACTGGGAAAGAGGAAAAGGTACTTCGGGTAGCACTCATGGGGCTCGGTAGCTATGCAACCCGAGTGGCCGAAGCCATGAAAACCTGCAAAAGAGCCAAATTGGTTGGGGTAGTCAGTGGCACACCCTCCAAAATAGTGGACTGGCAAAACAAGTATGGCATCCCGGCTAAAAATTGCTACAACTACGAGAATTTTGACCAGATCAAGGACAATCCCGATATCGATGTGGTCTACATGACCACACCCAACTCCCTTCACAAACCGCACGGAATCCGGATTGCCAAAGCCGGAAAACACGTCATCAGCGAAAAGCCGATGGCACTGAATGCCGCCGAAGGCAGGGAAATGGTCGCTGCCTGCAAAGCCGCAGGAGTTCATCTGTTGGTAGGATATCGGATGCACTTCGAGGCAAAAACGCTCGAGGTGGTCCGGATGCAAAGGGCGGGTGAATTTGGAAAAACCCTGTTTTTTCAAGGATTAAGCGGATTTATCATCGGTGATCCTACCCAGTGGAGACTCAATCGTGAGCTGGCCGGAGGAGGAGCAATGATGGATATCGGGATTTACTCCATCAACGGTTCACGATATATGCTGGGAGAAGAGCCGGTTTGGGTGACCGCCCAGGAAGTCAAAACCGATCCCGTGAAATTTAAAGAAGGTGTGGACGAAACGATCACGTTTCAGATGGGATTTCCATCAGGTGCGGTTGCTTCCTGTCTATCGACCTATAGCTTGAACAATCTGGATAAGTTTTACCTCAACGGAACCAAAGGTTTTGCGGAAATGCAACCATCTACCGGCTATGGTCCGATCAAGGCCTGGACTAATAAAGGCCCGATCGAGCGGGAGCATATTACCCACCAAACGGTTCAGATGGATGAGATGGCGGCCATTATTTTAGACGGAAAAAAGCCGGTGATTCCGGTGGATGGGGAAGAAGGATTGAAGGACCTGGTGATCGTCGATGCGATCTATGAGGCGGTGAAATCCGGAAAGAAAGTGATGATCGGTTAAGCTTTTTCCCCCAAGATCAACTGCATAAATACCAGGGTCAGCCATTTTCCAAACTTAAAAGACACTTCCGGCATTCGGGCCACTTCCTGGAATCCCAGCCTTTGATGAAATCGGTAGCTGCCTAAATTATCTGAATTCATTCCTGCGATCATCACGTGAAAGCCTTTTGTTGTCGCAATTTGGATGAGCTGCCGCATCAGTTCTGAGCCCAAGCCTTTGCCTTGGGCTTTTTCATTTAGGTAAATGGAGTGCTCGACGGTTCGATTGTAACCCGGTTTTGCCCTGAATTTCCCGTAAGTCGCATAGCCACACACGGTTCCATCCATCAGCCCAACCAGGATTGGATATCCCTCGATTTGTTTTTCGGCAAAGAGCTTTTCCAGTTCTTCCAGAGACTTGGGTTCGTAATCGTAGTTGTGGAAGGTGTTCAGAATGGAATCGTTGATGATCTCCCGAATTGCCGGAGTGTCAGCTTTTTGGAAAGGTCGAATTTCAAAGTTCATCACTGAAAGCGCTTGACGATTTTTTCAATTCCGGGCAGGTAAGCCGGACCAAACAGGTTCAAATGCACCAAAAGAGGGTAAAGATTGTAGACGCCTATCCGGCTTTCGAAGCCGGGTTCCAGTGGGGTGACGGATTCATAGGCTTCATAAAATCTCGAATCAAAACCACCAAACAACCTGGAAAAGGCCAAATCCATCTCGCGATGCCCATAATAGATAGCCGGGTCAATCAGGCAAGGCTTTCCCTGATGATCGCAGATGACATTGCCCGACCAGAGGTCTCCATGAAGGAGACTGGGTTTTTCTTTGGGAAAAAGGGAGTCCAACCTCGGGTAAATGGCCTGGAATTTTTTCAGAAAATCCAGAGGAATCAGTCGGTCGAAATAGGCTGCTCCCAACATGGGTTCTAGACGCTGCTCGATAAAAAAATCAAGCCAGTTGTCAGTGGGATGGTTTTTTTGAGGTAGAGAGGCGATGTAATTGTCAGATTCCAAACCGAATTCCCGGGAATGGTTGAGGTGAAGATGGGCCAAGCCCAGTCCCAAATCTTCCCAATAATCCAGCTGCTGCCTGGAGGTGGGAATGAATTCGGACAGGAGGTAATTGTAATCTTCGATCCGGCCGTGTCCAAAGGTCTGGGGGACTTTAAGGAAGGTGGATTTCCGAAGTTTTTTAAGTCCTTCGGATTCTTTGGACAGAATGTTTCGCTCGTGATCGAAGTTGAGTTTCAGGAAAAAGATCCCTTCATTGGTCTCAAGGCGGACTCCCTGATTGTGATTGCCGGCAGCGATCAGACTAGCAGATTTCAGCTGGGCCATGGGGCCCAAAGTTTCAAAAAGTACCTGCTCGTAGATCTGATGCTGGTCAAGCATAGAGGTGATGCGTCTCTTTTATTTTTGCCAGAAAACTTTTGATTGCTTCCTCAAGAATTCGGAATATTTCCTCAAATCCTTCTTCCCCACCATAGTAGGGATCTGGTACTGACAATCCTTCCCATCCGGGGACAAAATCCCTCATCAGATAAATCTCTTTGTCCGGGAAATTGAATCGGACTTTAAGGTTTTGCAGGGTTCTCAGATTATGGTCATCCATGGCTATGATGTAATCAAAGTCCCGGAAATCGGTTCGGTTGATCTGCCGTCCTCGGTGATTGATTTTCAGTCCGTTTCGTTGACCGCATCGGATAGTTCGTTCATCAGGAAGCTCACCGATATGGAAGTCAGAAGTGCCTGCACTGTCTGATTTAAACTGGTCAGAAAATCCCAATGCTTGAATTTTATGGTTAAAAATGGCCTCTGCGAGTGGAGATCGACAAATATTTCCCAAACAAACGAATAGAACTTTAATCATACTAACTTATAATCTTGTGCCGAATTGGAAGTTTTTAAAATCGGAGAGTCTTGAAAGTAATTATTTTTCAGGGGATTTGCATGGGATGGATTTCAAATTCAGAACAATTTTTTTTGGGGGATTTTATTCCAGCCCATTTCCTCTAAAAAAATGACGGTTTCAAGCTGAATGGCTATTTTTGAACGATGAATTTGCTATACCGCTTGTTTTTTTGGGTCCTACCGGGTTTTCTGGTTTTGATAAAACCCTTTTCTGCGAAACTAAGGCATTTTTTGGAAGGTCGGAAGCCTGTCTTTGATTCATTGGGCAAGTTTCGAAAAGCCAATACCGGTCCCTTGGCTTGGTTCCATGTGGCTTCTTTGGGAGAATATGAGCAAGCGCGTCCCGTCATCGCTGCTTTGAAATCCAAACGCCCGGAATTAGTCATTGCCGTAAGTTTTTTCAGCCCTTCCGGATATGATCATGTAGTGAAAAAGCCCCAGCCCGGTGTGGATTGGATCACGTATTTGCCACTCGATCGGAAGAGGTTGGCTCACCGGTTTGTGAAAGAACTGAATCCCGAATTGGCCATCTTCGTGAAGTACGATCTCTGGTTTCACCACATTCAGGCACTGAAAAAGAACCGGGTACCGATTTTTTTGATTTCTGCCAGCCTTCGTGAGGATCAGAGCTTTTTCGGTCTTTTTGGAGGGTTTTTCCGCCAAAATCTGTTTGCCATGGACTGGATTTTTACCCAAAACCAAAAGAGTATCGACCTGCTCAGAGGAATGGGTTATTCCAAATGCAGCCTGGCAGGCGATACCCGGTTTGATCGGGTTGCATCCACTGCTAAGTCTCCCAAGGACTTGCTTGAGATCAAACGCTGGATTGAAGAAAGACCGGTTGTCGTTGTCGGTTCGGCATGGGAGGAAGACATGAGGCTTTTGATTCCCCTGATCAATTCCCGGCCCAATTACCGATGGATTATTGCTCCCCATGATTTGAATCCTGAGCCGATGGATCGCTGGGCTTCTCAGATTCATTTGGAATCCAGGAAATATTCAGGTTGGAGCTCAGACCATTCCAATTCGGTGCTGTTTATCGACAACATCGGCATGCTTTCCTCCCTGTACCAGTTTGCCCGGATGGCCTATGTAGGTGGTGCATTTGGCAAAGGCCTGCATAATATTCTTGAGCCATTGGGATTCAGCGTTCCGGTGATTTTCGGAAAAGTCAAAAAAGCCGGAAAATTTCCGGAAGCGGCCCAAAGCGAACAGGAGGGATGCGGGTTTTCGGTGGGGGATGAAAAAGTCCTTGTTGAGGTTTTCGAAAAGTTGGAAAAGGTCGATTTTTACAAAAGATCAGTCGATTCTGCCCAAAAATGGGTAACATCGAACCTTGGAGCAGCAGACCGAATTTTGGAAAAAGTCACCGAACTAAGCCTGAAAAAATGAAAGGAAGAGTCATCAAATCCACCGGAAGCTGGTACGTCGTCCAGTCGGAAGAGAGGGTGATTTCTGCCCGGCTCAAAGGGAAATTTAAGCAGGACGAACTTAAGCTGACCAATCCGATTGCAGTGGGAGATTGGGTGGAGTTGGAAAAAGAACCCGGTCAGGAGACGGCCGTGATCCGGGACATCCTTCCCCGAGAAAACTATGTCATCCGCAAGTCTACCCGAAAGCAGCATTTCTCGCACATCATTGCCAGCAACCTGGATCAGGCGATTTTGGTCATTACGATGAAAAAGCCCAGGACCTCACTGGGGTTTATTGACCGGTTTTTGGTGAGTACAGAGAGTTTCAGAATTCCGGCGATTCTGGTGGTCAATAAAATGGATCAGTTGGAAGGGGAAGATGAAGCTGAATGGCTGCGGGATATCCATGAGATTTATGAACCCTTGGGATATCCGGTTTTGGAAGTTTCGGCATTGAAGGACCAGGATCTCAAAGAGAAATTCCTACCCCTGATCCAGGGAAAATCCAGCCTGATTTCAGGCCATTCCGGGGTTGGAAAATCAACCTTGTTGAATGCCTTGGTTCCGGAAGCCCAGCAGGATACCAAGGAAATTTCAGGTTATAGTGCAAAAGGGGTTCACACGACTACTTTTGCCGAGTTATTTCCTCTTCCTGAAGGAGGTGATTTGATTGATACTCCGGGAATCAAGGAATTCGGTATTTTGGAGGTGGAGCAAAATGAACTTTCTCACTACTTCCCTGAAATGAGAAATTACCTCGGCCAATGCAAATACAACAATTGTACGCATACCAATGAACCCGGCTGCGTAGTGCGGCAAAAACTTGAGGAGGGATACATTCACCCCTATCGATACCAAAGCTACGTGAATATCCTCCATGAGGAGGACAGTCATCGCTGATTGGCTTTGAATCCAATCCAATTTGGTCTAATTTTCATTTTTCAAAAAGATCCTATGAGCGAAGTCCTCAATCATAAGCAGGTCGGGCAGAAAATCGCCCGCATGGCATTCGAAATCTATGAGCGAAATCTGAATTCTGCCGGAGTGGTATTTGCCGGAATCACCGGAATGGGGATGACCCTGGCAAACTTGCTGGCTGCAGAGCTGCAGAAGATATCTCCGATCCATGTGGAAGTAGTGGAAGTTGTTTTGGACAAGACAGCAGTTTCCAAGTCGGAAGTGGAACTTTCCAAAAACCTGGAATTGAGCAAAAAAACCATCATTTTGGTGGATGATGTACTCAACACCGGAAAGACCTTAGTCTATGCCATGAAGCCTTTTCTGGATCAGGAAATCCAGAAAATGGAAATTGCAGTGCTGGTCAACCGCAGTCACGGACTTTTTCCACTGAGACCGGATTACACCGGATATGAACTTGCCACCACACTGAGTGAGCATATTCGGGTGGATTTTTCTGAAAACAAGTATTCGGTCTCCCTCCATTAAGCCATGTCGGTACATTCCTCAGCCAATATCAAGCGTATTACCACCCACACCCTTCAGGAGATGAAGCTTCGTGGGGAAAAAATCTCGATGCTCACCGCCTACGACTATTCCATGGCCAAAATCGTGGATGCCGCAGGTATAGATATCATTTTGGTGGGAGACTCAGCATCCAATGTGATGGCAGGGCATGAGACTACGCTTCCTATCACCATGGATCAGATGATTTACCATGCTTCCTCCGTCGTGAGGGCTGTGAATCGGGCCTTTATTGTTGTGGATATTCCTTTTGGGAGTTATCAGGGGAATAGCTCGGAAGCGCTCCGGTCAGCCATTCGAATCATGAAAGAATCCGGTGCCCATTCGGTGAAAGTAGAAGGAGGCTCAGAAATCAGGGAATCTGTGGTGAGGATTCTCAGCGCGGGGGTTCCGGTGATGGGACATTTAGGGTTGACTCCCCAATCCATCTATAAGTTTGGAACCTATACGGTTCGGGCAAAAGAAGAAGCGGAAGCCAAAAAACTGTTGGAAGATGCCAAAATGCTGGAGGAATGCGGATGCTTTGCCATTGTATTGGAAAAGATTCCTGCTTCACTGGCCAAGAAAGTATCGGAGTCTGTCAGTATTCCGGTGATCGGAATCGGGGCTGGGCCAGACGTAGATGGTCAGGTATTGGTGATGCACGATATGTTGGGAATCACCCAAGAGTTCAAACCTCGATTCCTCCGTCAATATGCAGACTTGCAAAGCATCATGATGGGGGCATTCAAGCAATATATAGCAGATGTCAAAAGCAGGGATTTCCCTACCGAGTCAGAGAGTTATTGAGCTTTTCAATCCTAATTCAGCAGGCACCTTCAAGGGGTGCCTTTTTTATTGGGTATAAATACGACAAATGGCGTATTTCCGGTGGTAGTCAGGTAAAGTAGCTTTGATCAAAATCTTTTTATAATGAAAAAGCTATATACAACCACCCGAATGATGTTCCTAACCCTGCTGATGGCATTGGTTTTTGGAACGAATGGATTTGCGCAGGAACCAGCCTGGAAACTAGTGCTGGACAAGGAAATCGAATGGACACTTCACACCCACAACAAAATCCTGCTTGTCGGCACGACAGACTGGGGATTGCATGGTGTGGATGCAGCCACCGGTAAATTACTTTGGTCAAATGATGACCTGTACAATTCTGCCAAGGCCCTCAAAGGTCCGGATGGCAAAAAACTCGGATATACTTCTGATTTGATCCGGGTTTTGCAGGATCCAAATGATCCCTTAGTTTCTGATTTTGCCATTGTCAAATACACCGACAATATTATGGTCAAGAACTTTGTGGTCCTCAACATCCGCACAGGTGAACTGGTCATGAACCCCAAAATGGCCGGTATGCCCGTGGTAAAAGTAATCGGTCCTGAGGTGGCGACCTTTCATTACGACGGTTCGGATTACCTGCCGGATCTCAAAGGAATCGTGATCACGGCGAGTTGGGAGGATCTGGCAGTACCTGGAAAACCCTACATGCAGATGACGAAGTTTATTGATCTGGAGTCCGGAAAAGTGAGTTGGGAAAACGATCAGATTTCTTCCAAATTCCTGCCTGTGGTGACCGATGACAAAAACCTCATTTTCATCGGTGAAAAAACTGCAGCCAAGATCGATGCAAAAACAGGAAAGCCGATTTGGTCTTTTGAAGTGGCTGAAAAGAAAAATAATTTCGAGGCTTTTGACGCCAACATCCGCCTGACAGAGGGCTATTTCTATCAGAAAAAAGGCAACCAGGGGGTAGTTACCGCTGTGGATTTGAAAACCGGAAAGGCGCTTTGGGAAAAACCACTGGCTACAAAGGATGCTCCAGTACTTACAGCGGAAAACTTTGGGGTGATCGTCGCAGATGAGAAGGACTTTACCCTGTTTGAAGCAGAAACAGGAACTATCAAATGGACGGCCAAGAAACTTTCCGGCATTGTCGTAGATCTGGGAAAAGATTGGGGGATTGCTGTGGGCGAGAAGGATAAATACCTGACTGTGTTGGATAAGAATACCGGGGAGGAAAAATGGTCCCAAAAAGTCAAAGGTATCCAGATTGACCAGCTTACCGGAGCAGGAATCATGTTTATCAATGAAGAAGGAAGTGTGGGATTGTTTGGGTTTGACGGCAAGCCGGTTTGGGGTGAAAAAGACATGATCAAAGGCCCGGGTGTTTTGAGAGCCAAGCCTTCCCTGGATCAGGAGATTTTTTATGCAGATGAAAAAGTCTACCATGTCAACCTCGTGACAGGTGAGAAGAAAGTAATCATTAACAAAGTGGAGTTTGAAGAAAAAGAAGTGCCTGATAATTTGGAATTTACGGGTTCAAACTTTGTTCTTTCTTCCAGCCAAAACATGCTTGGATTTGATGAAAACGGCACCATTCTGTATCAAGACCATTGGGCCTCTCCCAAAATCAGTTTGGCTGGTAGAATAGCCATGAGAACCATGCAAGTGGCGATGGTGGCGATGGCTTCTGCTGCGGCTTACCAGCAGGGATTTGCCGGGAATACCACCTCTCTCGGCAAGCAATATGGGATTCAGCGGGAATTCTTCGAAGACATGTCAGGAGCCTTTGGTGACGTGGCCAACCAGCGATTCAAGGCATCCCTGAATCGGGGAATTTATTCCTTCATCCTGACAGATGTCGGAGAAGGAGTTGGCTTGGTCAAAGTGGACAAAGTGAGCGGGAAAGAAGAAGGTAAAATCGTCCTGAATGACAAGGAACCTATCTATGACTCAGATCCTGAAAACGGAATGATTTTCTACAAGCCGACCAGAAAAGAAGTGTACGGCTACCTGTTTTAAACAGATAGATCACCAAACAAAAAATCCCGGTCTCCCGGGATTTTTTCGTTATAGGTGTTTTGGTAATCAGTTGCCAGCTGCGGTTGGAGTTTCCAGTTCAGCTGTTTTTTGTTTTACCCTCAAGATAAAGTCGCTCAGGACATTCATGTAGTTGATAAAGGCATCGTACGGTGTGTCATAAGGGCTGAAGTATTCGTGAACCGACCCGTCCGAGAAGAACTTGGTACACATGTAATAGAAGTGGTCTGATGTCTGCAAATAGCCCCAGTCTCGCTGGATTTCGGGATCATCGATGGCTTTTACCGTTTTTTCCAATTCATAGAGTCGGTCAAATGCTTCATCCTGCATGTCGTTTCCAAGCCATGCTGTTAAGTCACGTTCTTCGTCCGCCCATGAAATCGGAACAGGTACGTGGATTTTGCTGACAGCGGGCACTGCAGCAGCCACTTCAGATGGGGTTGAGAAAGAGAAATTCGAATTCTTGAACACTGCCTCAGGAAGGTGACGCATAAATTCAAAAATCCCGGTTTCCGCCCACTGATGTTCTCCGAAGGTTTCATAGTCCATAAACAAGTTGAGCACTTGTTCTTCTTTCGGAATAGCATTGATCCACTTGACAAACTTATCGGTGGTCAATGGGTAATCCGCCCAGGTTTTGTTGCTGAAGCGAAAAGCAATGTCATCGGAAAGGAGGAAATTTTTCAACAAAACCTTCAATTTAGGTTCGATGGCATTGGAATACACGTAGTTGGGGCTTTTCCATCCCAAGACGTGCTTGGCACCTTCGGTCAAAACAGCTTCATATCCCAACTCCGCCACCATGGCTCCGATTTGGTCTGAATAGATCAATTCGGTATTTCGGAAGACTTTTGGTGTGTATCCGTTGAAGAGTTCTTTGATTCGATCCTGATGTTTTTTGACCAAACCATGAAACTCCTCCTTACTTTTCATCGAAGCCAAAGAGTGCGTGTAAGTTTCGTTAAGCAGTTCGACATGACCTGTAGCCACCAGGCGCTGGAAACTCTCCAAAACATCCGGAGCATAAGCTTCTATTTGGTCCAAGAAGGTCCCTGACAGTGAAAAGGCGACCTTGAATTTTCCTTTGTATTGGTGAATTAAATCCAATAGAAGGGAATTCATCGGCAAATAGCACTTCTGGGCTACTTTGCGGATCACATTTCGGTTTAGGAAATCATCCCAATAATGATGGTCTTCTCCAATATCAAAAAATCGATAAGGTTTCAATCGAAAAGGTTGGTGCACCTGAAAATAAAAGCAGATGGTTCTCATGATCGTTCGGCTAAAGTTTTTTCGTAAACAGTTACTAGTTTGGCAGCCACATGCTCCCATTTCAATTTTTTCAATTCCTCGCTTCCCAGTTCTTTAAACATCCGGGAAATCCCCTCATAATGCAGGAGCGCAAAAATGGCATCTGCCATGGCGTCTACATCCCAGAAATCTACCTTGATGGCGTTTCTGAGAACTTCAGCCACTCCTGACTGCTTGGAAATAATTACGGGGGTATTGTGTCGGACGGCTTCCAAGGGAGCTATCCCAAATGGTTCGGAAACGGATGGCATCACGTACACATCCGAAATCGCATACATGTGATCTACATCGTCCCCTTTCAAGAATCCGGTGAAATGGAAGCGGGTGGCCATCCGGAGTTCGGCTACCCGGTCGATCATCCGGTTGAGGAGATCTCCGGAGCCCGCCATTACAAAGCGGACATTTGGATCTCGGTCGATGACTTTTTTGGCAGCTTCCACGAAGTATTCAGGGCCTTTCTGAAAGGTGATTCTTCCCAAAAAGGTCACAATTTTCTCGGGAACCTTCTTTTCGTATTCGGACTTGATGATACTTGCATCCAACACTGCGTTGTGAAGTACGGTTACTTTGCTTGCCGGTACCCCGTATTTTTTTACCAGAATGTTTTTAGTCAGCTGGCTAACAGCGACAATGTGGTCTGCGGCATGCATTCCCGCCCGCTCGATGTCGTAGACGGGCTGATTGACACTTTCGCCCGAGCGGTCATATTCAGTGGCATGAACGTGGACTACGAGCGGTTTTCCACTGATTTCCTTTGCGGCAATCCCTGCGGGGAAAGCCAGCCAATCGTGGGCGTGGATGATGTCAAAGTTGGTCTTGTCCCGGGCGATTTGGGCAGCTACCAATGCGTATCGTGACACTTCCTCCATCAGGTTTTTGCCGTACTTCCCGCTGAATTCAAATTTGTTGGAAAAGATACTTTCGTCCACATCCGTCCGGTCATGCATGGCATAATCGGTGTATTTCTTAAACTCTTCCGGCCCCAGGTAAGGAACCAAAAAGCTGCTCACTTCCAAATAGGTGAGGTTTTTCCAGAATTTTTTAAATCTTCTTTCCCGGTAATCGATCCGGACATCACTTGCATTGACAAAGTCAGCCAAGGGCTCTTCATCTCCCCAGAGTTTTGGCACTACAAAGATGACCTCCTGATTGTGGTGGTTCAGTCCTTTGACCAAGCCGTAGCATGCTGTGCCTAATCCTCCGGAAATATGAGGTGGAAATTCCCACCCGAACATTAACACTTTCATAAAAAAGTCATTTAAATTCTTTTGACTAAGTCCATCATTCTGAGAAGCTCTGCCACACTCCAAGCCTGGGATACAGAGCCCTTTGGCCGGTGTGGAGGATCTCCATCGTAAATTTCAGCAACAGTACCGATCCCGTACTGGGTCATTACCCCGTCAAATCCCTTGATGATTTTCTGGATAAAGTTTTTGGCTGCTTTGCCGTGGAGTTTGAGATATCCTTCGGCAAAATGGCCCAAAGGCCAAGCCCAAACGGTTCCATTGTGATAAGCATGATCTCTGCTGATCTGATTGCCAAAGTAGTATCCTTTGTATCCCGGATCATCTGGAGAAAGAGACCGAAGTCCTCTGTTGGTCAATAACTTTGACTTGACTACCTCCAGGATTTTATCATTTTTCTCTTCACTGAGCATGGTGTAGGGCAGGGAAGTCGCAAAGACCATATTCAGCCGTATCGACCAGTCTTTTTCCTCTCCGTCCACCACATCAGCCAGGTATCCGTAATCCCATGACCAAAACTCCCGGTCAAAGGAATCCCGTACTTTGGCTGCCAGCTCGGCAAATTCTTCTTCACTGGTCAATTCATGGAAAAAGCACAGGGCATTGTACCAAAGCGCCTGAATTTCCACCGGACAACCAATCCGGGGAGTAACCGGTCCGTCCGGTGTGATAGCATCCATCCAAGTCAGGGCCACTCCGTTTTGACCTCCCCAAATCAGGCCATTGTCAAGCATGTGGATATTGTACTCGGTTCCCTGCTTGTAGCCTTCGATGATTCCCCGAAGTTTGTTGAGATAGCGATCTTGGATTGTTTTTTTGTCACCGGTATAGACGATGTATTGCTGCAAGGTCCAAAAGAACCATAAAGGAGCATCCATCGACGTCATATTCGTGTAGCTGCCACTTCCGATGTTTGGGAAAAGAGGTCCTTTCAGGTCTCTTGCCATGGTGTCCATGATCTCGAGGAAAGTCTCCGTGTCTCCGCCTGATAAGGTCAAGCCGGGAGCAGCGATAAAAGTATCTCTTCCCCACCACCCAAACCATGGATATCCGGCAATGATTCGGGTATCCCCATCTCTTCTTCGTATAAACTGGCCTGCGGAGTTTTTTAAGCAGTTTTCAAAATTGTTTCTGGGAATCCGCCTTGCAATTTCTTTTGCGAAGGCATTTTGGCGGGTATCGGGATCTGCCTCGGTTAATCCTGCGGAAAATATGACTGATTCCCCTTTTTCTATTTCAAATTCAAAGTATCCGGGTACAAAAAGGTCTTCCTGGTATTCATAGCCACGCTCTCTCTCCTGAATGTATTCGATGTTGTAAAACCAATCCGGATTAGATACGAATTCTCCATTTTTGGAGAGTTGCATATAAAGTGGATCGTATTGAGCATAGAGTTGGAATTTTACTCCGCAGGGGACTTTTTCAAAATCTTTGTTGATCTGATCGTTGGCTTTCATCAGATTATGATAGCCACGGAAAGCCAAAAAAGGCTGGATTTTGATTTTGGTCGGAGAATGGGCTTCCAGTAAGGTGTATCGGATCATCACCCGATCCCGGTTGGTGTCCAGAATGAGTTCTTTCTGAAGAACCACCCCGCCAACTCGGTAGGTCAATTTCGGAATCGGCTCAGAATCAAAATCCTCCAAGTATTTATGTCCTCTTGGAGAATAATTTCCGGGAAATTTGCTGATGCCAAGATTAAAACTTGCTCCCCGCTGAGTGACCGTCTCATGGACTGTGGAGAGCAGGACATGATTTTGGGAATCGATCTGAGGCTGCGGCACCACCAACAAGCCGTGATACTTACGTGTGTTACATCCAATAATGGTAGTACTAGTGTAGGTACCTGATCGATTGGTCCGAATTATCTCCCGGTCAAGGGAGTAGTTCAGGTTGATTAATTGGGTTTTATCGAAGTGGATATAACTCATAGGGTAAAAATTGTAAGGATTTAAAAATAGAGTTTTGATTTGATAAGAAAAATTATCGAAAAAAAATAAAAGGTTATGTTTCCATAACCTTCCGACATTCTATTGGATCAATCAGGAATGAACCGCTTCTTTTTGGATTTCCTCAAAATTTTTAAGCGATTCTTCAAATTTCAGGAGGTAGTTGTGAACCAACCGAATATTTACCGGCTTCACTACCGGGAATTTTGGTGAGGATTTAAACAAAGTAAACATCTGAGTGTGGTTTAGTTTAGCCTAATTTTGTCAAATGTTGTGCCAATCGCACCCTTATATAAAGCAAAACCCCTCGCTAGGAGGGGTTTGGGTGAAAGACCGGACTCGAACCGGCGACCTCTGGTGCCACAAACCAGCGCTCTAACCAACTGAGCTACAATCACCATTTTTTCCTTTTTGAGGGCATTTCCTCAATTGGTTTGCAAAAGTAAGCAGAATGAGGAATCAGTGCAAGGAGCGGGTTATTTATTTCTTGAAAAAGTAACTCGCTCTCCCTTTTTTTCTTCATGGAATATCCCTTCCTCGTACACCAAATGACCGGATACGATCGTATGGGTGACTTTGGAATGAAAAGTATGGCCCTCAAATGGGGACCATCCACATTTTGCAAGAATGTTTTCTTTTGCAACTGTCCAAGTGGAATCTAAATCCACTAACACCAAGTCTGCAAAATATCCTTCACGGATAAATCCCCGGTCTTCGATTCGGAAAAGGATAGCGACATTGTGGGCCATTTTTTGGGCGATTTTCTCCAGGCTGATTTTTCTCTGATGATAAAAATCCAGCATGGCTACAAGACTATGCTGAATCAAGGGTCCTCCTGACGGGGCTTTGGTGTAAGGTAAAGCCTTTTCCTCCAGGGTGTGAGGGGCATGGTCGGTAGCTATGACGTCAATTCGGTCGTCCAGCATAGCTTGAAAGATTTGCTCCCGATCCTGGGCAGTTTTCACAGCAGGATTCCATTTGATCAGATTGCCTTGGGTAGCATAATCTTCTTCCGAAAACCACATGTGGTGGATACAGGCCTCTGCGGTGATCTTTTTCTCCTCCAGAGGAAGGGTGTTGTCAAAAAGTTCCAGTTCCTTGGCGGTGCTGATGTGCAGGATATGCAGACGGGTGCCGTATTTTTTTGCCATGGCCACTGCACGGCTTGAAGCGTCGTAGCAAGCCTTTTCGGATCGGATTTTTGGGTGGAATTTTACCGGAATGTCATCGCCATAGATGGCTTTGAATTCTTCCAGGTTGGATTTGATGATGTGGTCATTTTCCGAATGGATAGCCAAAAGCCCCTTGTATTCTTTGAAAATCCCTTCGAGTGATTCAATGTTGTCCACGACCATGTTACCTGTGGAAGACCCTTGAAAGACTTTCAATCCACAGACATTCTTCAAATCAAGCTTGAGAATTTCTTCCAAATTGTCGTTGGTTCCGCCCAGGAAGAAGGAATAGTTTGCCAGGGAGACTTCTTTGGCTCGGGCATATTTTTCTTCCAATAATTCAATGGTCACTGCCTGAGGAACAGTATTGGGCATTTCCATGTAGGTAGTCACTCCTCCTGCCACCGCCGCTTTGGCTTCGGTATAAATTTCTCCTTTGTGGGTCAGTCCAGGTTCCCTAAAGTGAACTTGGTCATCGATTACGCCCGGGAATAGGTGTTTTCCGCCGCCATCAATACGAATATCAGCATGCTCGGAACTCAAGTCAGTTCCAATTTTGGCTATTCTTCCGTCTTTGACCAAAACATCGCCCGGACTAATCCGGCCCTCATTGACTATATTTGCGCCGGTGATCAGGATACTTTTCATCTTCTATTTCTTTTTCGAGTTCAGATTTCTCTCCAAAATTAACAATCATGAGCAATGAGGCCCTAGGTTTTGACGCATTTAAGCTAAACAGGCAATTATTGGATGCAGTGGCTTCAGCAGGGTATACCCTTCCCACTCCGATTCAACAGAAAGCCATCCCATTGGCCTTGGCAGGACACGATGTGTTGGGCATTGCCCAGACCGGGACCGGCAAAACTGCCGCTTATGTTTTGCCTCTTTTGATGAAGGTGAAATATGCCCAGGGCGTTCATCCAAGAGCCTTGATTTTAGCTCCTACCCGTGAACTTGTGATGCAGATCGAGGAAGTTGCCAAGCAGCTGGCACAAAATACAGATATGAGAATCGTCAGTCTCTACGGAGGACTGGGTCCCAAAACTCAAATTGAAAATATCACAGCCGGCGTGGATATTCTCATTTCCACCCCAGGTCGATTTATGGATCTGTACCGTAAAGGCACGATTCTGACCAAGGAAATCAAGACCATGGTCTTGGACGAAGCAGATAAAATCATGGACATGGGCTTTATGCCCCAGATCAGATCGATCTTGGAAGTGATTCCGGTCAAACGCCAAAACCTGCTTTTCTCTGCGACATTCAGCGCACGGGTTGAAAATCTCGCGGCTGAATTCCTGGAGTTTCCGGAGAAAGTCGAAGTAACCCCTTCCGCCACCACTGCGGAGACCATCGCTCAGGTCAAGTACCACGTCCCAAACATTAAAACGAAAATCAACCTGCTGGCCCATCTGCTGGAAAATGAGGCCATCAACCGGGCCATCATTTTTACCCGAAGTCGGAAAAACGCGGAATCCGTATTCAGCTTTTTGGATCGGAAGCATATGGGCGAGATCCGCGTTATTCATGCCAACAAAGGACAAAATACCCGAATCAATTCCATGGAGGACTTCAAAGGCGGTGAAGTGCGGATTTTGGTTGCTACCGATGTGGCTTCCCGAGGATTGGATGTGTCGATGGTATCTCATGTGATCAATTTTGATGTGCCGCTGATCTATGAGGACTACGTGCATCGGATTGGCAGGACAGGCCGGGCCGAACAGGAAGGAAAGGCGATTACTTTTATCAATCCGGCCGAGCAGTATCATTTTGACTGCATCGAGGATCTGATCCGGATGAAGGTGGAATTGATGCCGATTCCCGGTGTGGTGGATGTGCCGGAGACTCCTTTTGAAGAGAAGCAGAGCTACGCCAGGGAACTCGATCGACTCAAGCAGCGGGACAATCCGGAATACAAAGGAGCTTTCCATGAGAAAAAAGCACCACCGAAAGTCAATATAGGCAAGGGTGAAAAAGTGAAAGCTAAAAAGCACACGAAAAAACCCAACCGAAATCAGCTGAAGACCAAGAATCAGAAGAATAGAGGAAAATAAAAATGGCCCCGGATTCGGGGCCATTGCTTTTATCTGTCAGTTCTGGTATTGGTTCCATCCACTGGAGTTCTCTGCTCCCGGTTGGCAAGGTCCCAAGCCGTATGGAAAATCAAGTGGGCTCTTTTGCTCATCAGTGGGAATTCGATTTTGTCCACGGTGTCGGTGACTTGGTGATAGTCGTCATGCACGCCGTTGAAGAAGAAAATCACCGGAATGTTGT
>CAYONF010000059.1:6717-25821 GCA_964405255.1 uncultured Limnohabitans sp. | reverse complement strand
TTGCCTTGCTTGGCTTTTTCATTTCGGGTCAGGTCGGGAGAGACTTCCGTCCAGGTTTTGCCCCAATCCTGAGTTTTCAGCAGGACTTGTGCTCCGTGATAGAATGTATTCGGTTCGTGCTGGGACCAGATAATCGGCGCGTTCCAGTTGAAGCGGTATTTCATGTCTTTGGCGTCCATGCCGAGGTATTGAATCGGGGCTGCCATGATGTTGGTGGAGCCCTGAGTCTCCATATCGAGCACTTCGATCGTACCTTGATAGCTGCCGCCCAGTACGTAGCGCGGATCATCTGGATCGAAAGCCAAGAAAGCGCTTTCCCCTCCAGCCGAGTAGTTCCAATGCTCCTGAGTAATCCCTCCTCTGCCAAGACCAATGCTGGAAATGACTACCGAGGTATTGTCCTGCTGACCGCCGTAGATGCGGTAAGGCCATTGATTATCCGTGTTGATCCGGTAAAATTGGGCAGTAGGCATATTGCTTTGGACAGACCAGGTTTTGCCTCCGTTGAAGGAGATCGATCCTCCGCCGTCGTCGGCAAGGATTAGGTTGTTGGGATTTTTGGGATTGATCCAGAGGTCATGGTAGTCTCCGTGCGGCCCGTCGATGTATTCGAAGGTTTTTCCCCCGTCGATGGAAACCAACATCGGTGCACTTTGTACATAGACTTTGTGCTCATTGACCGGATCGGCAAAGACCTCGATGTAGTACCAAGCTCGCTGGGTGAGTTGGTTTTCCTTGTTGATCAGGGTCCAGCTTTCTCCTGCGTCATCGGAGACGAATAGTCCGCCGAGATCCTTGTCTGAGTCACTTTCGATGAGGGCATAGACCTTGTTGGAATTGGCCCGGGAGACCGAAATGGCCATTTTCCCCTTTTCTTCAGGCAGGCCTTTATGGATTTTCTTCCAAGTTTTGCCTGAGTCGGTGGACTTGTACAAGCCCGAACCCGGACCGCCGGATTTCACCTGCCAAGGGAAACGCTGATGCTCCCACATGGCGGCGTAGAGAATCTCAGGATAGTTCATGTCCATGGAGAGTTCCACAGCGCCAGTCATGTTGTCCACGAAAAGGACTTTTTCCCAGGTCAAACCGCCGTCGATGGATTTGTACACGCCCCGATCCTCGTTTGGCGCATGCAAAGCACCCTGAGCTGCGACGTACAGGATGTCTGGATTGGTCGGATGAATCTGGATACGGGAGATATGCTGGGTTTTCTCCAAACCGAGCTTTTTCCAGGTTTTTCCCGCATCAGTCGACTTGTAGACCCCGTCCCCGTAGGAGGTCATTACTCCGCGAGGTGCGTGCTCACCCATGCCGACGTAGACGATATTGGGGTTGGTCTCGGCTACGGCTACCGCACCCACCGAACCTGTGGTGAAAAATCCATCGGAAATATTCTCCCAATGCTGTCCCGCATCGGAGGTTTTCCAAAGTCCGCCTCCTGTGGTGCCGAAGTAGTAGGTCAGCGGGTCATTGACTACTCCTGTGGCCGCTACTGATCGACCACCGCGGAATGGGCCGATGTTTCGGTACTTGATCGGGAGAGAGGAATCGTAGGTTTGGGAATAGGAGGTGAAGCTGCTCACGAGCAGCAAAAAGAATAAGATCCTTTTCATATTCAGAAGGTGGTTTTGAATTGAAAAGATAGGGAAAAAATCGAGTGTTACTTTGACTTAATCGAGTCAAATCCTGCAGGTTTTAGTTTTTTGAAGCCAGCCCAGCCTGATATCTAATGGTCGAATTGGCCACACCAAATGATTCCGGTAGGGACACGTACGAAAGATTGAAACAGGCCAACCGGATCAGGGCCTGATGGTGTACGCAATGCTCCAAGTTGTATAGAAGTTCCCGATTATATGTGGTCTTTATTCCTTCGGTGTTGGGGTTTTGGTCGGGAAAAAGGATTAATTCCCGATCAGAAATGGAAATTCGGGATTGGAGCTCCGTGATTTTTTCCAATGCAGCGGCAGGATCCGATTCCAGTTGCAGATTTCTTTTTCGTAGGTCATAGTTGATCTTCCCGGAATCGTATTGATTGACCAGGCATTCAAAAAGCTCCAAGATGTGGCGAACGTGCTGTCCGATGGATGATTTTTGGAAAACAGGGGAGACTGAAAAGTAGTCGGCCGGTTTGAGTTGGAGAAGTAGTCCTTTTAATTCCTCGAGTTGCTCAGCGCAGGAGTCAGATAACATACCGTTTTTTGATAAAGCTGATCAGTTGATTTTTGAGAATAAACACCTGTCCCACGCAAGCCAAAAAGCAGACCAAAGCCAGCCCAAAAAGCTTTCCTCCATCGTTGTTGAATATAATGCCGATTTGGAAAATATGAGCTCCCAGAGCTCCGATCATAATCATTGTCCCCATCAATGCGCCCAACAGGGTGGTTTTTGGGTTTAGAATCAATATCGCAACCAGCAATTCAATCACACCCAAAGCGATTCGTCCGAAAGGCTCGACCCCCAGGGTACTGAACAGCATGACAGAATCCGGATGAGCACCAAACTTATAGATCAAGGATTGTGTCAATATCACCGCGGCCACAATCCGAAGACTCCAGCTGAGGTATTTGGGATAGTTCAATACGTTTGGCGGAAATCCGGGGCCCTGTAGCATGGTCATGAATGGTTGAGTTGACTAGCTCAATATCCGAAGGACCAAAGAATCCATTTGTCGTAAAGCTTACACTTGCAATGGATTAATGCAGGGATTTCAGGTTTTTGATGATTATTTCTTTTCGGGTGTAGCTGATCAGTCCTTGCTGTTCCCATTCGTTGAAAATCTGGGTGGTCGTTTGTCGGGAGCTGCAGATGATCTGAGAGATTTCTTTTTGGGTAAGGATATTGTCCAGGCTTACTTCATCCCCGCTAAATCGCCCCTCTCGCTTGGCCCATTCATTCAAAAACAGGATCAGTCGCTCTCTGGTGTTTTTGAAAAAGAGGTTGGAGTAGTTGTTTTTGATGCGCTTGAGCCGAAAGCCGACCAACTTGGTGTAGGAAATTGCCAATGTCGGGTTTGCAGCCAACAGGCGCTCAAAATCCGAAACATTAAAGCTGCACAGCACCACATGGTCAGTCAATGCCTGCGCGTATTCGAAAGGGTTTTCCTCTTGGTCCAGACTCAGCGAGCCAAACAATTCCCCCTTTTGGATGATGTCCACGATCAGTTCGTTGCCTTCTTCATCGACTTGAACGACCTTGAGGTTTCCTTTTTTTAGCAAGTAAATCCGTGAACTTTCCCGCTCGCCGAAGTCAATCACTTCTCCTTTTTTGGCACGTTTGAAGTTGGTGATGATGCAGAGTTGGCGAACTTGGGAGTTGTTCAGCACCCAAAACAGCTGGTGATTTCTCAGGTGCCAAAATTTTACCTCTTCACTCATGTGTTTCTTTTTTGAGGCGTTTATAGGTTTGAAAACTGGAGTATAGATCCGAAATCCTAGGTTTGGGTGATAGGAATTTCAGACGGAAGCGGGCGATTTTTGCCATTTCGGCAAAGTAATCGCTGATAGTCAGGAGGGATTTGAAATAGGAATTTCCGGGAGAATAGATGTGAATCGGCTCCGAATTGGCCCCATTGACCTCCAGCACAGTAATCTTTGTGGGGTTTTCGAGATCGCTGGCAGCATCTACCTTCACATCCAATCGACCATAATGGAATTCTTGGAGAGGTTGGCAGATTTTTTCAAAAGCGGCACTGACGTTTGGGTTGATCAGGTTGGATCGATCCAGAAACTGGGCTCCCTTGCAATGGTTTCCTTTCATGCTCAGCCGGTAGATCAGGCCTTTTTCGGGGACTATCTCCCAAAGTTCAGGTGAAATTTCAAGCGGATACCGTGAGGCTCGGGGGTGATTTTCCACCAGAGTTCGCACTGAGTCCTTGCCGTTTCCTAGGACTTGGAGCGGGATTTTTTGAGTGACCGAGGTGACTTGAAGCGTCCCGGTTTTTGGGTTTTTGATTACAAAGACGCCATATTCCTCTTTTTTGGAAATAAATTCCTGCACGATCACTGCTTCGCTTTGGAAGCGTATCAGGTAGTTTTCAAGGGATTGAAGATTGGCTATCAACTTCACCCCCCGGCCCCGTTCACCGATGTCCGGCTTGAGGATCATGGGGAAAAAGATTTGGCGCTGGTTTGCGTTTTCCAGCACTGCCAAAAGAAGATGCGGAGGGGTGCAACGAATGCTCCTTGGGACATTTTTCTCAGCAAAATCCCGCATGGACTCATACTTGGAGTAGTTAAACAGCCCACCATTGGCCATTCCTGAATTCACTGCGGGGAAAAAGTTCAGGTTTCCAAGTCGGATTCCCCAGAAGATTCCCAACAAATACATCGGAAAATGGATCGTCCATGCCGGCCAAAACTCGAAGTGATTGATCCGTGTAGTCACATCTTGATCTTTTCCTATCCGGAATGAATAGTTGGAATCGGAACTTAACATGACATCGGCCTGGGCTTGAATGGTTATTGTTTTTTCACGGTCGTCCAGTTGGCATCGGCTTTTTTAATCATGGAGCTTTGCTCTTTCAGCCAGTCTTTTTGGACGCTTAGGTTGTAATTTAAGTAGAGTTTGTTGTTTACAATAGTCCAGGCATCCGGGGAGGTTTTTGCTTTGTATCCTCCGGCTACCCCAAAAGCGCAATACCCACCATATTGAGGTGCATATTGAGTTGGATTGGCTTCAAACAGCTTTTTGTTTGCTTCGGAGGAAAAATGCCAGTTGGCGCCTTGGTATACTACTTTTAATTCTTCTTTGCCTTTGACTGGTTTTTTTTGAGTAAAATATGCGACCGGATCATAGCCGCCAATCGCTTTGTTGTCAGCTAGATAGATTTCGGATTTTTGGGCAAATCCAAGCAACTGGATATGCATGAGAATCAGCAGAAACAGGATTTTTTTCATAAATGAGGGTTTGATTAAGGCTGAAAAGATGAAAACTCCCTGCAACCTCATGAAATCTTGACTATCAAATTGTCAGCAACACGACATCAAAAAAAAGCATGGATCCGGAAGGATCCATGCATGATTAGTTTGGTTGTTAATTATCGCGACTGTTGCCTCTGCCTGATGAATTGCTGGACCTGGAAGGTGTCGACTGGGCTTCTTTTTTGGAGACTGGCGCAGTGGACTTTGCCTCGGTTGAAGATCTGCTGGGTTGCGTTCTGGAAGGACTGGAGTTTTGAGTCCTGGCAGGAGCGCTACCTCGCATCTCCGGTGTCTGATTACGTGATTCCTGGGTCCGCGCAGTAGCCTGAGTGGGTCTCGACTGCTGTACTGTTCCCCGGGAAGGTGTGCCAGACTGGGTTCGGGTGCTTTCCTGACGAACTTCCCCGCCGGATCTTGCTGGTACGTTCCCTCTGGAATTGCTTCCCGAAGGTCTGCTTTCATAGGATCTGGAAGGTGCCGCTTCCCTGGTTCCTGAAGATTGACTTCGGGAAGGGGCAGTACTTGTTCCTCTGCCTTTGGTATCCGCAGGAGCTGGCTTCATTTCAAATTTATCTGCCTCACCCCGTGGAGCTGGACTTACCGAGCGGCTTTCTGCACTTCCGTTTCTTCCGGAGAAATCGGGATTTTCTTGGGTACTTCTGGAAGAAGGAGAAGAAGTATAAACTTCCCGGTTGGATCTGCCGGTTTTGGCCTGATTGGCATCCAGTACTCGAGAAGGTCTTGCTTCCATGGTTCGGCTTCGGCTTTCCTGAACTTCAGGTCGATACATGCTCACGCTGTTTCTGGATACTGCGGCTCTTCCGGGAGCATTGCTGGCCTGAAGTTGGTACACCGGCACCACGCTTCGGGTCACCCGCTCCACTTCTCTGCGCTGAGGTCCACCGATATAGGTTCGGTTGTCGTAGACCACGCTATTGTTGATGATGGTGGTCTGGTTATAGATTCTGATCTTGGTTTTGTGTGGGGCATGATAGCGGTAGGCGTAGTGATGATAGATGCGGTGATTGGGAATAAATACCCAATGGAAGCTTGGGAGATTCACCCGCACATTGATCGATAGGCCGGGTCCGAGCGGTGCCCAACCGTAATACCCGCCGCCTGTTCTCCAGTTGACCCAGGCAGGCCCCCATTCGTAGCCTGGAATCCAAGCCCAGCTTTGGAAGTAATCATCGAAATACCAACGGCCGTAGTGGAAAGGCGCCCAGCCCCAGTCATAGTATGAAACCCAGGTGTTGCCGTATTCGGTCATGACCCAGTGGCCCTCGGTGCCATAGGGGTGAAAGTCTTCTCTGACGGCTGGCAACCAAATGTAGCCGTACCGGGCGTCTTTGACCCAGTCTCCAAAGGGAGACAGCTCATCATAGAAAACCTGAAAGCTGACGCCCCGGTATTTTTTTGCCTCCGCTTCTTGCGGTGCGATCCAGCCAGCCAGGAGGACGAGTCCCAGTACCAGCCTGCCCAATCCTCGGTTGAAAGTGTGTGTGTTCATGGTAAGTGTGGTTTAGTGTGAAGGGAATAGGTTGGGGTTGGTTGATTTTTTTCGCCTTGGGTCTTTTTGGTCTTTTTTTATTTCATAGGCTTTTAATGTCTAGATGTTAATTTGGTTTCGAAGGTTGCATCACTTATTTCGAAAATCGGGCCAGTTTTGTAAAAATATTTGTTAACTGAATTATGGATTTTTATTGTATTGAAAAAATGAAAACAATTATACTTTACTTAATTAAAAAATTTTAATAATTCAAAATTAAAGAATTGAAATATTGAAAAAGTGTTTTTAACTAATTCAAAATAAAAAGCCCCGGATTGGGAGTCCGAGGCTAATTTTTAGGAAAGTTGAAATCAATTTTTTTTTAAATAAATATCCGATTTGCTACCGGAAGAACTTAAGGTTTGAAGTTTTATCAAACATGCTGTGGACTGTTGACGGTGGTCCGTGGACGTGTATCCGCAGTTTATCAAGCCAAATCAAGTATTCCTGCACCCTTGCGGATACACCTTATGTCTAATCACATTTTTCAGTATGACTTGCGAAATGCCGCTCCCCATTGGCGTAGAGATCTTCCTCTTTAAAATTCAGGTTGACCACAACGGGTGCTAAGGAGGTCTTTTCGAAGGTAAAAGTAAGGATGGCTTCAGAGTTTTTGCCCTCCACAGTCCAGGTTCCTTTCATAGTTCCTTTGTAGTCGGGATTGCTGTCTTTCATCAAGCCTTTTTTGGAAATAGCCGCACGGAAACTTCCATTTTCACACAGGGTAATTTTGGTCTGCTGTTTTCCGCCGACAAAGCCCTCATACGAGATCAGTAATTTTCCCGAAAGAAACCCTTTCCAGTCAAAATCTTCATAAGGATCGACTTCTCTTGGTGTAGACAAGGAGGCTGACTTCAGAAATTCCAAAGCGGAAGCATCGGCCATTTCTGCGTTTTCTTCTAAAGAAATCACCAAAACCGTGATGCAAGCCTCCCCGCATCGGGTCGCTGCAAATGCCCGGTAATTTTTCGGAGGGAGGAAATTCCCGGTAGCCTCGGCATGGGCAAAGAGTAGATCTCCTTCAATTTTGGGGTCTGTGGCTTTTAAAGTGACGGTTTCGGAGACATTTATGCCTGCTTTCCAGGTTTCGGCAAGCTGCTTCAGATCGACTTTTTCCCTTCCAAAAACAAAAATCTCCCCAAAAGTCCCGGTGGTGGAATTGAGCAGAAACACCTCGGTCTCCCGGGGCAAAACCCCAACCCATCCCTCAGGGATCGCCCCGCTGAATCCGTAGCGGGGGGTGTAGATAGAATCTCCGGCATTGTATAATCTGCCGGGTTGGATCCGGTTTTTAAGATTTTGTGCAAAAGTCAGTTGGGAAAAGAGCAGAATCCCAAAGAAAAAAGCGAGCGCAAAAGATCGGTTCATATGTAGCTGAATTAGTCAGTTTCAAGTTAGCAGAAAGAATTCTTGGAAAAAACCATGCCGGATGGGGTGGTGCATTCCTACAGGTGGGTCGGTAGCGTTCAATATTTTCGTTTGAATATTCCGGACAAAGGAACTGCCGATACCCCATGGAGAAATATACTCAGCAGGACCGTCAGCGTGATGACGCTGATCATTCGCTCATAGCCTTCTGTGTCCAGCTGAATGATTGCCATCAGCATATAAAGCACCGAGGCGATTCCCCGGGGTCCAAACCAGCCGATAAACCACACGGTTTTCTGATCCAAGCCCGATCGGACCAAGCTGATCGCTACCGGGACCATACGGATCACTGTGAGGCTGAGAATGGCATAGGCTAAAGCCCTCCAATCCCAAAGAGAATAGGAAATCGGGACGAGAATCATTCCGACAAGCAGGAAAATGAACAAGATCATAATCTGACTGCCTGCCTCTCCAAACTCCTTCATCCGCTCCCGCAGCAGTTCGTTTTTGGTGCCCAAAAACATACCCGCGACATACGCTGCAATGAAGCCATTTCCGCCAAAGTATTCTGCCCCTGAAAAAGCCAAGACTGCAATGGCAACAGAAGCCAGCATTTGGTAAACTGTCGTAATCATGCCTGTTTTGAAGGCCTTTTCCACCAGTTTGCCTCCGATCCAACCGATCAATCCACCGATCAGCGGCCCGAAAAGAAATTGCTTTGCTACAAAGCCCAGCCAGTAATTCCCGTCGAATCCTTCACCTGCCGATCCCGACAACAAGGCGATGCAGACCAAAATCGGGGGCAGCCCAATTCCGTCGTTTAGCCCACTCTCCACATTGATGGTCTGACGGATCCTGCGGGGTACCTGCTCTCCTGTTACGACCGCCTGTCCTAAAGCCGCATCGGTCGGGGAAAGGATAAAGGCCATCAGAATCAAAATCAGGGGTTTTACTTCGGGAAACATCGGAATCGCGATCAGGGCTCCCAGAATCATCGTAAGCGGCAGCCCGATTCCCAACAATCGGATCGGTAAATTCTTATCCTTGTTGAGGCTTTTCAGATCAATCGTGGAACCATCGATAAACAGGACCAAGAGCAAGGTGAATTCCATCAATGGCTTTACAAAACTTGCTTTCGGCCCTTCTTCCAGCAATTCCAGATCAAAGAAACTGACCAGCAGCCCGATAATCACAAAAACCATCGGAGCGGTAATGATCGAGTTTTCCGCTTTTTTTGAAAAAAAGCCATAGCCTAAAATCAACAAGGCCATAAAAACAATGATCGGATGTTCATGCATGGGAAAAGGGTTTATAGAAAGTTAAGGCTTTGGGTAAAAAAACCGAAGGTGTACCCATCGGAAATCAGAAAGAAAATGGAATTCCCAATCAGCATACTTGGCGGACTATTGGATATTCATTCATTTTTTTTCAGAAAATCTTTATGCCATCCCCGCAGTTGGTAATACTTGTCCCGTGGTTCTCCCGTCCAGCCGTTGATTCCTTTACCCGGAAGCCAAAATCCATGGATGTAAATGATCGGTAAAAGTGTGCTTCCCAAGAAAATCAAGGCCACCGTTCTGCCGAACATCAGTGAAAGTCCACACACCAAAATCAAAGTCACCACATATTTGAGTAGTTTTTTCCACTTGGGAGATTTTTCCTCAAAGTGTCCCAAATAGATGTGCCCCAGCAAAAACAGGATGCTGACCAGTGCGATTTCCGTCCAAAGCGGGGAGTCCAGGAGGTTCACAAGAATGTGCGTTAAGGAATAAAAGTTTTCACCATTTCTCCCATCACCCAGTTGGCCCGTGCTCCGGAGATACCTGTGCTCGGGCAAGAGCCTGTTCCCAACAAATCCTCCACGATGCTTTGGATCAGGGGCTGCTGGATATGGTGGGGAAGTTGGAGGTGAAAAAGTTTGGGTTCCTGAAAGTCCTGAATCAGGGTAAATTCTCCTTTTCCAAAAGTCGCAAATCGGATTTGGCCCTTGTTTCCATCGATGATGATTTCATCTTTTTCACCAGCATGGGACGAAGTGAAACACCAGTTGCCAGTGCCCAAAACACCGTTTTCAAAGGCAAAACTGCCCACGACGATATCTTCGGCTTCATAGGCTTTAGCCTGATTTGCAGCATAACCGGAAGCCCGGGTGATTTTTCCAAAGAAGAAATCCAATAAATCGAGTTGGTGGGAAGCCAAATCAAGGAAATATCCTCCTCCGGCAATTTCCGGAACTACCCGCCAGTTGTTTTCCAGTTTGGCGATAAGTTCGGGCTCGACGACCTGTCTCAGGTTGACGTGAACGGTCCGGATTTCACCGATCGCGCCTGTTTCCAGAAGTTCTTTGATTTTGACAAAATGGGGTAGGGCCCGGCGATAGTATGCCACGTAGAGCGGAACCTTTGCCTTTTCACAGACCTCAATCATCTCCACGCATTCCGAATGATTCCGGGCCATGGGTTTTTCTACATAGACCGGTTTGCCGGCTGCAGCGGCCAGACGTGTGAGTTCCAGATGGGCATTCGGCGGTGTGGCGATGTAAATGGCATTGACCTCTGGATCCTGGATCAAGGCTTCAGCGGAGGTGTACCACTTGGATACGCGATGGCGCTCAGCGTAGTCTTTGACTTTGGATTCGTCCCTTCTCATGACGGCGACCAACTTGCTGTGCGGCACGATATTCATTGCCGGTGCTGACTTGACTTCGCATACATTTCCTACGCCTAATACGCCCCAACGGACTTCATTATCCTGAATCTTCTTCATGAGGAAAAATAGCGTTTTTTTCGGTGAGATAGGAAATTCAACCTCTTTCGGGAATTTGACCGGACCACACTCCCAAACGGATCAAAGATTGTCTTTTCTTGGGAGGATCGACAAGCGCAAAAAGGTTTGGAGTTCTTTTTTTCTTTTTCCGCTTAGCATGAAATCTCTACCAAATTACTTGTTTTGTTTGTGATTATTTTGTGATTTTGACATTTGATTAAATTTTGAATCATTAAATCTCATCCTATTTATGAAAAGTTTTGTGTATCCCTTGGTGTTTGCTCTGTTTTTACTTGTCTCGTGTGGAGGGGATGATTCCGATCCTGATCCTGATACCGTCGCAAATATTTCAGGAAGTGTATTGTTGTTTACAGAAGGAAGCGCCCCCGCCAGTTCCAACTCGGGCATGAAGGTGAGCGTGGAGGGATTGGGATCTCAGTTTTCTGTATTGACTGATGCTGCAGGCAAATTTGTTTTGGAAGATGTACCCTTTGGTACTTATACCTTACTCTATGAAAAAGAAGGCTACGGAACATTCAAACGTCCCGGACTGGAGCACAAAGCAGGGGGTACAGTTTTGACAGATATCCCTTCCTTGGGACAGCTGTCTACTACGAAGGTGACTCAGTTGAACGCGTCTCCCAACGGTACCGGAGTCGAAGTATCGGTCACCACTGATCCCGGAGGAAACTCAGGAAATCGCCGCTATGTGAGATTCTTTTTCTCCACTCAGTCTACTGTGTCTTCAACCAATTATCAGGTGGTTTCGGGCACTTTTATTTCTCAGGAAAATCCGTTTGGCAGAACATTTACCCGTACTGAACTTGCCGCTTTGGGGCTTGCTCCCGGAACAGTGGTGTTTATACGAGCCTATGGGGATTCGGTTTTTAGCAACAGTTACGTGGATCCGGTGACCAACAAAACAGTCTTCCCTAATCTGAATCCAACTTCCGCTCCTGGCGTCTCAGTAACAATTCCTTAAGCGAACTCGAATTTTTAGATCAGTTCGGAGTTCATTCTTGTTGGTTGATTTCTGTTTTGAATTCAGCAGTTGTTTTACCTAAAAAATCCCCGAAAGAAATTCCGGGGATTTTTTGCTTATTGGGCTGGAGGCGTCCTTCTTTTCATGACCAAACTGTCTGCCGGGTAAGTTGCCGCAAGCATGTCCATCTGTTCTTTGGCCCATTCCATCACTGCTTTTCGCTCCAAATCGGTCAGGTTGGCTTCGGGATGAAGTCCAAAATAGGTGTAGGATTCCAGGGGCATTTCTTTGGATTCGACCATTTCGATGACTTCCTCAAACTTATGATTCTGAACCGCAATCGGAAGTTTGGTAAAGGAAGAGAAATTCAAGTGTTGTTTTCCTTCGTTAACGTGGTCTGCCAGTAGGTACTTGACCGGCTGGATGTTGGAATACCAAGGGTATCGGGTCAGGTTGGTGTGGCAGTCGTTACATGCCCCTTTTAGGATCATCGATACATTATCCGGGACATTGTAACTTTTTGTGATGTCAAATTCCGTATCGTTGCTTTCGTTTTTTTCGACCGGGATAAACTGAATGAGCACAAGCAGGACTATAAGTCCAAGGGTGATTTTTTTGATCATGGCTGGGAAGATTTATGGGATTTAGACTTGAGTGTTGAATTTTGGTTTAATTCTGGTATTTGAAATTATCTATTGAAGTTCAGAATTATCTCCAAATTATACTCCAGTCTGATCTTAAATTTCCCTTAAATCTTACTCCTTTGTTGGTATCGAAGCCTGTCAATCACCAGACAACGTACTGTCTGAAAAACGATCAATGAGACGACTCCAAACCAACCATTCCTTGCCGGCAAATCTTGCAAAACCGGCATCCCCAGTCATACACCGTCCTGTGCCAGTCAGTAAAAGGCCCGAAACGGATCAGATAAACCAGCGCTCTTAATTTTTATGAGTGGGAAAATGAAAAATTAGCACCTTGAGTTTTGGAATTCCTATCAGATACAGGGATCCCAAAAGGATTTCCAATGGAGAAACCCTGTTGCTTTGACTTGGGTATTAAAACCGATCAATCATCAGCATCCCGCTTTCACGAAATGAATCCATCGCCGGCAATTGGATTACCGCTTCTTCCAGGGTGATTCTTCTGCCGATCAGTTTTTGGGGGAAAAGTTTGCCTTCCTCTATCATCCGCATCATTTCCGGATAGGCATGGGCCTGCATCCCGTGGCTGCCCAAGATTTCGAGTTCCTTGGCAATGACCAAATGCATGGGAACTTCGGGATTGGATTCCTTGCCGGCCATCAGTCCGATTTGAATGTGTTTTCCGCGTTTCCGGAGGCAGGCGATGGAATTGAAGCAGGTGATTTTACTTCCCAAGGCATCGATGGAAACATGCGCACCGCCTTTGGTCAGTTCGAGGATGGCGGCAGGGATGTCTGAGGAGATTTTTCCATTGAGTAAAAAGTTGGCTCCGGCAGCTTTGGCCAAGGCCAGTTTTTCATCTGAAATATCCACAGCAATCACATTGGCACCCAAAGCGGCTGCAATCATAATGGCGGAAAGACCCACTCCTCCACAACCATGCACCGCAACCCATTGCCCGCCGGTCACTTTTCCCTGTGCGACTACCCCTCGGAAGGAGGTCGCGAAGCGGCAGCCCAAACTTGCAGCAGCCTCGAAACTCACCGAATCCGGCAGTCGCACCAAATTGGACTCTGCGCGATGGACGGCCACGTATTCGGCAAAAGATCCCCAATGGGTAAATCCCGGTTGAAATTGGTCATCGCAAATTTGCTGATTTCCGCCTTGGCAGGTGGGGCAAGTGCCACAGGCGCAGACAAAGGGGACAGTCACCCGATCACCGACTTTCCAGTTTTTCACGCCCTTTCCCACTTCGCGGATCACTCCGGCAAACTCGTGTCCGGGCACATGAGGCAATTGGATATCCGAATCGTGTCCCATCCAGCCGTGCCAGTCGCTCCGGCAAAGTCCGGTTGCCTTCACCTCCAAAACCACTCCCTGATCGGGTGCTTGAGGATCCGGGACCTGGGTGACGATGGGTTTTTGCTGGAAGGTTTCGACAAGGAGGGCTTTCATTGGATGATGTATTTGGGGTTGAAATCTCCAAAAAATTCACAAAAAAACCGTGAGTATTTCTACCCACGGTTTCCAATTTCGTTGCTATGAAATCTAAAAAGCTTCGACTCCCTGCCTGCAGCAGGCAGGCACTCAGCCTGACTCCTCGGCCAACTCCTCACTGCAAACTGATCACTGCTCCCGATAGCTATCGGGATTGTCTACTGGATTATACTTCAAATCCAGGTCTGTAGGTTCTGCCCACAAACTGATTGGCTTCTTCCAGGTTGGTGATGCGCATATTTTCTCCGTCCCACAGCAACTTGCGGCGGCCGAAGAATTCATCTCTACCCTGTGCGTTCTTTCTTTTCAGCATATAGCTTCGGATAGCCAAGTTGCCCATCAATACCGTCTCGGTCATAGGTCCTGCGTAGTCGAAGGAAGAAGTCAAGGCTTTGTGCTCAGCTGAGCCAAATCCAGCCTTGCAGGCATCCACCCACTTGCGCTGATGGCCGTATTCCGGCTCGGTGCCTTCGATGCGATCCGGCCCAAATTCCTGCGTGCCGTCGTATAGATACAACTTCGGCATCAGTGGAGAGCTGTCGTTGATGTTGTGGGTGATGATTCCTTTTTCGCCGATCATCATTACCCCGTTCGCTGAGTTTGCGCCTCCGAGGTCATGGTCAGGAGGAATGATATCCGGATGAGAAGGTCTTATTCCTCCGTCCATCCAGGTCATTTCGAGAGGAACCGGGTTTTTGGCAGTTGGGCCATAGTGAAGCGTGATAAAGGAGGAAGCAGGGCATCCCTCCGGATTGTAATCTGCCGTCCACATCTGAGAGAATACAGATCCCACGGAGCATTCCGCGTCGGTAGGATAGTTTAATCCCAACATTCGGAAAGGAATATCCATCAAATGGCATCCCACATCTCCCAATGCGCCTGTCCCGTAATCCCACCATCCTCTCCAGTTGAAAGGATGAAGGTTTGGAGTAAATGGAATTTCAGGAGCAGGACCTAACCAAAGATCCCATTCAAGTTCGCTTGGCTTGCTGCCGGCATCTGCTTTGGGGAAAGGACCGCCTTGAGGCCAAACGGGACGGTTGGTCCAGATTTGGACTTTGGAGACTTTACCGATTTTGTTCTCGTTCATCCATCCGCGGATCATATCCATCAGCGGGTTGGAGGCGCCTTGGTTACCCATTTGGGTGACGACTTTTTGGTCGCGGGCCATCTGGGTCAGCATTCTGGCTTCCCGGATGTTGTGCGTCATGGGCTTTTGCACATAGACGTGTTTGCCACGCTCCATGCAGAATTTAGCTGCTGGACCATGCACGTGGTCCGGAGTGGAAATGGTCACCGCATCGATATCCTTTTGCTCTTCGAGCATTTTGCGGTAGTCAGCATACAGCTTGGCATTTGGAAAAGATTTGACCGAATCTTTGGCAGAGCCGGAAAAATCCACGTCACAAAGGGCCACTACACGCTCTCTTCCGTTGACAGAGGCATTCAAGATGTCGCTTCTGCCTTTTCCACCGGCCCCGATGGCAGCCAGATTAAGTTGGTCGGAAGGTGCGGTGTATCCTACACCGCCCAAGACATGCCTTGGGACGATGAAAAACGAGGATGCGATTGCCGCATTTTTAATAAAGTCCCTTCGGCTTTGCCCCGAAGAGGTTTGCTCGGGTTTTTTCATGTGTATTGAATTGTTTTTTGGGTCTCATGGAATCTCACATGGGAGGATCGTTATCCCCGGTTGTGTTGCGCCATCCGCTCGATTTCATGGGTTAATGTGAATAAAGATCGAATAGTATGACAAGTTAAAGATTAAAGTATCCTGTGGAAGTAGGGTTTTGGATGAGTTCCTCATTTTTGTGATAAATGACTACTGGATCCTCAGAATTTTTCAACCCTTATACCCAAGGATGGCCAATCAATTTGGGTTTGAATTTTTGCATTATCAAAAAAAAAGAATGAAATCAGGATAAATTAAGAAATCGATTGCGATTCGGCAGAGCCAATGATTTCCCCTTTTTTGGGCGGAAAAGCAGTTGAATTTCGCTGATTTAAGCCAGAAAAGGCGCTTTTGTAATTTCTCCAAAAGCAAAGCATTCCTTTACTTTGAGTATGAGTTGTCAAAAATAAATTTTGCAATAGCCTAGAACAGCCCCATAAAATGATAGTCGGAGTAATCAAAGAAACCAAGGAATTTGAGAAAAGAGTGGCACTCAGTCCGGATGTGGTCAAGCTGCTCAAAAAGAAAGAATTTGAGGTAATCATCGAGTCCGGTGCAGGGGAAGGTTCCTATTTCTCGGATCAGGATTACCGGGATTCCGGTGCCAAAGTGGGCCCGGCTGCGGAGGTTTTTGGGGCGGATGTCCTGCTCAAGGTCAACCTGTTTACTTTGGAAGAAATAGCCCAGATGAAAACCGGCGGAGCCTGTATTTCCTACATGTATGCCTATCAGCATCCGGATGTGATCGCCGCCATGAATCAGAAATCCATCTCCTCTTTTTCCATGGATGCCGTACCGAGGATTTCCCGGGCCCAAAAAATGGACGCCCTTTCCTCCCAGGCGAACTTGGCGGGATACAAGTCGGTGATCCTCGGGGCCAATCATCTGGGAAAGATTTTCCCTCTGATGATGACCGCTTCCGGTACCATCACCCCGGCAAAAGTCCTGATTTTTGGAGCGGGTGTAGCAGGTCTTCAGGCCATCGCCACCGCCAAGCGATTGGGTGCAATCGTGGAAGTCAGTGATGTGCGTCCCGAAACCAAAGAGCAGGTTGAGTCTCTGGGTGGGAGATTTCTCACGGTAGAAGGTGCCGAAGCTGTGAAAGTGGAGGGCGGCTATGCCAAAGAAGTATCCGCTGAATTTTTGGAAAAGCAGCAAAAGCTCATTCAGGATAAAATCAAAGATGCGGATCTGGTCATTACCACAGCATTGGTCATGGGGAAAAAGTCCCCGATCCTTGTCACTGAAGAGATGGTCAAAAGCATGAAAACCGGTTCGGTCATCGTGGACATGGCAGTCGAGTCCGGAGGAAACTGTGCCCTTTCGGAAAAGAATAAAACCGTGGTTAAGCACGGAGTCACCATCGTCGGAGAATCCAACTTGCCTTCTTTGCTGCCGGTCAATGCCAGTCAGCTGTATGCGACCAACATCAGCACGCTTTTGCTGCATCTCGCCAGCAAAGACGGATTCAAACTTGACCTCGAAGAAGAAATCACCAAAGGCGTGTTGATTACCCATCAAGGGGAATTGGTGCATGCCTTTACCAAAAGTATACTCAACAAATAGACTCTTAAACCATGACTGTATCAGCACTCATCATACTGATTTACGTTCTGGTCCTGGCCAGCTACCTGGGATTCGAACTCATTTCCAAAGTACCCCCCACGCTTCATACGCCTCTCATGTCAGGTTCCAATGCGATCTCAGGGATCACCATTGTAGGTGCCTTGATCGCCTGCAATGAAATGGGCTACACCACCCTAAGCAAATGGCTGGGAATGCTTGCCCTTGTTCTTGCCACTATCAATGTGGTGGGAGGATATGCTGTCACAGACCGAATGCTTAAAATGTTTAAGAAGAAATGAGCACAGTAATCGAAATCGCGTATCTGATAGCCTCAGTGCTGTTTATCATCGGGATCAAATACCTCGGAAAAACCAAAGATGCCCGAAAAGGGAATGTCCTTTCAGCAATAGGGATGCTGATTGCCATTGTTGCTACTTTGCTGACTATCAATGTGGTTACGTTTCTTGAAATTTTCATTTGTATCCTGATCGGTAGTGCCATTGGTTTGTACTATGCCACCAAGGTGGCCATGACCAAAATCCCGGAGATGGTCGCGCTGTTCAACGGATTCGGGGGCTTGGCATCTTTTTCTGTTGCCTTATCGGATTATTTCCTGAAAAGTGAAACATCTGTTGAATCCCTCGATGCAGTCAACCTGACGAGTATTATTCTTTCGGTTTTGATCGGAGGGGTGACCTTTACCGGTTCCATGATCGCTTACCTCAAGCTGGATGGCAAAGTCTCCGGGCAACCCATCACCTTCAGCGGTCAGCATTTGCTCAACTTGGTGTTGTTGATTGCTTTTCTGGCTGCCTCCGTGTTGGTTTTCATTGATCCCACCAACCTTACCTTCATCTTTATTTTGGTAGGGATTTCTCTTCTTTTGGGGATTTTGACCGTGATTCCGATCGGCGGGGCGGACATGCCGGTGGTGATTTCCCTGTTGAACTCCTACTCCGGAATGGCGGCCTGTGCCACAGGTTTTATCCTGAACAATAACGTACTGATCGTAGCAGGTTCCTTGGTTGGAGCTTCCGGGATCATCCTGACCCAGATCATGTGTAAGGCCATGAACCGCTCCCTGACCAATGTGTTGTTGGGAGGATTTGGTCAGACGGTAGCCACGGGAGGTCAAGATGGACCGGCAGTCGTGATCAAAGAAATCGGTGTGGAGGAAACTGCCATGCTCTTTGATTCCGCCTCTTCGGTGATTGTTGTTCCGGGTTACGGGATGGCCGTGGCTCAGGCTCAGCACGTGATCCGCGAACTCATGGAGCAGTGCGAGAAGCGAAACATCGACTTCCGATTTGCCATCCACCCCGTAGCAGGCCGAATGCCCGGACATATGAACGTGCTCTTGGCCGAGGCAAACATCAGCTACGACAAGCTGATCGAGATGGAAGCGATCAACGATGACTTTGCCAACACCGACCTGGTTTTTGTGGTCGGAGCAAATGACGTGGTCAATCCTGCCGCGCGCACCAACCCGCAAAGTCCGATTTTCGGCATGCCGATCTTGAATGCGGACAAAGCCAAGACGGTCATCGTCTCCAAGCGAAGTATGGGCAAGGGCTACGCCGGAATCGAGAATGAGCTTTTCGGGTATCCTAACTGTCTGATGCTCTTCGGTGATGCCAAGCAGACCATCACCAAAGTTGTGGGCGAGATGAAAGAAATGAGTTGATTTACGAGGGGAGACCTTTGCTTTACCTTTTCGATCAAGTCTCGAATAATGCGCTTAAGTTGGCGTTGGAATTTGAAGCCAAGCAGTTCGGTTTGGCTTTTTTCCAAACTGGCAAAATAATTGCCTGACATAAGCCATGAATTTATCCTTTATCACCTCATTCCTGATTACCCTCGTATTTGCCTGGAATCAGGTTCAATACAGCCAATTGGTCGGCAGCTGGCAACTGATCCATTTTGATGGAATTGCGAAGATTGTTCATTCTCCTCAGTACCAAAATGCCACGCCCAATGAAAAGGCCAGCATGGATGCGAGAATCAAGTTCCGGTTGGAGAATACCGTTTACCAGTTTGAGGAGGGAGATGTGCTAAAATTCACTGATTTTGAAAATCAGACGATTGTCCAAAAGGAAGTGAAAATCGAATTGACAGAAGGAAACATGCTGGTGATTCATGAG
>CAYONF010000059.1:0-6617 GCA_964405255.1 uncultured Limnohabitans sp. | reverse complement strand
CCAAAAGGAAGTGAAAATCGAATTGACAGAAGGAAACATGCTGGTGATTCATGAGGAAAAGGGAGACCGACTGGCTAAAATCGTCGAATTCTCAGAAGACAAAATGGTGCTTCAGCCCATCAGTCAGAATGCCGCTTCCGGAAAATTGACATTCGAGCGAATCAAAAAATAATTTGAGTATCCGCAATGATGCACTTCGGACCTGAGCAATCGATGTTGGCAGCGGATACTCGTCCACAGTCCACAGGCTACAGTCCACTGAAACTCACTTCCGTCCTCAATTTCCTTTTTCTTTTGTTGCATGGAAGCATACAGATACATGTAAAGAATAAACACCCTAAAACTAATCGAAAGCCGCCGAGGAATCCTTGGCGGCTTTTTTATGGATCATTGGGCATTTCTTGCCAGGCAAAAGGCTGAAAAGTACTCTTGAAATAGGAGTGGAATGAAAATTCAGTAGATTAGGTATATTCAAGTGCTCGGAATCCCTCCACGGCGGGCAGGTATTCAGGACAAAAGGGCCAGATTGAGGTAGATAATCGCAATTAGCCTTGGGCCGGCTCGAAGAGCGGGAAAACTTCACCCAGCGGTCTATTTGAAGTTCAGAGGGGCTGAGGAGAATCTACGCCCAGAAGGGGGCTGCATAAATTGTAGCTGTGGCAATAAGAGTTATTTATGAGAAAAAGTGATAGAAATAATGAATTTGGAAGAGCAGGCAAGTATAATTTCATAGCTTTTTTGGCTATTCTCATTATGATCTTATTGTATTACTTGTTCAATTGAAAGATGAGAAATGATACTCTGGGTGCAGCCCACTCTTAGGACCACACCCAGAAGAGGATACTAGGCGTAATTTGCAATTACGCCTTCATATAAAAACAAATTTGTAATTTGCTTATCATAAAAGACGATATTAAAATGGACCTATTGCATCCCGATAGCTATCGGGATGGTAAGGATGTGAGGGTGGAATTGCAAATTCCACCCAGCCTCAATCGGCACTTCAAAGCTGCTGAGGAGACCTATACTGAGACAGGATATGACATTTTACTATATAATTTGGGCTGAGTGTATTTTGCGATTAAAGGCGCAAGATCAATCTTCTTTTAAATGGAAAACCTATTCTATTCTAATGATGACATTTTTGATGTCATTCAATTTTTTCACAATAATGGTAATTATTCAGACTTGGAGGAGTTCTTTCTTTTATGACATAAATTTAGATAGATTTTCTCCTGCCATGAATTATTTTCTAACATTGTTTATTTTGTATTTTTTACCTGTTTTTTCATTTAATTATTACATGATTTTTTATAAAAATAAGTTTAAAAATATAATTCATCTATTTGCTGAAGTTAAAGAGAGATATCTGTATAGGTATGTTCAATTCTCGATCTTAGGTCCAGTTATTTTGTTTTGGATTTCCTATGTTTTAAATAAATTGTATTAGTTCTTCATCTAGAATAATGAGCATTATTGGGTTTTTGGGATTGATAATTTATTTCCTACTAGTGGATATAAATATTTATTTACTTCTGGAGAAGGAACTAAATAAGATAAATCAAATTCGATCTGGTTTATTTTTATTTGTCGCACTAAATCTATATTGGATTGTTGATTTGTTTTTTGATTCAGACACTTTTTTGATCCTTGTTTTTTTTAGCTTTGCGATCATTATTTTCCACATTGAATTTAATTTGATGCTATTTTTTTTGAAAAAAATGAGTTCCACTTATAGCCCTTTATATGATTTTATTCTAGTTATGAAAAAAAGTGGCATTTATGTGTTTATTTTTACAATTCAAGTTTTTACTCTGGCAAAGTATTTTTTTAATTAACTCGTGATCATTTTGTTGTCTAAAGCCCTAAATCCAATTGCCTCGGCAGCAGCTGGAAACTTTTCCGATGCCAAATTGTGCTTCCGAATCGGGCGATTCCTTGCCGGTGTGCAGGAGTGGGGTAGCCGGCGTTTCGCTCCCAGCCAAAATGAGGGAAATCCAAGGCCAGTTTTTCCATCAATTCATCCCGATACACCTTAGCCAAAATGGACGCTGCGGCTATGCTGACGAGTTTTCCGTCGCCCTTAATCACACAGGTATAGGGGTAGTCGAGATCCGAGCGCCATCGGTTTCCGTCAATCAGCAGGTGATCGGGCTTCACCTTCAGCTGGAGGATGGCCCGCTTCATGGCGAGAAAAGAAGCGTTGAGGATATTGATCCGGTCGATTTCTTCCACCGAGGACTCCGCGATGGCCCATGCGGATGCGCGGGACTTGATCTCTTCGATCAAGTCCTCCCGGTTTGCCTTGCTGAGTTTTTTGGAATCATTGATCCAGGGATTGAGATAGTCTGGAGGCAAAATCACGGCCGCTGCCACGACAGGGCCTGCCAAACATCCGCGTCCTACCTCATCACAGCCCGCTTCGATTCGATTAGCTTCTAAAAAGGGGAGAAGAGTCATCCTGCTGAGAATCGCTCGTTTTGTAATACTTGTGGATCATCTCAGCTACCAAGGCTGTCCATCCTGTCTGATGCGAGGCTCCCAGTCCCATGCCCGAATCCCCATGAAAATACTCGTAGAAGAGGATGTAGTCTTTGAAATGAGGATCCTCCTGGAATTTTTTCCGCTTGCCAAATACCGGCCGATGACCGTTTTTGTCCCGCATGAAGATCTTCATGCAGCGCAGGGAAAGCTCCTTGGCAATGATGTCCATGGTCAGGTAATTGCCTGAGCCTGTGGGATACTCAATCGAAAAATCCCCGCCGTAGTAGAAGTCAAACTTCTTCAATGACTCGATAATCAGGTAGTTGATCGGAAACCAGATCGGTCCCCGCCAGTTGGAGTTGCCGCCAAACATCCGAGTATCGGATTCCCCCGGGGTATATTTGATCGAGAGCGTGTCCCCGTTGATTTTCATCGAGTAGGGGTTCTTTTCGAAGTATTTGGAAAGCGAGCGGATTCCGTAGTCGCTCAGAAATTCATTGGAATCCAGCATGCGATACAGGACGCTTTTCATGCGATGGCCACGAAGCAAGGAAAACAAGCGTCGCTTGTCGTAGCCCGGCTGAATCCAGCTGGAGACGAGTGCGGCGAGTTTGGGTTTTTCCCTCAGGAAAAAGTCGAGTCGCCTTTTGAATTCGGGGAGATTGTCAAACAAATCCTCCCGGATGGGTTCTACTGCGAAAAGTGGAATCAAGCCCACGATCGAGCGAACTTTCAGTTTTTTGGGCTCTTTGCCCAGATAATGGAATACATCGTAGAAGAAATTGTCCTCATCGTCCCAAAGGGAAATGTGCTCGGAGGAGATGTCGTTCATCGCACCTGCGATGTAGAGAAAGTGCTCCAGAAACTTGGTCGCGCTAAACTGATACACGGTATTGAATTCGCACAGATCCAAGGCAATCCGAAGCATGTTGAGCGAAAACATCGCCATCCAGGAGGTGCCATCGGCCTGTTCCAGTTTGCCTTGGTAGTACTGGGCATGGTTTCGGTCAAAAAGGGAGATGTTGTCAAGTCCGAGGAATCCGCCCTCGAAAATGTTGTTCCCTTCGCTGTCTTTTCGATTGACCCACCAGGTAAAGTTAAGCATGAGCTTGTGCATGGCCCGCTCAAGAAACTCCCGGTCGCCTATGCCTCCGTTCAGTTTTTTGTCAATCTGATATACCCGCTGCACGGCATAAGCATGGACGGGAGGGTTTACATCCGAGAAATTCCATTCGTAAGCCGGAATCTGTCCATTGGGATGCATGTACCACTCGTTGAGCAGGAGGAGAAGCTGATTTTTGGCAAATTCAGGATCAATCCGGGCGATGGGAATGCAGTGAAAAGCCAGATCCCAAGCGGCATACCATGGGTATTCCCACTTATCCGGCATGGAGATGATATCGTAGTTTTGGAGGTGGCGCCAGTGTTTGTTTCGGCCTTCTTTCCGTTCCTTTGGAGGTTGGTATCGACCGGCATCTCCTTCAAGCCAGCGATTGACGTCGTAGTAATAGAATTGCTTGGACCACATCAATCCGGCATATGCCTGCCGCTGTATGGACTTAAGGTCCGGATCGGTGACACGATCCTGAATCGAGTCAAAAAATTCGTCGGCCTCGCTTTTCCGCACGCTCAGGGTCTGATGACAGGTTTCAATAGGCTTATCCACCACTTGGTGCTGCATCCGAAGCTTGATTTCGGCTTTGCCGCCTGCAGGAATTTCCAATTCGTAGACAGCTGCCGCTTTGGTTCCGCTGTTGGACGGATTCAATCTGGAACTGTCTCCTTTCACTACGAAATCATTGATCCCGTCCTTGGTGTATTTTCGTTCGTTGGGGATTCCATACAATCGTTCCCGGTTGGTTTCGTTGTCACAAAACTTCAGATCGGGCTGCCCGCAAAAGTTGAAGATGTAATTCCCGGATTTGGGGTTGAATGCCTTGAACGCCGTGTCGTTGAGCTTGGTGATTTTGGGCATGAAGGGCTCATGTCCGGTAAACCAGGTCTTTCGAAACCAAACGGTCGGCATGACCCAGATTTTAGCTTTTTCGGGTCCCCGGTTATGGATCGTTGCGATGGCTACGATGTCCTCGAAGTCATTTTTGGCGTATTCGATGAAAATATCGAAGTAGCGGTCCTCGTCAAATATCCCCGTATCGATCAATTCGAATTCGGTCTGACTCTTTCCTGCCCGCTGGTTTTCTTCCACCAGTCTTCGGTAGGGAAATTCCGCCTGAGGATACTTGTACAGCATCTTCATGTAGCTGTGGGTGGGCGTGCTGTCCAGGTAATAATAGATTTCCTTCACATCCTCCCCATGGTTCCCCTGATTGCCGGTCAGCCCGAAAAGACGCTCCTTGATGAAGGGATCTTTCCCATTCCAAAAGGCCCAGGCCAGACAAAGTTTCTGCTGATGGTCAGAGATGCCGGCAATGCCTTCTTCACCCCAGCGGTAGGCTTTGCTTCGGGCATGTTCATGGGTCACATTTTCCCAGGCTGCTCCGTCGGGACTGTAATCTTCCCGGACAGTGCCCCATTGTCTTTCCGTGAGGTAAGGCCCCCATTTCTTCCAATGTTTCTTACGCTCCTTATCTTCCTGTAATCGTATCTGTTCAGCTGACATGTGCTTTCTCTCTCTTGAGCAGGGGTCGAAATTATCATTTTCAAGGAATTAAAGTGTAAAATGTAATTTTCTGTTTCCCATCTGGATTCTAATTTTTTTTCAGTTTAAAGAGCACTTTAGGAGAAAAATTGAAAGAGTACCGGTGGCTAATTTCCAAACACCTTGCTGAAATCGATTTCCGAAGGGGATTTTTAAATACAGATTCAATTCCTTAAGGGCCGAGGAATTGGATGAAGAATATTTCCTCCGAGAAAAAGAAATCGAAATTATTTTGCTCTACAGTTGTAGAAGAAAAAATCTATTCTACATTTGTAGAGTAAAAAATTCCCTGATCCCATGAAGCTGACCCCTACCGAGGAGGAATTAATGAATCACTTGTGGAGACTCAAGCGAGCCTACATGAAGGATTTACTGGAGTGCTATTCGGAGCCGAAGCCTGCCACAACCACGATTTCTACTTTGTTAACCCGGATGCAGGACAAGAATTTTGTAGGCTATGAGACTACAGGCAAACTCCGAGAATATTTCCCCCTGGTAAGCAAGGAGAACTATTTCGCCAAGCATCTCCAGGGACTGATCAAAAATTTCTTCAATGACTCTCCTGCCCAATTCGCCTCCTTTTTTGCGCAGCAAACCTCATTCACTGATGCGCAATTGGAGGAGCTCAAATCCCTGATCGATGACCAACTCAACCGGAAAAACTAATGGAATACTTGCTTAAATCCGTCGGATGTCTGCTCTTGTTGCTGCTTTTCTACCGGCTTTTCCTTCAGCAGGAAGTGCTGTATCGCTTCAACCGCTTCTTTCTTTTGGTGGCGGTCGTTGGATCTTTTTTTATTCCCCTGATCACTTTTGAAGTGGTAAAGGAAGTTCCGGTGGAGCTGAGTTCTGAAGTGGTTTTTCCCTCAGAAAACTTCGCTTATGAATCCTCGGCATCTCCCGCATCCACTCCAATTGTACCGAGCATTTCTGTACCTAAGACTGAAATCCCCTGGGTCAATATTGGATGGGGAGTTTATCTCTTGGGAGTTGCCGTTTTCCTGGTTCGTTTTCTCCGGAATATCCGGCTCATCCGGGATCAGATCCGGCAGAATGTACAGGTCAGCTACAGAGGGGAGACCTTGATTTTAATGAATGCGCCGACTTCTCCGTTTTCCTTTCTGAGGTACATTTTTTATCCCAAGTCAATATTTGAAAAGGAGGGGATTCCAGAGGCGATCTTCCTGCATGAGCGGTGCCATGTGCAGGAAAAACACAGTTGGGATATTCTCTTTGTTGAGCTTTTGCTAATTCCCTTTTGGTTTCATCCCGGCTTGTATTTTGCGCTTCAGGCTATTCGGTTGAACCATGAGTTTATCGCGGATCAGGAAGTGATCAAAAAAACTCCTCTTCAGGATTATCAATACTTGCTTGTCTCAATTCTTTCCGGGGAAAATGGATTTTCGCTTGGAAGCAGCTTGAATTTTTCCCTTACCAAAAAACGATTTGAAATGATGAAGCGAAAAACTGCCAA
>CAYONF010000058.1:0-25944 GCA_964405255.1 uncultured Limnohabitans sp. | reverse complement strand
TATTTTCTTCACCCATAGGCCAGTGATAGGGAAAACCTTTCAAAGTAGCCACCATCAGCATCTGTAGGGCCGGATTATTTGCCATGGATACGCCCCCATCCACAAAAGCCGCATAGCTGCTGCTTCCCCCAACTTCAATCGATTGGGGAAGGAAATACGTAGGTGCTGCAGCGCTGGCACGTACACATTGCCAAAGCGGAATGGACTTGTTGTTTCCATGTTCGGAGTCATAAAATTTCCCCTTGGGATGGTTGTTGAGTGGCCACACTGAGTTGGTATCTGCCCGCTTTGCGACAATGACCAAGGCGGTTCGAAGTTTTTCCTGATCGCCAAGGGTAGTTTCCCCCAACACATTTCGTAGCTCTTTGACCAAGGCTTTGTCGTCATACTTGGCTTTGAAAGCATCATCAATCTCAAAGACTTTCCACCATTTGTATTTTTTTCCAAAAATCTGGGTCCCCAACTCGAAGTATTTTTTTCGGATCTGATCCACTTCCCATCCCAAGGCCAACAGCGTAGCGATGATCGACCCGGTGGAAGTGCCTCCTATCATGTCAAAATAATCCGAAAGCAAGAGTTTTGGATTGTTGTGCTGGGAACGGAGCAGGTCCTCGATGTGCTTGAGATATCCCAGGGAAAGAGCACCCCGGATTCCTCCTCCGTCAAGTGCCAAAATTCGCTTTGGACCTCCAGGTGCAAGTTTTTGAGCGAGAGTTGCCATAAAAATCAGGTTATTTAAAAATGAAGATGAATGATTTGACGATCAATTTACTAAATTGAAATTGTACCAAATCACCAGAATTGATTTTTCCCATGATCACACAAAAAGAAATGTTGGACCACTTTTTACCTTTGATGAAAAGCCAAGGGAGGCGCTACAAAAAGCGAAGCTTGGTACGTGCAAAAAAAGCAGAGCCGGGTTTACACGTCATTACCACCACCAGTGATGGGTTTGAAACTCAAAACACCGCTGAAAAAGGGGATTGGCTGGTAGAAAATCAAACCTCAGCACACGAGCGGTATTTGATCAAAGCGGAGACATTTGAAAAAAAATACACGCTGATGGACTCACTGGGCAATGGATGGGGATGCTATCGACCAAAAGGTGAAATCTTGGCACTGGAAGTTTCAGCCCCATATCTGGAAAAACTTGGAGGAAAAGACAGCCTGGAATTTCAGGCTCCCTGGAAAGAATCCATCATCGTAAAACCCGGTGATTTTTTGGTGATTCCCTTGGACAATCTTGAAATCTACCGCATCGCCAAAAAAGAATTCGGAGAAACCTACGAGGAAATCAAGGATTGAGTACAATTTTTCCCAACTGATCTCCAGCCCGCATCCGATCAAATGCTTCCAAGGCTTTTTCCAGAGGAAAAACCCTATCAATCACCGGATGAATAGCGTGCTTTCTCACAAAATCCACCATGTCAGAAAAATCCTGATCCGAGCCCATAGTTGATCCGATGATTTTCACCTGATTCCAAAACACTCTCCTCCATTCCAGTTTTTTCGGTGGACCCAAAGTCGCTCCGTAACTTACGATCCGACCTCCAGGCTTGCATACCTGAACCAATTGATTGAGGGCATCCCCTGCTGCTCCGTCGATGATCACATCAAAACCACCGCAGGTTTCCAAAGCTTCATTTACCCAATTGGAATCCAGGTAATTGAACGTATAAGTTGCCCCGGCATTTTTGGCTGAAGTCAACTTGGAATTATTGCTGCTGCTCACTGCAAGATTGGCTCCCAAAGCCAGGGAAAATTGAGCTGCAAACTGAGCTACTCCCCCTCCAAATCCAGTCACAAAAACCTGCTCACCGGATTTAGCCTGACCTTGATACATCAGGGCTCGATAGGCAGTGACTCCCGCCAATGGCAATGCGGCAGCCTCTTCCCACGACAACTGACCGGGTTTATCCACCAGGCGATCAACGGGAACTGACACATACTCGGCAAAGGTTCCGTTTCGAGGCATGCCTAAGATTTCAAATGCCTTGCTTTGTGCTGCCTGATCATTTCCCCAGTTAATCGCAGGATTGATCATCACCTCTCTTCCAAGCCAGGAAGGATCCACATCCTCTGCAAGCTGCTCCACTATCCCTGCACCATCGGAACCTAAAATCACTCCATCACTCAGGTTGGCGTACTTTCCAATTCTACACCATTCATCCCGGTGGTTCAAAGCAGCAGCTTTTACTTTAATCAAAACTTCTCCAGGTCCACAAACCGGCTTCGGTAATTCGACCAGTTCGATCCCCTCAGGGATTTGGCGATTCAAAACAATAGCCTTCATAATTAATTAAAATGCTACAGGACCTCCATCACCGTTGAAAATCTGGTCTATGTCATCCTCATTTGCTTTGCTGGAAAGCTTGATGGTAGATTCAAATCCACTCGCTCCTGAAGCAGCCGAAGAAAACTTCCGGGTATAAGATGTATCAATGGGTTGATTTTGAGGATAATTAATTCCTGAATCCAAGTCAGTGAATTTGGTGTATTTCCCGATGAATCGAAGTTTCACATTTTCCAGTGAGCCGTTTCGGTGCTTGGCAATAATCACTTCCCCAACTCCGGCTGTGGATTGATGGTTTTCGTCCTCGGTGATTCCATAGTATTCCGGACGATAAAGGAACATGACCATGTCGGCATCCTGCTCGATGGCTCCGGATTCACGAAGGTCGGAAAGTTGAGGGCGCTTATCTCCTCCCCTGGTTTCTACGGCTCGGGACAACTGCGAAAGTGCAATCACCGGGATACTGAGTTCCTTGGCGATTTTCTTCAAGGCTCGGGAAATACTGGCGATTTCTTGTTCCCGATTCCCACCTTGTCCCCCGCTTTTCGAGTCGCCAGACATCAGCTGGAGGTAGTCAATCACGACCATCTGAATGTCATGCTGAGCTTTGAGTTTGCGGCATTTTGCTCTCAATTCCAAAATGGACAAAGCAGGCGTGTCATCCACAAAAAGCGGAGCCTTGGAAAGTTTGGCAGTTTTATGAACCAATTGGGCCCATTCGTGATCGGCCAGAGAACCCTTTTTGATCTTTTCTGAATCCAGTTCAGCCTCAGAAGAAATCAATCGATTCACCAATTGCACCGAAGACATTTCAAGGGAAAAAATCGCTACGGGGCGGTTATGGTCTACGGCTGCATTTCGCAAAACGGAAAGTACAAATGCCGTTTTACCCATCGCAGGACGGGCCGCGATGATGACCAAATCAGACTTTTGCCAACCTGAAGTCACTCGGTCCAAGGCCGTAAAGCCTGATGGAACACCGGTCAAACCGTCCTTTTGCAGCTTTCGGGCTTCCAACTCGATGATTGCTTCCCGCATGATCGAGCGCATGTCAGAGTAATTTTTCCGGATGTTTTTCTCGGAAATTTCAAACAGCGACTGCTCCATTTTGTCCAAAAGCTCGAACACGTCGGTGGTATCCTCGAAGGCATCTTTTTGGATTTCTCCTGAAATACGGATCAATTCCCGCTTGATGGACTGCTCGGTGATGATACGGGCGTGATATTCAATGTTAGCCGCGGAGGCTACTTTTGAGGTAAGTTCAGTAATGTAAAAAGCACCGCCAGCGATCTCCAGTGCTCCGTTTTTGCGGAGCTGAGTCGTTACAGTCAACAGATCGATGGGTTGGCTTTCGGTGAAAAGGTCCAAAATGGCCTGAAAAATTACCTTGTGCGATTCCTTGTAGAAGCTCTCCACTTTCAGAATATCGATCACATTGGTCAGGGCATCCTTCTCCAGCATCAGAGCTCCAAGCACCGCCTCCTCCAATTCTACGGCCTGAGGGGGCACTTTTCCCAGAAAGTTGGTGGGATTGTCGTAAGTAGGCTTTTTTCGGGTGATCCTCGGTTGGTTGGTATTTTCGGTCATAGAACAAATGTATCTGCTGAAAGGCAAGAGTTTTTAACAACTTTTGCCAGACTTATCAACACTGAATTTGGAGCAAAAATCAGGCCTCGATCAGGAGTTGGTTTTGTAATAAACCCCGTTTCGATAACCACGGAACATCGAGCAAAGCACGGCCCAACTGGAATGCCAGAGAATCTCTGAAAGTGGTATCCCCAGGATTTTCCATCCTAAAATCGGCTCATCCAGCATCCCATAAGTTTCCCAGAAATGCGGAAAAAGTATCCGGAAGTTGAGGTAATAAATCGCAATCGTGATGGCCATCGTTGCCACACCGGATACCAAAGAAAGATAGATCAAATCCGGTCTTTGGATCCAGATGTAAATCGATAAAGCCATGAAAGTCAAAAAGGTAACATACCCTGAGTGAATTTTTAAAACAAGACTGAAAACCGTCAGGCTCGCGCAGCCGATCAGCCAAAGGAAAAAGAAATCCCGGTTCTTAGCTGGGGTTTGACGATCGTAATCGATCTCCTTTCTGGTAAAGGAGGAATGGATATATCCACCCACCCCGAAGAGCGCAAAACCGATGATGTAATCTTCCACGCCCACTATTCCCACACCAAAAAGCGTGGGAGGTCTCCAATAATCCTGAAAATACCAAACCTCAGCAATCACTCCCATGATTCCTCCGATGGCTCCTACTTTGATCATGCCGCTTTTCCAGGGACTTTTGATGAAAATCACCAACCAGGCAAGCATATAGAGCAAGGAAAGAATCAAATAGGCGTACTTGTCGTCAATCATAATTGAGAAAAATAGGAGCGCGAAAATAGCCAAAAACAGAGCGCCTCAAAAAATCTCAAAAATGAAAAAAACTTTAACCCTGAGCACCCGCATTTTATTTTTAAGTTTGGCTCACAATAAAATCCCCCATTTTTCCATAATTAACTAGACTAGGATGCAAGCGAATATTAGCAGGCGGATTATCAAGGATAAGAGATTACATCTGACCTTAGAAAAACTAATTAGTAACAGATGAAAAAATACCACTTCATCGCCATAGGTGGAGCTGTGATGCACAATCTGGCTCTGGCTTTGGTCCAAAAAGGCTATCAAGTCACCGGTTCAGACGATGAAATCTATGAACCTTCCCGTACCCGATTGGAAAAAGCGGGGATTTTACCAGCTGCTTACGGCTGGTTTCCAGAGAAAATCACCGCCGATCTGGACGGAATCATTTTGGGTATGCACGCCCGCATCGACAATCCGGAATTGATTCGCGCTCAGAAATTGGGAGTTCCGGTATTTTCCTTTCCCGAATTCATCTTCAATCAAAGCCAAAATAAAAAGCGCGTGGTAATCGCAGGATCTCATGGAAAAACCTCCATTACCTCCATGATTCTCCATGTGCTGAAAGATCAACAGGTTGACTTTGACTACCTCGTGGGCGCTCAAATCGAGGGTTTTGATCTGATGGTCAGACTTTCGGATGCTCAGGTTATCGTCATTGAAGGTGACGAATACCTGACTTCCCCGATTGACCGGACGCCCAAGTTTTTCCATTACCGACACGACATTGCCTTGGTCAGCGGAATCGCCTGGGACCACTTCAATGTCTTTCCGGATTTTGAAGAGTACAAAGCGCAGTTTTCCAAGCTGATGGACCAAACTCCCGAAAATGGCGAATTGATCTATTGCGAAGTGGATCCGCTGGTCAAAGAAGACGCAGAGAAAAGCTCGACTCGTGGTCAAAAGACTCCTTACAAAGCCCATCCTGCCGAAATCCGGGAAGGAAAGACCTTTCTAAAAACCCATGCAGGCTTGGTAGAAATCGGAGTTTTCGGAGATCATAACCTTCAAAACCTACAAGGTGCGATGGAGATTTGCAGAGCTTTGGGAGTGAGCAATGAGCAATTCTATGCTTCCATCGGAACCTTCAAAGGAGCAGCTAAGCGCCAGGAGATTTTGGCTTCCGGCAAAACCGGAATCCTGTTTCGGGATTTTGCCCATGCCCCTTCCAAGTTGAAAGCCACGGTGAATGCTGTGAAAAATCAATTCCCTGAGCGAAAACTAATCGCAGTCCAGGAGCTGCACACCTACTCCTCATTGAACAAAGCCTTCCTGCCTAATTATGCTCATTCCATGGACGAGGCGGATGAGGCTATTATCTACCTGAATCCTCATGCAGTAGCTTTGAAAAAGTTGGAATTGATGGACGAAGCGACACTCCGAGACGGATTTAAACGGACAGATTTGAAGCTTTTCACCGAAAGTCAGGGGTTAAAAGACTACCTTTTGACTCAAAATTATTCCAATACTAACCTGCTTTTGATGAGTTCAGGCAATTACGACAACCTTGACCTTGAACCCCTAAAAGCAAAATTCAATACCCATGAAGCTTAACCTCAGAAACCCCATCGCATTTTTTGACCTCGAAGCAACCGGCACCAATGTGGGGACCGACAGAATTGTGGAGATTTCCATCGTGAAACTCCATCCCGATCAAGGTCGGGAAATCTACACCAAACGGGTCAACCCGGGAATTCCAATTCCATTGGAGGCTTCCTTGATCCATGGCATTTACGACAAGGATGTAAAAAACGAGCCCTTTTTCAAGGATATCGCAAAAGATGTCCAGCAGTTTATCGGTCAGGCTGATTTGGGAGGTTTCAATGTGCTGAAGTATGACATTCCGCTTTTGGTAGAGGAATTTCTCAGAGCAGGAATTGATTTTGACCTGGACAAAAGAAACTTGCTCGATGCTCAGAAGATCTTTTTCCTGATGGAAAAACGAAATCTCACTGCTGCCTACAAGTTCTACTGTGGACGGACGCTCGAAAACGCGCACAGTGCTGAAGCCGATACCCTTGCCACTATTGACGTTTTCCAGGCTCAGGTAGAACGATACCAAGGCGAGGAAATCGAAGATCTTCAGGGAAATAAAGTGGGGATATTCCCAAATGACATGAAGAAAATCCACGAAATGGTCAATGAGAAGATGGTGGATCTGGCAGGCCGGTTCGTTTTCAATTCCCAAGGACAGGAGATCTTCAACTTTGGAAAACACAAAGGAAAAACCATTGAACAGGCTCTGAAGGAAGAACCCGGCTATTACGAATGGATGATGAAGGGAGATTTTCCGCTGGACACCAAGCGCAAACTGACTCAGGTGAAGCTAAGAGGTTTTACCAATCGTTAACTGATCAAAAAATAAGAGCTAATTGTTAAAATTATTTGTTCGGAGTTCAGGGTTCAAGGTTTATTCAACATCGAACGCTGAACTCCGAACATTTTTTGTGCATTTGCCCTATATTACTTTGCCGCGTTGTAATACTCCATCGCCTTTGGCATATTGGCATTCAGGCGCTCAATTCGACGATCTGGACCTGGGTGGGTGGAGAGAAATTCAGGAGGTGCTGCACCTCCGGCCTTGGACATTCTTTCCCAAAAGACAGGTGCCTGTCTTGGATCGTAGCCTGCCATCGCCATGAAGATCAAGCCCATTTCATCGGCTTCAAGCTCATGTTTTCTGGAAAAACTCAACATTCCGAGTTCGCTGCCCATCCCGATTGATTGAAGCAAAATCTGCTGGGTCAGGGTTGGATTTTGGCCCATGGCAGTAGAGACAGCTGACATCCCTAGGTTGAGCATCATCCCGTTTGACATCCGTTCGCGGGCATGGGATGCAACGGCGTGGGCGATTTCGTGTCCCATGACCACGGCAATGCCGGTTTCATCTTGGCAAATGGGCATTATTCCGGTGTAAAAGGCCACTTTTCCGCCGGGCATACACCATGCATTGACTTGGTCACTTTCCAACAGATTGAATTCCCAGGTAAATTCCTTGACCAAACTTTCATATCCTTCTGAAATCAGATAGGCTTCTACCGCTTTGGCCATTTTTTGACCCACCCGGACTACCTCCTGTCCGTCAGAAGTGCTGGTCAGATTTTTACTTGCCGCCTTTGCTTTGTTGTACTCCTCATTGACCAAAGGCATAATTTCTGAATTGGGAACAGTTGCCAACTGACTTCTTCCGGTCAAGGGTACTTTGGCACAGGCATAGGCCAAAAGTCCAAGAACAAAAATTAAGAGGATCTTTTTCATGTGTTTATAATTTGTTTACAATCGGCCACACCTGACTGCCGTCAGGCAGGTGGAATGCCCTAGATTATCATTCCCCTGTTTGAGAAGATTTCATCATAGGCATTTCATGGTTAATTATTTCGTGAAACAATTTCAAAAACGGTACCAAGGTTCGGTACTCGTTCTAATTTTAGTATTTTGGATTAAAATACCCAAACATGGAATCTCAACTTATTGCACGAAAACTGTCTCCTGCCGCCTTGGACTATCAGCGCAAAATGACCAATCCCATCATTTTTTGGTTTGCCATGCTGGTGAAGCTCCCATCTGCCGTTTTTTGGAGACTGAAAGTCAAAAGTCTGAATACGGAAACGTGTGAGGTGACCATCCCCTATTTCTGGCGTTCTCAAAATCCTTTCAAGTCGATTTATTTCGCCGCATTGGCAGGTGCGGCAGAGCTCAGCACCGGGGCGCTTTGCCAGTTAGCTTTGGCAGGAAGAGGGCAATTCAGCATGTTGGTGGTGGATTTTCGGGCGGAATACCACAAGAAAGCGAGTTCAAAAATCACCTTCACCTGTGATCAGGGAGCAGAGCTGTTTGACTTGATCGAAAGTCTAAAGCCCGGAGGCACCGGACAAATGACGATGATTTCTACCGGAAAAAATCCCTCAGGAGAAACCGTCGCCAAGTTTTTTGTCACCTGGTCATTTAAGCGGAAAGCCTAATTTTCCAAAAGCGATTCAATCCGGAGAAATTCTTTCAGACTCGCAATCACCCGGTCCTTGGACCAGTCCAAGAACTCATGATTCAGGTGAAATTCATTGAATCGGATAATCATCTTGTCCCACTCGGGTCGGTCCAATTTATAAGTTTCCATCAATTCCGTGCGGATGGAGTCTGAATCTATCACTTCCAGATAGCCTTGCCGACGCTTGATCCATTGGAGTCTTTCCTCATACTTTCTGAGCTGGGTATTTCTTTTGGAGAAATAGCTGATCGGTCCATAAATCGCCACCCCTCCTCCTCCATCTGAGGTTCCGGTCCCCATGCTTACTTGCTTGGAAAGACTCTTTTCTGCTTCAGGCTCGTCCTCAGCAAGGTATAATTTACCGTCTCGGAATCGGAATTTATAAGGCTCCGCCTCTACCTGAAATGTGGGAAGTAAGCGGGCTTTATCTTGGATTTGAAGCAGCAAAAACCGGTCTTGGCCCAAAACAACCTTTTGATCGATGAATCCGGGAAAAGTTAAGAGTAAGGTATCACCCAAAATTCCCTTGACACTGAAATAGCCACGGGCATTGGTGGTTACACTTTCCTTTCCCATCACGGCAACTGTCACACCCTCCAGATACTTTTTATCCGTAGCATCCAGGACATTTCCTGAATAGCTCGATTGACCGAAAGCCAAACTCGCTGTCAGAAGGAATGAGATCAGAAAAACAGGGCCTTTCATTTGACCACCAAATTACGGCAAGGAACGGTGTAGGTGAAAAAAGAACCCGTTAAAGTACCTTAATGATCCTGCTCATTCCTGGGGCTTAATCTCCAGCAGTTTATCCGTTCCGAGAAATTCCGGAGTTTCAGTTCTGTACCACGTGCGGTTTTTTGGAATTTTCAGCCCCTTAAACTCTTCTGTTCCATCCAGGTAAATGATTTCTCCTTTGAGATTGGGCTCATCCTGATAGAATTTATAAGCCGCCATCCGGTATGTTTCCGGCTCGAGGTAAACGTACCAGATGTCTTTTTCATAGGGAACCCGAACCACATGATAATCTATTCCATTCAGCCGTTCGAGCCGGACCGAGTCCTCGATTTGGGTGCCGGAATCTTGGAATTTCATAGGCAAACCCCATAGGAATTGGTAATAATTCCGCATGCGCAGTGCCCGTTCTTTTTCTATTTCCCCCTCAAAAACCTGAACGGAATCATTCCAGACGATGTAATGGAGCCCTTCAATTTTATAGATCAGTTTGTTTTGAGAATTGTCCACAGAAAACTCATAAAATCTTGATTCTCTGCCGGGAGGCAAACTGTCCTCAATTACAAAGGTGGCCTTCAGGTCCTTCCAAATACCGTTTGGATCATGGTAGGCGATGGATTTGGACAGGTAATCGCGTCCGGTGACAGGAGGCTGGGAGTCGGTATTGCATCCAACGAGACCCGCCAATACGAATAATGCAAGGAAAAGCCTTCTCATACTTTTTTGATTCAATCTAGCTAATTTGGCCGAATGAAGTTCAATTTGACCCGAATCGCTCCCACCCCAAGCGGATTTTTGCACCTTGGAAATGCCTATTCTTTTTTGATTACCAAAGCACTTGCAGAAAAAACAGGGGTAAAAATCCTGCTCCGAATTGACGATTTGGATCGGGAAAGGTACCGACCGGAGTATGTCCAAGATATTTTTGACACCCTCGATTTTTTGGAAATCAAAATCGATGTCGGCCCAAAAAACCTCAGGGAATTTGAAACGGAATGGTCTCAGATCCATCGGATGGGCCTGTATGAAAAAGCTTTGGAAGACCTGAGAGCCACCGGAACCTTGTTTGCCTGCGACTGCAGCCGAAAGAATATCCAGCAATTGGACTCTTCGGGCTATTACCTAGGTCAATGCCTGGATAGAAGGCTTTCTCTGGACAAACCTGAAGTAGCCTGGAGAGTAAATACGTTGGAGTCAGATTTTCAGAGCTTCACTGAGTACCCTGATCAAAAGGTTAGTGCTTTGATTCCTCAGGATACGGCATTTTATGTAGTCCGCAAAAAGGACCGATTGCCGGCTTATCACCTGACTTCGGTGGTCGATGATGTGCATTATGGGGTGGATTTGATCGTACGGGGAAAGGACCTGTACTCCTCCACCTTGGCTCAATTGGACTTGGGGAACAAGCTGGGATACGATCAATTTTCCACGATTACTTTTTTGCATCATCCGCTGATCAAAGGAGAAAAACAGGAAAAACTATCCAAATCCGAAGGCTCGACTTCAGTTCAATTTCTTAGAAAAGAAGGGAAAACGCTGCGGGATATTTTTGGAATCCTGGGAAAATCCATGGGCTTGAAAGAAGAAATCTCCACCTTTGAGAACTTTAAAAACATGATCTAAAAAAAGCCCGGAATCTCTCCCGGGCTTTGCATTATGGATTTGTTTCTTTTCTGGCAAAACTGATCTTATTTGTACTTCGCTGGCTCTCCCGGAGCTACAGAAGACTTCAGAATAAACTGACGGATATCTTCATTGGAAGTCGCTAGGTCCTCCGCTCTCAGGTACATCATGTGTCCGGATCGGTAGCCTTTAAAGTCAATTCTGTCCTTCATTTTTCCGTTAGGATCGATATGCCAGGTGCTGTACTTGGCATTGAAGTAATCCGTGCCGCCATCAAAATAACCAGACTGAACCATCAGATGAAGGTATGGGTTCTGTCTCATTGCCGTTCCCAGATCGTACCCTGTGGTTTCATTGCTTCTGTCCCAAGGATTAACCGGACCGAATAGGTTATAAGTCAGATCCGTGTTGAATTTCAGGACGTTTTTGGCATAAGTCTGAAATGCCGGCGCAAAAGCATGGTTCCAGCTGGTCAATGCCGGATCAAAATCGTAGGCAGAACCAGCTTCCATGCGATCGAATCCTTTGTATCGGCTATCCAATCGACCGATGGTCATTCCATCCCGCTCGCGAAGCAATTCTTTCCAGAAAAAGCTGGTTGGAACCATCAGATTGTACTGAAGGATTGCTTCCTTTTTCAAACCGGAATAATAGGCCATTTTAGTGGCGATCGCATCACGTTCTGCTTCGGATAGCATCCCCCCTTTTGCCATAGCAGGAAGGATTTCATTGACTGCCATGGGTTCTACGATGGCCAGAATTTCATCCAGGTCTTTAGCCTGAAGTTCGGCGGGAAGGGCTTTATGGTACCAAGCTGTAGCAGCATAGTAAGGCCAATAATTCGCCATTTTCACCGGTCCGCCCCGGTCAATTCCCATGTCATTGGGAGACACCAAAATCACCCCGTTGAAGTACATCCAATGGGAATTTTGAAGCTGAGAAACCAAGCCGGCAACCCGTGTAGTGCCGTAGCTTTCTCCGATCAGGTATTTAGGAGAAGCCCAACGATTGGCACGGGTAACGAAGGTGTTAACCCAATCCGCCAGGTATTTGATATCCGCATTAATTCCGAAAAAAGTACCTCGTGGCGTGTCTTCTTTGACAATTCGGGAATATCCTGTGTTTACCGGATCGACATAAACGATGTCCGCCACATCCAAAATGGAATGAGGATTGGCCTTGGTTCCATAAGGTTGTACCGGATAGCCTTCCTCATCAATGTTCAACAAAACCGGTCCTGTATAAGCCAAGTGCATCCAAATGGAAGCGGAACCCGGACCGCCGTTAAAGCTGATCACCAAGGGCCTCTTGGCTTTTTCGGTCACATCGGTACGCTCGTAGTAGGTGTAGAAAAGTGAAGCAATGGGCTCGCCTTTATCATCCCAAACCGGCTGGGTGCCTGCTGTAGCTTTGTAGGGAACCCGCTTGCCTTTAATGGTGACTTCGGAAGTGGATTCCACTTTGGATTCGACGGGAATCTTTCGGGTTTCCTGAGCCCAGGAAATCCCGCAAAGGAGTACGCCAAGGAGGATTAAGTAAGTTTTTTTCATAGCTCATTTTCTAAGTTTATTCAAAAATTAAGGAGGAATTCAGAATTGAAACTTGGGATTTACAGGAATGGAAACATTACTTGTTTTTACTTTGTACTTGAGCCCACCAGTTTGGCAATAACTACTGCAGGATACAGGATTCCCGTAGTGGAAAGCATCACTGCCACCATTTTGGACATGATATTAACCGGGGTGTAATCTCCAAACCCAACCGTAGTCAGCGAAACCAGACTAAAATAAATGTAGGTGGAAAAATCAGTGTCGACTCCCGATAAGGGCCTGATATCTTCCTGTGAATTAACTCCCGAAATCGATGATCCGATGCTGATCTGAATGACTTCCAGTGCAAAGGCCCCAAGAATCGCCATGAGCAAATACACGTTGATCGCTCCGATCACCCGATAGAGATTGATTTCGTAGTTTCGGAATAACAATCTGATATTCAAGAAAATAAACACCACCATATTGAGCAAACCCACTACTCGCTCCCATAAGTAAAATTCGATCGGGAGATCACTAAAACGTAAAAGTCTAAAAACCAACTGGGTAAGAAATAAGAGGGTAGTCAGACTGATCAAAAGTTTATTGTCAGAGGACCAAATCCCCGTAAAAAACAGGAATATGAATACCATATTGACAAAAAGCATATTGACGTGACCGTATTCGATCAAAATCGGCAAAATAAAAACAGTGAAGATCAGGGCCACTAGGAGCACCACAAAACTCAAGTCATTTAGCCAATAATCCGTGATGTGTTTCACCACTCTCCTTACCCGGTGGATTTTGGAGGTTTGTTCTGTGGACATTTATTTAAGTTCTATTGTTCCTACCAAAACTTTAACTGCTTTTCCTTTGATCATCACCCGATCATCGTGCTTTTCCAAATACAACTCCCCTCCCCTTTTGCTGGCCTGAAACGCCTTCAACTGGGTTTTACCGTATTTTTGATTCCAGTAATCCATCAGTGCACAATGTGCAAAACCGGTCACAGGATCCTCGGGAACTCCTACATTTGGTCCAAAAAACCGGCTTACGATGTCATATTCACCCGCTCCTTTGGCTGTGATAATAAATCCCTCTTCGCTGTTTTCGGCAATTTGACCAAAATCAGGGATCAATTCTTTTACTGCTTTTTCGCTTTCCAGTTCGAAAATCCAATTTCTCCTCAATTGAGCCGCCTGGATGATCGGATTACCAAAAAGCTCTGTGTTAAACCGGGGATGAACATCCGTAAACGTCGGAATCAGGGGAAAATCCATGATGAGCCAATCCCCCTCACTTTTGACCCGAAGTTCACCACTTCGGGTTTGAAATCGAATGGTTTCTCCTGGATGAGCCCAGCCAGACTGAAGCATCCAAAATGAAGAGGCCAAAGTGGCATGTCCGCATAGGTCGATTTCCAAAGTTGGAGTAAACCACCTAAGCGAAAAAACTCCATGCTCATGGGTAGGCTCCACAAAAGCAGTTTCGCTCAGATTCATTTCCATTGCGATGGCCTGCATTTGTTCTTTGGTCAAAGCCTGCTCCAACAGGCAAACTCCTGCCGGATTGCCGGAAAACGGTTTGTCAGTAAATGCGTCAACGACTGCAATTGGAATATTCATGGCTTAATATCGCTCTTTCAAAATGGAAAAATGATGAATAAAATGTCCGGGAATAATCCAAAACAAGGCTCTTGGAGTAATCGGATTGCCGTTTGCATTTCCCACATTATCCAACACCTCGTTGTTTAGCGTTGAAATCAGGGTGAGCAAAGCCTTTCGCTGGGCCTCAAAATCTGCCAACAGGTTTTCTGCAGGCACTTGTCCAAAACGGGCGTTGAGCACATACGGATCTTGATCGAAGCCCGGAAGCGCCTTTTTTTCACCTCGGGCAAAACACAGTGCCCGAAATGTCATGATCCGCTCGGTATCGATGACATGGCCCAAAACCTCCTTTGGAGTCCATTTTCCTTCTGCGTAGGGCTTGGAATCCCAACCCGTTTCTTTGGATTGAAAGAGTTCTTTCAAATCCCCGATCTGTTGAAGAATCAGGGCTGTAAAATTTTCATCCGGGATTTTGGAAATATAGGTATCGTAGTAGCCTGGGTATTCGCCTTTTTTAGGCAATGCAAATGTGTTCATGTAAAAGATCAAGGGAGGATATAACTTCTGGGATAAATTTAGGCTTAAGATAAAAAACCAAACCTACCATGCGTAAAATATTATTCACCCTCATTTTGGGAATTTGCTCCTTGGGAAGCTTTGCCCAGCAGGCAGTCATCCGAAATCCAGAGGTACAAAGACTGGTCCAGCAGGTTTCGGCGGACAGCTTGAAAAAATACATCTACGATCTCTCTTCATTTCATTCCCGCCACACCCTCAATACCGACGAGAAAAATGGCATGATCGCGGCCCAACGCTATGTGCTCAAAAAATTCAATGAATTTGCTCAAGCATCCAATGGACGGATGACTGCTCAGATCGAGGAATTTGTCACTCCGGGTGACGGCCGAAGAATCGTGGCTGATTCCAAAGTAGCCAATGTGGTCGCCACTCTGAAAGGGACCAATCCGAATGACAAAAGAATTTTCATTGTATCGGGTCACCTCGATTCCAGAAACCGGGATGTGATGGACGCCGCAGGAGCCGCACCGGGAGCCAATGACGACGGAAGTGGCGTAGCCGTAGTAATGGAATTGGCAAGAGTATTGGCACAAAAGGAGTTTTCGGCAAGTATTCTTTTTGTGGCATTTACCGGTGAAGAACAAGGTCTGAAAGGCGCCACCTATCTGGCTGAAAAGGCAAAAACAGAGGGCTGGCAGATCGAGGCGGTGCTCAACAATGACATCGTAGGAAACAGCAATTCTTCCGAAACCCTGATCAGCAACAACACGGTGATGCGGGTATTTTCAGAAACCGTTCCTTTAGCCGAGGATGAACGCGGTGCTGCCATCCGCAGATCCACCAACTCCGACAATGACAGCCCATCCCGGCAGTTGGCCCGATACATCAAAGAAATCGGCGAACGGTATGTGGATCACATGGATGTGAAGTTGATATACCGCAGTGACCGATTCCTCAGAGGAGGAGATCAGACTCCATTTATGAGAAATGGATTTACCGCAGTCCGGATGTCTGAAATGAATGAAAACTTCCTTCACCAACATGAAAATGTACGGGTGGAAAATGGTATCCAATACGGTGATCTGCCCGAGTTTATGGATTTTGAATACCTGAGAAAAGTGTCTGCGGTGAACCTCTCCTCAGCTGCTTCTTTGGCCAATTCAGCCGGGATGCCTCAGGAAGTGAGAATCGACGTAAGAGGCCTGACTAATAAGTCTGACCTGAATTGGAAGGCACCTACTCAGGGAAAAGTAAAGGGATATTATGTCCTGATGCGGGAAACCTCCTCTTCGATGTGGGAAAAGAAATTTTTCACTACCGAAACTTCCATTTCGCTTCCTTACAGCAAAGACAATTACTTCTTTGCGGTGCAGTCTGTCAGTGAAACGGGAGACGAAAGTTTGGCTGTTTTTCCATCTCCACAAACCCGGTAATCCAGACAATTTTGAATTTTATCAATTCTAAATTTTGAAATAAAATACCCAACCGGGAATCTTTAAGTGAAGCGATTGAGTTATGTTTATGTAACAAATTTTATCGTATGACTATGAAACAGAAAGAAATTGTAACGCTTCAGCGTTCCCTACTTCCCGATACAGAGGCGCTCCTCAACAAACAAATTGAAATGGAAGGAAAGTCATCCGCCTACTATTTATCTATGGCTTCTTGGTGCCATATGATGGGCTATGCCAATGCTGCCAAATACCTCTATACCCATGCGGATGAGGAGCGGATGCACATGATGAAAATCTTTCAATATGTAAATGAGGCCGGCGGCCATGCGATACAGCCTGAAATCACCGGTATCCGACACAATTTCAACTCACTCAGAGAGGTATTTGAACTCATTCTCGAGCATGAGATCAAAGTGACCAAGTCCATCAACAACATCGTGGATCATGCTTTCGGAGTGAAGGATTTTGCCACCTTTAGCTTTATGCAATGGTATGTGACAGAGCAAAGAGAAGAAGAGACCATGTCCAGAAGAGCACTCGAACTGTTTGAGATCATCGGAGAAGAAGGAATCGGTCTTTGGACTATTGATCAGGAATTGGGCAAGCTGCATGCAGCCGCCGAATCCGGTGAGTAAATTCCAACTGACAAAATCAAACGCAGGAGGCTGTTTCTTCAAGAGACAGCCTTTTTTTTGGCAAGCTGGCACATGATTTTGTACAAAACTGCAAAGAAACATTCGGGAAATTTGGTGAAATAGATTTGGGTAGACTTGGTAACCAATTAAAAGCCGGAAGTATGTTTTTTTTAAAGGAAAAGGAAATCAAACATTGAAATAATCCTATCTACCTGATTGTCAAAAAAATCCGAATCAAATATTATTCTGATTAGTTAGTTTATTCGAAACAAAGCTCAATCAATGGAACGAATTCCAGTAGTTTATTTTTGGTTCGATTGATTCTAAGTAGGATATTTCTTTCCTTGAATGCATCTTTTGATTCAACCCAATATGACGATTTCTTCCACTATTCAGGCTCAATTTTTCCAGACCCTAAAGCATACTATTCCCCCTTACGCTTCCTTGGTGGATGAAGTAGCCGAGACACTCAACCTGAGTTTGGACAGTGCCTATCGACGGATTCGGGGAGAAAAATTACTCGACTTTGATGAGTTGAGAATCCTCTGTCTCCGGTTCAATGTTTCTCTGGATAAGTTTTTTAGCATGAACTCCAATTCCATTCAATTTCAGGGAAAATTGAATACTTACCATGAGGATGCCTTTCAGCAATGGATGGAAGATGTGCTAGCTCAGCTCAATTTGGTAAACAGTTTCAGTCACAAGCATGTCTATTTTTTGGTCAAAGACATGCCTCCTTTTCACCACTATTACCATCCTGCCCTGGCAAGTTTCAAATTCTTCTTTTGGATGAAATCCATCCTGTACTACGACAGCCTGAAGAATGAGAAATTTTCAATTTCTGACCCGTTCTATGCTCAGTATCAGGAATTGACCCAAAAAATCCTCAAGGTCTATCTCCGGGTTCCCACTTCCGAAATCTGGAACGAAGAGGGATTGACCACCACGATCCGACAGATCGAGGTATTCCATGAAATGGGTCTCATTAAGGATCCCAATGACACAATCATCCTCTACAATTGCTTACTGGAGGTGATTGATCATTTGGAGAAAATGGCGGAAACTGGCAAGAAAGCGATGTTTGGCCAATCCCCTACCGATGAAAGCGCGGATTATCGGCTTTATCTGAATGAAATTGTACTGGGTGATAACACCTTCATGGCTGAAATCGGTGATACAAAAATCACCTATCTAAACCACAGTGTCATTTATTTTGTGGGTTCGACTGATCAAAAATTCAACGAAAGCATGTTCCGAAACCTGGAAAACCTAATGAAAAAGTCCACCTTAATCAGCGGTACGGGTGAAAAGGAGCGAAAACAGTTTTTCAATAAACTCCGAAGAAAAGTCCAGGCAAAATTGGCCTTGGTGGAGGTATGAATCCAAAGTAAACATCATGGTTTGGCTAGAAATAACTTTTTCATCTAACTTACCGGAATGAAAATCCCAGTATTCCGGTCCGGTCTTTTACTCAGTTCATTTGCATGTCTGGCTATTTTTTCCTGTAGTTCCTCCGAGGAAAAAAGAGAAGAATCCTCTTCCAATTCCTCCATCCAATTTGCCGATCCTGAACCTCCGATAAAGGAGGAGGGGATGGTTTGGATCCCCGGAGGAAAATTCACCATGGGGACTAATGAAGCAGATGCCTACCAGGCCGAAAAACCAGCGGTGGAAGTGGAAGTCCATGGATTCTGGATGGATACGCATGAAGTCACGAATGCTGATTTTGCAAAATTCGTGGAAGCAACAGGCTATGTTACCGTTGCTGAACGTCCGGTAAACTGGGAAGAATTGGCAAAACAACTTCCTCCAGGCACACCCAAGCCTTCAGACTTTGATTCAAGTCCCGGATCAATGGTATTCTCCCCTCCTTCCCACCCTGTTCCCACCTCCGACATTTCGCTTTGGTGGAAATGGGTAAATGGGGCCAGCTGGAAGCATCCCGATGGACCCGAAAGCACCATCGAAGGAAAAGAAAATCATCCAGTGGTCCACATTTCCTTTGAAGATGCAGAGGCTTATGCCAAGTGGGTTGGAAAGCGGCTACCCACTGAATTTGAATGGGAATTTGCCGCACGAGGTGGAGTAGACGGAAAGCGTTTTGCATGGGGAGATGAACTCCATCCCAATGGACAATACTTAGCCAATACTTTCCAGGGAACATTTCCTCACCAAAATGAAGGTACAGATGGCTTTATGGGAACCTCTCCGGTGGGAAGCTTTGCTCCAAATCCTTTTGGCTTATATGACATGATCGGTAATGTCTGGGAACTCACCGGAGACTGGTACGATGCTTTGAAATTTGCCCGTATTGCAGGACAAGCCCCAAAACTGGATGCAGGCATGAATCCCTGCTACAATCCGGATAATCCCTATGCCATGGAACATGTCATGAAAGGAGGCTCATTTCTTTGCGCAGCAAACTATTGTGTCAATTACAGACCTTCTGCCCGCCAGGGAACCTCCTATGACTCCGGTACTTCCAATGTGGGATTCCGACTGGTCAAAGATGTCCAATCCAAATCAGTGAGTCTAAACCAATAATCCTCCAAACAGTTATTTCTACGGCATTTTTACCAAATGCCGTTTTTTATTTGTCAACAATGAACAAAAACCTAATCCTTCTTTTACTCACCTTTTTGTATGGTGCTTATCCAGGCTTTTCCCAACTCACCCCGGGCTTTTCTCCAAAAGAATACAAAGACTTTCTGGGCATCACAGCGGGAAGTGTTCAGGATACTGCCTTTCGAAAGGGAATCCCTCAAAACCCAAACCTGAAGCGGATCTACGAGTCTCCTTTGGTTGGCTTGGAAAACAAATGGTACCTCTGGGTAAATGAAGGCGAAAAAATTGCCTGGCTCACTATTCGGGGAACCGCAAACAATCCGACCTCTTGGCTTGCCAATTTTTACTCCGCTATGATTCCAGCAAAAGGTTCACTAAAAATCACAGATACGAATACTTTTGAATACAACCTCAGCAGTGATCCCAAAGCCGCAGTTCATGTGGGTTGGACACTTTCCACGGGTGCTTTGGCAGAAACCCTGGTTCCAAAAATGGACTCCCTATATCAGGCCGGTTACCGGGATTTTGTGGTTTCAGGTCACAGTCAAGGCGGAGCAATTTCTTACCTGATGACTGCACACTTGCATTATCTAAAAGAAACTGGAAGATGGCCTGAACCCATCCGAATCAAAACTTACGCTAGTGCCGCACCCAAGCCGGGCAACCTCTATTTCGCTTACCATTATGAATTCATCACCCGTGGAGGTTGGGCCTTCAATGTGGTCAATGGTGCGGATTGGGTGCCAGAAACCCCATTTTCCGTTCAAACTGTAAATGATTTCAACACCACCAATCCATTTACAGATGCCAGTGCTTTCATCAAAAAGCAAAAATTTCCTCAAAAACTGGTTTTCAAAAAGGTCTACAACAGCCTGGACAATCCGACCCAAAAAGCCAAAAAGAACTTCCAGAAATACCTTGGGAAATTTGCAGGGAAACAGGTGACCAAAAACCTTCCCGATTACCAAGCGCCTGAATTCTTTGATAGCAACCATTTCACCCGGGCGGGAGATTACATCGTGCTATTGCCTGATGAGGCTTATTCAAAAGTCTTTCCTGACGAAAAAGAAAAGGTCTTTAAGCATCATGCGCTTCAACCCTACCTGTTTTTATTGGAGCGATACTATCCCGAGTAACATGGGGCTATTGATTTGAATAGCCTTTTATCATCCGGGCAATGTACTTGCCGACGATGTCAAATTCCAGATTGACCCAGTCTCCGACCTGAAGTTGATGGAAATTGGTGTGCTCGTAGGTGTAGGGAATGATTGCTACCGAGAATCTTCCCGGACCGGAATTGAAGCAAGTCAAGCTGGTTCCGTTGATGGTGATTGATCCTTTTTCCACCGTCACATTTCCTCCGGATTGATCAAATTCAAAATCAAAAATCCAGGACCCATTTTCATCGGAAATCCTTTTCACCAAGCCGGTCTGATCGACATGCCCCTGTACAATATGCCCGTCAAATCGACCGTTTGCCGGCATGCAGCGTTCGAGATTGACTTTCTTGCCAACTTTCCAACCGGACAGATTGGTCTTTCGGATGGTTTCATCGATGGCGGTCACCCGGTAGGATTCCGGACTGACTCGTACCACCGTAAGGCACACCCCATCGTGGGCAAGCGACTGATCCACTTTGAGTTCAGAGCTGAGGGCTGAACTCAAATCAAAATGCACGTTGCTTCCTTCTTGCGCGATGGATTGGATGGTTCCAAAAGACTCGATTATTCCTGTAAACATGGCTGAAAATTAAACTTCGAAAGATCAACTGAATAAGCAAAAATTGCCTTTCCGGGTTCAAAGTAAGGCAAATATTCATTTATCTTCGAGCACCCAACCTCAGCCTGAATGCTAAAACTTGAAGATACCTACCTGCACAAAGGAAAACGCCGTGCACTGGTCGCCGAACTCCGTGCCAAGGGTATCAAAAATGAGCGGGTTTTGGAAGCGATCAATACCCTCCCAAGACATTTTTTCTTTGATACAGCGCTGATTTCCCATGCCTATGAGGACAAAGCCTTTCCGATCGGAGAAGGTCAGACGATTTCCCAACCTTATACCGTAGCCTTTCAGACTGAGCTTTTGGATGTCAGGCAGGGAGACAAAATCCTTGAAATCGGCACCGGTTCAGGCTATCAGGCTAGTATTCTACATCTTTTGGGCGCCGAGGTTTTCACCATTGAATACCAAAAGAAACTGTTTGAGGGTACCCAGCGCTTTTTGAAGCGACTGGGAATTGAGATGCATCTCTTCTACGGAGATGGCACAGGAGGATTGCCTCAGTTTGCCCCATACGACAAAATCATCGTGACTGCAGGTGCACCGGTGGTGCCGGAAGCCTTGATCCAACAGCTGAAAATCGGAGGAATCCTGGTGATTCCTGTTGGTGACCGCAAGCGACAAGCCATGGTGAAAATCACCAAGAAATCTGCAAAGGAAATTATCCGGGAAGAATTTGACGGATTTGCTTTCGTACCTCTTTTGGGAAAAGAAGGTTGGAAATAGGATGCTGGATGTCCGGTGCTAGATGTCCGATGCTTCGACTTCGCTCAGCACGAGTGTGGAATGACCAGTGTTGAATTCTGAACTGATTTCAGAATAAAATTCGGATTCATCATTTTTGATTTATGCCGGCAAAATTTTATTTCTATTTTTGTCCAAAATCAGTTTTATGTCAAAGCAAAAGTTTGCCAAGGAATCTGTCACGATCATGACGGAAATGGTCCTCCCCAATGACACCAACACCCTCAATAATCTGATGGGGGGCCGTCTGATGCACTGGATGGATATCGTAGCAGCCATCGCGGCGCAAAAACACTGCAACCGAATCGTGGTCACTGCCTCCGCGGATAGTATCTCTTTCAAACAGCCCATCAATCTGGGAAACGTGGTTACCCTTCGATCCCAAGTGACCCGATCCTTTAATTCTTCCATGGAGGTTTTCATCGAAGTGATTGCAGAGGATATTCCTGCAAAAAAGAAAATCATGACTCACCGGGCATTTTTCACCTTTGTCGCTGTTGACCAAAACGGCCGACCGATCGAAGTACCGGAACTGGTGCCTGAATCTGCTGAAGAAATAGAACTGTTCGAAGGTGCTTTGCGAAGAAGACAGCTCCGATTGGTTTTGGCCAAGCGCATGAAGCCGGAAGATGCGGTTGAATTGAAATCCATTTTCAACCTGGACGAAAAGTAAAATTCAGTAGGCAGTAATCAGTTTGCAGTGTTTAGAAAGCAGTGGGCATCCACGATAAGAGATTCATTTTAAATCCCGTTCAAACCCTCTATGGTTCAAGGCTTGAGACTAGGACCAAACGTAGTGAACTGTCTTACATGAATCTTCAGACTTGGACTATTGCCAGTAAAAATTCTCCATCACCAATTTCTCCGTGGCCCTCTGTGGTAAATCAACCTTCGCGGTATCTGTGCCTTTTCGGTTAAATAACTCAAAGTCAATATTTTTTCATTTTTGCCTCGGAGGTCACAAAGCCATATGGAGAGTAGCACAAAGTTTTTTGCTTTCAAATGATTCAGAAAACCTCAATTTTTTAGGTTGATACAGGACTCTTTGTGTCTTCCATTAAAACTCTGTGTTCTCTGTGGTTAATTTTAAATCCTACCTCAAACTTTGCCAAACGGCAATTTTTGAGCAATTTCCAGCCATGGAAAATGTCAGCCTTGAAGAGCTCAAAGCCTTGATCGAAGAGGAAATTTATCTGATCCCGGAAGATCGGGAGGCGATTTTGGCTCAACTCGAAAGTTTGGCCAAAAGCCCAGTGAAAACCAATGCGGTTTCAGTGCAGTCTACAGAAAAAACTGCCGAAATCCAGATACCTGCCCAGGAAATCTCTTCCCCTATGGAATCCCCGCTGGTTGCCGAAGAGCCTATCGCAGAACCTATTTCCGTTCGGGGAAATTTCTCCAAAGGAGTGCTGATTCTACACGAAGAGGCGGAACTCAGCGCTGAAGTGATGGACATGTTGGTCAAAATGATCAATGCGGTCGGGCACTCGATGTCCGAAGTTGGCCTGGTCGCCTCCGAGCAGCTCGAAGGCCGAAGCATGGAAGAGCTCCAGGGGCTCAATGCCCATATCGTGTTGAAGTTTGGCAGGATCAAACATCCGATCAATGCCCTTCCGGCACCCCCCTATGAAGTCTATGCCGAAAATGAAACCGAATACCTTTTCGCTGATTCCCTGAGCGTGATTGCAGAAGATAAAAACCTCAAAAAGAAACTCTGGACCTCCCTGCAGGTTCTATTTAACCTAACCTCCCCCAAATGAACGCCGAACAAACCAAATGGGCCAGACGATTTAAATGGATCAGTTTGATCGAAGGACTTTCTTTTTTGATTTTGTTGGGAATTGCCATGCCCATGAAATACGTCTTGGACATGCCGCTGGCGGTGACTTATGTCGGCTGGGCACATGGGATTTTATTCATCCTGTACATCTATACGGTTTTCCCTACTTCCCAAAAACTGAAGTGGGAATTTGGCCGGACATTCTTTGCCTTGGTGGCTTCCATTCTTCCATTCGGGCCTTTTATTTTCGACCGGAACCTGAAGAAAAACCAGCACGTGAAGCTATAACCCATGGCCTTGATCAGTAGGAAAAAGCTCATTTACCCCATCAGTTCGGTACTGAGACGCTACCTGATCAAATACTCCCGCGAAGTCGATATTCCCATTCATTACCACGAACTCCTGCGCTACACGAGTTCGATTGCGCTGTACGATTCCAAGGACCAAGACACCCTTTGGGAAACGGTCTTTTATGCAGAAAGTGACCGGGAGGAAATCCACCAAAACGTAAAGAAGATTTACGCCCTGCTAAAGGCCGGCGGAGACATGAGTGTGATGGAGCACCTGTTTATCGACCGGATCGACTTATGCATCTACGGCAATACCCAGCCTTTTCGGGTGCGGATCGTCAACCGCATCAACGACAACTTCGACTACTTCTACATCAAAAATGCGGACGCTTCGCGGGTTTACGGATTGGAATTGGAACACCTCCTTTCCCCCAACCGGATCTCCTATCTTGTCCATCAAAACACCCTGATCGAGGAACACATCGCGGGAATCCCCGGGGAGAAATTCATGAAACTCCACATGGAGGATCCCCATTTGAACCCCATTCGATTGGCCAAGGAATTTGTCAAGTTCAATGAGCGCTGCTTTGTCCGCCTGCTCGGGGACATGCACTCTTCCAATTTTGTGATCGATGTGACTCCGGACTTTGAAGAAACCCATTACCGAATTCGGGCAATTGATTTTGACCAGCAGAGTTATGAGGGGAAAAAGTCGATTTACCTTCCTCAATATTTCAAAGAAAACAACGCACTCATTCAGCTGGGCATGCGGTACATCACTCCGGAGTCCATGCGACAGTATCAGCGGGAAGAACGGGCCCTGATCGCCACCAGACTCAAGTCCTCCCATAAGGAAATCGAAGATATCCTCCGCTGCATGGAGCACGATAAATTGGCTCCCCAGGAAAATGTCGACCTCCTGAAAACCGAATTGGCCAAGCACTATAAAAATGAAGCCTTTCTGGCCTGCCGAAATATGGGAGAAATCCTTCGCATAAGCCTGAATCAGGTGATTCGCTGACAAAATTGGCTTCTCTTTTGGAAGATAGGATTCGGCCTTTCAGGAAAAAGTCCAGTATATTCAGCGTGGTTTTGAAATGAAAATCCGGAAATTTAGCTGTCAATCCTGAATTTTCTTCTGCTTCAAGCCTACCCATTTTAGCCCATTTCCCATGACTCAGTTCAAAAAATCCTTTGGAAAATTTGATTGGCTGGACCTAGAAAAACCCAAGCCCAAAGATCTGCTCGAACTCATCGAACCGTATCAGATTGACCTCAATTTGCTGGAGGACGCCTTGGAGCATGGCCACCTTCCCAAGGTGGAGAAGCACGGGGATTTCACCTTTGTCATACTCAGGGCCTATTCCGTCGAACCACACCTGAACCATGCCACTGTCACCAAACTGAGTAATAAAATCGCATTCCTGGTTAATGAAAACCGATTGATCACCATTCACCAAAAGCCGTTCTCCTTCTTGGAAAAATTCAAAACCGAGGAATTTGAAGAATCCGAAGCACTGATGCTGGCCATTATCCAGGAAATGATCCTGACGTTTGAAAGCCCCATGCAATGGCTCAGCGATAAGATGGATGAAAACGAAAAAGAAATCTTCCTGAGCAAACACGGCAAAATCTCCATCGAACACCTGTACTATCAAAAAGCCAAAGCCCGGATTTGCAGAAAGCTGTTGCAGCTTTCCCAGACCGTGCTCAATCAGCTGGTTGTCAAGCAGGATTACCTCTCCAACCTTCAGGATATCAAAGAATCCACCGTCAATTACATGCTGCAGTTGGATGAAGTCATCGAAGATGCCCATTCCATTATGAACACCCACATTTCGCTCAATGCCCAAAAGAGCAATGACGTCATGAAGCTTCTGACCATCTTTTCGGCATTTTTCCTGCCGCTGACTTTTATCGTCGGGGTCTATGGGATGAACTTTGAGTACATGCCCGAACTCGGATGGAAATGGGGATATTACCTTACCTGGGGC
>CAYONF010000057.1:0-26350 GCA_964405255.1 uncultured Limnohabitans sp. | reverse complement strand
ATCTACGCCATCCTCGATCAGGACGCGACCTATCGGAAGTACATCGCTCCGAACTGGCCGGATCTGAAGATTTACTACAATTCGAGTCAGTTTTGGTGCTTTGCCTACCCTTGGAAGCGGGCGGTGCCGGAGTCGCAGCACTACCTCTTTGAGGGGAAGTTTATGGGTGAAGAAATCATCAACCACCACGGCCCGCTGCTGAAGCAATACTACAGCTATGGAGACGGGCAGGTGCAGGCAGGAGATGACGAGCACATCCACGGCGATCCCACCAAGCTGGTCAATGCGCAGTGGGGGACTTTTGGAGTGTACGACTTTATTTCTGAGGGCGATTCTCCGGCCTATTTGCATTTGATTGATGTGGGTTTGGATAACCTCAATCAGCCTCAGTGGGGCGGTTGGGGTGGTCGACTCGTGCAGTCCCCTGAGCAGCCTAATCGCTGGGAAGACGGAAAAGGAGTGCTGGACTACAATCCATTTACCGATACCTTGGACGCCACCTATCCCCAAATCCGCTGGGTCGAGGCCATTCAGCAGGACTTTGCCGCTCGGGCTGACTGGTGCGTGATGGACTATGCCGATGCCAATCATCCGCCGGTAGTCAAAGCGGTAGGAGAGACCCTTCTTTCCGCCAAACCCGGGGAAAGTTTGAACCTGGAAGTTCAGACCAGCGATCCGGACGGGGATCAGGTGGAAACGAAATTCTGGATTTATCCCGAAGTGGGAACCTATTTGGGAAAGGCTAACCTAATCGCGACTGGAAATCAAGTACAGGTCAGCTTGGATTCCCAATCCACCGGCCAACTCCATGTCATTGCCGAAGTGAAGGACAATGGCGTGCATCCGATGACGCGGTATGTGCGGTTTGTGGTGGAGGTGAAGTGATGGTTTTAACCGAAAAGTACACTAGGATAATTTAGAGAGCGCAAAGGTTATAGAGTGGTCAGTTGGCAGTCTCAGTTTACAGTCCTGACTACTGAGACTGCAAACTGATCACTTTTCTTGGTGTCCTCTTAAAAAACCTCCGAGACCTCTGTGGTAAAAATCAATCCAGCATCCCTTTTCCTTCCATAATCTTGGGGACAAATTTCTCGATCCGGCTCAGCTTCGTGGCAGATTGCTTTGCTCCGGTGAAGTGAATCAGATACCCTCGCTGTCGGCCGGGAGTGAGCGCAAAAAATGCCTTTTCGAGGCCTTCGTGCTCCCTGAATTTTTCAAAAAGCTCCTCCGGGATTTCAGTACCAGTCTGCCTTGGAGCTTCGACCTTGGTACCTTTTTTCTCAAAATCAATCGCCTGGCGGATGTAGTTTTGGATTGCTTGGGAGCGGGGATTTACCTGCTCCAGCTCTGTAAAGCGCATCACCTTGGCCTGTTGGGAATTGGCACCCGGAAATTCCAAAAGGCCTTCAGCGTCCTCAATCAGGATTCCTTTCAGGAAGCTGATCACGCAGGAGTCATTGAACACTCCGAGGATGATGACATTTTTCCCGTTGAGGGTGTAAGTAGGCATGCCCCATTTTCGCTCTTCGACCAATTCTGTTTCGAGGAGGAATTGCCTGATTTGTTCCAGAATGGGTGTCCATCGGTGGACCTTGCAGGAGGGAGTGGCACCTTTGGGGCAACGCATGCAGCCTTCGAGGAAGAATTGGTCGACTTGGGGATTCATGGGCGGTTAAGTGTTAAAAGTTAATTGGTTATCCGTTTTAGGTTCAGGGTTCAACGTTCATCCATGGAAAGGCGAAGTTTGAATTCTTTAAAGTTAAGAAGTGAAGTCTGGTATCTTCAGGGAATAGACTTCAATTCTTCATCCGGACTCGTAAATCGTACTTCCCTTCACTCTTCCCTAAACTCCAAAATATCCCCCGGCTGACAGTCCAAGGCCTGACAGATGGATTCCAGCGTGCTGAACCGGATGGCCTTGGCTTTCCCGGTTTTCAGGATGGACAGGTTGGAAAGCGTGATATCCACCTTCTCGGAAAGCTCATTGAGAGACATTTTCCGCTTGGCCATCATGACATCCAAATTGACGATTATTGGCATGATTTAGATGGTTAGGGATTGTTCCTCTTTGAGCTTGGTGCCCTCGGTAAATGCTTGGGCAATAATGACCAAAAAGAGGGAAAATATGAGGTATTTCCAATCAAACTCTAAATCAGAATTCAAAGAGAAAGAAAATGTATTTTCGATTTGGGAATTCATTTTTTGGTAGATCAGCCACTGAGCTCCATAGTCCAACAAGCCGAAAACTATGGTTAAATAGGAAATCGCACGTAGGTAGACGGCATTTTGGGGGATAAAGAAATTTCCCTTGTCGCAGTTTTGAAGGAATAGGATAACCATAGCAATTCCTCCAACCAAGGATACGAAAGTTAGGAGAAAGTAAATTTTCCAAATGTTGAGCGCGCTCTCAATGGTTAAAAAATCTGTTTTGATGTACAGATAGCTATCCGATTCTGGCATAGAATAGAAGATGTCTTCGATGGGGACAGGATAGTCAGTTTTTGGGATCGCCACCTTTGCCAAAAAGGAATCAGGTATACTTTTCTTTTGGATTTTGAAAAAATAGTTGTCAACCAAGACTTGGCCATCCTCTATTCGGAGGAAATAGTTGACTTCCAAGTTCATTGGTAGTTTAAAGGCCCCAGTGGTCTTTTTTGAGACCACACCTTCCAAACTCCCTTTTTCAAAGTTTTGAGCGTCGAATCCATTTTTCACAAAAAAGAATCCAAATATTCCAGATGCAACAATACTCCCTACCAAAATGATGTATGTTGTCCAAAGTAAAATCTTGGTTAGTTTCATTTTTTCGAACGTTATGTTTTAGACAGTTAGATCACTTTCAGCTTGCAATTCAAGCCCTTTTTTGAAGATCTGGGCAATCACAAAAACAACCGCCGCCATCATCAGGAATGCCGAATAGTCGCTCCAATAGGCAAAGGCATTTTCGACCGGATAGCCCTGTTTAGCCAGTTCCTGAGTCACTCCCTGAGCGATAGCTCCCACAATTCCGACAGCGAGGATGAAATAGCTGATCTTGGTAATCAGCTTGGACATTTCCTGGCTGAAAGGCTTGTGCAAATTCAGGTACTGAAAAATCAGGGTGATCAGGTAAAAGGTAAATGCCTTCAGCGCATTTACTCCAATCGCCAAACCGAATAGCAGTCCAAAATAGCCTTCACTTTGGGCAAAGAGTTCTGTCAAGTCCAGGAGTAGATACTGATTTTCCGGGGGAAAAACCCGGAATTGCATAAAGGTATAATTGAATAGCAAGGCTCCTGCCTGATAGCACAGTGCGATAAATATGATCCAGGAGATCACATGGAGAAACTTGATGACGAGGTCGGTTTTTGGTGACATGACGATGCGTTTATACAGTTAGCTCATTTTCAGCCTGAATCTCCACACCTCGCTTGAACACCATCCCGATCGCAATCAGCAGTGCGGCCATCAGCAAAAACTCAAAGCCTCCACCCACTAGCTGGGGCACTCGATCCAATTCATAGCCCCTTTTTACCATCCATTTGAAGATTCCCGAGGCAAAAATGATCGCCACACCGATCTGAAAAGCCACATAGCTGATGGATGAAATCAGTTTTGAAACTTCCTGACTAAATGGATGGACCAAGTTGATTTTGAGAAAAACCCGGATCATGAGGTAAAACAGGTAGGCCTTTTGGCCCATAATGTACAGGATGACAGAGATGACGCCACCGTAATACCAGGGATTGGCTTCCAGCAAAGCAGACAGATTGAGCCCTTCGAAAAGGTCTTGGGCTACGATCGGCCTAAACAGGCTGTAGATAAATGTGAAAAGCAAGGCTCCGGCCTGAATGCAAAGTCCGATAAAGATGGACCAAATGATCACGGTGATCAGCATCAACGAAGGCTGATTCACCCACTTTTCTTTCCATTGGGATTTGAGAGTGTTCATAGATGTATTGATTTGACTTTTCAAAAGTCAGTAAAAATTTATTGAAAAACAATAAATAATGATTGAAAAAAATTAATTACTGTAAGATGGGGTTTAGTTGCGCACGGTATTAACTGAGTCAATTGTCAAGGATCAATTGTTTTAAGGACTTTGGCAGGAATCCCGCCCACCACGGTATTGTCGGGCACATCTTTGGACACTACCGCCCCGGCTGCCACTACAGCATTTTCTCCCACCGTCACGCCGGGAAGGATGGTTGCACCTGCCCCGATCCAGGCATTTCGCTTGATCAAAATCGGTTTGGTGATCAGGCCCTTTCGGGTTGCGGGATCGAGAGGATGGTTTTCGGTCACGAGTTTGACCTGCGGACCGATGAGCACATTATCTTCAATTGTGATTCCTCCCAAATCCAAGAAAGAACATCCATGATTGATAAAGACTTGCTTGCCGATCTGGGTAAACCGTCCAAAATTGGTGGTGAAGGGAGGAAAAACTGTGGTGCTTTCGTCCATTTCCTGACCAAAGATTTGACCCAAGATTTTTCGGGCTTCGGCGATATCACCGCTTGCATTGAGTTTGCCGATCAGTCGCAAGGTTTCACCAACGATTGGCATAACCACTGCAAATGCGGGATCAGTAGGAGGGATTACCTCTCCTGAATCGAATCGGGCTTTGGCTTCGGCTAGGGTCACGATTGATTTTGGTTAGTTGTTTCAAGTAATTCAATCCTACCTTTTATAGTAGGATAAAAATTCATCAGGAGTCAATATCGGTAAGGATGATTGCTTAAAATCCTTTTTGTTTCTGGTTAAAAAGAAATCAGAGTTTGCCTGAAGTGCACAGAAATACTGGACCGCGTCTTCAAAATCTCTGAATTCGGAAAATAGACTTTTATCTATTGTTTCTTGGTTGGCATCTGCGATCCGGCAAAGAATTGAAAATTTTTGAAGCTTTAGAAGGGAAGAGGTCTTTGATTCAAATTTGGATAAGACATATTCCGCTGTAGTGAAAGATATTGGAGAGGTAAGCAAAAGAAGTTCTTTCCGATCACCAAGTGTCACAATTTTAGCAATTGAATCATAAAATGGGTGTCTTTCAGCCAAAAGATCCAAGATGACATTGGTATCTAAAAAGATTTTCCTCATCGGTATTTTTCCTCCAGATAATCTTGGTAATCCCTCTTGTAATCATAGTCTGGTGGAATAGTGGAACCATTCGTCAGGCTTTTTACAAATGGAGAAATGGTGATTTCTTCCCCTTTGGGCGCATTTGAGGTTAGGGAATTCAGGTAGTTTTCAACCAATTTAGAAAGGCTAACCTGCTGATCCGAGGCATAAGCTTTTGCCTTTTCGATAATGTCCTTGTCCAATTTGAGCGTGAGCTTCGTATCCATGGTCAACTTGATTGTACGTGTAAATATAAAGAGTTTTGGACGTACAAAAGTTTTTACCAAGCAGTTTTCATGTTAAAGCATTGAAAATCAGTTTCACTTCTGAAAAAACACCGCCAACCCGTCTTTCCCAGCCACAGCGATATCGATTTTTCCATCTGCATTCAGATCTCCGGTAGAAAAATAAAGTCCGGTGCCTTTGCCCTCTCCAAAAGGCCCGTAGCTGATCACATTTTTGACAAAGGTTTTGCCATCCCATTTGAAATAATAAAGTCCGATTTCATCATTTCCCCCGGGATCTTTTCCGTTGTGAGCACGGTAGCGCTTGCCGGTGACCAATTCGTTTTTGCCATCTCCGTCCAGATCGATCCATTCCAGCACGTGGTATTGGGCGTGGTAAGGATCGATGTCGTGTTTGGTAAAGCTGATTTTTCCTTCGGCATCCCGCTTTTGCTCCATCCAGAAAAGGCCGTAGTTGTGGCCGTTGCCTAGGATGAGATCGTTTAATCCATCCCCGGTCAAGTCCGTCACAATGATCGGAATACTTACATCACCCAATTCAAAAGTGGGGTGAAAAATCCACTCTCCATACCTCAAATCGGGCGGAGCCTCATACCAGCCGAAGGCACTGACCATGTCACCCCATCCGTCTCCGTTGATGTCGCCAAAGCCCAGGCCGTGGCCCTGAGTTTCGAAGACTTCGTATTTTTCAAACTGATTGGGAGCGACCCATTTGTAGAAAGCCAAGGGTTTTCTCGGGTTATTTGGGACGATTTCCAGGGTACCGTCACCGTCAATGTCCCAGGCACGGATGGTTTCGATATTTCCGGTCTCAGCGATGACATGGGAAGTCCATTCCTTTCCATTTCCCGGGTTTTCTTTCCAGGTTAATTTTCCTTCAAACCAGCCTCCGGTGATGAAGTCCATATTTCCGTCCCCGTTGACATCCATCGGGATCGTCGCAAAATCCTCGTAATACTCCCCATACCGCTTCACCTGACCGATGAGGAAGCGGTCCAGAAATTTGGGTCCCTTGTACCAATAGCTCCCTGATACCAAATCCGGAACCCCGTCCTTGTCCACGTCTAGGATCCCCACCGACTCATAGCTTTCGTAGGCGATTTGCTGCTTTTCGAAGCGGAGGTTTTTGGATTGGGAAAATGAAACCGAGGTGATTGCAGATAGGGCAAAGGTTAATAAGGGTTTCATAATTAATGATTTACGATTTTAGAATTACGATTGGAAGGGTGTTCTCAAACCTGAATTTGTAATGTCTTCTTTATAAAAAGTATTGGTGGAATGGTCTGAAACCAAACCCACCAATAACTTATCAGTGATTCACATTCGCCCAAGGGAGTGTCTCCACTTCCGTATTCCAACCTATCGGATTCCGTTAGTGCGGACACTAACGGGGGCGAGAATAGCTAGAAATTAATAACTCAATAACGAATATCGAACACCGAACGTCGAATGAAGAAGTTTCATCGGACATCCATCAAAGGAATTCACCCTTATTTTTCCATCGGATGCATCTTGAGCAACTCACTCGGACTCCAGAATCCTTCCTTGCCCTTCACTTCTTCCCGTACGGTCTTGACCAAATCGGGAGAAATTGGAGCCGCTTGGTTTCCAAATGAATTACGCACATAAGTCAACACTGCGGCGATCTCGGTGTCGTTGAGCATGCCTTCATACGGAGTCATCGGAACCTGTCCCGGATATTCTCTTCCGGCTACCTCGATAGGCCCCATGATGCCTTTCAGCACAATTTTAATCAGACGCTCCGGACTGCCGGTTACCCAAGGGGTACCTCGAAGCGGAGGAAATTGGGAAGCGGTCAAGCCACCTCCGTCTAATTGATGGCAGGTGCCGCAGAAGCCTTCCCGGGCGTAGATTTCCTTACCCATGACGAAGAGTTCACGGTCCGAACCCGTCAGGGAAGATTTGATGTCTTCTTCTTTTTTCTCCATTACAGAGAGGCCATTGATGTGTGCTACGGCAGTTTCCAGAGTTCGCGGAATCCAGGTATTGTCCTTAGGTTGCTTTTCAGCTTCTGCCAAAATCGGCAATCCCATTTCCCGAGGAAGCCAGGAAGCCGCGGCAATTGCTTCCATTCTTACCCGTCCATTTGGGTCTTTGGCCGAAGCCATCAGGAGTTCAGCCTGATCTTTTACCTGATGGCCGGTGTAGCGAACCACTCGGGTTGCGGCAGCTCTGACGCGGTAATCTTGAGATTTTAAAAGTTGCTTCAATAAGTCTTGATCCACTTGATTGATTCCCCAAGTCACCCAAAGAGCTTCGAGTCGGTGATGTTCGTAGTTGGGATCGTTTTTATCCAACCCGGCCACCCAAGTTTTCAAAGCAGCATTCACCTCGTTTTTATCTCTACCCCGGAGTTCTCTTCTGGTTCGGTAGCGGGTTCTGTATTCCGGAAGCTTCAGATTTTCCAGGAGTTCCGGAATGCTGGCTCCGGCTACTTTCGCAGGAGAGACCAAAGGTCGGGAAGGATAAGTCACTCGATAAATCCTACCATGGACATGGTCTCTGAGTGGATCGCGGGCATTGTGCTGCATGTGGCCGATCAGGATATTGTGCCAATCGACGATGTAAAGGGAACCATCCGGAGCAATTTCCATATCCACTGGTCGGAAATTGCGATCACTGGATACGACCAAGTCCTGTCTCCACTTGGTGGTAAAGCCCACTGTATCTTCAAAAACCTGATGCTGCTTGGTGCCCAAGAATCCGATCGTATTGTTGATAATCAGGTCTCCCTGTACTTCCTCAGGAAAGTGACGACTGGAAATGAATTCCAACCCGGAAGTAGGACGAACCATGTGGTCCTTCTCGATCAGGTTAGGACCTTTGAAATTGGAATTCCCATAGCGTGGCAGAGTGGATCCGGGGAGCATCCAGTTGACATTTGGGCCGGAGGTCTCCGCATAGAAGTTTTGACCCCAAGCGTCAAAGGCAATTCCCCAAGGATTGGGAATATTGACCTGATTGACCCGCTCCAATTTGTGACGTTTGGGTTCGTAGCGGTAAAAACCTCCATTGGTAGCACGGACGGGTCCGTAGGAAGTTTCCACATTGGTATGAAGGAAAACTCCTTCCGCCATGTAAATCGCTCCCGATTCATCGGTGGTGAAAGCCGAAATGGCGTGGTGCGTATCGTGGTCGTCGAAGCCGCTCAGAAGCACTTCTTTCCGGTCTGCCTTGTCGTCTCCGTTTTCATCCACCAGGAGAATCAGATTATTTCCCTGGGAAACATAGACCCCTTCGGGTGCGATTTCAAAGCCCACAGGGATGTGGAGATTGTCAGCAAAGGTGGTTTGTTTATCCGCCTTCCCGTCATTGTCGGTGTCCTCGAGGATGATCAGTTTATCCTGAGGTCTTTTATCTCCCGGTCGATAATGAGGATAGCTTGGCATGGTGGCCACCCAAAGTCTACCCTTATTATCAAAGGAAAGCTGAACGGGATTGGCCAAGTCGGCGAATTCTTTTTCAGAGGCAAAAAGCTCGATTTTGTAGCCATCAGGTACTTTTAGGGTTTTTAATGCGTCCTCTCCGTATTTGTACTCCAGGCTTCCGTTTGCTTCCGGATTGTAATTGGTTTCTACTTCAGGGAGTGCCCGGGTTTTGGCATCTGCAGCAGCCAGGTCTTTAATTTTTCCGGCCGTAGCCTCCCAGATTGCGGTATCCCGGATGGCCGTCATCTGACGGATTTTCTCCAATTCAAAGGGGTAGTTATCCGGTCCAAAGGGATCGTATCGGCGACCAAACACGTGAACTCCGTTAGGGATTTTGTAATCATTGGTCCACATCCAGTTTTTCTCCATCACAGCAGCGTGGATCAAGTCGCGGTTGGCTTCAGCTTTTCGGTTTTCTTTTCCAAAAAGCTTATCCGCTAATAGGAAGGCCAGCTTTTCATAGCCTTTTTCATTGAGCTGGGAACCGTCGATGGTCAGGGGTTCATCTGATTCAGCATACCAATCTTGGCTTGGAGTAAATGCATCCACGAAGACCAACTCATGTTTTTGAGCCAATTCTCGCATGGCATCCGTGTAGAGCTTCAGGTTTTCATTTTCTTTTTTTCCATCCGGGACGTCAATAGTGGCCGAAAGATCCTCGAAGGCAATCGGTGAAACCAAAGCGAGCTGGGGTGCTGATTTGCCGTTGTACTTTTGTGCTTTGGAATGCTGGATCCAAGCCTCGAGTTCAGCCTTGTAGTTTTCCAGGCCTTCTTTTCCCTGAAAGGACTCATTGAATCCAAAGAATCCCACTACGATATCCGACTGAAGCCGGGTCAGCCATTGGTCAGGTTTTTCCAAAAATCCCTCACTCCCTGATGGGGTGGCATATTCTGTCTGAAATTCTTCTGCGCCGGGGAATGCCCAAGGGTCATTGGTGCCGGACCGGGGCCGGAATCCCGGGGTATCGCCCGGATCGCACAGGTTACGTATGAAAAGTGTACTGTCCGGATAGCGGAGATGCATTTCGGTCTCGAAGAGCCCATATTCCTGCATTCGTGAACCGAGGTTGTTTCCGACCAAGGTGATGCGGGAGTTTTTGCGGATTTCGAGCGTTTTGTCGGGTTTGCAACCGAAAAAAAACAGGGTGGAAAGGATCGAAATCGAAAGCCAAAGATTGGAAATAGAAGTGCGCATTGGGTTTTGAAAATTGAGATCGAAGTATAGTTAGATTGTTTTCATTAATCAACTTAAATAGCCTAAACCTATGCTATTATATATCCATAGGGAGTATGTTAGATAGGTTTTTTAGATTTTATAATGAATAAAAAAATATAAGCTATCCTGTCCTGTCCTGAATTTTTGGATAAGGCAATGGAAAAGGTGATTTCATCTTTTTTTATCAATTAGCTTTTGGATTAAAAAATAGTATCCTGCCGTATCCTGCTATTTTTCGCTGATTTTCTGGATATTAAACAGGATTCGACAGGATAGAGTCTGAAAAGGGATTGATGTAATTGAGTGAAAATTATTCAAATACATTAAACCCGTTCATATGAATAACCACTATCTATCTAGAGTAAAAATCCGGCTCTTCGGGTTTTTATTGCTTATGCTTTGCATAAGCATTTCGAGTTTCGGGCAGACCCAGTCTGTCCGGGGTGTAGTCACCTCCGAAGGAGAGCCGGTTCCCGGTGCCTTGGTGTTGATCAAGGGCACGCAGAGAGGCACTGTGACTGATATTGATGGTAACTATACGATCAATGCGGCCTCAGGCGAGATCCTTGTGATCAGCTTTGTTGGGTATACCACTAAGGAAGTTCCAGTTGTTGGAGGCCAGACGGTCTATGACGTGACGCTTGACTTGTCCACCTCAGACCTTTCCGAAGTAGTGGTCGTGGGCTATGGTAGCCAGATCAAAAAAGAACTCACCGGGGCGATTCAGTCAGTTAACGGAAAAGATCTCCAAGACATGCCTGTTTCTTCCGTTGCACAAAAGCTTCAGGGTCGTCTTGCTGGGGTTCAAATCAATCAGACTACAGGTCGTCCAGGACAGGGGATGAATGTCCGAATCAGAGGCCAGCTTTCTGTTTCAGGAGGTAGCCAGCCGCTTTACGTAGTAGATGGCTTTCCGATCACCGGCGACATCAACGCCATCAACCCCGATGAAATCGAGGACATCACCGTATTGAAAGACGCAGCATCCACTTCGCTTTACGGTTCAAGAGCTGCCAACGGGGTTGTGTTGATCACCACTAAGAAAGGAAAAGCCGGTGCGACTAACGTGAATTTGAACGTGTTTACAGGATTTCAGGAAGTGCCTGAAAAAGGCCGATTGGAAATGATGAACGCCGAAGAATTTGCCCAGTTTAAGAAAGAGTATTATGAAGATGCAAAGCTTGCGGTTCCTGAGGTCTTCCAAAACCCGGCTCAATATCGGGATCAAAACAACGACTGGTATGACGCAATGCTTGAAACTGCGCCTATCACCAGCTACAACCTGACATTAACCTCAAATAAAGAACGGGTAAATACAGCGGTTATTGCCGGTATTTTTGATCAAAAGGGTGTGGTAATCAACACCGATTACAAGCGTTTTTCATTGAGAATGAATACCGATTATGCGGTTTCTGATAAGGTAAATATCGGGGTGAATGTGGCTCCAAACTACGTGATAGATAATACTCCACAGACCGATGGTACCCGGGGAACCGGTATTTTATTCAATGCGCTGCATACTTGGCCGGTAATGCCAATCTATGACGAAGAAGGTGAATTGACATTTTTCAACAGATTTCCCGCCAATACCGGTAACATCTTCGCCTATCCAAACTGGGTAAGATCTGCCCAGGAAATCACCAATGAAACCAAAGTGATCAACCTGTTGGCCAATACCTATGCGGAATGGAAACCAATCAAAGGCCTTTCTTTGAAATCCACCTTTAATGCAGAAATCAGAAACTCCAACTTTTTCTTCTTCAACCCTTCCACAGCAACCAACTCAATCAACGTGGCGATACCCACTATTGCTGTTTCGATCCGGGATGAAAATCAGGACTTTTCTTGGTTGAATGAGAATATCGCAACCTATGATAAGAAGATTAATGATCACAGCTTCCAGATTTTGGCTGGTTTCTCCAATCAGCAGTTTAGAAGAGACCGTACCAGAGTGCAGGCGGATACGTATGCCGATGACCGACTACCAACGATCCAAGGTGCTCTGAACATCAACCGAGGCGGTACCATCAGTGGGGTAGAAGAATGGACCTTAACTTCAATTTTCTCCAGAGCTACTTACAATTACAAAGGCAAATACCTGTTTACTGCATCAGTTAGAGGTGACGGTTCTTCCCGATTTGGATCCGACAACCGTTGGGGGGTATTCCCTTCCACTTCCGTGGGTTGGGTTCTTTCCGACGAAGAATTCATGAAGAACAGCTCTACGATTTCTTTTACCAAACTGAGAGCTTCTTACGGGATCACCGGTAACAACAACATCGGTAACTATACTCAGTACGCTTTGGTGAACAACACCATCAACGTTGCATTTGGAAACAACGTGATTCCAGGAGCTTCAGTTACTTCTCTTAATAACAGTAATCTGGGCTGGGAAACTACCGCGCAGTTTGACATCGGATTGGATCTCGGATTGTGGGATGACCGAGTTTCTTTCGTGTATGATTTCTACACCAAGAATACCACCAACCTCCTTTATGCAGTTCAGATTCCCCAAGAAGCCGGCTTTACCAATTACAACGACAACATCGGGGAGATCAAATTCTGGGGACATGAATTCGCTGTGAATGCAATTCCGGTAAGCACATCAAATTTCCGTTGGAACATCAATGCCAACATTTCCTTCAACCGAAATGAAGTTATTGAATTGGCCGATGGAATCGACCGGGTCTATGGTGATTATCACATTACCCAAGTAGGCAAGCCTTTCGGTCAGTTCTATGGAATGAAGAAACTCGGCAACTACGCAAATGCAGAAGATCTGGCCAACTCTCCGAAAATCCCGGGAAGATCTACAGTAGGTAGCATCAAATTGGCGGATATCAACGGTGATGGGGTGATCACTTACGGTGGTGACCGAGATGACCGAACTATCATCGGAAATCCATTTCCGGATTTCGTGTACGGTATCGTCAATAATTTCACTTTTAAAAACTGGGATGCCAGTATTACAGCTTCTGGTTCTGAGGGAAACCAATTGTACATGAGGCACCTCTTTAGTACAGCTAACCTAGACGGTGTATTCAACATGGTGAGAAGAGCCAAAGATCGATTCCGTTCTCCGGAAAATCCGGGCGAAGGGATTTTCGGTACCACTGTCGGTGGAGGTAACGTAACCGGTGTGGAACGTGACTGGAACAACAGCAACTTCGTCTGGGATGCATCTTACTTTACCATCCGAAACATCACCGTGGGATACACCTTCAGGAAACTTACAAAATCTGTGAAGTCCGCTCGTATTTATGCTTCAGGTCAGAACATGTGGGTATTCACCAATTATTGGGGTGGATCCAATCCAGAGGTGAGTATGCAAAATAACGGTCAGGGTGACGGAGGCAACTTGAGCCCAGGAGTGGATTTGTCGGCTTATCCGGTTCCACGTACGATTACTATTGGTGCAAACATCACCTTTTAATCTGCGGAAATCGACCGTTTAATTCACCTTTAAACAAAATGACAATGAAAAAATATATCATAGCAATAATTGCAGCGAGCGTTTTTCTTACAAGCTGTGAAGATTTTCTTACGGTGGTACCGGAAACTCAGCTGAGTTCTGCCACCTTCTTCAAAAACCAAAAGGATTTTGAACAGGCAGTAAATGCCGCCTATGCGCCTCTTAGGACCATTGCCAACGACCGTTCTTGGCTGTTGGGAGAGATGCACTCTGACAATACCTACTATGCACGAAATGTACTCTTCGGAGCGGTAGATAATCAGGAAGATTTGGCGGATTTCTCCGTGCCAGTGTCTAATGGAACCACTGCAAACGTCCACGTCCTAAACCAGTGGAGACAGGATTACCTGATCATAGCCCGTACCAACCAGATCTTGGATCTGATCGATGAAGTTACTTTCGACGAGGCTGCCAAGGCAAATATCAAGGGGCAGGCCTTGTTTTTGAGAGCTTATGCCTATTTCGAGTTAGCGAGGTATTTCGGAAGTGTTCCATTACACCTCACACCTGTTGCCACCAGAGAAGAAGCGGCCTTGCCTTTGGCTCCTGAGGAAGAAGTGTATGCCCAAATTGTAAAAGACCTGGTAGAAGCTGTACCTCTATTAAAAGATAAAGCCACTCAGGAAGCAGGAAGAGTGACTTCCGGGGCTGCCCGTACATTGCTTGCAAACGTCTATATCAACCAGAAAAAATGGGCCGAAGCTGAACAGATACTCAGGCCGGTGGTAACCGGTGGTCAGTACAGGCTGATGCCAACTTATGCGGCTGCTTTTTCTGACAACACTGCTAATAAGAACAATGCCGAGTCAGTATTTGAAGTCCAGTTTCTTGAGGGTGCTGCAGGTTTACAGGGTAACTTTACCTATCAGTGGCTGCCTAGACCGATCAGTGCAGCAGAACTTCAGCCGCTTATGGGAACCAATAATCCCCAGCCTGTTGATGGTGAAGGCAATAATATTCCCACTCCGGATATCATCGCTGCATATGAGGAAGGTGATTTAAGAAAAGATGTTTCCATCGGATATGTGTTTTTGTCCGGTGCGTTCCAGGTACCAAAGACTTTGCCTTACATCCTGAAGTTTTTCAAAAAGCACTCTCAACACAACAACCACGGCCAGAATTTTCCGATCTATCGCTATGCAGAGGTTCTGTTGTTTATGGCCGAAGTTCTCAACGAACAGGGAAAAACTTCTGAGGCGGTCGAATTTCTGAACCAGGTCAGGACTCGTGCCGGACTTGGTGCCACCACGGCCTCCGGTCAAGCTGATGTGAGAGAGGCGATCTTCAAAGAAAGACGAGTGGAGCTTGCCTTTGAAAACAAGCGTTGGTTTGACATTCAGCGGACGGACAGAATTCAGGAGATTATCGTTCCTTATGGCCAACGAATCGTTGCCAATCCTCAGGCTTACTATTATCCTCCAATTGCTGGAGCTGTTCCAAGAAACAACGTTTTCACGAATCTGAGCAAGTTTTACGCATATCCTGCGGCAGAATCTGATTTGAGTCCTTATTTCTAAGTTGGTTTTCTTCAATCAAATAGCCCGACATCCGGTAAGATCCCTGAGATCTGAAAGGTGTTGGGTTATTTTCTTCTTTGCCGGAAATAGCAGGACAGTTAAACCTGGATTATGCATTAGATTTTGTGGCGAGGGCTCAAAATTCAAGAAAATCAGTCACTTTGGAGAGCGAGGCGTAGCACTGCTACGGTGAGATCGAAAAGTGAAGTAAAACGACTGATTTTAAAGCAGTTTGAGACCGTAGTAGATTTTCTAATGCATATTTCAGGTTGAATAATTGACAGAAAGTAAATAGCCTTCACGAATGGCTTTTGAACCCATTAAAAAATCCCCAAATTGAACCCTATGAAATTTTATTTACCTGCAATTCAATAATCCCAAATCATATGTTCCTCAAAAGCACTTTAAAGAGTTTTTTCTTCTTTGCCGGGGTCCTTGCAATTTCGGTTGCCTGCTCTAAAAAGGAAGAAGCCGGTAGGCAGCTTACCGGAAATCCAAAAATTGACAAACTCAAGCTACCTGATGGCTTCGTGGCCGAGCACCTCTATAGCCCCGGAGAAAATGAGCAGGGAAGCTGGGTAGCCATGACCTTTGATGACAAAGGAAGAATGATCACCTCGGATCAGTATGGCTTTTTATACCGATTGGAATTGCCTCCCGTCGGGTCAGATTCCACGGTAAAGCCAAAAGTAGAAAAGCTTTCTGTGGGTAATGTGGCCGATACGGTAGTGGGAATGGGCTATGCGCAGGGCTTGCTCTATGCCTTCAATTCACTCTACGTGATGGTTAACCATAATCCCAATGAGCGATTTAGCCAACCTACCGGACTCTACCGAATCCAGGATCTAGACGGAAATGATCAGTTTGAAACCATCACCCAGATCCGTGAACTCAAAGGACAGCAAGGGGAGCATGGTCCACACTCTATGAAAGTCACCCCAGATGGAAAGGGAATTTATCTGATCGCGGGTAACCACGTGGATGTACCTGAAATGAATTCCTATCGGTTACCGAGAGTGTGGAATGAAGACAACCTGTTTCCGCTGATCAAAGATCCAAGAGGACATGCCAATGACCGAATGGCCCCGGGAGGATGGATTGCCAAGATAGATCCGGAAGGAAAAGATTGGGAACTGATCAGTGCCGGCTTTAGAAATGCCTTTGATTTTGCCTTCAATGAAGTGGGTGACATCTTCGCTTACGATGCAGATATGGAGTGGGATTTTGGGATGCCTTGGTACCGACCCACACGGATCAATCACGCTACCAGCGGTTCTGAATTCGGTTGGAGGACAGGAAACTCCAAATGGTCTCCTGTCTATCCGGACAACTTGCCTGCCGTGATCAACTTGGGCCAAGGTTCTCCGACCAACGCGATGTTTGGAACCAACGCCAAGTTCCCGGCAAAATACAGAAAGGCATTATACACCTTTGATTGGAGTTTTGGGATCATGTATGCCATCCACCTGACTCCATCAGGTGCCAGCTACGAAGCCACAGCAGAGGAATTTATTTCAGGTTCCCCGCTTCCGTTGACGGATGGAGAGATTGGTCCTGACGGTGCCATGTATTTCCTGACCGGTGGACGCCGTCTGGATTCAGACCTCTATCGCGTGACCTTCAAAGGTGATATTAATGAAAGTGAGTATAAGCCCTTGACTGTCGAGGATTTGCCAGAGGAACACAAGGTGAGAAGAAAGCTGGAGGAATACCATATGGCTGGAGCTCCTGCCGATGGAATCGAATTGGCCTGGGCTAATCTGAATCACAAGGACCGCCACATTCAGTATGCGGCTCGTGTCGTATTGGAGCATCAGCCCGTAGCCAGCTGGAAGCAGCGGGCCATGGATGAGAAAGATCCGGTAAAACTGACCCATGCCATGCTTGCCTTGGCTCACCATGCCACAGACGCCGATGCTGCTCCTATGCTGAACGCATTGATGGGAATCAATTATGCTTCCCTGACTCCAAAGGACAAGCAGGATTTGTTGCGTACCATTGAAGTGATTTTGTATCGCCACGATAAAGGTGCCGAATCTGTAAAATCCAAACTGGTTGCGTATCTGGATCCCAACTATCCGGCTAATGACAACATGTTGGATCGTTCGCTTTCCATCCTGTTGGTTCACCTGGATGCACCAAATGCCGTGGAAAAGACTTTGGCTCTTTTGAAGACTGCCAAGGACGACGAAAACTATCAGAAGACCTTTACTTCCTCCTCTGACTTGGTGTTTAGAAATCCACAGTATGGAATGGACATCGCCAATATGCTTGCCAATGTGCCCCCTGCACAGGCTACTTTCTATGCAACTGTTCTCGGAGGAGCCGACAAAGGTTGGACTTCTGCTCAGCGGGACGAATATTTCTCTTGGATCAAAAATGCACTAACCAACTACAAAGGTGGTCGCAGCTATGTCGGATTCCTGGATCGTGCCCGAAAAATGGCTCTGGCCTCTGTAGATAAAGCAGAATTTGAAAAGTATGATGAAATGTCTGGCGGAAAATTGCTGACCGCAAGCGGAAATGACATCGCCAATACAGGCGTCCAGCCAGAAGGTCCGGGAAGAAGATGGACTTTGGAGGAAGCAGCTCCATTGGTTGAAAATCTCAGCGGAAGAGATCTTGTGAAAGGAAAGGCCATGTACGCAGCCACCCAATGTTTGTCCTGCCATACCATGCAGGGTGAAGGAGGAGCAATCGGACCGGATTTGACCCAGTTGGGTACCCGATTTTCTCCAAAAGACATCCTCAATGCGACCATCAATCCAAGCGAGACCATCTCTGAGCAATACCATGCCACCGTACTGGAATTGAAAGAAGGTGGATCAGTGGTTGGCCGGTTGACAGATGAGGATGAGCAAAACTACTACATCTCCCAGAATCCGTTCTCTCCGGATATCCTTAAGACCGTTCCTAAAAACACGGTGGTGCTCAAGAAAAACTCCGAGGTATCCATCATGTATCCGGGTCTGATCAACAGATTGAATGAGGAGGAATTGAAGGATCTGATCGCCTACTTGGTTTCAGGCGGGAATCCTGAGCACGCAGTTTATAAAGGTCAACCTACAGCACAGAAATGAGCTTCACTTCCTATATCAATTTGAAAACAGCAGCCTTGATTTTGGCTGCTGCTTTCGCTCTGGGAGGATTTTCCACAGAGGAAAAGCAGGCGGACTTTAAGCCTATTTTTGATGGGAAAAGTCTGGAAGGCTGGGAATATGATCCGGTTTATTGGTCGGTAAAAGACGGTGCTATTGTAGGTGAAATCACCCCGGAGACTGTTCTGAAAAACAACACCTTTATTATCTGGAAAGGTGGAGAACTTGGAGATTTTGAACTGAAATTGGATTATTGGATTTCCGAAACCGGTAATTCTGGGGTACAATACCGAAGTGATCGATTCACCGAAGTTCCTTTCGCATTGCGAGGCTATCAGGCTGACATTGACGGAGGCAATCGCTACACCGGCCAAAATTATGAAGAGCGAAAGCGAACCACTTTGGCTTACCGAGGTCAGAAAACCCGCATTACTTCCCAGCCGGATAGCATCACAGAAGTACGTGGTTTTGTTGAAAGGAATGCGTGGAAAGGTCTGAACCTTGTCTCTGAATTGGGAGATCGGGCGGAACTGGGTAATCTGATCAAAAAAGGGGATTGGAATACCATTCACATCATCGCCAAAGGTAATGTCATGCAGCACTATGTCAATGGTACGCTCATGAGTGAGGTTCACGATGAAGATGCCAAAAACCGGAGGTTAAAAGGCTTGATGGGATTTCAGGTTCATGTCGGTCCTCCGATGAAGGTGATGTTTAAAAATATTCAGCTGAAAAAGCTGTAAAGTTTTTTTAATACAAGAAGGAAGGCGCGGAGAAATCTGCGCCTTCATTTTTTGTCTTTTTGGCAAAAAGTCCTGTTCAATTCTTTGCTTAGTTGGGAATTGCAATCCGATTTTCTTACTGATTTTTTGACCAATGGCAGATTAACCTTTTGCAATTTCTCTAACTTATGCCTTCGCTTTTCTGAGTTACCCACATACAGCAGGATAGTCTCAGAAGGCCTTTTTCATAGGTTTAATCCTAGTCCTTAAAGCCCAAAATGAACCTTTCCAACAAAGCCAAATGGAAGCATAAACTGTCCAATTCCCAGCAGTTGGGAGGGATCGAGACCTCCGTTATTGACAACGGAGCCGGTCGGGGCGTTCGGATTGCCTGGATCAATACCGGTACCGGACTTCGGTACAAGTTGGTTTTGGATCGGGGTATGGACATCCTCGATGCTTTTTTCAATGAATACAGCCTGGCTTGGATTTCCCATGCGGGGATGACTGCACCCCAGCCATTTTCCAATCAAGGGATTGATTGGCTCCGCACCTTTGGAGGCGGACTGCTGACCACTTGCGGGCTTTCCAATGCAGGCCCTCCCAATACCGATGAAGGAGGCAGCCGGGGCCTTCACGGGAATTACTCCAATACTCCAGCCGAACTGGTTTCCATCAAGCAGCCTGATGTTTTCAGTCAGGACTTGAGTTTTGAGATTGTTGCAAAGGTGAGGGAAACCACCACCTTTGGCCCAAGTCTGGAAATGACCCGGACCATCTCTGGAAACATCGGTTCAGCCGAAATCCGGATCAAAGATCAGGTCATTAATCGGGGTAATTCTCCAGCACCCCACATGATTTTGTACCATATCAACTGCGGTTGGCCGCTGATCGATGACGGAACCCGGATCATTTGGCAAGGTGAGAAAAAGCCCAAGGCAACGGATGCGAACAATACCGAATTCAACCGGGAATATGCGTTTACCCGCTGTGCGCCTCCGATGGAAGAGCATTCGGCCTTTGGAGAAGATGTGGCATTCATCGATCCCAAAGCGGATGCCCAAGAGCAAGTCGTCTGCGGCTATGCCAACGATGAATTGGGCTTGGCCTTGAAGATTTCTTTTTCCAAATCCCAAATGCCTTGGCTCATCAATTGGCAGCATTGGGGCAAAAATGAATACGTGACCGCATTGGAACCTGCAACCCATCCTCCCATCGGTCAGGCTGCCGCACGGGAAAACGGTACGCTGATTCTTTTGGAACCCGGAGAAAGCCGAACCTATGATTTGCTGTTGGAGGTGCTGACCGGAGAAAAAGTAAAAGAATTTAAAGTGTAGAATTAAGAATGTTGAATTGTAAAAGGGCAGATTATGGAATTTTCCAATTTTTCAACCTTTTAATTTTCAAATAACTATTTAACCAATAACAAATAACCTGAAAACATGAGCTTAGCAAAAAAAGCCCTTGAACAAGGCGAAGGAATACTTAGACTTACACCAACTTGGGTGCCGCGCTCGTTCTGCGTACCCGGTCGGAGAATCAAACTCCATCCAGATGATTATTATGCCTTGGGTGGCATGCGTGGAGGAATCGATGAGCGTTGGTTTGCTTCTACCACAGCTGCCCAAAATGGCCCATTGACCAGCAAAAATGAAGGCCTCAGCCACATTGCTTTTGAAGATGGTGGCAAAACCGAGCTTTTCCTGTTGAAGGATGCCATCGATGAATTGGGGGCTCAGATCATCGGTTCCCGTCTTTGGGATCAGTACAAGTCCTGGCCGATGTATTCCAAGTTTTTTGACAACATGGGACCTTTGCCTCACCACATTCACCCTTCGGATGAGTTTGGAAAATTGACCGGGCAAAACGGGAAGCCGGAAGCCTACTATTTTCCTCCCCAAGTAAACAACCATGGGGGAGATTTTCCTTACACCTTCTTTGGAATCGCTCCGGGTACCAGCAAGGAGACCATTCTCCAGTGTTTAAAAGATTTCAAAAAGGGCGATAACAAGATTACCAATTACTCTCAGGCCTTCCGGCTTCAGCCGGGCACGGGTTGGGATGTGCCTCCGGGAATGCTTCATGCACCGGGCAGCTTGTGTACCTATGAGCCCCAGAAGGCCTCTGATATTTTTGCGATGTACCAGTCTCTGGTCAATGAGGCGATCATTCCGGAAGAACTGCTTTGGAATGCCACTCCGAAAAACCGTTGGGGAGATTACGAGCTTCTGGTGGAAATGATCGACTGGGATCTCAACGTGAATCCAAACCTGATGGACAATCATTACATGGAGCCAAAGCCGGTGCATAACGTGAATGAAATGCACGCTGCGGGATACCATGAAAGCTGGATTTGCTATCGTTCTCACGACTATAGCGCCAAGGAGCTGACCGTATTCCCCGGCCAAACTGTAGTAATCAAAGATGCAGCCGCCTATGGCTTCATCATGATGCAGGGCTATGGAAAAATGGGCGTGTGGGATATCGAGACTCCGGCATTGATTCGATTTGGTCAATTGACCCACGACGAGTATTTCGTCTCCGAGCAGGCTGCACAGGCTGGGGTGAAAATCACCAACCTTTCCAAGACTGATCCCATCGTGATGCTGAAGCACTTTGGTCCTAGAAATCCTGACTTGGTAGTTAAATAGTCAACGGTCAACAGTCCACAGACCACCGAAATTGAAGTGGTTTGTGGACAGTGGACTGTCAACGTTGGACTGTTGACAAATAATAAACTCAATAACTTATAACCCAATAACTCTTTCACATGAACAATTTCCCAAAACTCCACAACGCCACCTGGCCGGGATTGGTGGGCAAAGGCCCCGATTCTGAGCCGGTTATTCCGTTTGATTCTTTGCTGAGTATGACTGCTGCGGCAGAAGTAAACGGGGTGAAATTTGACGGAATAGATGTGGGCTTGCTTGAGCCGCATTTTGACCTGAACAATCCCGATGAAGCCAAAAAACTTGCTGACAAGGTTTCCAAATACAACTTGAACGTCGGCTCTTTGGTCGCACCGATCTGGGCAGGATCTGCCATGGGTACTGCCGATCAACGGAAGACTTTTGTGGAAATGGTCCGAAAATCCTGCGAATTCGGCCAAAAGCTGAAGGAGCTGGGCGTAAGACATTACGGTATTGTGCGAATCGACTCGGCGGCAGGTGTTTCGGATTGGGCCAAAGATCCGGTGGGAAATACCAAGCTGATCGCCGAAACCTTCCGTGAGGCCTGCGATGTGGCTGCCGGATTTGGAGAAAGATTGGCTGCGGAAGGGGAAATCTGCTGGGGTGCCATGCACAGTTGGAAACACATGGTCGAACTGCTCGAAATGGTCGATCGACCGAACATCGGTTTCCAGGCGGATATGTCGCATACATTTCTTTACACCATGGGATACAATGCGCCAGAGCATCGAATCCTGCCTGCGGATGCAGATCTGAAAGATCGGGAAACCATCAAAGCGGCTTTGAAAACCGTGACCAATGCCTTACGTCCTTGGACGATTGATTTCCACGTCGCTCAAAATGACGGTTCGGTGTTTGGTTCAGGATCCCACGACAAAACTGGGCGACACTGCCAGGCTACTGATCCAAACGGTCTGTTGGACATCGCCCATGATGCCGGCTATTGGCTGAGAGATGAAAACGGTCAGTTGACCAAGGCTTTCCAGCACATCTGTTGGGATGGCTGCATGTTTCCCAATGCCGTGATGGAAAAGCAGCAAACCTGGAATGATATCCTTGCAGCGATGATCAAAGTACGTGAAGCCCACGGCTGGAATGGGTAATTCGATATTTGAGATTCAAAATTCGAGATCTACTTTCCTCTGCCATTGGGCAATTTCAAATTTCAAATCCTTCAAATTTCAAATTCAATCGTCATGAGTAATAAAAAACAAATCCGAATTGGACTCATCGGAACTGGTCTGATGGGCCGAATCCATACTAACGGTTACAAGCGTTTAGCTGACTTTTTTCCGGAATACGAATATGTACCCGTACTTCAAGCCTGCTGCTCCCGAAAAGCAGAGCGAGCCCAAGCTTTTGCAGACCAGTGGGGCTACAAGTCCATTGAAACTGACTGGAGAAAGGTAATCGAGCGGGATGACATCGACGCGGTGGATATCTGTACTCCCAATGATTCGCATGCTGAAATCGCCATTGCCGCAGCAAAAGCAGGCAAGATGATCCTTTGCGAAAAGCCGCTGGCCAGAACGGTAGCTGAGGCTGCTGAAATGGTGAAAGCCGTGGAAGAAGCCGGAGTGAAAAACACCGTTTGGTACAACTACCGTCGAGTTCCTGCGGTTACTTTGGCCAAAAATATCGTCGCTTCCGGCAAGCTAGGTAAGATTTTTCACTACCGGGCCAACTTCCTCCAAGATTGGACGATCAATCCGGAATTGCCTCAAGGAGGTGATGGACTCTGGAGATTGGATGTGGATGCTGCAGGTTCGGGGGTGACTGGTGACCTTTTGGCGCACTGCATCGATACTGCGATGTGGCTGAATGGCGGAATCACCGATGTCTCTGCAGTGACTGAAACTTTTGTTAAAGAGCGCGTTCACGTAGGTTCCGGAGAAAAGCAAAAAGTAGGAATCGATGATGCCTGTATTTTCCATTGCCACTTTCAGAACGGTTCATTGGGGCTTTTCGAAGCCACCCGCTATGCCCGTGGACACAAGGCACTTTACACCTTTGAAATCAACGGAGAGCATGCCTCGATCCGATGGGATCTACATGACTTGACTCGATTGGAATATTTCGATCATAGTGACGAAGGGATTGTCAGAGGATGGCGATCCATTCACGTGACAGATGGGGATCATCCGTATATGAAGCGCTGGTGGATTCCGGGAACTTCCATTGGTTATGAGCATTCCTTTATCCATCAGGTGGCCGATTTCTTCCTGAGCCTGCAGACCGGTGAACCTTGCCATCCGACTTTCAGAGATGCCTTCGAAACCCAGAAAGTATGTGAAGCGGTCATTGAATCCGCCAATTCTAGGGCTTGGAAAGATACCGGAGTGGCATGGGTAGAGAAAGTTTAAAGTTTTGAATTTAAAATTTAAAATAGGTCCAAGTCGGAAGGCTTGGACTTTTTTTATACTCAGATACCTGTGGCTTATAATTGAAAATGTGTAATTAGTTTTTTGGCTAAAAGATTCTTCAGATTTTATTTGGAATTTATTTTCAAAAATAATTTCTTGAGTCAAATAAATTTTTAATCGAATGTTTTACAAACCAAACCAAACCAAACCAAACCAAACCAAACCAAGATTTGGTTTAGATAGAATTTTTGTTGCAGTCATTCTGGGGCTGCTGGTCGCTTCCTGTTTCGAGGAAGATCGTAAGCAGCTTTCACTTAGAAGTTTTAAATAGTTTGACATACTGATTTATACTTCATTCTATCGAGAGCCAGGATTTAGGGAAAAATTAAATTTTAAGATTTAAAATATGCGAACCCTTGTAACTCTTATTTTGATAATCATATGTTTTTCATTTTCATCTGCTCAAAACTTAGGGAAAAGCGTATTTAATCAAGATTTTAACAATAATGTTGTAGAAAACATTGTTTTGAAATTACCTCAGAATAAATGGGATAAAAAATACTCGGGATATACTTTGTTTATTTATGTTTCTAATAATGAAGAAGTAGAGATTTCATATTCAGATAAATCTCTTAGTGTTGAGATGATAGCTTTGGATGATGAAATAAAGAGAAATTATATGGAAAGTCTTGAGGATTTTGATCTTTCTCCTTATAAAGGATGTCTTTTGGTTTATCCAGTTTTGTTTATTCAAAGGTCTTCTAAAGATATCGAGGATAATTTTCGAGAAGGGATAAAAAATATGATACCTCTCCTGAAGTTTGAAGATTATGATTGTATTCAATTTCAGGAAACATTGATCGGTTCTAGTTGGAGAGGGATTTGATACAAAAATTGAATCAATGTGTTTTCTAAAAGTCAACTTTATGGTGAGTTGCATTGATTTTTCTTTTGATCAGTTTTAGCCAAGTTTCAAATTAGCTAATAATCGTTGAAATGAGGATATAATTAAGGCATTTTATTATAATCTCAGGGTTAAAGTCTTTGGCCTTGAAATTAATCCACAGTGCCAGTCAAGTCCTTTGTTTTATAAAATAGATTTGCGTTTCTTTTCTCATATTTCACAGAATTCTAAAGTAGTATGAAATTTTCGTTGTTGCTTGTATTCCTTTTTCAGTTGATTTCACTTGGCCAACCTTCTCTAGTTGGAGTGTGGGAAGATGATAAGGATCCCAGGCTGACTTGGGAGTTTAATGCTTCAGGGCAGTTGATCGAAAAATATGGTGACGAGTCTAAGACTTCACCAAGTACCTTCCAAATTTTAGATTATTCACATAGGTGTAATGATGGGACCACTGATCTTCCTGAGCAACTGTATTTGAAAATAACAGATGTAGAATTAGGTTCATTTTGTTATTACCTAGAGACTCTATCTGAGGAAGTATTGGTACTCATTAATGCTGATACAGGGAAAATGCTAATATTTAACAGAGTCCATTGAGGATTTAGTAAAAGTCTAAGTCGAGAGGCTCGGAGTTTTTAATTTCTTATTCTATGAGAAAAACAGTTGTCTTGATTTCCCTTTTGTTTTTAATGAGTTGTGGTAGATTACAAAAGTGTGAATTAACTGTGGCAGGATTTGATTTGTCGAAGTCTTACTCGGAAAATCTTGATTTCAATTTCTGTGGTAATGATCCACTCTATTTCGAATTGAAGTTTTCTGGGTATTTGGAAGGAGAAATTCTCTTGCAAGAATATTATAAGTTTAAAGGCAATGGAAAAATTGACACATTGATAAGTGGAGATTATTATGCAAATGAATTTCTTTTCAGTTATCGCCCTCTTGGCGATGTAGAGGGAGATTTGGAATTCAAAGTTTCACTTCGATAGAAATTCAATTCTATTAGTCCAAGTCGAACTGCTTGGACTATTTTTTAGACTAAGCGATACACGGCAGCAAAATGCGCGACTGTCCCGGCAAGGACAAATCCATGCCAAATGCTGTGGAAATACAGCTTTTCACTTTTGATATAAAAATAAACTCCGATGCTATAGGCCATCCCGCCTGCCCCGATCCAAACCAAGGGTTCCAACGAGATTTTTTCCACAATATCCTGAAAGAAAAATACCGCCAGCCATCCCATGGTGAGGTAAATGACCACCGAAAGTATTTTAAATCGGCCAGTGAAGAAGATTTTGAAAAAGGTTCCGATTAAAACTGATCCCCAAAGAATAGACAGAAACAAAATGGCTTTATCGGGTTTCAACACTGCCAAAACCATAGGGGTGTAGGATCCGGCGATTAGAAAATAGATGGCGATATGATCCAAGACCTGAAGTTTGCTTTTCCATCGGGGATGGGTGCTGGCGTGATACAATGTCGAAAAGGTGTAGACCATCACGACTCCCAAACTAAAGGCTATCGCCCCAATCAAGCTGGACAAATCATCAGACTCGAGGGCTTTCCGGATCAAAAAGG
>CAYONF010000056.1:0-26607 GCA_964405255.1 uncultured Limnohabitans sp. | reverse complement strand
ATGCCATCGCCAAATGGTTAGTGTCTAAATACTCTACAGAATTAACTTCAAAAGTATTTCCCACCCTTTTTAAAGTGTTTCCAGCGGTATCTCTCAGCAAGAATATTCCATAAAACTGGATTCCATTACTTTCGTATTCGGTAAATAAAAAATAGCCTCCTTTAGCGAAGTTCTTTAAACTTATAAAGCTCTTAATAGCAGATATTTGTTCTTTGGTCAAATTTATGAAATCAGAATCATCTGAGTCTTCAATTTCCAAATACTGGTCATATCTATGAGGGAAGTAACTACTTACATCCAAATTGAATATTGCATAAATTATTTTATCTGAATTGTAGCTTTTAGTGAGGGTTTCAACTAACCTTCTTGACTCAGGTGTTATTGGAATCAATTGATCTGATAGTACAATTTCGGTATCTCTTCTGTTCGGTTCTTTTTGAACCTCGTGTACAATGATTCTTTGAATATTCATGGTGTTAGTTTTTATTTTCTATATAAAGATCCCCCCTCCGCCACCATCCCCAATTCCCCAATCTCCCTCACATACTCCTTCACTTCCTGTGCGACCAACTCCCCACGAAATGCCTTTGCCAAGATCGCCTGCGGCATATGGTCAATCTTTGCTTTTAGGCTTTGGTATTGGGATTCGATTTTGTCGGCGAGTTCAAATAGGGAATTAACTTTTTCAATTATAAGGTATTGTTCTTCTAATCTTGGAAAAGGAATAGGTGTATTCATGACCGTGCCCTGATTTATTTTGGGCATGTTTCCAGCTGTTCCGGAAGCATTCTTTTTGAAGTAATCTTTTGTAGTATTTGATGACAGTACATAAAAAAGATATTGGGTTTCAATCTGATCGTTGGCTCTGAGTTTCATCATCAAATCTGGATAGATGAATTCATTGTCTTCACCATCGTAGATTGCAGCTGTACCGACATAATCTAGACTGTTTGATCTTTGTATTAGAATGTCTCCATTTTTCAACCATAGGTGAGAGTCGATTTCTGGTTTTTCTATATCAAGGTACTTTACATAGCTTGGGTCAAAGTAGCCTTTTGTTGTAGCTGATAAGGTTAAACTCTTTACTTCTGTTTCATACTCAACTGCTTTTGGAGAATATCCATTTCTCGGCTTTTCAACGATTAATTCTGACAGTGGTAATTCCTCCCACTCCCCCAAATCCTTCCCTTCTCTCCATTCCCTCGTCAATTCCCCCGTTACTGCTTGGGTCAGGACTTGCTGACGGAAGTTTTTCAGCAACTCGGGTATCCGATCCAGCTTTTCCCGCACACGATCCAAATGCTCAAATACCGCATCCAGCTTTGCTACGATCCGCTGTTGTTCCGATAATGGGGCAATTGGCATTTGTATATTCCACAGAATATCTGGATTAACATGTGGTATTCCAGTACCCCTTGTATTTTTGTTTAGGTTTTCAAATTGAGACCTTAAAAAATGGTAGAAATAATCCACATTCAATGCAACGGGCGTTAAAGCTGCTATTGTTGATCCCACTGCTCCATATTTGCCTTTTGAAACCCATCCACTTCTAGCTCCATCCCAAACAATGGCAATGGAATTAGTATCAAGCATGTTCGAACTTTCGATATCAGCATATCTTCTGATCTCTCCTAATTCTAAGGCTTGTATATCCAAATAAGGAACTGAGTTCTCAAACTCTTCATTTGCCAATATTCTAGGCTTTTTCCCCTTTTTGTATTTAACAATCTCTTTGATTTTTTTTTGATGCCACCCCTTCGGTAATTTTCCTTCGCTCATCCTAACAGTCCGATTATCTGATCTAATTCTCTTTTGATCGAATCCAATTCGGCAGCAGCTTCCCGCGCGATGGCCAAAGGGTCGCCTAAGTCGGCGTTTTTGCTGATAGTCTCATCTTCGATCAGTCCGATATCCAGGGAATCGTTTTTGGCCCCGATCTGCTCCCGGGTAAAGACCTGCCATCTTGGATCATTTATGGCTTTTCGCTTGGCATCGTCGATTTCTCCGGCATAGGCTTCCCTCACCTCTTCCAGTGGGATCCCTCCAGTGTAGGCTTTCACAAAGTCGGCAAAGGCCTCCCGGGTAAAGGGCGTGCGCTTTCCATAGCTAGGGGCATTGGTCCGCATGTCGTAAAACCATACCCGTTGGGTATTTCCGGTTTCCTTTTTGCCTCGTGTGAAGAAGAGCACATTGGTCTTGACCCCTGCCGCATAGAATATCCCTGTAGGTAGGCGCAGGACGGTATGCAGGTCGCACTTATCCATGAGGTCACGGCGGATCTTTTGCCCGTCGTTATCTTCGAAGAGCACGTTGTCCGGCAGCACCACCGCCGCCCGTGCCGTACCGGTATCCCGTCTCAGGGAGCGGTAGATATGCATCAGGAAGTTAAGCTGCTTGTTGGAGGTCTTGATGGTGAAGTCATCCCGGGACGGCCGCTCTCCGCCCTGCTTGGTGCCAAAGGGAGGGTTGGCCAGCACGCCGTCGAAGTTTTTGAATTCCTTTCCGAGTTCGGTCAGGGTATCGCCCATCGCGATTTTGCTTTCCAGCCCATGCAGCTTGGCATTCATTAAGGCCAGCCGGTGGGCATCCTGCACCAGTTCGCAGCCGGAAAAAGCCTCATAGACTTGGAACATTTTTTCTTTGGCACTCAGGGCATAGTAGTCGTCGGTCTTTCGCTTGAGGTATTCATCTGCCGCGATCATAAAGCCATAGGTTCCCGCTGCGGGATCATTCCATCGCTCCCCGACCTTGGGGGCCAAAAGCTCCACCATTACATTGATCAGGGGTCTCGGGGTAAAGTACTGTCCGGCACCGCTTTTTTTCTCTCCGGCGTTTTTCTCCAGAAGTTCCTCGTAGATGCTCGCGATCTTGTCCTGTTCCTCGTCCTCGAACCAGTCGATCTGATCGATATTGGTGATCAGGGTCCGCAAGTTGACAGGCTTGCGAAGGGTCGTGGAAGCATTGGTATAGATCTCGGTGATTGCCTCATTGGAGGAAAGGGTGCCCAGATTGGCCAGCAAATCCCGGTAGGTGTCAAAGAGCTCCTTGTTGTCCTTGATCTCCTTGAGCTTGGTCCAGCGGTACTGCTCGGGAATATCCTGATCAAACTTCTTGACTTCCGAAAGTCTCAAAAACAGGATATAGGTCAGTTCATTCAGATACTGATGATAGGTCACTCCATCATCCCGGAGGACATTGCACAGTTCCCACAGCTTCTTGGCGATTTGCTCAGCACTCATTGTAATTAATTAGGCGTAAAGGTTTTGGTTGAGTTGGGCGATCACCTGCTCCAACTGATCTTCAAATAATTTATTCAATCGCTCAAATCCCCCTGCCTCATTAAAGGGCGGGGCATCCAAGTCTTCTTTTCTCAAAATGGATTCTTTCAGCAGCTGCAGTTCAAATCGGTCGATCCATTTGAGTTGGATTTTGTTCCAAGCTTTCATGGTTCGGATTGACTCCACTGCCCGCTTGATCCGCTCCTCGTGGCTGACGAGCGAACTCCCCAAGGAAAGTGTGCGGATAAAGGAAATGATGTCCGCGGCGATATCTTCGTTTTTGGCTTCCTTCCAGGCGGATTTCAGCATGGGCGCATTGAAGCCTGCCTGATCCAAAGCCAAGAGCAGCTCTTTCAAAGACTTTCGGTCAAGCTCCATAGGGCGGCTTGTCACAATCTTCAATGCCTCGATGCGGTTTTGGTTTTCCTGAATGAACCGTGCGAAATTATCCAAATAATCCGCTGGTTTTTGACCTTTTCCATAGCCGCGCTCGATTCCGTAGAGGCGATCCTCATGATCGGAGACCAAGGTTCCTGTAGGCGAAGGTTTTAACTCATCCAAAAATTTCCAGAGTCCGGGCATGGATTTGATTTTTTCGACAGCCTGCTTGGAGCTGTCTGATTTCAGGGATTGGATCAGTTCCTCGGGATTCTGTCCATGGGTGTTGTACCGGAATCGATCCTCTTTATCCTCTTTCAGGTATTTGCGTTTGCGTTGGATCTTGGCAATGATCTGCTCAATCTGCCGCTTGAGTCGGTCTTCTTTTTCGATTTGATCGAGTTCATCGATAAGCTGTTGAAAGCTTGCCTTGGGATTGGCTACTACGGGTTTCATCTGGGTAAAATCCTCCAAGGTCTCGTAGATCTTCACTGCATCGTAAATCTGAAAGACTTCCTTTCCGATCTCATCGCAGCGGCGAGTCGCCCGTCCAAGCATCTGTTCGTAAAGGATTCTGGATTTGATTCGTCGGAGAAAAACCAGGTTGCAAATTGCAGGAACGTCCACCCCCGTGGTCAGGAGATCCACGGTGACGGCGATATTGGGATACTTTTCGTTTTTGAATCGGGTCACTTGCTCCTCGGGATCGTAGGATTTGCCGGTGATCTTTTGAATGGCATCGTCGGCTACTTCTACGCCTATGGCTTCAAACTCCTCCTTGAGATACTGTACCACGCGATCAGCATGCTCATCGGTTGCCGCAAAAATCAAGGTCTTTTCCTCCCCGTCAGGATCGAGTTCGGTGACCAAATGCTGAATGACAGTTCGGTTGAAATTCTCGGTGATTACCTGCTTGTTGAATCCGGCGATGTCGATCTTGAGTTCGTCCTCCAGTTGCTCCAATTCCAAAATGGAGTTGGTTTCCTTATCATAGACTTTAGGCTTTTCGCCCTTTTCCCATTTGATGCCTTCCTCACCGAGTTGGGTTTTGATCAGGATAGGCGGATCGTGATCGATCAGATAACCGTCAATCACTGCCTCCCGATAGGAATAGGTATAAACCGCGGAACCAAAAATCTCTGTCGTGTGCAGGGCAGGGGTGGCAGTCATTCCAATGGCATAGGCATCGAAGTAGTCCAATACCATGCGGTACTTGCTCACATAATCCCGCTGATCACGAAATTCCAGATCCGCCTCGTCAAGTTCCCGATCCATCAAATAGCCCCGATGCGCTTCATCCACGATGATGCAGTCGTATTGATCAATCGGCGGGATGTCCTCGCCTTCGTTGTAGAATATCCGCTTGACCATCCCCTGCACCGTCGCAAAATGCAGTCGGGTGTCCATTTCCGGGAGAATGTGCTTCAGCTCCTTGATGTCATAGATCTCAGCGAAGGTATTCAGCCCGATGATCTTATTGTCCTTGAAGGCATTGATGGCTTGGGTGGCAAGCAAAGTCCGGTCGACTAGAAAAAGGATTCGCTGAAAGCGGTTGGATTGGATCAGACGATAGCAAAGTCCGATGATAGTTCGAGTCTTGCCCGTTCCAGTAGCCATCGTAATCAAACTTCTACGCTCCTCGGGAAACTCAATGAGTTTGCGTTCTACCGCGGTGATGGCCGCCACTTGATATTTTCTGAGTCCGAGGCCGGATTCTGATTCGAGGAAATCCGCTGATTCGGATTGGAGTTTGGTTTCTGCGGCTACTTTGTCTTTTTCAAAAAGCTTAATCAGACCTTCGGGACTATACCAGCCTTGAAGTGCCCGTGATCGGGAATGGGGATTTCGTACATCCAAGAACCAAACCCCCGATTTCGTTTTGATTTGCTCGAGGTAGGGTCTCCCATTGGTAGAAAACAGAAAAGGAGCCTTATACCCACTCCAAGTTCCCAACAAAGTTGCTTCGTGATCTTGGGTAAGCCGCTCGGCATAGATTTTTGCCTGCTGCAAGTCTGTGGAAATATCCGATGCGTATTTCTTGGCCTCGACGATTCCATACAATTCAAAGCCCACAAACAGGGCATAATCGGCCCATCTTTCTCCGCAGGGCCACTCGGCGATAGCTATATTTTTCCCTCGTTGGGGGAGGGTTTTGTTTTTCTTGAAGTTGAGGGAATTCGTATCCACTTCCCAGCCTGCCAGTCTGAGTTGTTCATCGATTAGTGTGCGGGTTTCCGCTTCCGACATCTCGATTTTGCTGGCGGCTTGCTGAGACCTCACTCGGATTTCTTCCTGTTTTTCGGCAGGGAGCGTAGTTTTATCTCGCTGTTCCAGAAGTTGATTGAAACTGGCTTGCAAAGCTGCATATTCCTTTTCCAGTTCATGAAGGGCATGTCGGGTATCCAGATTGGGAGGAAGCTGGAATTTGATTTCTGCAAGTGATTGGTTTTCGACAGAATAGGATTGATAGAACCAACGGGCAATCTTAAACATTGACAACAGCAACTCTTCTGCTTCCCGTTGACTGCCTTTATTTTGGTGTACGGCGATATTACCCTTGTGCTTGATCGAATTCAACAAGTCTCTCACCTGAGGCGGAATCACCTTTTCAAACTCCAGCGTTTTGATCCGATTGTGAAAAGAGTTGTCGTAAGGGAAATCCAAATGATGCTCCTCAAATAGATACTCCGTGACCCGCTCCCCGAATTGACGGATTTTAAAAATACAGGTGACTGCATCTTGGAAAAGGTTGTATTCAGCAGACTGCCCAATATTGAAAAGAATGGGGAATTCAGATTCTAAAAAAGAGAAGTTGGAAAAGGTCATTACTCAACACTAAAATCAAGGTGGAAGAGATAGATTGTATAAACCAGTCTATAATTAAAGTTATAAAACTTGACAAAAGAAAGTTCATTCTCCCTTTTTTTACCAGCGGAGGACTTCCTTGAAATTTTGATAAGGATTTAAAACAAACTTCTTCAAAAAATATGCTTTTAATCAGATCAGCTTAAAAAACGATCAACTTTATCAAGGATAGTTTATCCTGTCTACCGCACCCGATTTTCAGATTTTCCATGAGCTGTCAGATGCCCCAGATTTCCATAACCAGGATTTTCTTGGTCGAGTTTCAGCATTCTGAATTTAGACTTCTGACTTTACCCACTGCAAACTGACATCTGCAAACTGCCTACTGAATCGGTGTTTTCGTCACCTTAGGATACAGCTCCGGAAGCATCATCAGCGCTGCGGAGCCGTACCATTCTTTCAGGTCCATTTTGAGTACGCCGGCTTGGATCGCAGGGTCGGTTTCGGTCAGGGCCTTGGCTTCCTCCAGAGTCTGCACGTCGAAGATGTAAATACCGCGTAGGTCATCATTGCCGAAAAAAGGCCCGGCCACAATCAGTTTTCCCATTTCGGCCATTTTGCCGATGTTGGCCATGTGTCCGGATTGGATTTCGGAGCGCTGTTCTGGGGTGTATTCACTCACCCGATCTCCACGAAGGAGGAAGGCCATCACGTACTTTCGCATTCCATAGTCATCCGCTCCGAGTTTTTTGGCAAGGGATTCGTCGTAAGTGGATTGGGCGGTTGCCAAGAGGATTCCGGAGAAAAGCATCGCAATGGACAAAAACAACTTTTTCATAGGGGAGGGGATTAAGGAAGAATTGAAGTTAATTTAAAATCAGATTTCGATCCTTTATGACTTTGCGATTTTTTTGCTTCATGGGGTTTGGAAGCCTCCAATGGATGGGTTGTTAGAAGAGTACTTAACCGAATAAATAAATCATTGAGAAAATAATAAGCCGGAATTTAGTTGGCCTGATGAGTGTAGGGAATCTTCGAATTTTATGAATTCTTTCCGCGAATCAGTACGAATAAATCCAAATCATCAGTTGAATTACAGGTATATAAAGCATTGATTTTAAAATTAGTAAAGCTGTTTTTGACATCACTGAATTTGGATCCTTAAAAAAGATTAGTCTAGTCTAAAAATCCCTACTCTTTTAAGCAAAGCTTGGGTAAATGACAGTTGATAATTTTAAGAAAATCCAACATGAGGGTAAATCCAGTTTTTATATTTCCTTCGTTTATTTGAATATTGCGAGCCTTAACCAATTTACTTTCTGAACTTCTTTTTTATTCATGGATAGCTTTTCCGTTCAGCGTATTCTTGTATTGGATGATGACAAAATCCAGCATTTGCTTCTTCAAAAACAATTCTTCTTGGTATCTGAGGATATCGAAATGAGGTTTTTCGAGAATGCTGTGGAAGCTTTGGATTACCTAAAGGATAATCCGGTAAATCTGATCATTTCTGATCTGAATCTAGGAGTCATGGATGGTTGGGAGTTTGTCGATGAGTTGGAAAAAATCCACTATGCAGGAAAGTTATTTTTCCTGACCGGGTCGATTGTACCCGATGAGCGGAGAAGGGCGGAAATGGACCCTAGGGTTACGGGTTTCTTTGAGAAACCTGTTTTGCAGAAAGACCTTCATCAAATGCTAAACGGATAGTCGTTGGTGACTACCTTTTGAGAATTTTACGTATTTTCGAACTTCAGATAATCTTTATGGCTGGAGAAGCAGTTGACAGAAAGCCCCTGCTTTCGAAGAAATTAGATAAGTTTTTTACCGGACTGGCAGATGCTTGGAATTTTGTCAGGCGCTTCTTTCAGGAGGTATTTCTTCCTCCTTACGAATTCAAAGAGGTAATCCATCAATGCTACCGAATCGGTGTGGAATCGCTGCCCTTGATTTCCCTTACCGGATTCATCGTCGGTATCGTATTTACCAACCAATCCAGACCGTCACTTTCGGAGTTTGGAGCTACCTCTTGGCTGCCTTCATTGATCTCTATCGCTGTAGTCCGGGCAATGGGTCCCCTGGTCACTGCACTGATTGCAGCAGGCAAAGTCGGGTCAAGTATCGGTGCAGAAATCGGATCAATGAAAGTAACCGAGCAGATCGATGCCATGGAGGTATCGGCGACCAATCCCTTCAAGTTTTTGGTAGTTACCCGTGTTTTGGCCACGACATTTATGATCCCGTTGCTGGTGATGTATACGGACTTTGTGGCTTTGATGGGCTCGTTTATCAATGTCAACAAAAATGAACTGGTAAGCTTATCCACTTTTTTTGTTCAGGTGTTTGATTCCATTACTTTTTTGGACGTCACTTCTTCGGTAATCAAATCTCTTCTGTTTGGATTTACAATTGGAATTGTTGGTTGCTATAAAGGTTATAACTCTTCCAAAGGAACTGAAGGTGTGGGACGCGCGGCCAATGCTGCAGTGGTAATGGCCATGTTTCTGATCTTCATCGAGGAATTGCTAGTCCTTCAGATCGTCAACGCAATCAGGGGAATGTAAGCTATGGATCAGAGAGAAAAAGTAGTTGAGATTCTTGGCTTGGTCAAATCCTTTGGGGATTTGGATGTGTTGCAGGGAGTTGATCTGGATCTTTTCCGGGAGGAAAATCTGGTAGTCCTTGGAAAATCGGGTTCAGGAAAATCCGTTTTGATCAAAATCATGGTGGGTTTGCTCCGTCAGGACGAAGGAAGTATGAAAGTTTTTGGAAAAGAAGTTTCCAAACTTTCAACCAAAGACTTGAATGCCTTAAGGTTGAAAATCGGCTTTTCCTTCCAAAACTCTGCCCTTTACGACAGTATGACTGTTAGGGAAAACATGGAATTTCCCCTGGTCCGAAATGTGAAAAATCTAACCCGTGGGGAGATCAACCGAAGGATTGAGGAATTGTTGGACAGTGTGGGATTGCCTCAGACGATCAACCAAATGCCTTCTGAATTGTCCGGAGGTCAAAAGAAGCGAATAGGTGTGGCGAGGACTTTGATCTTAAATCCGGAAATCATGTTGTATGATGAGCCCACAGCTGGCCTTGATCCGATTACTTGCGTGGACATCAATAATCTGATTTTGGAAGTAAGGGAGCAGTATAAAACCTCTTCTATTGTCATTACGCACGATCTGGCCTGTGCTAAGCAAACGGGAGACCGGATGGCTGTTCTCCTCGACGGTCAGTTTAAGGCCATGGGTACTTTTGAGGAAGTTTTTCCCCATGCGAAAGATGAGCGTATCAAATCATTCTACGATTATAATTTTATAAACTCATGAGAGGCGAAAATAAACGATCCGTTATAGTTGGCATATTTGTCTTCATTGGCATAGCAATCCTGGTTGCAGGCGTGTTGACGCTGGGAGGGCAGCAAAAGAAATTTGTAAAGGCCATTCACCTCAAGGCCGTGTTTGATGACATCGGAGGTCTCCAGACTGGCAACAATATCTGGTTTTCCGGGGTGAAAATCGGAACTGTCCGGAAAATCAATTTTTATGGCGACTCCCAGGTGGAAGTGGAAATGAACGTGGAGAAGTCTGTGGCTGAATTTATCCGGAAGGATTCCAAAGCTACCATCAGTTCGGATGGGTTGATCGGTAACAAAATCATCGTAATCTATGGCGGAAGCACGGAGTTTCCACCGGTAGAGGAAGGGGATAGACTGGAGGCCGTCATGCCTTTGGATACAGATAAAATGATGGAAACTCTCCAAGTCAACAATGAAAATCTGGTTGGCATTACCAACGACCTCAAAGTGCTGACTGGGAAAATTGCCAATGGTGAAGGAATTGTTGGAGCAGTCTTGACGGATTCTGCTTTGGCCGTAAATTTCAAATCCATTCTGGTCAATCTGGACCGTGCCTCAGCCAATTCCAACCGGATGATCAATGACCTGAATGCCTTCACTGCCAAACTGAACCAGAAAGGCAACCTCTTCAATGATCTGGTAACGGATACCACCTTGGTAAAAGAACTCCAAGCCAGCATGGCAAGTCTGAGACAAACGGCTGAGAATTCTCAACAGCTTACCAAAGAACTTCAGGCCATCACTGCAAAAATGCAATCTTCAGAAAATGCCATGGGAATGCTGATGAATGATTCCGAATTTGCCGAATACCTGAAAAATACCATGCAAAACGCGGATTCTGCCACCTATAATCTAAATAAGGGAATGGAGGCACTGGAATACACTTGGCCATTCAACAAAGGCTTTAAGCGGAAAGCAAAAGCAGACGCCAAAGCAGCGGGAAACTAAACGGAAGCCGGTCCAAATGACCGGTTTTTTCTTTAATAACCTGGCTAATTCAGATTTTTACTATCCCAACTTGAATCTAATCGGGATGTTAATCCACTTCTGCTCTGGCTGACCATCCAGGTTAATCGCAGGAATAAATTCCCCTTTGAAAAGGCGAACTACCCGGAGTGCTTCTTTCGCTAAAAAAGGATCGACAAAAGCCTCATTGGCGACCTCGGATTCTTGAATGGAGCCAGACTCATCCACCAAGATTGCCAAGATTACCGTTCCTTCAGCTCCCGATTTTCTGGCTTCTGAGGGATATCTGAGGTTTTTAATCAGAAAGTTTTGCCACACTTTTTTATCCAACCCAGGCCCAAAATCATCGTGGTCACTGGTGTACAGGCTATCCGGGTTGTTGCGCCAAATCTCAAACGTATCATTTCCATGGGAGATTACCTGGGCTTTTTTGACTCCGTTTCGGTAATGGAACTCCACATATTTTCTGTTTTCCAGATTGGTGATCCGTTGGGTAATCAGCTGATTGGTGGAGTCGAAAGTTTCTGAGATTTCCTGTCTGAAATTTTCCGTTGGATTGATGTTTACCTTGGACTGTCTGACCATTCGGTTTTGAAGGTCAAAAATCCGCGTAAGCGTATCACCTGTTGAGGTTACGCTCACCATTTTGGTGTAAAAAAAGGAATCGGTGTTGTTTTCCCCGATTTCAATGAAGTGGCGGTTAAGTTTGGTGATCACACGATCCTGTCCTCTGGCGGATGAAATCACTGCAAATACGCAAAGAACAAAGGGTAGAAAATTTTTCTGAAGCATGAAGGAAATCGGGAGAATTCAATTGAACTAACTAGATTTTTTTAAACTAAATATTTTCAATCTTTTCACCTAGTTAATTCTTTATTTATAAATGAAACCTCTGGGAATTTACTCCTTCATTCCCCGGAGAATACTCTTATTTTTGTCTTTTCCCTCATTCAACCTATTACCAAAAATGAACGCAATTAACCCAACCAGTACCCCGGCTTGGACAAGACTCAACGAGCTCTTGGTGAAACATAAAGACCATACCATCGCTTCCCATTTCACCTACCACGGGCGATTCGACCAATTCAGTGTGCGGTTTGAAGATATGTTGGTGGATTTTTCCAAAAACAGAATTTCCGACGGGATCTTGCTTGCTCTGATGGATTTGGCAAGGGAATGTGGTGTGCATGAAGCCATTGAGGATATGTTTACCGGAGTGGCGATCAATCAAACCGAAAACCGTGCGGTTTTGCATACTGCTTTAAGAAACCGGAAAGGCCATCCGGTCTATGTGGACGGCAAGGACGTCATGCCCGATGTGAATGCGGTCTTGGCCCAAATGAAGAAATTTGCTGACCAGATTCATGGAGGAAAATGGCTCGGCTACACCGGAAAACCCATCAAATCCCTGGTCAACATCGGAATCGGTGGTTCTGATCTCGGCCCGGTAATGGTGACCGAGGCACTGAAGCACTACCAAAATCCAAATCTGGAGATCTTCTTTGTTTCCAATGTGGACGGAACTCACATCGCTGAGACGCTAAAAAAAGTGGATCCCGAAACGACCCTCTTCTTCGTTGCCTCCAAGACCTTTACCACTCAGGAAACCATGACCAATGCCCACACGGCCAGGTCTTGGTTTTTGGAACAAGCCAAAGACGAAGCCGCCGTTGCCAAGCATTTCGTGGCCCTTTCCACCAATGCCAAAGCGGTGGAGGCCTTCGGGATCGATACGGCAAACATGTTTGCTTTTTGGGATTGGGTAGGAGGAAGATATTCCCTTTGGTCTGCCATCGGTTTGCCGATCGCCTGCGTGATCGGGTTTGACAACTTCGAAAAGCTTCTTTCAGGTGCCCATTCGATGGACGAGCATTTTCGCCACACAGCTTTTGACCGCAATATTCCGGTGGTACTTGCGATGATCGGAATTTGGAACACCAATTTCCTCGGTGCAACTTCAGAAGCGATTTTGCCTTACGATCAATACCTCCATCGATTTGCGGCCTATTTCCAGCAGGGAAATATGGAAAGCAACGGAAAATACGTGACCCGGGACGGCCAAAAAGTAAATTATACCACAGGTCCCATCATTTGGGGGGAACCCGGAACCAACGGTCAACATGCCTTTTACCAACTGATTCATCAGGGTACGCATTTGATTCCTTGCGATTTCATTGCTCCGGCGATTTCGCACAACCCGATCGGTGATCACCACCAAAAACTGCTTTCCAACTTTTTCGCCCAAACCGAGGCTTTGATGAAAGGAAAATCCCTGGAAGAGGTGAAGGCCGAAATGAAAAAAGCCGGAAAATCAGACGAAGAGATCGAGAAAGTGGCCCCTCACCGGGTTTTTGAAGGAAACCGACCTACCAATTCGATTCTGGTAAAAGAAATCAATCCCTTTACATTGGGTCAGCTCATCGCCATGTATGAACACAAAATCTTCGTACAGGGTGTGGTTTGGAACATTTTCAGCTTTGATCAGTGGGGAGTGGAATTGGGCAAAGTCTTGGCAAACGGAATTCTCCCGGAACTCTCCGGTGACGAGGAAGTCACCACTCATGACAGTTCGACCAACGGATTGATCAATGCTTACAAAGCAATGCGGAAAGGTTAAGGAGTAAAAATTCCTCCCAAGTCTACCTCAAATATTTTCGGGGGAACGGTCAGTCCGCCAAGGCTGATTCGTTCCCCTGAAATTTTTAATTCCAGCTGGGAATCCATCGCGATCCCTTCGGTTTGACTCAGATTGGCTGGGCTTCCTAAGAAAAACTGATTTCCATTTCCCGAGAAAAACGAACCGGAAACCGAAGCAAAAGTCCAAATAAATGACCGGGAGGCTAGTCCATTATTTTCATAACCCAGTAATACCAGATTTTTCCCGTCAAGACTTACATCCGCTCCGGTGATCAATCCTTTGGTGTCAAAACTTTCAACCAAAACTGCCACTTGCTTTCCGGAATTAGGGGAAAGGGAGTAATGCTTGGTTTTCAGATCTCCCAGATTTTTGGAGAAGAGATGAAGTTGATTTCCGGAGAAAATCATGGCTTCACAGTCAAAGTTGTGGTTGGCATTGGTGCCGGAAAAATCGCTCTGATCGGGATAGCTGAATTCCAATATCTCGGCTGTAACCTCCGTTTGGTTCAAAACCGAAGCAACCGGAATTTTTAAAATTTTCAGGTTTTGGCGGATTCCCAGATTATTTCCGAAATCACCTATAAACAAGTGCGTGGTACTCGCTGCCAGATCTTCCCAGTCTACATTGGCTGCGTTGCTGACTTTTACAGTTCTGAGCAAGGCTCCTGTCTGCGGGTTGAGTTCATAGATTTCCGCGGCATTTCCCCCGTCATTGATGGAGAAAAGCCGGCCCTGAATCCATTGCAGGCCGGAGCTTTCATTTTGAGAAGCCGGCAGTTCCTTCGATTCATAAGGGAACAAAACCTCTGGATAGCCATTTGATCCCAGGTTCAATAGTTCCGATTTGATATCGAAATCAATAGGCTGAAAAAGGGCAGGAGTTTCGGAAGGCTCTTTTCTGAGCTGAAACTGCTGATGGAGGAAATCCATCGAATTCGCTCCAATTCGGAAGGATTTCCCTGTGTTCAAGGCTAATTCTGTTTTTAGAAGTTCGCCGCCTTTCAGATAGACATAGTAAAAATCCGTAGAAGGGGACAGCGTACCTGCGGTTGGTTCTATGATTTTGGGAACCCCGCTGAGATTGGATTTGGAAAAAGTGAACAGCCCGTATTCTGAATTGGCTTCCAATTGCAGCGATTCAGTTTCGCTGTCTACTTCCAATTGACCGGAAACGGTAATCGGGAGGCTGGAGCTGGCATTTCCCCCTGTTGAGATACCGGAATATTCATAATTCCCATAGGGCAATTCGATCCGATAGGGATCACCAAAGTCATTGGGATTGATCGACAAACTGTATGTTTCACCCGAACCTATTTCGGAAAAAGTCACTGCCATTGAACTGGAGTAAACGTGCTTCCATTGAAAAGTAGCGAGACTTCTTCCTCCGGGTAGACTGGATGCTTGGAGTTCGATTCCGATGATGCTTACCTGACCACGGTTGGAGTCAGGGTTTTCTCTTTCCCCGCAGGAAAAAATCAAAATCAGAATCACCGAAAAAATGCAAAAGGAAATTTTCATAAATAGGTTGATTGCAGTAAAAAACGTGATCTATCCCCTGAAATCAAAGAATGGAATGGATTTTAGATTTATTGATTTCCGGATTGGACAGGTTATCAACGCAATCCAAAACAAAAAACCTCCACGTACAGTTTCCACACCAAAACACGGAGAAGTATGAATAAGCTATTGGTTGATCTGGTGAGAAATGGAAATGGGAACGGTGAGAAAAAGCTCCATCAGCCCGAGAGCAAGTTGTTGATCCGAGATGCAGTCTTTGTCCGTCATGACGGAAATCTGGTCAAGGTGAAATACGATGACATTCTGTGGTTGAAGGGGGATGGAAACTACACCACCCTGGTCACTCGTCAATCGGTGTTTTCGGTCCGAAATATCCTCAAGGATTTCGAAACGGTACTGCCCTCAGATCGATTTATGAGGATCCACAAAAGTTACATTGTGCAGGTGTCGGAGATTCTTTCCATCAATCCCCGTGAAGTAAAAGTAGGTACGGATTTGGTGCCTGTAGGCCGTACTTATTACCATGAATTGCTGGATGGGATCCAGAAACTGGGCAACCCCACCGATTAAATCCAGAGCAAGCTGCTGTCCCCGTAACTCAGGAAGCGATAGTCTTTCTCCATTGCCTCTTGATATACTTTTTTCCAGTCCTCGCCCAGGATTGTAGCGATCAACAGAATCAAGGTTGATCCGGGTTGATGGAAGTTCGTGATGAGACCGTTGACGATTTGGTAGCGGTACCCCGGAAAAATGAAGATTTCAGTGCTGCCCATCACGGTGTCTGTACCGGTTTTGTCCATCAGATTTAGGATGGCAGAAAGGGCTTCAACCTTGGAAGGGATTCGCGATCTTTTTTCATACGGGAAAAGCTTCGATACGAAAAGTTCTTCTCCTTTTGCTTCCACTAATTTTACTCCATACCAAAAGAGACTTTCCAAAGTCCGGATGGAGGTCGTCCCCACAGCCACGATTTTTCCCTTTTCAGCCAGTAGTTTTTCAACCGTTGCCCGGGTTACCTGAATTTGCTCACTGTGCATGGGATGCTCAAGCACATTCTTAGCCGTGATGGGCTGGAAAGTTCCTGCGCTCACATGTAGGGTTACTTCTGCTTCCCGAATACCTTTCGCCCGTAATTTTTCAAATACCTCATCTGTAAAATGCAGCCCAGCAGTAGGCGCGGCAACGGCCCCTTCTTTCTTGGAATAGACGGTCTGATAGCGGGATTTGTCCTCTTCATTAGGTTTCCGGTTGAGGTAGGGAGGCAAGGGAACTTCCCCGCTCGCTTCCACCAAATCGACAAAAGCAACTCCTGAATTGTCCCATGAAAACTCAACCCGTTTCATTTCCCGGTCGATTAATCTTGCCGAAAGCACTACTTTCAGGCCTTTTACCAGCACTTGTCCCTTCAGGATTTCTCCGTCTTTCCATTTCTTGGCATTTCCGATCATCGTTTCCCAGATCACGGGATGTTTGGCCAGCATGATTTCCGGGATGACCGTGGTGGGTGCAACCGGTTGGAGCAGGAAAATCTCGATGCGGGCTCCGGTTTCCCGCTGGAAAATCAGTCGGGCAGGAATGACTTTGGTATCGTTGTACACTAAAAGTGCGTCCTCAGGAAGCAGTTCAGGAATATCGTAAAAATGGAAATGCTCGATTTTTCCCTCGCGGTAATGCAAAAGCTTGGAGGCATCCCGCTTTTCCAGAGGAAACTTGGCGATGCGTTCCTCGGGCAGTGTATATTCGTATTCACTTAGATTGATCTTCGGAATTTCCATCGGGTTGATCGTTTTCGGGCGCAAATATAGGCTCGCGCAATCCATTCTTTCTTCTTTTTGGTTAGTAATCCATGATAAATACAGTAAAGCTCCAGTTCTCCTACATCAAGCGGACTCTTGTTTTTCGATTTGACGCAGGGACTTCCCGCGGTGTCCTCAAGACCAGGGACGTCTATTGGGTAAAAGCTTGTGACCCGAAAAATCCGGAGATTGTCGGCTGGGGCGAAGCAGCTCCTTTGGTCAAACTCAGTCCCGATTACCGAGAGGATTTTGAGAAAATTTTGGTGAAAACGCTCCAACGTATGAGTGGAGAAACCTGGGGAATAAATGCTGAGGAGGTTCTTTTTAAGTTGAAAGAACTGATTCCGTTTGAACTTCCTTCGATACGATTTGGTCTTGAAACGGCCATTTTGGACTGGCTGAATGGAGGAGGGAAGCGGATCATGAGCAATGAATTCTTCGATTCCCAACAGCCGATTCCCATCAACGGGTTGATTTGGATGGGTGACCGGGAGTTTATGCTTCAGCAGATTGACCAAAAGTTGGCAGAGGGCTTCGATTGCATCAAGATGAAAATCGGGGCAATCGACTTTGAACAGGAAATTGAATTATTGAAGTACATCCGTTCCCGGTTTTCTCCCGAGCAAATCACCTTGCGAGTCGATGCCAATGGGGCCTTTTCACCCACAGAGGCTCAAAAAAAGCTGGAAAGTCTGGCTCAACTTCAGATTCACAGCATCGAGCAACCCATAGCCAATGGACAATGGGAAGCCATGAAAAGCCTATGCGAAGATACTCCTTTACCTATTGCGCTCGATGAAGAACTGATCGGTGTCAGGGACAAGGAAATTTTGCTGGATGCAATTCGGCCCCAGCACATCATTCTGAAACCTACTTTGCTTGGAGGAATCCTCGAAACACAAGCCTGGATCCGGTTGGCGGAAGAACGGGAAATGGGCTGGTGGATGACCTCCGCGCTGGAAAGCAATATCGGGCTCAATGCGATTTCCCAGCTTGCTTCGACTTTCAATCCGAGTATTCCGCAAGGTTTGGGGACAGGAAAATTGTACCACAACAACCTGGATTCTCCTCTGGAAATCCATTCGGGCACCATCCGTTATAACCCATCCACTCCTTGGGAAATGCCTGCTTAGTCGCCCAAACGGAACAGGTAAACCGGTTTATTTACCGAAGCCTTCCAGAGTGTTTGGGTGAGTTTTCCAGTAATGGAATCCCGTTCGAAAATCACGATGTCATTGCTGGCCTGATGGGCTGAAAGCAAGTATTTCCCGTCTCCGGTCAGGTTAAAATTCCGGGGCATGAGTCCACCTGAAGAAATGTTTTGGATCGGAACATAGCTTCCTGAAGCGTTTTTCCCAAAAACTGAAATGGTATTTGCATCGCCTCGGTTGGAGACATACACTTGTTTTCCGTCCGGCGAAAGACGGATTTCCGCTGCACCCACATTTCCATTAAATCCTTCAGAAAGTAGTGAAAGCCGCTGTTTTGGACTCAGTTTTCCATTTTCATAGGAAAATACATCCAGAGCGGCGGCCATTTCTTCTACGACCAAAACTTCGGTCCCATCTGCTGAAAAGGCCAAATGTCTAGGACCATCCCCGGGAGTCACCGGAAATTCTCCAGACAGACTCAAAGGTTCCGTTTGGGTAGGATCGAAATCATATACATAGATTTTGTCTGTGCCCAGATCGGCAACCAAGACCCTTTTGCCTTCCGGATCAAAGGTGGTGCTGTGCACGTGCGGCTTTTCCTGGCGCTCTGGATTGATGCTCTTCCCTTTGTGTTTGATAGTTTGGGCGTGTTCCAATTTCCCATCGGGAGATACTTTTAATACACTCAAACTGCCTCCTGTATAGTTTCCCAGGATCACAAAATCCTCATTGGGCGAAAGGGAAATGTGGCAGGGGTGGTCGCCTCCTGATGCCTTTTGATCGATCAAAGTAAGAGAGTTATCCTCCGGGTTTCGGTCAAAACTCAACACCTGGCCACCGGGAGTACCGGATTCCTCCTCCAGTGAAAAGACCCGCTTGCCATCTTTGGATGCGATCACAAAGGAGGGATTGGCAATTCCCGCAGCGATGGTTTCTACGGTCAATAAATTTTCGGAAGGTGAAAAATAAAGGTGATTGATCCCCTGATGGATCGAATCGGTATAGGTGCCAACCAAAAATTCGTAACTGGCCGCCGGAGCTGTGGATAAGGGAGTAATCACTTGGGTTTCTTGTTTTGGGGAAGTGCAGGCTGCAATTGCTAAGGCTGCCGAGAATAGATGAGTGGATTTCATGTGGTTATGATCCTTTTTTAGCGGTCACATGAAATGCCCTGGATTCCCGATAGCTTTCGGGGCATCCTCAGGGATGAGAAGCGTTCTCATAGGCATTTCATAACCTGAAATTAGAAAATAATTTGGGTTTGGTATTTTTTTAAATTGATCAAAAACTGGATAAAAATCTGTCAAAAAGTAAAAAACGGGTTCAAATACTTATGGAATTGTTAAATTATGTGCGATAAAATAGATTTTTTATTAATTTGTCAGACCTATTAAATCTGACCCTGGATGTTTCAAGTTTACGACACACAAGTCGCCAAGCGATTTACCATTTACAACAGCCTTTTTTTAGATCTGCCATTTGACGATATCTATGTCACCGGTACGCTTTTGCCTTTTTTGGGTAAGGCCTGTGAGCGCGGATATGCCTCCGGAAAATCTCCGCGTGAGATCATTGACGGGTTTTTTGAAGAAATGATGCCCGGTGAAAAAAACGAAAAGGAACGGTATGATTTCCTTTTTGAAATGATCCAGTATGTGGAGCGTCAGGTGGTGTTGTTTGATTCCATTGAGGATGCTGCTTATGAAAAAATCAACGACATCTCCGGCAAAGGCTCCATCAAAGCCCTGATCAGCCGGGTAGAAAATGACCGAAAAAAGGAAGCCCTAATCGAAAAGCTGAAGAATTTCTCCATCCGACTTACCCTTACTGCACATCCTACGCAGTTTTATCCCGGACAGGTTTTGGGGATTATCACCGATTTGGAGCAAGCGATCCGCGAAAATGACCTGGAGAATATCAATTTGCTCTTGCAGCAACTGGGTAAAACCGGCTTTATTAACAGGGAAAAGCCTACTCCTTTTGACGAAGCAATCAGCTTGATCTGGTATTTGGAGAATGTCTTTTACCACAGTATTCCAGATATCATCATCCGCTTGCTCAATGGTTTGGGACAACCCTTGCACACCTGGGAAAATCCCGGAATTCTTAAGGTGGGGTTTTGGCCGGGAGGGGACCGGGACGGCAATCCATTTGTCACCCATGAGACTACCTTGCAGGTGGCTGACCGGTTGAAGAAGTGGCTTATGCGATGCTACTACCGAGACCTCCGAAAGATCAGAAAGCGACTGACCTTTAAGCATGTGGAGGAGCATATCGTTAAAGCAGAGCGGGGGATTTATTATACTTTGTTTGAAAACAAAGAAATCTACGCTTCCAAAGATGACTTATTGGCGATTTTGCTTGAAGCAAGAGAGGCCCTAATCAAGTATCACGACGGATTGTTCCTTGATTTGCTGGATCGGTTTATCCTGAAGGTCAGAATTTTTGGATTTCACTTTGCCCATATGGATTTGCGTCAGGATAGCCGTAAGCATGATGCGCTTTGGGAGGAAGTTTTCAGTATTCAGGGGAAGGAATTTACAGGAACTGAGGATGAACTGATCGCCAAAGTATTAAAAACCAAGGCACTGCCTTCTTTGGAGCACTTCGAGGAGCCTTTCCACAAAGAAATGCTACAGTCAATGGCCACGGTCAAATCTGTCCAAAAAACCAACGGGGAGGAAGGACTTCATCGCTACATTATTTCCAATTGTCAATCTGCCTTGCATGTCTTGGAAGTGTATCAGATGGCCAAATTGACCTTAGGAGTGGAGACCGGGAAATTGCCGGTTGACATTGTTCCGTTGTTTGAAACCATCGACGATTTGCAGATGGCACCTCATATCATGGCCAAGCTTTACCAGATGCCGGAATATAAGGCGCACCTAAAAGCTAGGGGAATGAAGCAAAACATCATGTTGGGATTTTCGGATGGCACCAAAGACGGTGGATACCTCAAGGCCAACTGGTCTATTTTGATGGCGAAAGAGGAATTGTCCCAAGTTTCCAGAGAAAACGGGGTGCAGGTCGTGTTCTTTGATGGTCGGGGAGGACCGGTTGCGCGTGGTGGAGGCAATTTGCATAACTTCTATGCTTCCTTGGGAGAAAAGGTGGAAAATTCCGAAATCCAGGTAACGATTCAGGGTCAGACGATCTCTTCCAATTATGGGAAACAGGCCTCTTGTACCTATAATTTTGAACAGTTGCTAAGTGCAGGGGTGGAAAACCACCTGTATCCGGATTCAGAGAAAAATCTGAATGCCCAACAACGGGAGTTGATCCAAAAGCTGGCGGATATCGGGTATGAATCCTACAAAGCGCTGAAAAACCACCCCAAGTTTGTTCCCTACCTGGAGCATGTGGCGCCTTTGAAGTTTTTTGGAATGACCAATATCGGATCCCGTCCCTTGAAGCGTGGAGGGGCATCAGGCTTAAAGTTTGAAGACTTGAGAGCCATTCCATTTGTGGGTTCTTGGGCTCAGATGAAGCAAAATATTCCCGGATTTTACGGGGTGGGCTCTGCGATCAAAGCTTTGGCAGAGGAAGGAAAAATGGATGACTTAAGAAAGCTATATCAGGAAAGTCTGTTTTTCCGAACGCTTTTGAGTAACTCGATGCAATCCCTCAACAAGTGTTTTTATCCGGCCACGGCCTATTTGAAAGACAATCTGGAGTACGGGGAATTTTGGAAAATCCTTTACAGTGAATTTGTATGTTCGGTGGAGCAACTGAAAGAAATCTCCGGGATGACTGAGCTTTTGCAAGATAATCCGGTGTCCAAAGCATCCATCGAGATCCGCGAGCGAATCGTCTTGCCATTGATTACGATCCAGCAGTATGCGATTCAGATTGGCTTGGAGAACGGTGCTTCGACTGAAATTCTGGACAAGCTCATCCTCCGAACGATGTTTGGAATCATCAACGCCACTCGGAATGCAGCATAAAAAAAGCCCCCGGATTACTGAAATTCGGGGGCTTTCAATTTTCAAGTAATCCTTATTTTTTCGTTGGCATTGCGATGATGCCGTCTTTGATCATCTGATCCACGACCACTCCCGCAAAGGTGTGCGAATAGGATTCCAAATTGCTAGGGTTGGTTGTTTCTGATTGAGAGGACCAAACTAAGCCTTCTGTTTTGGCATCATACAGGTTGACCTCGACATAGTACATTTTGTCGGTGGTGTAGTAGCCTGGATTGTAAGTCATGGCTCCGTAGTAACCATAATATCCCCCAAATCTTCCGTAGTACCCTCCATATCCCATCGGAGCGTATGTGGTAGTTCCCTGGACATACCGGGTTTCGGACGTTTGATCCAGCAATGCAATAGTCAGGATGGCGTCGTGTCCGGTACTTCTGATGGTTTCCAGCGCTTTAGCCATACCTTCATCAGAAGTGGCAGATCCGATAGGGATAATAGCCAAACTGCTGGTAGACTGGACTCCATCTTCAATCAAAGTAGCTACAAGTTCCTCTTCAAATGCCTGCCGGTTGACCAGATTGCTACTCAATCCGGTGACCATGATTTTCTTGTATGGGCTGGCCGGTTTGTCCGGACTGGTCCAAGAGCCTATGATTTTGGTGCTGGGAGAGCAAGAGGCGAAAGCGAATGCGATCACAAGACTTGCCAGAAATGATAGTTTTTTCATCTGTTTATATGGTTTGTTTTAAAGTATCAGAATGAATCTCGCAAAGCAAATAAGCAATCCAATTTAAGAAGCTTGAAAATTGCTCGAATTCATAGCCTTGAAATTATTTGTTGTTTAGGTCGATGTATTTGAAAATCTGATCCACCGCATCTTGTACTGCAGCCATTTTTTCTTCTTCCTTTTTTGGAACTACTTCAGAAATTGACCCGGCCCAAAGGAGAATGTTTCCGGGATTACTGACAAAATGGACCGTCAAACTGCCCTCGCGGTAGGTGTTGACGGGGATTTCACGAACCTCCCAATAATAGCTCCTGGTGCCTGAATAAGTGAAGGGATCGGAGCTGACATTGGTTTCCCGCTTTTGGACTTTGTCTGCCACCACCAAACCGAGGTTGATTTTCAGGCTCGCATCTGAGGTAGCCCGCTGATGCCCGCGGGCTTCCATGGCTTGAGTTATCTTTACTTTTAAGGAATCCACGATTTGCTGATAGGGAACCAAGCTATCGCTCGGAGTATCAATCTGTGCAAAATCGAATGTGGTATAGCTGCTCAGTTTGAAATCCTCGTATTTGTTGGTTTCCACCACTACCCGGGTTGGGGCACAGGAACTCAGGATACCCATGACCAGAATCAAAATACTTAGGTTCTTTTTCATAAGAATTGGGGTTCTACCGTCAATTGGAATGTTTTAGGATCCTCCGTTTTAAGGTTTTGAATCAATTGCTAAGAAATACAAGTCCGATATTGAAGCCCAGATTGGATTGTCCTTCCAATCCTCCTCCCTCCAAGGTTCCGTAATATTTTGCTCCTATCCGGAAAGCCACATTGTCACTTGGCTGGATTAGGGTCCCCAATTCCGGTCGTAGCGCCAATTGCCAATGGGTTTCCTCAGATTCATACATCCCCATTTCAATTATCCGATTATTGGCCACTGTCCCAAGTCCCAATGAAACATAAGGTCTGATCAAATTGGTAAAAGAATGGTAGTAAGATGCAGTTGCCAGAATTGGAAATGCATGCTGATATCGGTATTGAATACCGGAAAGCGAAGCAGTTTCTCGGGTATACACCTGGTTTTCGGTTCGCTGATAAATCGTGCTATATCCTATTTCTCCTCCGATGGAAATGTGGCTGGAGATGAACTTCTGGTATTCAAAACTGAATCCTCGACCAGAAATCACATCAATGAATCCAGCGGTATTTCCGGTCGGTAAAGTCACTACATAATTGGCACTGGAGAGGGAGTTTTGAGCTTTGGCCGAAAATCCGATTCCCGCCAGCATCAAGAATAAAATCAGTTGTTTTTTCATGATCATTTCTGGAGGTAAGGGGATTGAGCAAATGCTTGGTCCAGGGTTCGGTCAATCCGGTTGGCGGCTTGACTTTCATCTCCTTCTAAGAGACCGTTTACGATTGCAATCCAAGACACAGGCACTTGATTGGTAGGGGTAATGTCTTTAGGACTGGTCATCTGGACGAAAATACTCCCCGCATTCACTGCAGTGACCACTGGCGGATAGTAGCCAGGATAGTACCAGCCCCATCCGGATCCATAGCCCGGATAATACCAACTCCAGTACCACCAATCGTAGTAATAATAGACCTGGGTAGTTTTGAGAGCGGAGGGCAGAAGAATGAGATCCGGGTTAGCGGATTCATCCACTTCAGTGTATCCCATTGCCCGCATATTACTGCGAAGGGTAGCTAAAATCGGACTGGCAAGTTGAATAGGGAGGTATTCCGGCTCTCCTGAACCCGCTCCTATCCCTTCATTTGAAATGTACACCACTTTGTCAGGAAGGGCAAAAGTGGACTTTGACGTAAACGAAAAAGACGGGTCATAATTGGTATATACCACATCCAATTCTTCTACATAATCTGCCCCATTTGGTGAGCAAGCCCCAAGACTTGCCACCAACATAAGGCCTAAGCCTAATCGCTGAAGAAAAGAAACCATAAAAAGGGTAATGGAAAATCTTAAATATCACCCAGGAAAGGAAGCTCCTGCTGGATGGCATTTCTGATGGTATTCATGATGTAGAAGTCGACTTGAACAAACTTCGCCGCATCCATAGCCGAAGTAGCCTTTTTCATTTTTTTATAATAATTAGTATAAAGCTTGTTCAAAGCCGCATCATTTTTCAGCATTCGAGTGGCCAAAACATCTACCTCAGCTTCACCGATATGGGTGAATTTCTCAATGTATTCATTGATGATCATGATATGATCTTTTCCGATAGCCTTGCGTTCCACTTCAAACGCATCGTATACTGCCCAAAAAGCTGGGGCTTTTTCAGCTGGAAGTGCCATATAATATTCAATGAGGGCTCTTTTGTCTTTTCCAAAAGCTTCTTGAACGAGCTGGACTTCATCTTCTATGGTCTGGGCAAAAGAATTACCGAATCCTACGAAAAAAAGGATAACCGCTGAGAGTACTAGTTTTTTCATGTTTTTTTAATGTTGAAAATTTAAGTTAGAGTAATTTATTAGCTAAGTAAAACTGAAATTTAATCGAATATAAATTCATGACAAAAGTCAGTGAATGAATCGTATTTTAATGGACTATCAAGTTTAAAAACTCTCATTCACATTTAGGTAGAAGCCAGAATTTCCCTTTTGTCCAAATCCGTAGTCCGCAGAGATGGTGGTTCGGTTTTGCTTGTTGATCATCACCCGTAATCCCACTCCATATCCTGGATTAATTTTGTCAAAAAGTTTCTCATTGGTGGATTTGCTGCTCAAACTTGCCGCATTTAGGAACACCGTTCCGCCAAAAGTCTCTTTTTCTCGCTGAAGTGGAAATCTCCATTCCGCTTCCCCGTAAACCATGCTTTCTCCCCGGAATCTACCCTGGGCATAAGCCCGGCCGGATCGACCAAACATATCCCACTGAAGACTTGGGAGACTCATATAAGGGACATTTCCGGACACTACAAAATTTCCAAAGCCCCATACCCCGATCAGGTTTCTTTTCCGGCGTTCGCTCAGGTTGAAATAATGGCGGTAATCCATCATTAAGAGGGAAGAGGATTGGTCAGAACCCAAAAATGAGGGATTGACTTTGTATTGGACCCAGGCAAAATTCTTTTCGTAGGGGGAAACCGAGTTGTCGCGGTTTTCCATGACCATATTTAAGCTGAGACCAGATACAGTGTATTGATCCGTGTTAAATCCTTTTTGGATGTTGTAGTAATCATGTGAATAGATCAGGAGAGCGTCATTTCCTTCCGACAAAAAGTTGTTGATTTTGGAGTGAATGTCCAAATGGTACCCTGCACCGAGGTAAAACTTCGAATCGCCTATTCTTTTCAGGACTGCTTCATAAAATCGAATGAGGCTGAAATCCATCTGCTGTTCGCCCCACCATACTCCGGATTGATTGGGATTGGGCGCGGGATCGTTTGGAGTGCTACTTCCCAATCCATAGGTCGGCTGGGAGGTGATAAAATACCTCCAGTCTCCGATCAGAATCAGCTTGTTTTCATTCAGAAAGATATTGCTTCGGGAACTGAAGATCCATTGTTTTTTGGTGGTATAGAGGAAATTGCCCACAAAGTTGGAAAGCTTGGTGGTCTCGGGACTTCCTATATACCAGGTGGCTGATGGCGCAATTCCAAACAGCCAACCATTGGCGGGATTAGAACCAATTGCTGGAAGAGGAACCAGCTTAAATTGATTGATTTTATTGGGTCGGTAGGTGATCGAATCACTCTGCGCGTTCAGTTTGAGGGTAATTAAAAGAAATAGCCCGATGCTTAGCAGTGACTTCATTGGCTGGGGAAGAGATTTGATCAAAAGTAGAAATTCTATTCGATGTATGGTGAATAGTGGAATTCAAACTGGATTTTTTGAATAGAATTGGATTCTGTGGGTGTTTTGGAAATTCAGACCTATGGGAGTGGAGTGAGAATTATTTCTAATCCAAACCCTATTTAGTGGTAAAAAAAAAGTCTGTTTGAAAACAGACCTTTAGGAAATTAAACCGAATGAGCTGGATCCAGTATTGGGAATTAATTATTGTGGGAATCTGAAAACCAAACCGCCTTCAAATCCAAACTGGTAAATAGTAGAGTAGG
>CAYONF010000055.1:0-27095 GCA_964405255.1 uncultured Limnohabitans sp. | reverse complement strand
AACAATACCCAAAACCAAAAAAAATCAATCCCAAACCTAAGTCCCTGAAAATGATAAAGAAAAATTTTAGAGGGTTTGTTGGGTGTTTTAATCAAATTCAACTCGATTAAAAATTACTTCTGATTCAAAATCAAAATTTAATTCTGAATTAAGCGGAATCATCAGTATCTAAATGAGGGTAAAGGAGCATAATACCTCTTTCTGGGATCCTTAGAAGAAAAAGTATAGCGCAAAGACAGTTCATGTGCACCTCCTGAGGAAGAAAATCCCAACTTAGAAATGGAATAATCAAAACTATAGCCGAGGTCAAGACCTGAGTCAGTACTTATGCCTACCAGAAAAATCAAAGCTTCACTATTGGGAAGCGAATACTTGGTTGGCAAGCCACGATACCACAGTCCCAAAACAAGCGGCTCAAAGAAAAACTCGGCACCGAGGTCCAATTGTGAAAACTGCCCTTGCTCTTTGTAATTAAAGCCCAATGCGACAGATCTTTCCTGGTCGGTATTATTAAAGTAGTCATTGATATCACCTGCAGAAAGATCAAACCGATACCCCCCATGCACTGAATATTTCATGGGGAGTTGATTGGAATTGTCGGCCAAGTAACTGATCTCCGGCTCAAGCAAATGAGATACAGCCAGTCCAAACCATGCCTTTTTCCCAAAATAAAGGAGACCTGCATGAGCATCCGGAGATTTGATTTCACTATCGCCCTCAAAGCCAGATCCCGGTTCGCCTATGATTACCCCCTTGTCAATATCCAATTGGGTACCCAAAATCACCCGGTCAAACAAGGCGTCTCTAGCCACAAAACTTCCCTGAATTGCCGCTTGGATAAAACTATGCTCACTTAACTTTAGCCTGTAGGAATAGATCAAACCAATTTCATTCAGGCTGGTTTGTGTAAATGACTCCTGAGCTCCTTGGACGATCAGGCCAAAACCGGAATTGATCCGCTCCTCAAAATGATCGAAATAGGCAGTGTAAGCCACAAAACTTTGGTCCAAAGCAGGCCATTGATTTCGAAAATTAACCCCAACCCTACTTTGGCTTGTACTTCCGGCAAACGCAGGATTCAGATAAAGCGGGTTTGCGTAATACTGGCTATACTGGATATCCTGCGCAAAAGATAAATTCCCGACCAGAAATCCGAGAACCAAAAAAAACTGTTTCTTCATCGGATCAACCTGAATTTACCTGTCTCACTCACTTTTTCGCCATCCACTGCCACTCCGTCTATTCGGTATACAAAAAATCCTGCATCCAGAAGTTTTCCTTCCAAGGTACCATCCCAACCCTCGGTTTCCAGTTCATTTGTCCTGAAAATCAATTCTCCCCACGTGTTGAAAACCAAAAAATCGATTTGTACCAATCCTTTAAACTTGGGAAAGAATGTCTTGTTTTCTGCTTCGGTTGGAGTGAAGCCGGTAGGCACCATCAGCCGATAACTCCGGGTAATCGACACAGTTTTCACCTGGGATTTTTGACAGCCATAGTCATCCGTGATCACTAGCTTCACCTCAAACTGACCCTTTTTGCCAAAAACATGCGTGGGGTTCTGTTCTGAACTACCGGAACCGTCCCCGAAATCCCATTCCCACTTGACTGCCCGGTCATCGGATAGATCGGTAAATTGGATAACATCATCCGGAAAAATCCCTCCACTGGCGTCATCTTTAATGTCAGTACCCTGAACAACAAAATCAAAATCAGCAGTTAATTCCTTTTCCTGTATGAAAACCTCTACAGAAACCGGATCTGAAAAGCAATCCCGTGTTTTAGATTTTAGCCGAAGTTCATACATCCCACTTACCGGCACGGACTTCATCTCATCATTCAAAAAGGTGCTACCCATCCCCGAAAGCAAATAATCAAAGGATTCCGGGTCATAGTTTGGTATTTGACTGGTGACATCGACAGCCTGACCAGGAGTACAACCAACCACCGGATCTTCAACAGTAAGGTTTGGGAATTCCGGAAAACTTATCCTGAGTTTATTACTTACAGCCGGGCAGTTTTTACGGTTGTATCCGATGACCTCATATTCTCCCTCCTCTGTGACGGCATAAGTAGATTGAGTGGCTCCATCGATCAGGACTCCGTCTTTCATCCATTCGTATCGCTGATACGCTTCATTTCCAACGCCAAGGATAGTAATAGTCTCCCCTTTGCAAATAACCAACTGGTCAATTACCTCGCTTTCCCCAGAAACAAAAACCTGGATTGGCTCCGGAGATTCTTGGATCTGAAGGGTCATCGCGTTTCCTTTGGAGGTCTTCCCATAGGAGTCCGTGATGGTGTAATACACGGTGACTTCATCATCAATGTATTCCTCATTTGGAAAAAAAGTAAATCCCCCCGCCTGATCACTGGCCCGGAAGATCCCCTGTGGCAAAACCAAGACCCGATTCTGTTCCAAACATCTGGCCTGAGAACAGACATCTTCCGACTCCGCCTCGATGTCTTCCAGTGACTGATAAAATTGCAGACAGCGGATCACACTGTTTTCATTAGGCAGAACGACATCTTCATCTGTGATGTAAAATTGATTTTCCTGACCGGCACAAGAAGCAAAATCCGAAAAATCCACCCCTTTCGGATCTTCCAATGCATCATCAGCCGACACTTCTACTTTAAGATTCCTTATTTCATGAAAGTTGTTGTACCCACCTGTTGAGGCGGCAAAACCGATTTTCAGATTTTTAGGCGCAGGAAAATCATAGGGCCTGTCAAAAATGGTGAGCTGCCTTGGCTGTCCTGGCTGCGTGGTCACGACCATGGTCAGGGTAATAAAAAAACCAATCCCGTCCGGATCCGGCTGCAACTCCATGTTTACCCTTCTATAGCCCACCTGCATTGGGTCTGTCACGCGAGTTGCACCTGCACCTCCCGAGCTGATTTCAAATTGCCCACCGGGAGTCAATCCGTCATTTCCGGTACTCGTTGTTTTCCTTCCGACGACAAAGGGATAGCCTGACATTCCATTCCCAGGACCTCTGAGTACGATAGAATTGGGGGTCCGACCATTTTCGTCTACCTGGGTAAACCCTCCATTTTTACCTTCAGATGCAACCCCAAATCCGCCAAATTCATCAAACCCTATTCCCAGGTAGGCATTGGCCAGCCCGGGTTCTCCGCCTCTCTGGGCATATCCCAAGGAGCCTCCAAAACCCCCGGGGGAAAAATTAGGCGCATCCCCATCAAATAAAAACATCGATATCCCATCCGCCAAAAACAATCCCGTGCCACCATAACTAAAATACTCAAATTCAACTTTGAGTCCATAAGTGGATGGGAAAGGAACATCAATGTAGACAAATCCCCGTTGGTCATTTTGGTTTGCGGTCAATCGAAGTACCCCTTCTGTCAACCGGGCGTTTCCACCAAAAATAGTGTTGGCTTGGGTGCTGGGAGTTTGAAAAGTTTCACAATAGGGAAACCCGATTTGGGCAATTGCTTTAGATTGCAGCAATGCGAAAAATACTACAACTCCTATTTTAAAAATCCCCTTCAAATCCTGTCCTTTTTTGGATTATAAATAAAAGACAAAGTGTAGTTAAAACAAAAACTCCTGAGGTGAAACCCAGGAGCTTTCTTATGATCGGTCAAGGATCACTTATCGCAGAATGGTCTGGATCCGATCTGGCCCGACGGACACCAATTTTATCGGAACATTCAGCTCTGTTTCCAAATAAGCGACGTAATCTTTTAATTCCACCGGAAACTCATCGTAGGAACGGACATCAGCCAAAGAGCAATGCCAGCCTTGCATGGTTTTGTAGACTGGTTTCACATCCAGGTCGGTGATTTCGAAACTCAGCTTATCGATCTTTTCACCAGAAGGAAGTACATAGTGTGTGCAAACCTTGATCTCTTCAAAGATATTCAACACATCCGCTTTCATCATAAACAGTTGTGTCACCCCGTTGATCATGATGGAATACTTCAAAGCAGGAAGATCCAACCAGCCACATCGACGTGGTCTGCCTGTGGTGCTTCCGAATTCATTTCCTTCTTTTCTCATCGCCTCACCGGTTTCATCAAAAAGTTCGGTAGGAAATGGGCCGCTCCCCACTCGGGTGCAATACGCTTTGAAAATCCCAAAAACTTCACCGATTTTGGAAGGTGCCACTCCCAGACCTGTGCAAGCTCCTGCAGTCATCGTACTGCTGGATGTTACAAAAGGATAGCTGCCAAAATCCACATCCAATAAAGAACCCTGCGCTCCTTCAGCCAAGATTTTCTTTTTTGCAGTCAAGGCTTCATTGACCACATATTCACTATCGATCAGGTTGAGTGTTTTCACAAATTCAACCGCCTCGAAAAACTGAGCTTCCATTTCATCCAACTTGTCCAGAGGATATGAGTAGAATGAAAGAGTGGATTTATGCTTGTCGACTAGGGTCTGATATTTTTCCTTGAAATCTGCACTGAGTATATCCCCGATTCTGAGGGCTGAACGGCCTATTTTGTCCTGATAGGTTGGACCGATGCCCTTCAGCGTAGAACCTATTTTTTTGTCGCCTTTCGACTGCTCGTAAGCAGCGTCCAAAAGCTTATGGGTTGGGATAATAATGGTTGCTTTTTTAGAGACCACCAGGTTTTTCCTGTAATCGATGGAAAATTTAGCCAAACCTTCAATCTCCCTTTTGAGGATAATGGGATCCAACACCACCCCATTGCCGATGATATTGAGGATTTGGGAGCGGAAAATCCCGGAAGGAATCTGATGAAGCACATGCTTTATTCCATCAAACTCCAGGGTATGGCCTGCATTAGGACCGCCCTGAAAACGGGCAACGACCTCATATTGAGGAGCCAAAACATCCACAATTTTACCTTTTCCCTCATCTCCCCATTGGAGACCCAGCAATACATCCATCTTCATCTGATGTGCTTTTAGCCTGTTTATTGATTTTTAAGAGGCGAAATTTGCGATAAGGGCAAAGAAAACCAAGGGAATGGGCCTATTTATTACAAATGGAAGATTCATTCAAAAAAAATAGCCTCTATTCGAGGCTAGGTACAAATTGAAATTTTCTCTGCTCAGGCAATTTTGGATTTTGCCTCATCTACTGAGTCGAAAACCGTGAAAATATTATTCAATTTGGTGATGATCAACAGCTTTTTCACATGCTCTGATGGAGAGGTCAAATAGACTTCCCCACCGACATTTCGCATTTTGGTCAGCATGGTAATCAGCAAACCGATCCCGCTGGAACTGATGTATCTGACATCGCTCAAGTCGATCACGAAAGTCTTGGCTCCTTCCTGAATCGCGTCAGAGACCACCTCGACCAGTTTAGGCCCAACTTCATCACCGATCAAATCTCCCTGAATAAATAAATAATGTGCCTTGTTGTCCTTTTGGGTGGAATAGGTGAGTTTCATTAGCTGGCTTTTTTGTTTTGACAGTTTTCCTTGGTACAATTTCCGTACAAAATCAGGGAGTGATGGAGCACCTGAAAGTGGAGTATGTCTCCTACGGTATTTTGGATATTTTGGATGCGTGGATCACAGAATTCCAAAACTTGATTGCAGTCGACACAAATCAAGTGATCGTGCTGCTTGTAGCCATAGGATTTTTCAAACTGAGCCAGATTTTTTCCGAACTGATGCTTGGTCACCAAGTCGCATTCCACGAGCAAATCCAAAGTGTTGTACACGGTTGCCCGGCTGACGCGGTAATTTTTGTTTTTCATGCTGATGTAGAGTCCTTCCACATCAAAGTGCCCTGTCCGGCTGTAAATCTCCTCCAAAATCGCATAGCGCTCGGGGGTTTTTCGGAGTTTCTGATTCTCCAGGTAGGCAGTAAATATCTTTTTGACTTCTTCGAAATGGGTGGTATTCAAAGCCATTATGAGGGATTTTTTTCAAATATAACTTTTGTCTCCTATAAAAGATTCAATCAGTCAAACCGGGTGACTTTGATTATCCCCTCCACTTGCTGAAGGTTTTTGATCAGATGATCCAAATGCTCCGTGCTGTGGACATACAATTTGATGGTGCCCTCGAAAATGCCGGCATCCGAATCCACGGTGATGGATCGCATGTTCACTTTCAATTCGTTGGAAATCACCTTGGTGACGTCATTGATGAGACCTACCCGATCAGTCCCCACGATCCTCAAACCCGCCAAAAAGGCAATTTCTTTTTGACTGGTCCACCGGGCTTTGATCACCCGGTTACCGTGATTGGAAAGCAATTCCAAGGCATTGGGGCAAGAAGTCCGGTGAATTTTGATTCCTTCATTGATGGTCACAAAGCCAAAAACATCATCTCCGGGAATGGGATTGCAGCATTTTGCCAAAATGTAATCCACCACATCCATGTCCTCACCGATCAACAGCTGATCGTGATCGGATCCCTTGAGACTTTTGATCTCTTTGGTAAACGAGGATTCGTCTTTGACTTTTTCGCCGACCTTGCTTCTGGCTTTTTGATTTTCTTTGAAATCCTTGAAAGACTTGATTAAGGTGGGGTCGATGATCCCTTTGCCTACGCGGTAATAGAATTCATTGGCTGTTTTCAGCTCAAAATAGGCGCGTAGTTGCTCGACAGTTTCAGAAGTGAATTCCAGCTTCATGGCCTTTAGCTTTCGCTGGACAATTTCTTTGCCGTCCAAAATCGCAGATTTCTTTTCCTCACGAAGCGCATCTTTGATTTTTGCTTTCGCTCGGGAGGTGACGACGTTGTTTAGCCAGTCTTCCGTTGGTTTCTGCTTGTTGGACGTGAGAATCTCGACCTGATCTCCGTTTTTCAGTTTGTGATTGATAGGAACCAAGCGCTGATTGACTTTGGCTCCGATGCATTTTGCCCCGACTGCGGTGTGGATTTCAAAGGCAAAATCCAGCGCAGTGGCGCCAAATGGCAAAACCTTCAGATCACCCTTTGGAGTAAAGACAAATACCTCTTCCTGAAAAAGATTTCCCCGGAAATCGTCCATAAACTCAATGGCACTTCCGTCATTGGATTCCAACATGCTTCTGACTTGGTTGATCCATTCATCGAGTCCGGAACCAGACCTACTGGTGCTGTCTTTTTCCTTGTATTTCCAATGAGCAGCATAGCCTCGCTCAGCAATTTCATCCATTCTGGAGGTTCGGATTTGTACCTCTACCCACTGCCCTGTATTACTCATGACCGTGGTATGGAGGGATTCGTAACCATTGGAACGGGGCGTGCTGATCCAATCCCTAAGTCGGTCCGGATTTGGCCGATAAAAATCAGTCACGATGGAATAAACCTGCCAGCAGTCTGCTTTTTCATTTTCCAGCTCACTTTCAAGGATTATCCGGATAGCAAAAAGATCGAAAACCTCTTCAAAAGGAATCCCTTGCTTCTTCATCTTATTGAAAATGGAGTAGACAGATTTAGGCCTTCCTTTGATGGTAAATTGAAATCCCAGCCTGGTTAATTCATCTTCGATCGGCTGGATAAAACTTTTGATGAAGCGATTTCGGTAACTTTTGGACTCATTGATCTTTTTGACAATGTCTTTATAGGTTTCCGTATCGGTGTATTTCAGATACAAATCCTCCAATTCCGACTTGATCGCATAAAGTCCCAACCGGTGAGCCAGAGGGGCATAGAGATACATGGTCTCGGAGGCTATTTTGAGCTGCTTGTGCCGGGGCATACTCGAGAGCGTCCTCATATTGTTCAGTCGATCCGCCAGCTTGATCAAAATTACCCGGACGTCATCCGAAAGCGTGAGAAGCATTTTTCGGAAATTTTCAGCTTGCTGCGAACTTCCGTATTCAAAAACTCCTGAAATCTTGGTGAGCCCGTCAATGATGGTCATGACCTTGTGGCCAAACTCCCGCTCAATATCCTCCAACTCCCAATCGGTATCCTCCACTACATCGTGCAGCAAAGCAGAAATAATGGAGGTAGTGCCAAGTCCAATTTCTTCCACACAGATTTGGGCCACCTCAAGGGGATGGTAGATATAGGGCTCACCGGATTTGCGACGCATATCCTTGTGTGCCTCCATAGAAATATTGAATGCCTTTTTTATCAGTTTGGTATCACCGGGCTTGAGGACAGGTTTGGCCTGCCGAAGCAACTTACGATAGCGTTTGAGGATTTCCTTTCGCTCTTCTTCTATGTCCACAGGGATCATAAGGGTGGAATTTTATTCAAAATTGGGACAGGGATTAAATCATTCCACTAGTTAGGAGAAATTTTTTTGGGGCACTTGTGAAAAATTAAGATTATGTCTATACCTTTGCAACCACAATTGGAAAACGAGATCATTTGATCAAAATATCTCGGTCTGATTGAATCCAATGCGGATGTGGCGAAATTGGTAGACGCACTAGACTTAGGATCTAGCGCCGCGAGGCATGGGGGTTCGAGTCCCTCTATCCGCACAGCTTAAGCCCTCAATCACTCCACTGTTTTTGATCAGACAGGAAAGAGATTGGGGGTTTTTAATTCATCATCTGTTTAATTCTATACACCTTGGAAATTACATTAGACAAGCATTCAGCAAATCAAGCTTCAATTAAAATTACGCTAAATGAAGCAGATTATCAACCAAAGGTTGATGCCAAACTAAAGGATTACGCCAAAAAAGCAGCCGTTAGAGGCTTCAGACCGGGCAAAGCTCCGGTTTCCATGGTCAAAAATATCTATGGCACTTCCATTTTGGTAGATGAAATCAATGCCATACTGGGTGAATCCCTCAATACCTACCTGAAGGAACAGACCTTCAGAATCCTCGGGGAGCCACTTCCGGTAGAAAAAGCCGATAATTCCATCGATTGGAAAACGCAGAAAGAATTCGATTTTGAATACAAGATCGGATTTGTGGAATCGGTTCAGGTCGCTTTGGATAAAAACACCAAAGGAACCAAATACACCATCAAAGTGGACGATAAATTGGTCAATGAAACCATCGAGAACCTCAAATCTCAATATGGCAACAGCACCAATCCTGAAGAAAGTGTAGCCGCTGAATTGAATCAGGAGTTTTTCGATAAAATATTCGGACCAGGAGTAGTCAACTCCGAGGAAGAATTCATCAACAAGGTGAAGGAAACTCTTCAGGGAAGCTATGACCGCGAGTCCAAAGTTTTTACTGAAGAAGAATTGAAAAGAGTATTGGTTGAAAGTGCAAATATCACTCTTCCCGATACATTCCTCAAGGAATGGTTGCTACGGGCAAACGAAGGCAAAGTCACTGAAGCCGATGTGGAAAATGAATATCCGCTTTACGCAAAGCAGTTGACTTGGTCTCTGATTTCAAACCAGGTTGCCAAGGACAACAACATCCAGGCTGAACATGCCGACGTAATCGAAAAGACCAAAGAAATGATCCGTGAGCAGTTTGCTTCTTCAGGTTTGGGCGCACAGCTGGAAGCAAGCATGGATATGTTTGTAGACAACTACCTCAAAGGAAATGAGGGACAGAACTACATGAACATGCTTACTTCGGTCCAAAATGAAAAAGTACTTGCATTTGTCCAGGAAAAAATCGACTTGGAAGAAAAGACCATTTCGATTGACGAATTCAAGGAACTTTTAGAGAAGTAAATCGATTTAGACCTTATATTGAAAAGTCCTTTTTTAAAGGACTTTTTTATTTTTGTCTACCACAACAAACTCAAAAAATGATCAACAAGGAAGAATTTAGAAAGTACGCCATTCACAACCAAGGCGTAAGCGGGACGGCTTTTGACCAATATACCCAGCACATCGAAAACATGACTCGCTCGGTGATCGAAGAGCGTCCTCAAAATTTCCGGGAAATCGACGTCTTTTCCAGATTGATCATGGATCGGATCATTTTTCTGGGAACCGGAATCGATGACCATATCGCTAATATCATAGTAGCGCAGTTGCTTTTTCTCGAGTCAGTTGATGCCAAGAAGGACGTATTGCTCTATGTGAACAGCCCGGGTGGATCCGTGACTGCCGGTCTGGGCATCTACGATACCATGCAATACATCGGTCCTGACGTGGCCACCATCTGTACCGGTATCGCAGCTTCCATGGGCGCTGTGCTTCTTGCCGGTGGAGCTAAGGGTAAACGATCTGCACTTCAGCATTCCCGAGTGATGATCCATCAGCCCTCTGGAGGCATGCAAGGTCAATCCCGCGACATGGAAATCTCCTTGAAGTTGATCCTTTCCATGCGCGAGGAATTGTACCAAATCCTCGCAAACCATACCGGAAAAACATTTGAAGAAATCGAGCGCGACTCCGACCGGGATTATTGGTTGAGAGCTCAGGAAGCCAAAGAATATGGCTTGATCGATGAAGTATTAGTTAAAAAAGCATAAGCATGGCTCAAGTAACCTGCTCCTTTTGTGGCAGAAACAAAAAAGATGTAGATCTTATGGTATCGGGCATTTCGGCCCATATCTGCAATTTCTGTATTGACCAGGCTCACATGATCCTTGGTGAGGAAGAAAAAACCAAGAAAACCAGTGCCAAGCCGAAGTTCAAAATCAAAAAACCAAAGGAGCTGACTTCTTACCTGGATCAGTATGTGATCGGACAGGAAGAAGCCAAAAAAGTATTGACCGTTGCGGTATACAACCATTACAAGCGTCTACAGCAAAAAGATGATCACGATGAGATCAAGATTGAAAAATCCAACATCATCATGGTCGGAGATACCGGAACAGGAAAAACCTACCTTGCCAAAACTTTGGCAAAGGTGTTGGAAGTGCCTTTCTGCATTGCAGATGCTACGGTATTGACCGAAGCGGGATACGTAGGGGAAGATGTGGAAAGCATTCTCACCCGGCTGCTCCAGGCAGCAGATTACAACGTGGAAGCTGCCGAGCGGGGAATCGTCTACATCGATGAGATCGACAAAATCGCCCGTAAATCAGACAATCCCTCCATCACTCGGGATGTCAGCGGTGAAGGCGTACAACAAGCCCTGCTGAAACTTCTGGAAGGAACAATGGTCAACGTTCCTCCTCAAGGCGGAAGAAAGCATCCGGATCAGAAAATGATTGCCGTCAATACGGAAAATATCCTGTTTATCTGCGGTGGAGCCTTTGACGGAATTGCACGTCATATTGGGAAACGCCTGAATACCCAGCCGATGGGATTCAGTAAAACTTCCAATTCACCTCAAGCCGATCGCGAAAATCTACTTCAGTATGTGACCGCACAGGATCTGAAAGCGTTTGGACTGATTCCGGAATTGATCGGACGATTGCCTGTACTGACTCACTTGGATCCTTTGCACAAGGATGCCTTGAAGCAAATCCTAACCGAGCCAAAAAACGCGTTGGTCAAGCAGTATACTAAGCTCTTAGCTATGGAGGGTGTGAAACTCACCTTTGAAGAAAGCGCGTTGGAATTCATTGTCGACAAGGCTGTGGAATATAATCTGGGAGCCAGAGGATTAAGATCCATTTGTGAAGCCATCATCACCGATGCGATGTATGAGTTACCATCAGATGAGTCTACCAAAGAGCTGATCATCGATGCCGATTATGCTCAATCCCAATTTGATAAATCAAAGTTCAAGCGACTTCAAGTGGCCTAACATTAAAACCCTGCTTCAACAAAGCAGGGTTTATTTTTTCAGGGAATCCAGAATCAACCTTCCTGTTTTTTCTGAAGCCGACTCCTCCCCTATTTTCTCCCGGATCAAGTCATAGCCCTGAAGCATTTCCCCTTTATACACCACATTGGTGAAAATTCGATTCAATTCGTCACGTAGTTTTTCGACAGAAAAATCATCCTGTATCAATTCTTTTACCACTTCCTTTCCAGCTATCAGATTGGGAAGGGAAATGAACGGAACCCGAATCAATCGCTTTGCTATCAGATAGGAAACCGAGGAAGTCCGATAGACCACAATTTGAGGCACGCGGAAAAGAGCCGTTTCCAAAGTAGCCGTTCCTGATGTTACCACAGCAGCGGTCGCATGGGAAAGTAAATCGTAGGTCTGGTTAAAAACCACCTTCAGTCCCGCCTTTCGGGCAGGTTCATAAACAGAATCCGATAGACTATTCACCCCTGCTATGACAAATTGGGCATTTGGAAATTCTCTGACCAAAGCAATCATCCGATCCAACATCTCATCAATTTCCTGCTTTCTGCTTCCGGGAAGTAAGGCAATAATCGGCTGATAGCTCAGTTCATTCTTTTGAAAGAAAAAATCGTGGGGTTGGAATTTTCGGATTTCGTCCAGAAGAGGATTTCCCACATAATGAACATCCATCCCAAATTTGGCAAAGAATTCTGGTTCAAACGGCAAGATGGAATAGATCTGGTCCGTGATTTCTTTCAGTTTGAAGGCACGATTCTGATTCCAGGCCCAGACTTTCGGAGGAATATAATAGTGAACGGGGATGCCGTTTTCCTTGGCAGATGCTGCAATTTTCATATTGAAGCCGCCATAATCAACCAAAATCAAGGCATCTGGACGAAAAGCAAGTAGATCTTTTTTGACCAGATTCAGGTACTTCAACACTTTCGGGAAGCCCAACACCACTTCCAAAAAACCCATCACTGCAACTTCGGAGTAATCTACAGACAACTCAACCCCAGCTTCTTTGGAATACCCCCCTCCCATTCCACGGAATTGAATGGATGAATCCATTGACTTAAGAGCCAAAACCAAATTGGATGCGTGCAAATCCCCCGATCGCTCGCCCGATATGATGTAGATTTTTTTCAATTCCGTTGGTCAGTTTGCTTCTAAAAATAAAAGTAGGTCCTTCAACCTACTTTTCATTATTAATTTCACATTCCTAATTTTAAATTCCCTCCCCGAAGTATTCAACAAAATTCCTCGGCGTTTCGTAAAGCGTCAGTTTGTAAAGTCCGCCATGCGGAGTAATTTCTCTGACTGCCGGTTCGAGGATTTTCCAAAACTCCATGACCAAAGTTTCACAACTGGCCAATTTGCCCTGCATGAAATCTACGTCCACATTGAGGTTTTTGTGATCCACTTTATCAATCACCAATCGCCGGATAATCGTGCTGAGCTTTTTCAGGTCCACCACAAAGCCTGTTTCAGGATCAGGAAGCCCCTTTACCGTGACGATCAACTCGAAATTATGTCCATGCCAGTTGACATTGGCACATGGTCCAAAGACTTCAAAATTCCTTTCATCGGACCAATTTGGGTTCCACAGTTTGTGGGCAGCGTTGAAATGTTCTTTTCGGCAAACGTAGATCATCAGCTTTTGAAATTCGCTGCAAAGTTAGGCAAAAGAAAATGGATTTAGAACCGATCCCTTGTCAATCAAAAAGAAGCCCGGAGTTACTGGGCTTCTTTTTGGATTCAGCTTTTGTTTAGCTCAGTGAAGAACAAAACCAGATGGTCTTCTCTGCCCAAATCGAATTTTCCGGCTTTGATAATTTCTTTGGCTTTTTCCTGGTCTTCGGGTGAAAGTGCCTTTAAGATGGAATTGGTTCGGTTGTTTACAGAGACTACATCCATTTTGGCATTGATCAGGTAATAAGTCTCTTCAAAAACAAACATTCTGCCTGGGGTTGGAGCATAGCTGTTTTTGGGAGGAGTCACCAGATCTGCATAAAATCTTCGGATCAGCGTGTATTTCTTTCCTTCAGCCAGCACATTTACCAGGTCTTTCGGACCAATTCCTTTCACATAATCAAAGCCCTTTTTCACCAGCAAGTTTGGTAAAAGACCTGGCGTCCCCTCAGCAATGAGAATGGAAGGTCGTTGAAGAACTGCATACTCTACGTAATCTTTGTTGAGGTAAATCTTATTCCCAGCTTCATTGATGACCTCCAATTCATTGTCGTAGATATTAAACCGATAGGCTACATCCTGCTTGAGGCCTGCATTGGTGGTACCGATATCTGCCTTTGCCCAATCTGCAAAAAGATATGGGGAACCATCAATATCACTGTAGGCCGTAAGTCTGGCCGGGGCACCATTGAAGTCGATATTGGAAATCTGAGCCATTGCTCCTTCTGAAATCAGGATGGCTACTAGTACTAAAAACTTTCTCATTTTACTGTTTAATTATTTTTTTGTGTAAGGTTAAATTGTTGGTTTCGATCTGAAGGAGGTAAAGACCGGGAGTTGCCGGCAGATAAAGAATCTCGGTCAATTCATTTGAATTTTTCCCTGAGGACTTAGAAAAGTAAACCCGTCCAGCCATATCGACCAAGGTAAATGTCACCGGACCGAGGTATTCATTGCTGAGTTGGACGGTAATCTGATCTCTTGAAGGCACGGGCCCAACAAAAATCCCGAATCTACTCAGGTCAGGTTCTGGCAAAGCCGAAACCAAAACAGGATCAGAAACCCGGTTGCAGATGTTGTCAAAAATCGCGACTTGATAGGATCCATCTTCTTGAACGACATAACTCCGCGCCGTAGCACCGGGGATCACCTGCCCATTGAGATACCATTGGTACGAATTCCCGGGTTGTTGCGAAGTCAATTGACTTCCATTGATGACAATAAGCGGTTTGGCAAGTTCATTGGCTCCGATTTCGATTTCCTGCTCAAAAGAAGTTGAACCCTGATTGTTTGAAATGGTCAACTTAACGAGGTATTTCCCAGGGGCATTAAATACGAAAATCGGTTCCTCCAAGGTGGAAGTTCCCGCACTTCCAAAGTTCCAAAGGTAAGCCGAGATTGCTCCTTCACTTTGGTTTTCAAAAGTCACCGCTGCTCCTACGCAAAGAAAAGAGGAGTCGAATTTGGCAAAAAGGACATCCTCACAATTCTGTTTTAGCCAACCGGTCGCATTTTCAACGACAGCTGTTGTTCCAAGATTGATGATTCCCTGGCCGATTTTGTTCACATTGCTGACATTGATGTGATCCAAACAAAGTTTTCGGTAGACATCATACGTCAAAGTACTTCCCTGGGCCAAGGCCGTGATCGCACCTTTAGACGCTTGAGTTGCGGAAGAAACAATCTCCTCATCCACAGTCATATTTCCCGTCTGTGCAAATTCCAAAAACCCAGCCGAACCAAGCTCCAGTTTTACCAGCCTAATTGAAGGTGTATTCTGGGCCGCCTTTCCGTTGGAAATTTTAAGTCTGTCAAGTCCATCGCTGCTCAGAGAAAGTGTACCCCCGATTACCTCCAAAGCACTTAGAGAAAATTCAGAAGAATTGTTGAACTGGCCGGAAGTCCCTTCAAATTGAGCTACCGCCCCTTGCTTAAGTCTCGCTGTATTTCTGACATCGACCGATTGCGAGAATTTAAGTTTCTCAAAATTTCCGTCCAAAACCCCGTTTTCCAGCACTTGAAGTGAATTCACCTGGATTTCAGTCAGGTCAAAATCAACTGTCGATGCACCAACTGTAATCCTATCAAACTGCGCTCCTGAAAGGACCTTCCACTTCCCGGATTGAAAGTTCAACGTAGTATTTTCAAAAAGAGTCTGCCCAAATTCAGCTAAAAGTTCATTCGGGCTGTCGGAATTGAAAAGGATAGAACCATTTTTGATTTCGGTGATGTTATTGCTGATTCTGAAGCCATTTGAAACAGCCAAGGGATTGGAATTAAGGTCCAGTGTGAGTACCTGATCCCCAAATACATTGACACTAAACGCTTGAGAAGTGCCCGTCAACTGAACTGTGGCATTTTGTCCGGATGGTCCATCAAATACAACACGGGTACTTTCGGATGGGCTTATCCCAGCCGATGGTCCGTTGGCAGTCAGTGACCAGTTGGCAGGGTCACTCCAAGTGCCTTCGCTTCCACCTATCCAGTAGAGTGTTTGGGCTGCGCCGTCCTGTGTCCCAGCCGTGAAAATCAAAGAGAAAGGCTGAACACCAAAAGCCAATTCCCTCTTATGAGTTACTTTGAGTACATATTTCTTTGGCTTGACAGTATTAATTTCTACTTGCTCCACATTGTCCCGGAAATTGTCACCGGACTGAAGTCCACGGGCACCGGCACCCAATGAAGGGTCCAAGGTCCAGGGAAAATATTCCACCCCGTCCTCATCAAAAATCCGAAGATCAAGATCATTCACCAACATGCTATTCGTAGGGTCAACGCCAGTTCCTGCAGGAGATCCGGCAGGATCAGTCCAGGCAATAGTAGCCGTTATGGGAGTAATTCCATCAGAAAGAAATTCATATTCGAAGGATTCTCCCTGACCTAGCATCACTTCCCGCATCAGTTTTGAATTCCCGTTTTCCTCCAGGATCAACTCAGCAGAGGCTTTGGCATCCAAGAGACCCCAGCCGTACATGTAATCAGGCCCGGGAGCTGGCCCTGCTTCTTTGGCAGTATGAATAGCCAGAGCTTTCAAAGTAGCCGCTTGCAAAAACTTATCCGGATTGCGCTGTCCGTACAATTGCTGAAGCAGAAAAAGCGATCCGGTCACATTGGGGGCAGACATGGAGGTGCCGCTCAGACTGGCATAGGAATCCTGATCATTGGTTGTAATCGAACTACTGAAAACATTTACTCCCATTCCCACCAAATCTGGCTTGATCCGGCCATCATCTGTAGGACCCCAAGAGGAAAATGAACTGATCGAAACCGAGTTGGAACTTGTATAATCTAAAACGGAAGATACAGCACCTACTGTAATGATATTTTTCGCTACACCTTCTGGACCGATGGTATCTTCAGGGCCATCAGGTGGCCGGGTGCCATTCCCCCGATCATCTCGGTCATTTCCTGCAGACCAAACGACAGAATAGTAAGGTCTGGAATAAATCAATTCGTCCAAGGCTTGAGATTTGGAAGAATAAAATCCAAATCTCCAATCTTCATCTGGATCAATGGTGGCATTTCCAACCCAGGTCCAATTTGCACCATCTTGTCTCCACCCGAGTACAATTCCATAGGAATGGTTGGAGATCAGCATCCCGTCATTTTTTAGGGCTGGATCAAAGGCACTTGCGAGCATTTTGGATACATCCGCTTCCCAATTGAACGACCAACCAGTCGCCTCATAGGCCATTCCCTTGGCTCCCGGATTCACCCCAGAAGCCATGATAGTCCCCGAGACGTGCGTGGAGTGCTCACTGAGTTCCTCAGTCGATCCATCAATCTGGGTCAGTCGGTTTCCGAATTCGACATGATCCCGTTTTGGCCGGGTTTGGTCAAAAATCCCTACCACAAAGCCCTTTCCTGTCAAATTCAGCCCCAAGGATCCCCCCGGCTGCAAGTGATTGACTCCCGTTGTAATCGCCGCATTGATATTGTGTGGCGCATAGATGACCGGATACCCGGATTCATCCAGATATTGAATTTTTGAAAAAAAACCATCTGAAAGTAATAGCCCTCCCTGATTGTTTAAAAAAGAAAATTTATAAGTCTCTAATGGGCTGGGCAGAGAAAACAGACTTAGCCGACTTCGAAGGTTTTCTTCTGTTTGTTTTTTGGCAGATTCCCATCGGGAATTCAGGGCTTCGGCATCCTGTCCAAAAACATTTTGCAAGGCCAATCCAAGCAACAGCAAAATGCAACCTAAAAGCCTGTTTTTTAGAATTCTAATCATGGAATTATTCACAGTTATTCTTTCCTCAATCCTCTTGGCAATTCAAATAAACTTATTCAAAAATACCTCTTTTATTAACCATACTAAATTCTTATTCGTTAAGAAATCCAAAAAAAAAGGGAGGGCTTCACCCTCCCTTTAATTTAGACAAGACTCTTACTTTTTAACCAAAGTAGTTTTGGCATTAATGATTCCATTAGGAACGTCAGCCCAATACATGGTCACAGTTTTGGCAGTCGCGTCGTAAACGCCAACAGTCTCTCCTGAAGCTGGGTTGGTGATGGCAAATTCATTCTGTCCTTCACGAACAAAGGTGATTTTGCCGCAATTGTCACCATAAACCACCTCTTGGGTGCCTGAGAAGCCAAAAGCCGAATACAGACCAGCTGAGATATCAGAAACTACATACTGACCATTACCCAATGGCTTGAAAGTAACCTCTTTGGTAAAGTTACCATAAATGGTAGAAGTACTGGCTACCCATACATCCGTTGCAGTGGATATTGCAGAAGGACATACTACACGGATATTGATCGCTAGATCAGCGTAATTTGCAGAAACCCCTGCTCCTGTAGCTGACTCGATCAAGAGCTTCAATACAGGAGATTCTGAAGGCTGGATCTTACCGGTCAGAATTGTAACCGGAAAGTTTGCCACAAACTCACCTGCCGGGATGGTTACCGTATTGGACGCTAAGGTATAGTGAACCCCGTTTACAGCGGTGGACGTTGGATCCACACCGATAGTCAGAGTTACGGCAGATGTTGCAGAAGTAGAAACTCTGTTTACCTGCACCTGAAGTACGTCAGTCTGCGAATCGCTGGTTCTCGTTTGAGTAGAGGTCAGGCCATTTGGAAGTGCGCCCGCATTAAATTCAACCTCATTTCCCTCGAAAAACACTTCAGCTCCCGGATCATCAAAGCAGGAAGTCATTGCCATGGAGGCAAATACTACCGCGAAATAGATATATAACTTTTTCATTTTCTCTTTTGATTTTAATTGTAACCAGGATTTTGCTCCAACTGATCATTCAATTGAAGTTCGGCATTAGGAATAGGTGCAAGCAATCTGTAGTCAGAATATGGAACAGGCTCGAATCTGGAAGACTTAGAGATAGTCAATCCGTTTCTCTTCAGATCAAACCATCTGTGACCTTCCAAAGCAAACTCCAATCTTCTTTCCTTCATTATTTGGTCGAACAACGCATTACCGGCCAAAGCTGCATCCACTTCAGGAAGACCTCTTCTGCTTCTGAGCGCATTCAAATCAGATCTTGAACCTGCTGCATTTCCAGTTCTGAAACGAGCCTCGGCTCTGATCAGGTACAATTCAGCTCCACGGATGATAGCCAAATTCTGCAAGAAGTCGCCTTTGTGGCCCAACCATTTGTTGGATCTGAAAACAGGTCCGGAAGCACCAGAACGAGTGGTTTCAGTCCAGGTAGCTCTTCTGATATCACCTGGCTCATAAGCGGCCAAAAGCTCGTTGGACGCAGTTACAATGAACTGAGCACTTGGGAACACGTTAGCTGCCAAAGAACATACTGAGTTGTTTACTCCGTCAACTGTTGACCAGTCCACTGATCTGATTTCGATTTCGAAAAGAGATTCTGGATTAGGGGCAGTTGAGAAAGCCTGTACATAGTTGGTAGGAGACAAAAGCCCGGCACCAGCGTCTGTCAAACCGAAAGTGGCCATAGCCTGAGTAGCCATTGCTTCAGCTTCGGCAAACTTAGAGTCATACAAGTAAACTCTGGCCAATAGGGCCTGAGCAGCACCTTTGTTTGCACGGAATACAGCTGCATTACCGATGGCGGCAGTTGGTAACAAATTGATAGCCGTCTGCAAGTCAGAGATAATCAAATCATAAATCTCTCTGTTAGTTGCCCGAGGTTTGAAATCTGCATTGGAGAAACCAAGAGTTGGAGTGGTTCTTAGAATCACTGCCTTGTTCCAACCATTGACTTCTTTTCCAGGCTCATAGCCATAAACTCTCGCAAGATCGAAGTACATCAAAGCTCTCAAGAAATGGGCCTCACCCAATGATCTTTGTTTGACAGCTTCGTCACCTGGAACATCTTGAATACCATCGATTACAATATTGGTATTGTTAATTCCTCCCCAGAATTGAGTAGTCCACAAGTTCATGTGAGCTCGGTCGGCATTGGCTTCTTCACCGATATATCGACCGGTGTTAGCAATGATTCTAAGGTTGTCAGCCAAAATTTCCGGTGCGATCATCATGGTTTGACCGTACTGGCCAAAGGCTCTCGGAACACCGTATGTGGCATTGATCAAAGAAGCAAAACCATTGGCACTTTCAAATCCCTGCTCAGGAGTCAAACTTTGCCGAGGTTGTACATCCAGGTTACATGATCCCAGGACAAGTGTTCCACCCAAGACCATTGTTTTAATTATATTTTTCATATCTAGTTCTTGATTAGAAGGTTAGATTGATACCAGCTGAATATTGCTTGGCATTAGGGAATCTACCGATGGAAACGTTAGATGCGATACCCACTGCTTCAGGATCCTGACCGTTGTATTTGGTGAATGTGTGCAGGTTGATTCCCTGAACAAACACGGACAATCCTTTCATACCAATTTTAGCAGCAGTTGCAGCTGGCATATTGTAGTTCAAAGTCACCTGCTTCAATCGGATATATCCTCCGTCACTTAGGAAACGAGTGGAGAAGGTATCAATGTTGGAAGTGCCTGGCTCCTGACCACCTTCGTAAGGCTTACCTACTGTGGTGATGTCACCTGGAGCTTTCCAGTAGTTCAACTGGTTGATTCTCATGTTACCGGTTGTAGAACCCCAGTCTTCCAAGTTGAACATATCCTGGTTACCTGCTAAGTTACCAAACTGTCCCTGGAAGAACACATCAAGAGAAAGCGGTCCGTAGGTGAAGGTATTTGAAAGACCTCCGTAGCTGGTTGGAAGACCACTTCCGATGTATCTCAAGGTTGCGTCCCCTACGATGTAAGTAGGTTGGTTGTTTGCGTCAGCATACAACGCTCTACCATTTGCAGGGTTCACGCCCAAGTACTGATGAGTATACCAGAAAGAAATTGGCTTACCCACGATCAGGGTATTACCGATTCTATCCAAACCATTATATAGCTCCAATAACTCGTTTTCAAGGAATGTGATGTTGAAAGCAGTGCTCCACTGGAACTTACCGGCTACTACGTTTACTGTCTGCAAGTCAATGTCAATACCTTGGTTTCTTACCTCACCGGTGTTTCTGGTGATTGAACCGAAACCTGAATCAATTGGAAGTGGAGTATTGAAAAGAAGTGAAGATGAATTCTTTCTCCATAAGTCTACTGTGGCAATGATTCGGCCATTGAATACAGTCGCATCCAAACCAAAGTTGAAGGTTTCAGCCTCTTCCCAAGTCAACAAGTCGTTACCCAGCTGAGTCAATGCCAAACCTCCTGAACCCAAGTACTGACCTGAAGTTCCGATCAAAGTTCTTGAAGCAAAGTTGGCAATTTCAGAGTTACCGGTGATACCATAAGAACCTCTCACTCTCAGGTTATCTAACCAGGTCAGGCCTTCCATGAAGCCTTCGGAAGAAATTCTCCATCCCAAAGAAACTGCACCGAAAGTACCCCACTTATTCTGCTCACCGAATCTGGAGTGACCGTCTCGACGGATGGTCACATCGGCAGTATAACGATCATCATAATCGTATTTAGCCTGACCAAAGAAGCCCATTCTTTTGTATTCGGTGAATGAACCACCTACTGCAAATGGAACCGCAGCGTTTTGCAGGTAAATCAAGTCCGGATTAGGGAATCCACGACCGGTTGCTGAAGTAGTCTCAGATTGAGCTGCCTTATATTCAAAACCCAAGATACCAGACACCGTGTGCACATCATTGAATTTCTTGTTGAAATTGAAGTTGTGGTTGGTGTTGTAGTTTAGGTTTCTGTTATCTACGAAGGTAGACTGTCCACCGTAAGAGGAGAATACCGGAATGGTGGAAGGTCTGTTGTTTTCGTCACGGTTATCGGCAAAGTCAACGCCGAAATACGATGTCCAGCTCAACCAAGGCGCGATTTGATAATTCAACTGCAAGTTGGAAACCGACTGAACTGTCGTTCCTCTTCTCAATTCCTCATACACACCCTGTACAATGTTGTATCCGAAGTTGTGGTTAGAAGGATAATCAGCTTTGAACGTTCCGTCTTCGTTGTAGATCGGAACGTTTGGTCTCATGGTAAAACCAGCTGAGAATGGACCGTTTACAAAGTTACCGTCTGCAATGGTACCCAAGGTTCTCTGATATGCCAAAGACAAGTTAGCACCCAAAGTCAAACGCTGATTTGGTCTATGAGTCAGGTTCAAACGACCTGTTCCTCTTTGGTAGGAAGACTGGATAATCTGACCTTCCTGCTTGTTGTATGAACCAGAAACATAGAAGCTAGTCTTCTCATCACCCCCTGACATGTTCAAGTCATAGATACTCAGACGACCGTTTCTATACAATTCATCCACCCAATCATAGTTTGGAAGGTTTGGATCTTCAGGATTGCCGTAAGTAGCAGCAGCGTTGGCTGGGTTCAAACCTGCATTGAGAAATGCATCTCTTTTGATAGTTGCCACCTGAGTGGAATTCATCACTTCATACAGGTTCAAAGGCTGTACAATACCTTCCTGAACGGATACTTTGGTTTGTGTAGCTCCTTTTTTACCTTTTTTGGTGGTGATCAACACTACCCCGTTTGCTGCCTGAGCACCGTAAATGGATGCAGCAGCGGCATCTTTCAACACCTCGATAGATTCGATATCAGCTGGGTTGATGGATGCCAGAGCGTTTTGTGGTCCCTGACCTGACAAAGATCCTGAAGCCACTTGCACACCGTCTACGATGTAAAGCGGATCATTTCCTGCGTTGATAGAGCCCACACCACGGATTCGGACGTTCAAGGTACCACCCGGAGCACCCGTTGTGGAAGTCACCTGAACACCTGCTATACGTCCCTGCATTGCGCGGTCAAAAGACTGCATTGGCAAGTTCGCAAACACTTCACCCTTCACTGAAGCGATAGCACCGGTGATTTCTCTTTTGGACTGGTCACCATAGGAGGTGATCACAAATTCCGAAAGAGACTGCACATCCGGCTGCAAAGCCACATTGATGGAGGTTTGATTTCCGATCGTCACTTCCTGGGTAGTCAAACCCACGAAACTAAAGACCAGAACATTGCTTCCGGCAGGGACGCTGATTGAATACTTACCATCAATATCTGTGGCAGTACCAATCGTGGTTCCCTTTACCAGAACTGTCGCACCTGGTACACCCATGTTATCCTCGGCGGAGGTCACGGTACCGGTGATCACACGATCTTGTGCAAACGCCACCGCGCTTGCAAAAAACAGCATGAGTCCTAGAAGTAAAACTTTCCTCATATTGGTTAGATTTTGGTTTAATAAACTCAATGATATTTGGAATTCTTGAATATCTCAAGTGAATTACCACAAAGGATATGTAAAAGTTTTGGGGACAAAGCGATCAAAAAAACGGTAAGAATGAATTATTTCAGAATAATATTCCGAATCAATCTAAAAATGTCTTTCATTTGGATTAATATTCCGAAAACTCAATGTTAACAAAAGTTAATTTGCATAAATTTTTTTTAACCTTCGGGAAAAAACTCTAAACAAACTACAGTCTTAAAATAATAAAATAGAGATTAGTCCTGTTTTTTGACACTTTTATGAGGCTTAGTAATTTCCAAATCTGAAAAAACAAACCTAAAAACCGGTTCTTATTGAATAGTAGAAGAATTATATTCTGAAATAAATATAAACACAACATACAATAAGCTTAAAATATATACGAAGCCAATTACTTATTTCAATTATATATTTTGCGAAATATAATTTTGAATCTTAAAGAACTTTGATGGTAATTCTTCGATTCAGTGCTTGATTTTCGGGACTGGAATTGGGAACCATCGGTTCTTTGTCCCCCTTGCCTTCCACCATTACTCTTCCTGGGTGGAGCCCTGACTTGACCAGGTAGGATTGGACACTCGCTGCACGCTGAAGACTTAGTGTCTGATTATAAACCGCACTGCCCACATTATCCGTGTGGCCGGAAATCAGGATGTTGACATTGGGATTTTCCTGTAAAAATTTAAGCAATCGTTTAAGAGATGACATAGACTCAGGTTTGAGGTCATACTTGTCGAAATCAAAAAACACATTCTCAAATACAAACTCCTCCCCTGACGCCACCGGTGTCAGTTCCACTTTCAAATCCTTGACATTTTGGATCTTGTCCCGCTCCACGTTATAAATTTTCGGCAAGTACCCTTTTTTCTCCACATACAAACCCGAAATCGACTTTTCCGGATAAAGCATCATGAATTCACCCGTCTTGCCATCCGACTGAAACTGATACAAGGTACTGTCATTGGTCAGCGAAACCAGAGATAATGTCGCATCGATTGGCTGACCGGTTTTTGCATTGAAAACTTTTCCTTCGGTCACCATTAGGTTTTCACCAAGGTAGATTTCCTCCGGAAACTTAAACCGATAAAGTAACGAACGGTCACTTGGAACATCCTGCTTGGACAGCTCGGTATAATAGGCGTAATCTTTTTTTGCTGTAATAAACAAGGCCACCTGATCCAATTGATCATTTATCGGGAGCCCTAAGTTTTCGGGAATCTGAAAATCCCCATTTTTCACCCGGGACAAAAAGATGTCCATCCCTCCAAATCCCTGATGTCCATCCGAGGCAAAAAACAGCAATTCGTTGTTGAAAAACATGAAAGGTGAAATTTCATCCTTGGAGGAATTGACCACGTTTCCAAGATTCTTGGCCTCAGACCAGGTACCGTCGTTTTGCCTGATGGTGTACCAAATGTCATTCCCACCAAATCCTCCCCGGCGGTTGGAGGAGAAAAAGAGAATCCTGCCGTCTGCCGACAGCGAAGGCTGGGAATCCCAAGACCTCGAGTTTACTTTGATTCCCATATTGGTCGGTCGCTGCCACGAACCGTTAACCTTGTATGCGACATACAAATCACAGCTCCCCTGAGAATCCGGAGCATCGCAGGAAGTATATATGAGGATTTTGCCGTCAGCGGTCACGGTGCAGGTGCCCTCGTTAAACTGCGAATTGATGGTCTGGGCAATACTTTGGGGCTCTGTCCAGCCCCCGTCAGCCTTCACATAAGCGGTGTAAATATCCTCTTTGTCAAAATTCCCCGTTCCATCCCTTTTGGTAAACAAAATCTGCTCTCCATCCGCGGTCAAAACCGGGAAGTACTGAAGCTGAAACTCATTGAGCGGCGGCTGAAGCTTTTCCTTTTCAATGGATCGAATGTCCCCCAGCTGGGTTGCCAAAAAATCCATTTGCTTCTTCATTTCGCTGTAGTACATCGACCGTTTGAAGCCCTCGTCAAACAACGGATCCACTTCCTGAAACTGCCGATAAGCTTCCGTAAACTTTCCCTGCTTGAGGTATAGATTAGAATAAAGCCATCCATAATCGGCTTTGATCTTTGGAGTGGCATTCTTGCCGGCTAATCTGGACTTTCCGGCCAAAGCCAATTTCTCTGCCTCGTCCAATTCTCCCAAAGTGATCAACAATTGGGAAGCTTTGATATATGCTTCCAAAAATGAAGCCTCACGTGCAATGGCTTCCCTGTATTTCTGGATGGCTTGACCATATTCCCTGGAAAGCGTCAGTTGTTCACCTTCCTGATAAAGCTTGATTGCCTTTCCGTCAATGACGGAATAAGTCTGCGCTTTCACCTGAATGAAAAAGAAACTAAACAGGATCAGGAAGAAAACAGGGCGCATGGACTCAGGGGATGTCCATAAATTTATGTGTTTGTAGGGAAACTTTCCAAGTTGGGTGATTTTTCACATACTCGATGATGGCAGGAGTATATTTATCAGCCTTGCTCCATTCGGGTTGGAGACGAAGTTCACAGGCTGGGTTCACCAATTCAGCATGCTCCTCTGCAAACCCAAAATCACTCCTATTGTAGATGACTACTTTGAGTTCGTCCGCCTCAGCATAGATGGAAGGATGAGGTTTTTTGAATTTTTTGGGAGAAAAGCAGACCCAGTCAAAGTCTCCCGAAAAAGGATGCGCACCCGAAGTTTCGATATTGGTGGTAAAACCTTTTTCTTTCAACAACTTGGTGAGCGGGTCGAGATTGTACATCAGAGGCTCTCCTCCGGTGATCACGACCAACCTACCAGGAAAAGCCAATGCTTCTTCGACAATTTGCTCAATGGGGAGGACGGGCCACTTGGCAGCTTCCCAACTTTCCTTCACATCGCACCAGACACAACCTACATCACAGCCTCCCAGCCGGATAAAATATGCGGGATGCCCTGTAAACCTGCCTTCTCCTTGGATGGTGTAAAACGCCTCCATGACTGGAAGCTGAAGCCCTTGGGCTACTAATTCTTGGGTAGTCGGTGCTACCAAATCGAGTGTGTGCATGAATTTTTGGTAAAGCGGGTGATTCGACCGCTGAATGAATTGCAAAGGTAGGAGTAAATTACGATTTACGAAGTACGATTTACGAGGCTGTGAAGAACCTCAAGCCTAATACAAATTGGTTACCCTTTGAAAATTAGGATTAAGGAACAAATCTGGGTCGTAATTCAAAAATCGTAAATCGTAAATAAAACCTTACCACTCCTTCCACATCACCACCCGATAATCCTCCACTCCACCCTTGGGAATGACCTCCATGATTTTAAACCCGCGCTTCAATCCAAAAGTGATCATAGCCGGAAAGCGGTTGCGGGTTTTGAAAAAAACGGAAGAAAAGCCCTTTTCTCTCGCCCAATTCTCCTGATACTCCGCTAATGCATCCGCAATTCCATGTTTGCGAAACTCAGGCCTCACCCCTCCCATCCAGGAATAAAAAGTGTTCGGATTATCACTTTGGTAACCCACTTTGAAACCCAAAAGCTCACCGTCTTTTTCCGCGACCAAGGCCAAATGAAGCCGATGCTTCAATCGCTCGGTATAAAAATCCAAGGAAGCTTTCCCCGGAAACTCAGGAATCCGCTCATGAACCCAGAGGAGTTCGGAGGGAGAAGCCTCTCTTATGTGAAAGGAAAAGGGATTATCCATATTTTCTAAAAGTAGGAATTACGAATTACGAAATACGAGGTAAAATTGAACTCCAATCTTTAACTCAAATAGTTCACATTTGGAACTTTGGTCTGCAGTTCCAAAAACCTCGTACTTCGTATCTCGTACTTCGTATTTCTTCAATTCCCCTTTACCGTCGGATACTTCACTCCCAACTGCTCCAAATAGGTGTCGTATTTCGTCTCGTCATAGTAATATTTCTCCAGCTGAGGACGGAACTGCTTCATGATGCCTTCATTGAGGTAAATCGGAGGGGCATCGTCTTTGGTGATCATCGGCTTGTAGGTTTCTTCCTTAGTCTGCACATTTTTGAAGTAATCCCAAGCCTGATCGACTAGTTCGGGCTGAAGCAAAAAGTCTAAAATGGTCATCGCCTCCGCTTTGGCACCGGCTGTCACGCCTTTGTGCGCAATCGGAGTTGCCATTGCAATCGCATTGCTCCAGTGGTGACCGGGAAGTCCCGGAATGTTGGACGGGAATCTCAACGTCACTGTTGGCACCACCCAAGATACATC
>CAYONF010000054.1:0-28582 GCA_964405255.1 uncultured Limnohabitans sp. | reverse complement strand
GCATGCCCGGGCAATTCTGGATTCGGATCACTTTGGCTTGGAAAAGGTGAAGGACCGGATCATCGAATACCTAGCTGTTTTGAAATTGAAAAATGACCTCAAAGGTCCTATTCTCTGCCTCTACGGCCCTCCGGGTGTCGGAAAGACTTCCCTTGGAAAGTCAATAGCTGCGGCATTAGGCCGAAAATACATCCGAATGTCTTTGGGGGGCTTGCACGATGAGGCTGAAATCCGCGGTCACCGCAAGACTTATGTCGGCGCCATGCCCGGCAAAATCATCCAAAACATGAAGAAGGTCAAGATTTCGAATCCGGTTTTTGTACTGGACGAAATCGATAAACTTTCCTCCGATTTCAGAGGAGATCCGTCTTCGGCATTCTTGGAAGTGTTGGACCCGGAGCAAAACAGCACTTTCCTGGACAACTACCTGGAGGTAGAATACGATCTGAGCAAAGTGCTCTTCATCGCCACGGCCAACTCACTGGATACCATTCAGCCTGCGCTTCGCGACCGAATGGAGATCATTGAAGTTACGGGCTACACCCAAGAGGAAAAGCTGGAGATAGCCAAGCGTCATTTGGTGCCCAAGCAGCGCAAAGAGCATGGATTGAAGGCTAAGGATGTCAGCTTTGAAAAGGCTGCCTTGGTCAAAATAATCGAAGATTACACCCGGGAATCGGGAGTTCGAAGCTTGGAGCGAGCCATTGGAAAAGTGATCCGAAATATTGCCAAGTCCATTGCGATGGAGGAGGAATACGAGCATAAAGTCACAGCCGAGACAGTCCGAAAAGTCCTGGGTGCGGAGATTTTCGATAAGGAAACGTATCAGGACAACAGCGTGGCTGGGGTGGTGACGGGATTGGCTTGGACCAGCGTGGGAGGAGAAATCCTGTTCATCGAATCCAGTCTGAGCAAAGGACGAGGCAAGCTGACCCTCTCCGGACAATTGGGCGAGGTGATGAAGGAATCAGCCATGACGGCTCTGTCTTACCTGAAATCTAAAGCTGACTCTTTGGGAATTGATCATCGGGTATTTGAGCAGTACGATCTCCATATCCACGTACCTGCAGGAGCTGTTCCAAAGGATGGGCCTTCCGCAGGGATCACCATGCTCACAGCCATGGCATCAGTCTACACGCAGCGAAAGGTGAAAGCCAAAGTGGCCATGACCGGAGAGATCAGCCTCATCGGAAAAGTGATGCCTGTCGGCGGGATCAAGGAGAAAATCCTGGCTGCAAAACGTGCCGGAATAAAGGAAATCATCCTGTGCAAGAAAAACCTCCGTGATATCGAGGAGATCGATCCGCAGTATGTGAAAGGGATCGAGTTCCATTTTGTAGACAAGGTGGATGAAGTCCTCAAAATTGCCTTGACTCAAACCAAAGTCGACAATCCACTGAAATTTACCTTCTCGGCTGAGTCTAGATCAGTTGAATAAATCCATCAAATAAAGGCTTCCCCGAAAAAAAATGAGGAAGCCTTTAAATCTTTTGGAAACGAAAACCAGTTTCAAAACCAAGACCACACTATTTACCATGAATCAAATTGAATCACTCACTCCCAGACAGATTGTCGAGGAGCTGGATAAATACATCATCGGACAAAAAGACGCCAAACGGAACGTAGCGATTGCCATGCGCAACCGAATCCGCCGCATGATGGTCAAGTCCGATATCCAAAAAGACATCGTACCCAACAACATCCTGATGATAGGAAGTACCGGTGTGGGTAAAACGGAAATTGCCCGCCGCTTGGCAAAAATCGCCCAAGCACCCTTTACCAAAGTAGAAGCTTCCAAGTTTACTGAGGTTGGATACGTCGGCCGCGATGTCGAAAGCATGGTTCGGGATCTCGTGGAACAATCCGTTCACCTGGTTCGGGAAGTCAAAAATGAATCAGTCAAGGCCAAAGCAGCGGAAGCTGTGGAGGAAATCATCCTCGATATTTTGATTCCTCCGGTGAAAAGTGCAGGCTTCACCCGCCAGGTTTCCTTTAATCCGGAACCCGAAACTGAACCTAATTCGGATGCGGAACTCAACGAGCGTACCCGAGAGCGATTCCGGGAAAAGCTCCGAAACGGGGAATTGGATGACCGAAAGATTGAGATCAATGTGAAAGCCAACTCTCCCGTGGGAATCGGGATGATCGGCAACGGCATGATCGACGACGCCAGCATGGCCGGACTTCAGGATATGATCTCCGGGATGATGCCGAAAAAAACCAAAAAGCGAAAGCTTTCCATTGCAGAGGCAAGAAAAGTTTTGCTGGAGGAAGAAACCTCCAAACTGGTGGATTTTGACGAAGTCAAGGAAGAAGCGATCAAACTTGCCGAAAACAACGGAATCATCTTCATCGATGAGATCGATAAAATTGCCTCCAAATCAGGAAAAGGAGGCGGCGGACCTGATGTCAGCAGGGAGGGCGTGCAGCGGGATTTGCTTCCTATCGTGGAGGGCTCCTCGGTCAATACCAAGTATGGGGTAGTCAATACAGACCACGTGCTCTTCATCGCTGCAGGGGCCTTCCATGTCAGCAAGCCGTCTGACTTAATCCCTGAGTTGCAGGGTCGGTTTCCGATCCGGGTAGAGCTGCAGAGCCTGACTCAGGAGGACTTTTCCAGGATTCTACGCGAACCCAAAAATGCACTTACCAAGCAGTATCAAGCCCTTTTTGAAGCGGAGGAAGTTTCGTTGGACTTTACAGGTGAGGCGATTGAAGAAATCGCCAGACTTGCTTTTCTGATCAATCAGGAGGTGGAAAATATCGGCGCAAGAAGATTGCATACTGTGATGAGTCATCTGCTGAACGACTTCCTGTTTGAAGTTCCGGATCTGATACAGGCCAATTCCAAAATCATGGTCACCAAAGAAATGGTGCTGGAGCGACTGAGTACGTTGGTTAAAAATCGGGATTTAAGTCAGTATATTCTCTGATTTAATCAGTCAAAAAAACCGGATGAAGTAAGCGTAAGTTTTTCATCCGGTTTTAAACTACAAGATCAAACCTAGTTGCAAGGATTCGCTCATTCAGTAAAAACTGATTTTTTCAGCTCGATGTAGGGTCTGCTGACCCGAGGATGGAGATATCCTCGCTTCAAATACAACCTCCTTGGTGTTGTAGTTGATCTCAATGATTTTGCCGCCAAATTTTCCGTTATTGTTCACATTCCAGCCGGGCACGAATAAGATGTTATTCTTGGCCGGCAAAAAATCCACATCGGACTGAATTCTAGAGTAGGTTTCGATGCCCCTTTCTTTGCCATAGTGCCACACTTGCTTGACGGTCATTTTTTCTTCATCGATCTGATATTCTACTGCCCTACTGTAAAGTTCTGAAGTCGAATAATTCCGTGTGTCTCCATTATCAAAAAATTGAAAAACTCCGGCAGATTTTACCCCAGGGGAATGTGGATACCAAGCCCATTCAAAATCCGGATGATTTGTTCTTCCCTCCAAAACCTGCAAATCCAGGATCGGTTGGTTGTTTTGATCCAAAGGTTTGAGCAGTTTGGTATTCAGATCCGTTCCATTTCTGTCCTTTCCCCAGCCGAGGTGAGGAGCCAAAATCCACTTCAACCGGTTGTCAGAAGTGATTTTCATCGCTCCTTGAAACCGAGCCGTAATCACTATGGAGCCATCATTTTCATCATAATACAGGCCATTGTTGTGCAGCCAGTTGACCGTAGCATTGCCCAGGTTGTTCATCCAGACAATTCTGTTTTCATCCAGGCATTGTTTCAGATCCCATTCCTTTACGATCTGACCATTTATCCGGTCGATTTCCAGAATGATGTCATTAATTGTAGGTTTACCATTCTGGTGTAGACTGGTATTTTTTGAAGCAGCCACCAAGAAGTTTCCATTTGGCTTTTCTACCACATTGTGGTGAAAAGTATAGCCTTCAAATTTCCAGGATTTTTTCACTTGCCCATGAAAGTCTATTTCGTAAACCGCATGATTGGAAACATCCCCAAAGTAAAGATTGCCGTTTTGGAGACGCTCTATTCCGCATTCATAGGATACTCGATTGAGTGTGGGATGATCAGAGAAGTTGAGATACCATCGGAAATCTCCAAAGGAATCCAGAATAAAGGGCATGAAAGGGGTTCCCAATCCTCGGTAACTTACCAGCGTGAGATCTCCATCCATTTTTTCCCGCTTGGCTACATCTATTTCGATCAGGGGTAGTTTTGATGGTAAAGGTCCGGTTTTTAGTAACAAGGACTTGGTGATTCGGACGTTTTCATTTTTGCCTAAAAAACTTACTTCGACCGTATTTTCGTGATTCCCATAGAGACCAAAAATATCCAATCGATGAACCTTGGTACTTGTCGAGCTCGTATGGGTTAAATCGGACGTAGAACCATTTTTTCCAATGATCCTGTATTTAAACTTTCCTTTGACTGGCGTGGATATACTTACCAAAGCACTCAATGGACTGTATCCGCTTGGATTGATGACGATGCTGTCTGGCAGTATCTCCAAGGAATTTCCAAGAAATGGAGCTGCCCCAAACTTGCCATCCTTAAAATATACCTGAGATTTCCATTCAGAAGGTTGGGATTCAAATCTGTCCACCATTCGGCCATCTAGCTTGATCGTGTCTTGATTTTCAAGGACTAGATTGAAAAAATCTTTATCCCGAAAACCATTTACAACCAGCAAGCCCTGTTCCTCCAGTTCAGTGAAGCGATTGATTGCTTCATCCGAATTGTAAATCACCCCAGGATAAATAGGGAATTCTTCCTCTTTTTCACAGCCGGTGAGTATTGCAAAAAGGAATAACATCAGGTGAATAGTTCTTTTTTTCATGGTCAGATAAGGTAAGGAGCCAATCCATCTAATCGACTCGTAGTTAGTTTATTCTGCTGCAAAAATCCAAAGAGCAAATTCTTATAATTCTAAAAATGTCATGAATTCAGCATCCAAAAATTCGAACAAGAAAAACCAAATTCCAAATCATTATGATTATTAGACAATTGTATCAAGCCTTAGCGTGATTTGAGCTGTTTCACTCGATCTTTATGGCAACTTTAATCATTTATGAAAACACTGTTTATTCTGACCGGTCACACCAAAGGCTTAGGATACGCGATTTTGGAAAAATTCCTTTCGGTGGAAGAAGTCAGCATCGTGGCACTTTCCAGGTCTACTTTGGAAATTGATCATCCTAAACTGACAGAAATTGCATTGGATTTGAGTGATCTGAATGCGTTGGAGTCTCAGTTGCCAAAACTTTTCCCTAAAGAGTCCTTTGAACGCTACATTCTGATCAACAATGCGGGTTGGATTGGAGAAGTCAAGCCGATCGGGAAACTCAACCCCAAAAGTATCCAAAGGCTGATAAACCTGAACCTCATTGCTCCGATGATCATCTGCGATGCTTTTGTAAGGACATATTCCGATCATTCCGGCCAAAAAATAATCTGCAACATCAGTTCGGGTGCTGCCCATAAGCCCTTATCCGGTTGGTCAGAATATTGCAGCAGTAAGTCAGGATTGGCTATGTTTTCCAGAGTAGCAGCTGAGGACCTCAAAACTTTAGGTTTCAGCGTGTTCTCTCTGGCTCCGGGTATTGTCGATACCGAAATGCAGGCAGAAATCAGAAAGGCCGAAATCGGGAATTTCCCAGCCCTAGAGCGCTTTCTTTCATTTAAATCAGATGGTCTCTTGAGCACACCCGGAGAGGTTGCGGAAAAAATTCACTTTCTGATTACCCACGCTGATCAGTTTCCTGAAGTAAATCAGGATGTCCGCGATTTTTAATCCCTTTTCTTAGGGAAATCCACAAACCAAACTTCCGCTGAACCTGGCTTAAGGTCTGCCCATTTCTCAGAGTTGATTTTGAACCCAAATTGACCGCAGGTGGGAAGATTTTCGATTTTCCCGCCTAAGAAGGCAATCAGGTCATTGAATTCCGGGTTGTGGCCAAAAACCAAAAGGGTGTTTTTGGAGTCCTTTTGAAGATGGATGTACTTCAGAATAGTGTTGGGAGAGGCGTGAAACAATTTCTCTTCCCAGCAAATATCCTCTTCAGGATAACCCAATTCCTTGGCCGTGATTTTGGCGGTTTCGGCTGCCCGGAGTGCTGTAGAGCTGAGGATGAGATCAGGATGAATGCCTCTTTTTTTGAGCCTCTTGGCCATTTTGGGTGCGTCTTTTTCGCCACGCTCCGCCAGAGGGCGATCATGATCAGCCAGCCAAGTGTTATCCCAAGAGGATTTTGCATGCCTTATCAAAATAATTTTCTTCATTTTGCCCGAAAAAAAACGATTATTTTGTTTTTTTCAATCAAATATTTACTTTTAAACCACTTTCAATTACAATTTATCACAATTCATTATGTTTACCGGAACAGTAAAATTTTACAATGAAGCCAAAGGTTTCGGATTTATCGTTGATGACGAGACCCAGGGAGATGTATTCGTACACGCTACCGGGTTAGTTGACAAAGTCGCTCAAAATGACAAAGTTACCTACGACATCAAAGATGGTAAAAAAGGACCCAACGCCATCAACGTCAAAAAGGCCTAAGAAATTCAAAAGAATGTTTTAGTGTTAAGGATCCCCTGAATCAACTTTCAGGGGATTTTTTGTTTTCCAGTGGCATCTTCAACTCCTCAGGGAGGCTTTTGATGTATAAGTCTCTTTTGGGAAAAGGGATCTCAATACCGTTTTCATGGAAGGCGTCAAAAATGGCTGTCATCACCTCATTTCGCATTTCTAATAAGATTTCCATGGTTTCAATCCAAAATAAGACCCTAAAATCCACGGAGCTGTCGTTGAATTTTTGCATCAGAATTCGTGGAGGTGGAATTTTGAGAATTCGGTCTCGGTCCAGTACTTTTTCGAGAATCTCCCGCACCTGCTTCATGTCTGAACCATAAGCCACGCCGATGTTGAGTTCGACTCTACGCCGTTTGTCGGAAAGAGTCCAGTTGATCAGGCTTTGGGAGAGCAAATCCCCATTGGGAATGACTACTTCCGCACCGTCGTACGAAAGGATTTTGCTAGCCCGAATCCCAACCTCTTTTACCTGACCGCTCATGGTACCTACTTCGATGTCATCCCCGATCTGAATCGGCCTCTCAAAGGCTAGAATCACACCGGACACCAGGTTGTTGATGATGGTTTGGAGACCAAAACCTATCCCGACTGACAATGCTCCCAGCACAATAGTGATTTTGTCCAAAGGAATTTCAGCTGCCGTTGCGGCAATTAAGAATCCAACAATCAATATGGCCAGGCGGATGAGGAGTACTGAACTGCCCAGTTTTTTGGTCCGGTTATTTGAATGTTGCTGGTCTTTGATCGAAGCAAAATAGGCGATATTGTTGGCCAGAAGGTAGGATGCATAGACTAATGCAATAAAGAGCAAAATGCTGCTGAACGTAAATGTGGTAGCTCCTAAGGTTCTTTCTTTGGAGAGGAATTGCTCGGTCGTCGAAAAGGCAAATTCGCTCAGTGAGAGATTGTGTAAGAATATAATGGTCCAATTCACAATGGCCAGAATAAGAAAAGTACCTCGGATTCGATCCTGGATCCCTTTAAAGTCAATAAAGGAGGTAAACGTATCCACTTCTTTTTTGCTCTCCACGATGACATAGATAATCTCCATGATCACTTTTACAAAGAAGAACAAAGTGACTGCATGGACAAATCCTACCAATCCAGTAACGCTCAGAATTTTGGCCAGGCTGTATCTTCCAAGAACATTGGCTGCAATTCCCATGGAAAGAAAAATCATAGGAAGAATGCGCAACTTTTTTAGGAATTTGACTTCGTTGGGGTCGTCGGAGGTGAATTTTCTGGGGATCGTCCAGAGAATGTAAATGGAAATTAAATTCCCTATTTGGAAATACATCCGCTCTTGGTAAGCTATTTCCCAATAGAGATTGCTGATCGTGAAAAAGATAAAAATCAAGACCAGAATCATCCATTTGGCAAATGTCCGAAGAGGAAAGGTGGTATAAATCAGGAAGGAAGAGAACAACACCAAGAGATACATAAAAAAAGTAAGGAGGGAAATCGATTCGGAATCAAACAGGAAAAACACCAAAGGAAGCAATGCAATCATCACCGAGGCAAAAGGTCTCCTGTCCAGGTACTTGATCCGGCTGAATATGATCGTTTGGGTCTCCTGGTCCTTTCCGATGTTTTTAAGCGTTTGTCTGACCAACAAGAAACCACCAATCAAAAGAACTAAAGCAAGATAGGAGTTGAATAAGCTTACTTTGAGCTGCCTGACAAAAAACAGGTAGTTGAGTTTGAAGGAATCAAGAGTGATCTGAAAAATTGATTTTGGCGATGGAATATTGTAGGATTCCCAGATGAAGTTGATTTCCTTTTTTAGCAGATTTCTTTCGAGTTGCTTCCTTTTGATCCCTACAAACCTGCGGAGTTCCATGATCCCGATGGTAATCTGGCTCAACTGAGATTGGTATCGTGCTGCTTGCAATTCCTGCCGGTAAATCGTTCTGTCGAGGGAGTGTATGTTTTCTTTCAGCTGCTGGATTTCTGTCATGTACATAGGCAGAAGTAAGGTGTCCCGTAGCTTGTATTTGAAAAATGAATCGTTTTTGATCGATCTCAACAAACTGTCCAAATCATTGAGTCGGTCCAGCCGCTCCTGCACTTGGAGGTCTAGCTCTTTATTGTTGTCTTCAATTGACCTCAATATTCGCAATATGGTATTGACATAGCGGAAGTTGAAGTTTGTATTTGGGGTTTTTGCCCGATTATTGATTGCAGCAATGGTCTTCTGCATTTCGGGGATTTCGTCCTCAAATCGGCTGGAATCCATGCCGTCCTGCAGTTCCAAAATGATTTCGTTGGCCTGAAGGCTGAAAATTCTCCCCTTGCGGATGAGTTCCTCAAAGGATGGCGAAATTACCTCCGGCTGAGGATTTGGACCGATCAAGGAAGAATCTACTATAATCAAACTGTCTTTGGCTGAAACCAACAGGCTGTCGATTTTTTTTAGTGAGGTACTGTCCTGGGCAAAACCGGGAATCCAACCCGAAAACAAGCAGGAAAAAAGAACCGGGAAAATCTTTTTCATTTTTAGTGGAATCTACAATTAAAAGTAGGGATTTAATCCAAAATTGTGAGTTCGGATTAGGTCATGATTTTTGTCAAGAAGTAAAGGATAGGAGTGTTAATTTCAGTCAAAATGGCTGAATTTTTTGATTTTTTGTTTGCTTTTAAGACAAAAAGGCCGATAAAAATCGGTTGGAATAGAATTTTCTGATCAAGGTCCTAGATCATTTAAACCAACACTACTATGAAACTTGTAAGATACAATCAACTTGACCCACAGGTTCCGGCTACTTTCAGCGGAATGCTAGACCGTTTTTTCAACGATTCTTTTGGTGCAGCTTTGAAGCAATTTAATCCTGCAGTGGATATTGCCGAAGATGAAAAATCCTATGAAATCCATTTGGCAGTTCCGGGAGTGAAAAAATCGGACTTCAAAATCAACCTGGAGGATGGCAAATTGACCATTTCCGGTGAGCGAAAAATGGAGGAGAAAAAAGAAGGCAAAAACTTCCACAGCATGGAAACTCAGTTTGGCTCTTTCCGCAGATCTTTTTTCATTCCAGAGGATGTGGTTGCAGACAAAACTGAAGCTACTTACGAAGATGGAGTGCTCAAACTTGTCCTTCCAAAGAAGGAAAAGAAGGTAAACCGGGCGACGATCGAAGTCAAATAAGCAAGGAGTGGGAAAACCCACTCTTTTTATTTTTGTTGTAATCGTAGGTGATCGGAAAAAGCGGTTAAATCTTGTTAATTTGGCCAAAAGGACCAACCCGACGAGTGCTAAATTGAGTCTATACTTTCAAAATTTGCATTGGAAAAATTCTAAAATCAGAAAAAATTATGAGCAAGAAACAGTTCTTTCTGGGTATGCTGCTCGCTGCCTTGATCGGTGGCGTAGTCGCTCTGGCAGGTGTGAGTTTTCTGATCAAACCGCAGAGTGCAGGGGGATTTGACGAAAAGCAGCAAGCCAGTTTTGTCAACATGCTTTCAGGAGAGAATTTCACCGTTCCGGATGGAATCAATTTCGTGGCTTCTGCTCAGGTGGTCACGCCTGCTGTGGTTCACGTTAATAGCCAAGTGGCTTATTCTCCGCGATCAGAACGTGACCCAATCCAGGAGTTTTTCGGTTTTCCTGATCCCCGGGACGGACAGGGAAGACCAGGGGGAGATATGCCTGTGAGTTCCGGTTCAGGCGTGATTATTTCCCCAGACGGTTACATCGTGACCAATAACCACGTGGTAGATGGAGCGACCAAAATTGACATTTCTCTGGAAAACAATAAGCGGTTTGAGGCCACAGTAATCGGGACTGACCCTACCACTGACTTGGCTTTGTTAAAAATTGAGGCTACAGGACTTCCATTTGTGAAATTCGGTGACTCAGACCAAACCAAAATCGGCGAGTGGGTACTTGCTGTTGGTAACCCTTTTAACCTGAATTCTACCGTGACTGCAGGTATTATTTCTGCAAAAGCCAGAAATATCGGAATCCTTCGAGGGGTGGAAAACAACCTTCAAATTGAGTCTTTCCTTCAGACCGATGCCGTAGTCAATCCCGGTAATTCCGGAGGTGCTTTGGTCAATCTGGCTGGAGAACTGATCGGGATTAATACTGCCATCGCTTCCAATACCGGGACTTTCGCAGGTTACTCCTTTGCTGTTCCCAGTACGCTGGTGAAGAAAGTAATGGATGATCTCATGAAGTACGGAGCGGTACAAAGAGGCCTTCTTGGTGTACAAATCCAGAATGTGAGTCCCGAATTGGCAGATCTCCTGGACAAAAAATTCCCCGTGGAGCAAGGAGTCTATGTGGGAGGAGTGAATGATAATTCTGCAGGAAAAGAAGCAGGACTAAAAGAAGGGGACATCATCATCGGGATCGATGGTAAGTCTGTAAATAATGTGGCAAACCTTCAGGAATTGGTTGCCAGAAAACGTCCCGGAGACAAGATCGAAGTAGAATACATCCGAGATGGCAAAACTTCCAAAACCAATGCCACGCTGAAAAATTTCTCAGGCGATACCAATATTGTCAAGCGTGAGGTGCCAAAAACCTACACCTTTGAAGGCTTGCAGTTTGAGGATGTCAAAGAGCAAACCAAAGAGCAATTGGAAATCAGCGGTGGGGCCATCATCAAATCCAACACCAACGAAAGCTGGAGAAAAGCCGGAGCGCGAAACGGATTCATCATCACTTCCGTGATTTCGGACAGCGGAAGAACACGCATTGGCAGTGCCCAGGAAATGATCGATTTTCTTGAGGAAACAAAAGGACAAGAGATCGTGGTATTAGGCATGTTCCCGGATGGTACGGAATATTATTTTGAGATTGGAGCGGAGTAATTATCCCAAGAAAGCAAGAAGAAGCCGGTGAAAGCCGGCTTTTTTTATGCCTTCTTTTTCCTACTTTGAGTCTTCATAAAACCCAAAATCACAATGAATCCAAGAATTTTAGTCCTTCTGATTTGTTTACTCGGAGCCATCCAGCTTTCATCGGCTCAGACCCTCAGTCTACCCGGCAAAACTCCCGTTGCAGGAATTTCCCAAGATCGGCTCGCCAAGCTCGACGCCATGCTGGAAGAGGCTATGCAGAAAGAACAAGTGCCCGGGCTCGTGGCTATGGTAGTGAAAAATGGTCAGGTGGTCTATCATTCCGCCAAAGGTCTTGCAGATGTAGAAACAGGAAAAGCGATGGAAAAAAATTCCATTTTCAGGATCGCATCACAGACCAAAGCGATCACTTCGACAGCGATCATGATGCTGTGGGAGGAAGGTAAATTCCGATTGGACGACCCGATTTCCAAGTTCATCCCGGAATTCAAAAATCCTCAAGTGCTGAATACCTTTCGCTATGCGGATACCACTTATTCTACCAAGCCCAGTTCCAAAGAGATCACCATCCGTCACCTCCTGACTCATACTTCAGGTCTGGGCTATGGGGTCATAGACGGAGATGAGCGGATGAAAATGATCTATCACAAAGCAGGTGTAGTAGATCTTTTTACCACGGAAAACATCACAATAGGGGAGAGTGTAATGCGATTGGCGAAGCTGCCTTTACACCACGAGCCCGGAGCCAAATACACTTATAGCGAAGGATTGGACGTGTTGGGATACCTGATTGAGATTGTATCCGGAATGCCCTTTGACCAGTTTTTGAAAACGAGGATTTTTGATCCGATCGGGATGAACGACACGCGTTTTTACCTCAGTGAGGCCCAAGCTCCAAGATTGGTGACTGTTCATACCCGAAAGGACAACAAATGGGTATCCTATCCGGTGACTTTCTACGATCCTGCCTATCCAAAGACCGGGGCAAAAGCCTTTTTCTCCGGAGGTGCAGGCTTGTCCAGCACGACCGAAGACTACGCCAAATTTCTCCAGATGTACCTCAATGGAGGAAGCTACAACGGGAAGCGAATCCTAAGTCCAACCACGATCAATACCATGATGCAAAACCAAGTCGGGGATCTCTGGAATGCGGATCGGTACCACGGAATCGGCTTTGGAGTGGTCACCGACAAGGGAGTGGCTATGGGCGGCATGGGCAGTAAAGGCACCTTTGATTGGGGCGGCTATTTCAACACCCAATATTTTGCAGATCCTCAAACCGGAATCATCGGGTTGATCTTCAAGCAGACTTCCGGTGCCGGCAACGGGGACGAGACGGGTTGGAAGTTTAGACAGATGGTGTTTACGCTGATTGAGTAGATTGAAAAATTGAAAGATTTGAAAATTGAAAAATTAGGGTACAGAGTTGTTTGAATTTAATAAATGCCGCAGATGCACAGAGGATTTATCTGTTCATCTGCGGCTTTTTAAGTGATTCCATCACCTCATTGAAATCAGAGAAAGCAGCCTCACATCCCATGTCCAACAATTCTTTTTTGGTATGGGTGGTGGCTATGCCAATTACAATTAGCCCAGCGGCTTTGGCAGAACGGATTCCTCCTCCCGAGTCCTCAAAAACCAATGCCTCCCTTGCTTTTATTCCTGCTTTTCCCAGTGATTTCATGAATATTTCCGGATCAGGTTTTCCTTTGAGAACCTCATGTCCTCCGGTGACGGTTTCGAAGTACTCCGAAATTCCCAATCCTTTCAGCGTGAAATCAATGTTGTTTTGATCTCCCATGGTGGCGAGATGACAGCTGATTTTTTGGGAATGGAGGAATTCTAAAAATGGGGTGAGTCCCGCGATTTCCTTCAAAAAAGGCTTGCAAATACGCCGATAGGTGGCTTCCTTTTCCTCTCCGAGTTCGATCCTTTTTTCTCGTGATTCCACATGCGGGAAAAACCTCCGGATCATTTCCGGTAGTGTTCCGTGGTTTTGGGCGTGAAAATCCTCCGGTCTCAGATGGATTCCATGATTTCCCAAAAACCTCAGCCAAGCTTCCTGATGAAAGGGAATAGTATCGACTAAGGTGCCATCCATGTCAAAGAGGATCGCTTTGGTGTTTTTCAAAAGAATCATGCTTATTTATTTTCTGCTAAAGTAGGCCATCATTAAGATCGAACCCGCTGTTCCATCCATGGTAGGTTCGTTGGTGCTGTAGTCTCCGACGGCATCATGATAGACCACAAAGGGATTCTGCCTGCCTACATAATCATCCGGACGCTCCAAAGTCAGACCCAAAAGGTCGGAATGAATCGTTCGGAAAATCGGCCCATCCACCAAACCCCCCGGAATTTCCAGACCGAGTTTGACATAGGGGGCGGTGTGGACATAGATCGGGAAATCGCCATGCCGGGGAATCCCCGTAAACATGCTCGTGCCCCAGGGATTTTTCCCAAAAAGCCAATCCCGCTGAGCCAGCAGATAGGGGTGATAGGAGGTATCTCCGCCCATTTTTTCATACAAAATCAGTTGAATTGCCAAGCTTGTCATCAGGTTATTGGAGCACCAAATGAATGGAATTCCGACTTCAAAAGGGCTGGTTTTGGCTTTTTTCAAGGTGTATTCAATTCCTTCTAGGTAGAAGTTTTCAAGTGTTTTCTTGAAGTCTGCATCCACCACCTCATGGAGGGAAAAGTGGCCCAAATTGATAAAAGGGTACAGCTGATAGTGGGCTGCGGAATCCCGAACTGTCCAGGAATCTGCATTGGAGCTTTTCAATGCATAGTCTTTGGCTTGGTCCAAATAGCTGGATTCCCCGGTGGCTTTGTAAAGTTCGGCACCGGCCCACTCCATGTCGTCGTTCCAGGTTTCTTCATTGTAGCGATAGGGAGCCCCATAGGAATTTCCCTGCTGAAAGCCTTCGTATTTCCTTCCCAGAGCATAAAGACTTTTTGCCGCATTCAGGCATTGGATGGAATAGGCTTGATCGATATCCTTCCAGATTCTTGCGCCCAAGGCCAGCGCTGCAGCTGATCTTCCGGCAATATTGGCCATGCCGGTGGATTCGCTTTTGTACTTGCCCAGGCCTTGTGGTTTGCCAGTCGCAAAGTAGGCCGGGCGGTAGCTGTTTGGACCCCAGCCATAATCTGCATTGTCCTGATCGGGAATCTTAAAACCCCGGTGATCGCGATCATCCGCGACTTGGTGGATGAGTTGATCGGGAGCCGGGTGAAGTTTGAGCAGCCAGTCGAGTCCCCATTTGGCTTCGTCGAGGACATCCGCGATTCCATTGGGGCTGGGTTGGCCCAGTGCATTTACCTGGTCTTCAAAGCGGTCGGGGAAAAGTTGATAGGCCATCAGCATATGTCCTGTTGCATAACTTCCGGTGATCAGGTATTTGAGCTGGTCACCTGCATCGTGCCAGCCTCCCGTGGCATCGACAAAGGTGCTGTCAGGCATAGTTCCAAAGAAACTCCGACCATCCCGCTGATGACAGACCCTATCCATCGTCGGGTTGTAGCCGCATCGCTGTTGACGCATAAACTCGAGCAGGTCTTCCGGAATGCCCGCATAGGCCTGATTTCCGATTTGGAAATGCCCTGAGGCAGTCCGACTAGCAGAATGCCAAAGAAAATACCTTCCCTCCTCTGTCAAAGTAGAAAAGTCCACTTCGTAATAGTAGAAATCTCCCCATTTTCCCGACTCCAAGGGTTCGGGCTTAATTCGGGCTGCGGAACTCGAATCGGGCAAAAGCACCAAATGGACGTTGTTTTTGATCTGTTCTTTGGAGAATACAATCGCTTTCTTGGTGTCCTCCGGATGAAATCCGACTTGATTGAAAGAGAAAAAGACCTCTTGAGCTTGGCCTTTTAGGACTGAGAAAAGCAGGAAAACGGAAAGGGCGAAGGGTTTCATGAGGTGCGGCGGGTTGGAAGACTTAAGGTAAAAAGGGAATATGGAAATGCATGGAATTCTGTAAATTTCATTCCCTCAAAATCTCCTCACTTATGAAGAAGCGCGAATTTTTAAAGAAAACACTGGCAAGTTTTGGCACCATCGTCGCTCTTCCGGTCATGGGCTGTGATTCTCAAGGAGCAACGACAGATGGAAGCGATCCAGCCTGTGAAGTTTCACCCAGGGAAACGAGGGGTCCTTTTCCGATTAAGTCACCTGCCGAACTGATGCGCGCCAACATTGTGGCTGACCGACAGGGAATCGCATTGTTGATCAACTTGAAGGTTCAAGACCAAAGCGAAACCTGTTCTCCGGTAACCGGAGCCCAAGTGGACATTTGGCATTGTGATGCGGAGGGAAATTATTCGGAATATGGAGATCACCCTTTGCAGAAAAAGGATTTCAGGAATGTCTCGTTTCTTCGAGGCCGGCAGACCACAGATGCCAAGGGGGAAGTTTCCTTCATCAGTATTTTTCCGGGCTGGTATCCCGGTCGCGCGCCCCATATTCATGTGGATGTACTTCAGGCTGGGAAAATCGTGCTCAGCACCCAGGTGGCTTTTCCTGAAAAAAGTACCGCTGAAGTGTATGCCAGCCGGGGATACAAAGGCAAAGAAGACACGCCAAACGAAGAGGATGGGATTTTTCGAAACAGTCTGTCAGGAAATATGGCCGACTCCGTCACGGGTAATCTGACAGATGGCTATACGCTTCGCAAAGTGATTACCATCGGGTAAATCACTTACTTAATCACGGCATTGATTTTTGCCCAAAGTGCCTGATCAAAGCCGGAAAGTGCAAAATTGGGATTGTCGGGATCGGAAGCCTTCCCCATTCGGATGATGACCATTTCCCGGCTTGGGATCACATAGATTCGTTGATCTTCTGCGCCCATGGCAGCAAATAGATCCGCGGGAGCATTGGGGATCAGCATGCCCGGAAAGACAGTTTGACTACTGGGAAGCATGAATTGACTTTTTCCATTCAGCCACCAGAGGTAGCCATAAGACGGGTTGATTGGTTGGGAAGTAGTGGTGCTTTCTTTGAAAAAGGCCTCATTCACCACTTGCTCATCCCCCCATTTCCCTTGATTCAGGGCCAGCAAGCCAAAGCGGGCCATACTTCGGGTGGTGCTGTGGTAGATGGTAAAAATAAGCCCTTTGTTCCAAAAACCATCCATCCCGATTTTGGATTCCAGCTTGGAATCGAAGTAGGAATCAAAGGTCTGTCCGCTGGCTTCAGCAACCACATCCATGAGTTTTTGGAAGACATTGTGGTACGACCAGCGGGTGCCGGCATCGGCGAGATAGGTCAGATTGGGTTTGATCACCAACTCACTTTCGTCATTGATTCCGGAGGTCATGGTCAGGAGGTGGCGGGAAGTGATCAGGTTTTCCTTGGCCAGGGGTTCACTTGTCCAACCTGCGCCCAAGTATTGGGATGCACGGGTATTGATATCCAGGAGATTTTCCTGCTGGGCGATTCCGGTAGTCGTAGCTACCAAGGTTTTTCCGGCACTGTTCCATTGCCAGGTATCGCTTGGTTTATGTCCGTCAAAATATTCCTCCAGCACGATTCGGCCTTTGACCAAGATCATAAAAGACTTGGAATTTTTGTCTTCCAGAAAGTCCAGCAAGGCAGGAATCTGGCTTTCGTCCCAGCCCAAACTGGAAGCCGAGGTCTTTTCCCATGCTGAACCCGAGAGTGGAGGGAAATACATCGATTGATCTTCAATGGGATTGGGCTCCTCGGAAGAATCACAGGAGATCAGCAGACCGAAAAGCAAGGCGAAAAGAAGAGTGCTAAGTCGCATACCGTCAAAATTTAATTCTAAGACTAGACACTGAAAAAAAGGTTTAATCCCAACGATTAGGTTGCTGAAGGCATTTGAGTTTTACCAGAAACCAACCCATTTCGATTTCTTACTTTTTTCCAAAAATCCTGATCAGATCACTCTCAGCAGCCAAATAGCCAAAGGAGGTGAACACCTTGCTGTCGGTCAATTCTTCCATAAGTCGCTTGGCTTTGGCGGAGTCGCCATGATACAAATACCAATTGGCCACACCATATCGGATGGCATCATTGGATGGACTGCCGGGGCCTTCCTGAAAGAGTGAATCGACCGGCAAGAGGCCTTTGTATAGCAGGCATAGGTCAGCATAGCTTTGGTTTTCGATCACGGTCGAATCGGCATAAATCGGTGCTAAAAGTGAATCCGCCTTAGCCGGATTCCCCAGTCGCTGCTGAATCATGTATAGCCAATGCGTGCTGGACACGATGTTGTCATAGTGCTTTCCGCTTTCCCTGCACTTGAGGTAGGCTTCAAAGGCTTTTTCATACTGATGAGTCAGGTAGTAGGCCAGCCCAAGGTGATACCAAATGTTGCTGTGGAGGCTGCTGACGGGGATATTGAGCGCATTGGGCATGCCGTCCGGCTCGATTTCGTCCGGTTTTCCCTGGATCAGTTCTGCTGCTTTTTCAAAGTCAGCGATGGCTTTGTCGTATTCCCGGATGCTGATGTAGCGATGGCCGCGGTGACGGTAAAGTCGGGGTTCGCTGGGGAATTTTTCGAGTCCTTGGGTGTAAATGTCAATGGCTTGTCGGTATTGACCGAGGTAAGCGGTGCGCCTGCCATACCAGATGATTGCGTCCACGTCCTCTGGGTTGGCTTCGAAAGTGGCTTTTGCCTCCTTGTATTGGGCCAGGAGCTTTTCCGAAGGTGCGGGAATTTCAAAGGTTTTTCCCAAAGGAGTGCTGAAGGTAGAGTCCACCAAAACAGCTTCTTCGCTTTGCTCCTTGCTGGGATTGCATGCTATAAGGATTGAGAAAACAGGTATCAGAAAAAGGTTTCTCATGATTTAAATGAGGTGAGGTTTGCCTAAATTGTTTTGAAAAGCTATTTCCAAAATTGTGGGGTTAAATAAAATACTGTATCGATAAAATAAAGAATTCCATGGCTTGTCAGTACATTTTCATCGTGCAAATCTTCAAGGATAATACCTAATTCAGGATTGAAATAATCATTATTTCGGGTATTAAGAAAGCCATTTGAGGTTAGAAATTCGTTGACTTTCCTTAATTCAGTTGACTCGGTGCTAGTGACAAAAGCTTGCTGAACCACTGCAAATACCACTTGATTTTCCTTGGCAAAACCTAAAAGATCATAGGCGGTATCTGGGAAGAAATAATTGTGAAGCAGAAGATTGAAAAAATAATCTCTCCAAGAACTGTAGTATATGGCATCATTCAACTTGAGGACATGCTTTGAATCTTTTAAAAAACTCGTTGCTCGGCTCCTTCGCTGACGTAATTTGAAAAATCAATATCCTTTATCCATAGGTTGGTTTTAAAGATAAACTCTTCTAGGCTTTTTGTTTCTTGTTTACGGATTTGCTTTGAGTCTTTAGATTTTGGGCTTGTTTCCTCGCTTTTTCCAAGGTAACCGGCTGCTGCTTGGATAGCTGCTCCATACCTAACTTGGCCCTTTCCTGAAATGATAGCTCTGATTTCATTTTTGATTTGGCTTAGCATTTAGTCAAATATAACCCATTTATGGATTCTATTCCATCGTTACATACTTCCTCCAATTGTGCTGCTCTTTGAATCCCAGCATTTCCCGGATTTTTCGGTTGGAGAAAAGGGCCTCATGCTCTTCCAATTCCCGCGTGAGCGGCACACCGGGGAAAAAGCGTTCGGCCAGTTCCTTACTGGGGATAATCGCTCCGTTGTGGTCGTTGCCGGCATTGAATACCTGATAGCCGAGGCCATCCTTTTTCAAACACAAATCCACGATCTGTCCTAAGTCGCGGGCATCGATGTAGCAGAAAGCATTGCGACGTCGCACCTCAGGATTTTTGAAATAATTTGGGAAAAGTGTGGCGTATTCGTGCGGCTCGATCACATTCCCGATCCGAAGCGCATAGATATCGATGCCAGTTCGTCGCTGAAAAGCGCGAGCGGTTTGCTCATTGACCACCTTGGAGAGGCCGTAGCTGTCCATGGGATTGACGTCGTAGTTTTCATCTAGAGGTAGGTAAGCCGGATCGGTTTTTCCGTCGGAAAAGCAAATGCCATAGGTCGTCTCAGAGGAAGCAATGATGATTTTCTTGATTCCAAGCTTGACGGCTGCTTCGATCACATTGTAGGTACCGACTGTGTTTACTCGGAAAGTTTCATTGTCGGGTTTGATCAGAATGCGGGGAACTGCTGCAAAGTGAACCACGGCATCGAAGGCGGGGACTCCGGTCCCGGGTTCCATTTCGTCAAATCCCGCATACATGCTCATGGCATTGAACATCTGCCCGGAGTCGGTGATGTCAGCCGTGAGGTTGTCCACTCCAGGATGATTCAGCGGTGTAAGGTCCACATTCATCACCCGGTGGCCTTGCTCGAGCAGGTAAGGGATGACGTGTCTTCCGGCTTTTCCGGATCCTCCGGTGAAAAAGATGCGCATGATTTTTAGGGATTTAGGCGGTTTGGGTACTTAGCGGATTTAAAGATAGTGCAGATGCCTTCACGAAAGCCAAACTTTTCCCCCAACGGAAAGTGGCCAAAATGAATTCGCTTTGATCAACTCATATCGACCTAAGTGCTGAGGAATAAACTTTTTCAACCCAGCGAAAGAGACCGAATCAGTCCTAAAGTCAGTTTAGCAATTCATCAAACTGCAAGGTCACATAGTACAAGCCGCCCACTTGTGCACTACCAAAGCTCGTGGTGTAATAGCTGTTGAGGCTATTGGATGCCCCAATTTTCAGGATGGATTTTGCTTTGGGTAATTTCAGGGCCACATTGGCGTCGAGCGTTCCAAAAGCCGGCATCATGGCCTCTCCAAAATTGGACTGCCACAAGAACTCATTCTGCCATCTGTAATTCAAATGAACTCCGAGGTTTTTGATCACATGGCGGTTTCCAAATCCGATATTGAATCGGTAATCCGGGGTATTAAATCTACTCTGGGTGCCCGGATTCAGGTTTTCTTCTTCGAGGGCATTGTAAGCGACATTGCCTTTGGCATAAAACCCTTGGATGAGGTTGAGGTCTGCGCCGATTGCCCACCCCAAGGCGGTCACGGTTCCTGTGGTACTGATGGGCATCTGAAACCTTCTTTCCTGCAGGGTATTTGGATTTTGCGCCAGCAACTGCGTAGCGATGAATCCCTGGTATTCATTCCGAAACAAATAGGCGTCGATGAAAAGCATTCGATGCAGCGTCAGTCCTTTGTAGCCGATTTCCATGGCTTTTACTTTCTCAGGCCCAAAAGTAGGAATGACAAAAGGCCCTTCGCTGACTACAGGCTGGTCTGTGATCGGATTGGAACCGGAAAGGGGATAGACTGGGTTGGTATCAAAATTATATTTTTGCTGCACCTCAGGGAGCCCTCCGATGGATCGGAAAGGGCCCACATCTAAATCCGTCCACTGATCAGGAGTAGAAGGGAAGCGGAAGGCAGTCTGATAAGACATTCGGAGGTTGTGCTGTTTTTCTGAATCCAGGGCATACACCATAGAAACCCGTGGCGTAAACTGTCCTTCAAACTTTTCATGCTTGTCATATCGTGCAGAGCCGGTTATTCGGACTTTCTCATTCCAGAGCCCTTTCGAGATCTGTGTGTAAGCCCCAAAAAGGAAATAATTAATCGGAATGCCTGGCTGATCAAAAAACACAGTCCCTTCACTGTTCACGGAATAGATCCGATAGCTGCTTCCAACTAACACATCCACCACTTTCAGCTTTCTGGACAGGTCATACATGCCTTCCACGTGCCAAAGCTTACTCTTATCGATCACTTTGGCTCCGCCTTCTGCGACGGGGGTATTGGTGATCTGATCGAAAAGGCGATCAAATTCCTCCGTGCCCGGTATCGGCAAGGCTGGGAGATTTTCATTAAACACATTCCCGGCTTTATCCCGGTTGTCTGCGATGAGTCGACCAAAGTCATGTGCGTTTTGCTCCGATCCTCCGAGCAAGACCGACTGGGCAAAAGCCCCGATGTAATCCTGATACCAAACCTCACTTGGTTTCCATGCCTCACTCAGTCTCAAGGCCGCGCCTCCCAGATCAAAAGAATCACCCGAATCCTCAGCAACAGCCCATGTCCTCAGGAAAAAGTCAGGACTTCGAAGCTCGAGCTTTCCAAATCCAATGTCAAAATTGCGGATCGAAAATCGGTTCACTGCAGTATAGAGACTGGTGCCTCTGCTGAAATTACCCTGGGCAATTGCCTCCAATTTGTCCGTCAGGCGGTAATGAAATGCGGCTGAAAGCTTCAGGTTATTGGTATTATAATCCGCCAAATCCCGTTCTTTCCAGCCGGTTCGGGAAATGACCTGGTCAGGGAAAAGAGAAATAACTTGGTTGACCAAAGCATTATATTCCGGAGTGCCCGGAGTTAGTCCCTGATTTTGGGCAACCCCGGCACCTACAGCAGGTGCCACATCTTTTAAATTAACCGGAACCACGATGTCATCCCCATACACATTGACTCCATCGTATCCGGGATTGGAGTCGCGGGTCAGATTGGGGTTGGACAGGTCGGTGCGGTCTCTAAAATCCGACGCATTCCAGTCATTGGCCTGGAGATAGCTGCCTGACACTTTTAAGGCAAACTTGTCATTGATGGCTTTAGCATATCGGAAGGTAAAGTCCACCATCGGAGAGATATTGTCCTGATAGGATGCGTTGGCGTGCATGGCACCGGTCTGCAATGCAAAGCTCAAGCCCTGGTAATCGTAAGGATTTTTGGTCGTCATCAGGAGAGTTCCGTTCATTCCTCCTGGTCCGTATAGCGCAGAGGAAGCCCCCACCAGCATTTCCACACTTTCCAGATCCAGATCCGAGGAGCCAAACAGATTGCCTGCGGCAAAGCTCAATCCCGGAGAAATATTCTCTATTCCATCGATCAATTGATTCATTCTCAAATTGGATTCGCCGGCAAATCCCCGCGTATTGGGAAAGCGGAAGGTGAAGCTGTTAACGTTCATATCCACTCCCTTCAATTGATACAATCCGTCGTAAAAATTAGCAGCTGAATTGGTTTGAATGTCTATGATCCCCATTCGTTCTACACTGACAGGGGAGCGGAGGATGCTTTCCTCGATTCTAGAGGCAGCTACTGTTACCTCCTGGCCCAGAAAAATCTGTTCCGAAAGCCTGACCTCCAGATCAGTCATTGGTCCCTCGACTGGCAATTCCTTGGTCTCATAGCCGATAGCGGAAAAAACAAAAGTAAATGGAGGGAGTGCCTTGATTTCTATTTCAAAAAGCCCGTTGGAATCGGTCACAGTTCCGATCACTCTGTCCTTAATTGAAATGTTTACCCCAGGAAGTGGGAGTCCGGATTCAGCTTCAATTACTCTCCCGGCTACTTTGGTACTCCCCTGAGCATAAATCCCATTTACAACCATGGAAGTAAGAAGTAAAGTGAAAATCAGATAGATAGATGGCTTTCTCATTAAATCAAGGGCTGGGTTAAAAATCGCTTTCAAACAAATAAAACTCTAATTTTCATTTGACACAAAATATCAAATTTCAAAGGCAATTTAATGCCACAGTTTATTTTGAAATTTGCTTTGAAAGCTGATAATTCTCACAAGGGGTTTTGGAGTTTTAGCAAAAAGAACCCATTTTCATAAAAAATCTGAAACCATGGATGCAAACAACTCAAAACAACTAGTGACGAAATTATTTTCCATCCTCTTACTTTTTTCACTGTCTATGGGGTCGCTTTTTCTGGTTTCCTGCAGTGATGATGAACCACCTACTCCGGAAGAATATGATCTCTCAGGGAATTATAAAATCCAAAAAGCTACGCTGACGAGTGGAGGTCCTCAAATTGCAGCTGCATTGGGAGTTCCGGCCGCCTTGATTCCTTCGGATATTACCGCACAGATGTCAGGAGCCTTTTTAGGAGAAGCCCCCTGTACCAATCCTGCCAATGGCGCAGTCAACTTACGCTCAAATTTCGAGCTTTTCTTCGTCTGCATCGGTGAGACCAATCAGGCAAAAACCGGTACCTGGTCTGTCAACAGTCAGCGGACCGAATTGAGTTTGAACCTTTCAGTAAGCACCGGAAATTTTTCCCTGATCGTCTCGGATTTGCAAATCGATGAGGCGAACGATGTGGTCAGCGGATCGATCAATAACTTTCCAATCACCAAAAGTTTCCTGGCAGGTTTCTTGGCTAGCCTACCCGCAGCTCAGCGCGATGCGATCTTGGCTGGCATTCCGGATAACACCGTGGTACTGATCAATGTGGCGATTGAATTCAAAAAGGTCGATTAATTAACATCACTCGAAAAAAAAGCCCGACAAGCAGTAAGCTGTCGGGCTTTTTTGTGGTTTTATGGTAATCGTCATACAAATTTTCCTTTCCAAACCGCATGCTGATCTTTTTACAATCTCCCGGGTTTTTGCCCGGCCCTATTTTTTAAGAGGGAGAGGGAGTAGGGTGGGGACCTCTTCTTTGTACTTCAAAAAAGCTTCAGGCCGGTTTTTGAGCATTTGTTTTTCTTTCATTGGGATTGATGCAAATAAAAACATGGCGAGCATCCCCATCGGACCGATGGCGATGTACCAAGGCCCACCAAATCCTAATCCCATCCCCATCAACCCAAACCAAAACAGGATTTCACCCAGGTAATTTGGATTTCGGGAATAGGCCCATATGCCACTTCGGAGCAGATCGGACTGCTTTTTACCGGGGCGGTTTTTGAATTTCCGCAATTCATTGTCTGCCACTAATTCAAGCAAAGTCCCGACAAACGATAGCGTGACCCCAAAACCAAACAAAAGACCGTTAATCAATTCTCCGTAATTGAAAACCCAAAACAAGCCAAGCATACTTAAAAAGACGATTACGGTCGGGTAAAGGTGTATCGCCAGAAAATTGATCGGTTGGAAAAATTTCCCAAACTGTAAACGAAAGTTCACATAGCGCCAGTCTTCGTGATGCCATCCAGGCCAGCCTATGGCCCAATTGAAGGTCAGTCTCCAACTCCAAAAACTCACTGCCGCTGCGGCTAAGAATTGGGGCCATGACCAGCTTGTTTCTGAGTAAAACACATACCAAATGAGCAGAAAATAAAATGGAACCAGGCTCCAATAGGCATCGTACACACTGCTGTTTTTGCGGATGAAAGAGAAAAAATAGGTGACCACAGTCATGGCAAGATCTGCGTAAAAGAACCTCCAGATGACCTCTTCCTGAGGAAGATATAGAAAAACCACCAAGCCGGATAATCCGATAATCAGGTAATATAGGGTGATCTCTAAAAGGGCTAGGGACTTATTGCTCATGAAATCAGCGTGGGTTTATAATCGGTCATATGAACTATTCGATCTGCAAGCCAAGGGAGTTTGGATAGCACATGTTCAGTGTCGGCTACTTTGATTTTTGCAAATTTTGAGACCAGTCCTTTCGCATTTTTATCCTCGTCGTGGGTAGCGACTACGTGCTGAGGTTGCAAAAGCTTGCAGAGCTGCTCCACTCCCTCCAATCCGGGAGAAACCACACCACCGAGAAACACCGGCAACTCGTAATGATTGAACGGATTGACGAGTAGGGAGCAAGGAGAGGCTTGGCCTATTTTTTTGACTTGTTCCGCATTGGGTCGGAATCCGTGGGTTGCCAAAAACACACTTTCTTGCCCATTGTCCAGCAAATAGGCATCGTAAATGGGATCGATTTTCCGAGAAGTATTGTAAAACTGGATTTTCACTCCGAGTAATTCGGTCAGTGGGTTTTTCGTGTCCAAGCTAAGGATTTCTGTCTCCGGCAAAATCGAGCGGAGCTTTTTTTCAATTGATTTCGGTGCGATGATTTTTTTCGGCCTCAATTTCATCAAGGTTTCCTGATGAAAATGGTCAGGGTATTTTTGAGTGATCAAAACCGCATCATAATCAGGTATCTCGTCCAAAGAAATCGGTGGGGTCTTATGCCACTGGGTGTTGAACCAGGGGAAAAAATCAATTTCCACTCCTGTCAACCAAGGGTCGATCAACAGCCTACATTCATTGATGGACAGCAACCACGAGTTGTCCATGTTCAATCGCTGTATTTTAATCATGTTTCGGTTTTTCGATTGCCATTCACAAAGCAATCATTTTTGCCCGAAATTGTGGAATAGCTCGCCGTAATAATTCAAAGCTTTGAATTGGTTCAACGGGTTTAGCCTCAGGTCATGATCGTAGGATCCAGGGACTTCTTAAACAGATTTGATCGCAAGTTTCTATCCCATCTTGCGATCCGATGATTTATTCCGGTTTTAGGATTTTCAATTGGGCAATGGCATTTTCATGGGTAGGATCGAGGGTCAGGACCTTTTCATAGACAGTGATGGCCGCTTCTTTGTCTCCGCTGATCCGCAGTGCATCTGCGTAGCTATTGTGTACCCGAGGGGAATAGGGATAGATTACTGTATTTAAAAGAAAGGTCATCAGCGCCTGAGGCATCCGATTCGAATATTGGAATACAAAACCCAGGGTATTCAGCTCTACTTCTTTTCCTACCAAGCTATAGACCTCTCCGAGATGATAGTTGACATTCTTCCAGATGGAGTCCATCGGTTCCTTTTCAAATAAGTCCAAGAGGTAAGTGGCAGCCCGGTAGTTCGGCTCAGAAGGGTAGCCTACAGCGATTTGTGCCAGATCTTTTTCCAGGTCATTTCGGGGAGATTCCACGATGCGGGCGTATTCCTTTCCTTCTTTTTTGAAAATAAAAGTAGGTACCCGGTGAATCTGTTTGCCCTTTTCTTCGCTGTTTGGCCCCTGCTTGTACTGCTCCTCTCCGTCATAGAGCGCAGTAAACTTGAGCTGGGATTCTTCCAGACCCAGCTCGTTCCAGAGCTTGACAAACTGCGGTACCCATCGCTTGCTGTCTCCGCACCAGGTGCCGAGGTAGATTTCCACTTCCGTGTCTTTCAGGGCACTTTTCCAGGAGGTATCTGCTCCCTTGAGTTTGAATTTGGCGCTGTTTTCGTCAAACCAACCGCTGTAAGTCGTGTCACTTCGCAGGACATTCAGTTCAAAGGGTCCTGCAAGATGTTTTTCTCCGCTTGCATTGGTGTAAGAGATCGGAGTCTGTGCAATGGCCAGTTGGGAAAGGAAGCAAAAAAGAAGCAAGAGGTATTTCATAGCGGTGGGTTTGAAGCTTCAATTTATAAAGACAAACCTGTCCCAGATGTTAATCTTGGTGAAATGGAAGATGCAGTTACAGATTCCGTAGGGGGATAGGAAAAAGAATCGGATCACAGACCCTGAAACTAGTCCCCGGAATTGGAAATTGGGGGGAAAGGAAAACGGTCGGATTTTTAAAATCCACTGCGGTCAATCCCTCATGGACTCCAAAACCAATGCGGCAATATCCAAGGTGAGCTGGGTAGGAGAAATGCAATCGCAATTGGTCAAGCCAACCACATAAAGCTCCATTTCCGGAATGAATACGCCCATGGATTTGAATCCGAAAATACTTCCTCCGTGTTCCCTGGAGGCAAATCCGCCCAATTCCCGGAGATGCCAACCGTAACCATAGTTGATTTCTTCTCCATTGGTCAACGTATGCCTGGTAAATGCCTTTTGAAGGAACTCCTGACGCAGGAGGCTGGTGTCGGCAAGCGCATTTTGCCATTTCAACAAGTCCTCCAAGGTGGACATCAGGGACCCTGAGGAAAAGGGGACACTAAAATTGATGACCGTGCGGTTGACGTACCCGACATCCTTTAAGTGATAGCCATCCACTCTTCCGGGGATTAGAAAGCGGTCGGTTGCAAAATAGGAATGGTTCATTCCGATCTTTTTGAAAATTCGATTGGCTATAAAATCCGCATAGGATTCGCCGGATACCTGTTCGATGATATGCCCCAAAAGCACATACCCGGAATTGTTGTATTCAAACTTTTCACCGGGGAGAAAATCCACCGGTTCATCCTTGAAGAAATCCACCATTTCCCTTGAGCTCATTTCCTGATTTGCAATTTGCTGCAGGGATTTCATTTTGGTGAAATCTTTGATCCCCGAGGTATGGGTCAGTAACTGGTGGATGGTAATCTGATCCCCGTTTGGGTAGTCGGGAATATACCTGCCAATCGGATCTTGGGTGTTAAGTTTCCCCTCCTGTTCCAGAAGCAAAATCCCCACAGCCGTAAACTGCTTGGTCATGGATCCGATTTGGAATACCTGTCCTGTTTTCATCGGCACGCCTAATTCCAAGTTTGCCATTCCGAAGGCTTTCAGGTAGATCGGCTCACCTGATTTGGCGACCATAAATGCCCCGCCGGGGCCATCTGAAGCCGTGATTTTGGTCCGGATTAACTGATCAATGCTTTCTTCCAGAGTTTGCCCAACCGCGGAAAGGCTAAGAAAAGAAAGGAGGTAAAGCATCAGCCATCGCCTGAAAAACTGAGTTGTAGCGCACATAAAAAGCCCGGTTTGTTGATTTTTTTCTTTTCCAAAAAGATGGAAAAAGCCCCAATCCTCCCAGTTCCTGTGACAGAACCCGTTCTTTTTGGGATGGAAATAAGCGAGCAGGATTAAATAGGGAGAATCCACCATATACCGGTACAGCGTCTTGGTGGACCAGATTTTGGACCGTTGAACCTGATTTTTTGAAGGAAACTGAAAGGTGAATTAGAAAAAGGTCCAAAAAAATTCAAATGCGGGGGAACGATTCTGTGAGATCGAGTTTTTGGCGGATTACAAATTCGTTTGGATAGAAGAGCGTTTTACAAAATACGCTCAGACCAGGCCAAACTACACTCAGGCGGAGGAAATGTTCCCGAAGCTTGAGTAAACGTTCTGGTTACTCACTAAAAATATACCTTCCGAACCTCAGCGAATACCCTACGAAGCTCAACACATACCTTCCGAAGCTAAAAATTGAGGTTCAGAGCATCAAAATATAGGTTCAGAGCCTTAAAATACCCCTTCCCAAGCCCAAGCTAGAAGTAAAAAGCCTCAACAAAGCGGCTTTTTACCTCTAATTATCTCTTCGGAACTTCAAAATATAGCTTCAGAACTTCAACATATACCTTCAGAGCCTCAACATATACCTTCCGAACTTCAATATTTACCTTCGGAACCTATAAATTCCAGATCAGAACCTCAACAAACAGGTAAAAAGACTCGAAATACCAGTTCGGAACCCCAACAAACAGGTAAAAAGACTCAAAATACCAGTTCGTAACCTCGACAAACAGGTAAAATGACTCAAAATACCAGTTCGGAACCTCGACAAACAGGTAAAATGACTGGAAATACC
>CAYONF010000053.1:0-28765 GCA_964405255.1 uncultured Limnohabitans sp. | reverse complement strand
CCTTTTGAATCGCCCCTGTAAGAGAACTTTTCAAGGGAAATTTCAGGCGTGTTGATTTAGACTGCTACGTTGTTTTCTCTTAGCGCATCGTTGAGTGATGTCTTGAGATCGGTAGAAGCCTTACGCTGACCGATAATCAGCGCGCAGGGAACTTGATAAGTTCCTGCCGGAAAATTCTTGGAAAGCGAACCCGGAATAACCACCGAACGAGGAGGAACATAGCCTTTATATTCTACTGGCTCCGAACCGGTCACGTCAATGATTTTAGAACTTGCGGTCAAGGTCACACCTGCACCGATTACAGCTTCTTTTCCTACTCTGACCCCCTCGACAATGATAGCTCTAGAGCCGATAAATGCTCCGTCTTCCACAATTACCGGAGCTGCTTGGACAGGTTCCAAGACTCCACCGATACCCACACCACCACTCAAATGAACGTTTTTGCCGATCTGCGCACACGAACCGACGGTGGCCCAAGTATCAACCATCGTGCCACTGTCCACATATGCACCGATATTAACATAACTTGGCATCATCACAACCCCATTGGCTAAGTAAGCTCCATAACGAGCCACAGCATGAGGAACTACCCGAACACCTTGCTTTGCGTAGTTGGTCTTGAGCGCCATTTTATCGTGGAATTCAAACGGCCCAACCTCAATGGTTTGCATTTTCTGGATCGGGAAATAAAGAATCACCGCTTTTTTCACCCAGTCATTTACTTTCCAGTTGCCGTCTTCGGTGGGTTCAGCTACCCGGAGTTGACCGGCATCCAAATCGGCAATGATGGTTTTGATCGCGATTTCCGTTTCCTTTTCCTTAAGCAGTTCCCGGTTTTCCCAGGCAGCCTCAATGAGTGTCTTGAGTTCCATTATTTTATTTAGTTTCGTTTATGAGTCAGTTTCAGGCCCAAAAAGTTCCCGTAGTAATTGCTTCCACGTTGAAGCCGATTGAGGACGTCCGGGCCTTTGAGAAGCTGGCCTGTTCGCTGGGCGAAACAAATAAATACAGCCTATTTATCATAGGTTTTTCTGTAAAAAGGCCGAAATCATCCCCCGGATTTCGATTCATTTCTTCTATGAGTCATTTCGATTCTCGGCTGGATCGATTGCTTGCACAGGTAAGATTTCTTTGGAGATTGGTACAAATCCGACCAAAAATTCTGATTTGCTGTACTTACGAACTCCTTCCTATAGCCTCCATTTTTAAGCCATTATTGGGCTATCGCTTGGTCTATGATGTCCAGGAAAATTATCAAGCCAATCTGGATTTAAACCCGGATTTATCCGAAAAGAAAAAAAGCAAGCTGGGAAAGGTGATCCAAAGCCTTGAGTCCGTCGGCGGAATTGACCTGTATTTATTGGCTGAAAAGTGCTATACCAGTGAAATGCCGGAAAAACGGCCTTTTGTAATTTTAGAAAACAAATACCAAGGTCAGATCCGAGATCGAAAGCCATTCCATTTCTCTGAGAAGAAAGGTTATCGATTTTGTATCACAGGAACCATTACTCCGGCATTCGGGGTGTCTGAAGCGATACCTTGGTTTCAAGAAATACTCAAGAATTATCCAGAATCCCAATTGGAGATAATGGGTCATTGTCCATTGGAATCCTTTGCGAAAGACTTGGAAAAAGCGATATCGGGAATTCCTCAGATTTCGCTTCGAATTGACCGTGCTCCAATTCCCCACGGAGAACTTACAGATTGCCTGACAAGGTCTGAATTTTCTTTATTGCCTTACCAGCTTCATCCAGCGATTTCTGCTAAAATGCCCACCAAGCTGTACGAATGTGCGGCTTTGGGAATTCCGGTAATAATCACTCCCAATCCAAATTGGGAAAATTTTTTAGCCAGTTTCTCCGGCGGATTTTCGGTTGATTTTTCTCATCGAGCCACTGCCGTCTCCCAATTTGAAAAGGCCCTTGGCCAATCCTTTTTTACTTCTCCACCTTCGGAAGATATCCTGTGGAAAACCGTTAAAGCTGATTTTCAGCTTGCTATCCAAAATCTGCTCTCCTAAACCACCGGAATTTCTTTTCTAAGGTGGAAAACTGTGGAAAGTTGTCCACCACTCCCCTTCTTTTTACACTCCTTTCACCACAATGGAAACTGGGATTTTTATGCCTGTTTTTCAGAGGTTCCCTCAAAATAATGTTGTAAACCTATTTAAATCAATCATTTATGAAGTAAACAGCCCTGGCTAATTTTATTTTTAGACGAGTCTAAACATGAAAACACAGCAGAAATTGACTTTTCCACAGCCGATTTAGCTAGAATTAAAATTATTTTTAGCTTTATCTAATTTAATTTTTATATTTGTCTCATTATTCAGTAAGGCAACATGGAATTGACTACGGCAGAAGAGAATTACCTCAAGGCGATCTATCACCTCTCCGAAGGAGGAAAAAAAAGTGTAGCCACAAACGACATCGCGGCTGCCATGAATACCAAGGCAGCATCCGTCAGTGATATGCTTCGAAAGTTGGGCGAAAAAGAAGTCATCGAATACCGGAAATATTATGGGCTGCAGATTACTGAAACGGGTAAAAGGCATGCACTCCAGACCATTCGAAAGCACCGGCTATGGGAAGTTTTTCTGGTCGAGAAGCTGAATTTTGCCTGGGATGAAGTCCATGAAGTGGCCGAACAATTGGAACACATCCACTCCCCTTTACTAATCCAGCGGCTGGATGCCTACCTCAACTTTCCCAAATTTGACCCGCACGGTGACCCCATTCCGGATGAATTTGGAGATGTCAGGTCAAGGCCGCGGATTCAGCTCAATGAAATGGAGGTGGATCAAACGGGACAGATTGTAGCTGTGAAGGACAGTTCTGCTGCTTTCCTCCGCTATCTAGACAAAGTCGGCGCATACATCGGCGCTCGAATCAAGGTTTTGGACAAAGTGGAATTTGACGGTTCACTGGAAATTTTGGTGGATCAGAAGAAAGCCCTGTTCATGTCAAAAGATGTGGCCAGCAATATTTTGGTATTGCAATCATGAGAAGACTAGGGATCATTATTGTTCTGATTTTGGTTTTTGTTTCCTGTAAAAAGGAATCCAAAGAGAGCCGGGAAAAGCCACAAATTGTTGCTACAACCAGCATTTTGGCAGATGGGATCAAAAACATCGTAGGCAATCAGGCAGAAGTAGTAGCCCTTATGCCGGCAGGTGTCGATCCTCACCTGTACAAAGCTTCAGTTCGGGATTTAGACTTATTGACCAATGCAGATTTGGTAGTATACCATGGGCTGTATTTGGAGGGAAAGATGACGGAAATCTTTGAAAAATTGGCCACTAGTCAACAGCTGATTGACATTTCTCAGGGGGTTCCCCAAGCCGAACTCATTCGCTCCGGATCTGAAGCGCATAGCGTGGATCCACACATTTGGTTTGATGTTAACCTCTGGTCAGAAGCAATGGCCTTCACTGCCCAACAGATCATTGCCTGGAAACCTGAATGGCGTTCAGCGGTTGAATCGAATTCATCGAATTACCAGAAACAACTTACCGAACTCGACTCCGAAGTCCGACTCAAAGTCAATGAACTCCGGTCAGCCGGACAGGTATTGGTAACCGCTCACGATGCCTTTGCTTATTTTGGAAAAGCCTATCGACTAGAAGTCAAATCGCTTCAGGGGCTTTCCACTTTGAGTGAACCGGGTCTTCGTGATTTGACCGAACTGATTCAAGTGGTACAGGAAAATAAGGTCAAAGCCATTTTTGCCGAACAGACCATCTCTCCCAAAGCCATCAAAGCTGTGGCAGCCGGAGCAGCCGAACGGAATCATCAGGTCAAACTTGCAGGACCGCTTTATACCGACAGTCTCGACGCACTGGGAACACCGGCCGGAACCTATATCGGAATGGTTCGAATGAATTTGAATACCATCTATGAAAACCTATTGCCATGATCAGACAGGTACAAAATCCAATTCTTGAAATCCATGACCTCACGGTCAGTTATGACCAAAACCCCGTCTTGTGGAACGTGGACTTAAGCTTACCTGCTGGAAAACTGGTGGGAATATTGGGTCCCAACGGTGCAGGAAAATCAACACTGATCAAATCCATCATGGGCTTAATCCCTGCCACATCCGGATATGTGAAAGTCTTTGACAAACCCCTGAATGATGTCCGCGCCCGCATTAGCTATGTGCCTCAGCGGGAATCTGTCGACTGGAATTTTCCTGCATCAGTGCTCGATGTCGTCTTGATGGGGACTTATGGCAAACTGGGGCTTTTTCGCCGCCCGGGAAAAAAGGAGAAAGATCTGGCAATACAAAGTTTGGAACAGGTGGGAATGAGCGGTTTTATCACCCGGCAGATTTCGGAGCTTTCCGGGGGGCAGCAGCAGCGGGTTTTTATTGCCAGGGCCTTGGCTCAGCAAGCGGACTTGTACCTGATGGATGAACCTTTTGCCGGAGTAGACATGGCTACCGAAACCGCGATTTTTCAATTGTTAAAAGAAATGACTGGTTCCGGAAAAACGGTTATTGTGGTTCATCACGATATCCATTCGGCCATGAATTTCTTTGACTGGCTCATCATGCTTAACCTGCACTTGGTAGCTTCCGGTCCAAAGGAACTCGTAATGAATGAGGAGATGCTACGCAAAACTTATGGAGGAAAGCTCAATCTCTTGACCCGGGTGACCGACTTGATCCGACAGCAAGATTTCAACCCTCTGAAAAGCTGATATGGAAGATTTTGTGTACTTCTTCACGTTTCAGGACCCCTCTATCGCTTGGGTGGTTTTGGGCATTACCCTACTTGGAATAGGTTCTGCCTATGTGGGTACTTTTTCATTTTTGGACAAAAAAGCCCTGCTTGGAGACGCCATTTCCCATGCTGTTCTTCCGGGCATTTGTCTTGGCTTTATGTTGGCTGGAGAAAAGAATCCCGTCTACATCGTGACCGGAGCCTTTTTGTCCGGAGCATTGGCGACCTTCATGAGTTCCTGGCTGAAGAAGAACACCAAGCTCAGTGAGGACACCATCATTGCCACTATCCTTTCGGTCTTTTTCGGATTTGGAATCGTGCTGCTGACCGCCCTCCAAAAAAGCGGAAATCCAGAGATCGCCGGCTTGAATTCCTTCATTTTCGGAAATGCCATCGGGATTTCAGAGTCGGATTTAGTGCTTTATGGCAGCTTATCTTTAGTGATAATTTTGGTTTTGACCCTTTTCTTGAAGGAATTCCGCCTGATGGTATTTGATCCGGAGTACGGCAAGGCCATTGGATTTCCGATGAAAGCAATTTCCTTCCTCTTCAACGTCCTGATCATTTTGGCGGTGGTGATCGGAATCCAGGCGATCGGGGTCGTATTGATGGCTGCTTTGCTGATCACTCCTGGGGCTGCGGCTAGATTCTGGACTGATCGGTTAAATCCCCTATTAATCCTCGCAGCTTTCTTTTCGGTGATTTCCGGAATTCTCGGGACTTACATCTCTTTTGTTTTACCTCAAATGCCAACCGGTCCATGGGTGGTGGTATTTTTATCCCTTTTTGCATTGATTTCTTTTTTGATTTCTCCGAAAAGCGGAATCGTGTTTAGGTATTTCGCACGGAGAAAATACCTAAGAAAGACGCATCGGGATCACCTGATGAAGGCGCTTTACAAAGCAAAAGAAGAGGGGAAAAAAGGACTGACCATAGAAGAAATCTATCGGCTCTACCCCTATCAAAAATCCGAAATTGATAAGTCTATCCAAGATTTAACAAAGTCTAGATTTATAGCTGGTAATCAGGATTTTATTCAATTGACTGCACTTGGAATTTCTGATGCCATGAGAATCGTCCGCCTCCATCGGCTTTGGGAATTGTATCTGAATGAATCCATGAATATAGCGCCTGATCACGTGCATGATTCTGCCGAACAACTAGAGCACCTACTTACCCCAGAACTTGAAGCTTTATTGGAAAAAAGGCTGAATTATCCCGCCTTGGATCCCCATCAGGAAACTATCCCCCGAGAAAACCATGACCTTTGACAGCAATGCATTTCTGATCATTTTCACCGGTTCGCTGATCGCGATCTCCTGTGGATTTTTGGGTGTTTTCATGATGCTCCGCAAAATGTCCATGACCGGCGACGCCATTTCGCATGCGGTGCTTCCCGGCATTGTGATCGGTTTCTTTGTCTCAGGAAGTCAGCGAAGCTTGGAGGTTATTATCGGAGCGGGTTTATTGGGCATTTTGGCTACGCTGATGATCGATTGGCTTCGCAAAAAGGCCCGAGTTCAGCTCGATGCTTCGATTGGGATTACCTTCACTTTGCTGTTTGCCATCGGAATTATTCTGATCAATCTGTTGGCTTACAAAGTCGATCTGGATCAGGAATGTGTGCTTTATGGAGAGATCGCCTATCTTCCGATTGATAGTTGGATTACCAAAAACGGAATGAATCTGGGGCCGCGAATCACCTGGCTTGCCGGCTTGAATTTCTTATTTGTGGTTGGCTTTATCTACCTGTTATTTAAAGAATTAATAGTGACTAGTTTTGATGAAAACTTTAGCTCCGTCATGGGGGTCCCATCCAAAGGAATTAACCTTGCTTTGATGAGCATTGTCTCCTACACCACCGTGAGTAGCTTTGAGTCTGTAGGGGCGATTTTGGTCGTGGCCTTATTGGTGGTTCCTCCTGCCACTGCATTTCTCTGGACCAAAAGCCTGATGCCTTTGTTGCGACTTACTGCTATTTTGGGCATTTTAATTGCGCTCTTTGGATATTATCTTGCCTTTTGGTTTGACAGTTCGATTGCAGGAATGATGGTGACCGTTTCCGGTATTTTCTTTGGGTTTAGTGTTTTGGTTCAGAAATATTGGCCAACCTGGCACAAAGGAACTTCTCCTGCCAATCAGCCGTTTGGAATTTGAATTGGATAAGACTTTAGACAACAGACACAAGACTTGAGACTGTCAATCTTAAGTCTTAATAGATGAATTTATAAATGAAATATTTAAGCCTTTTCTTCATCGTGTTTTCCTTGAGCTTTGCTGCGAAAGCACAGGACCAGATTCAGTGGATGAAATTTGAGGAAGCCATTGCTGAGAATGCCAAAAACCCAAAAATGATTTTGGTGGATGTGTACACAGATTGGTGCGGCTGGTGCAAAAAGATGGATAAAGAAACGTTTACCGACCCCAAAGTAATCGAGTACATCAACAGTAAGTTTTATGCAGTCAAAATGAATGCAGAAGATACAAAGCGGACTTTTGAGTTTATGGGTAAAACTTACAATGAGGCTCAAATGGCTGCTGCCATGCGTGTCAACTCCTACCCTAATTTTGTGATCATCGAACCCAAACTTCAAAACATCGCCCAAATGCCGGGATACCGTCAGCCGACGGAGTTTTTGGATGGATTGAATGAATTATTGGAAAAAGCATTTCGAGTCAAACCATGAGTTTTTCCCTCGCTGAACGCGAAGACACCATTATCGCCCTAGCCACCCCCCAAGGTGTAGGAGCGATTGCAGTCATTCGACTTTCCGGAAAAGACGCCATCAAGGTAACCAACACCGTGTTTTTTGGAAAAAATCTGGAAGAAGTACCTTCGCATACCATCCATTTTGGCACAATCAGGGACGGCGAAAAGATCATCGATGAGGTGTTGGTCTCAGTCTTCAAGGCACCCAAATCATTCACCAAAGAAAATGTGGTGGAAATCTCCACGCACGGATCTTCCTATATCATCAACCAGGTTTTGAAGCTGTTTATCCGTAAAGGAGTCCGACCTGCAAAACCCGGAGAATTCACTCAGCGGGCTTTTCTCCATGGTCAGTTTGACCTTGCCCAAGCTGAAGCAGTGGCAGACTTGATCCACGCCGATTCCGAGACCAGCCATCAGGCAGCCCTGAATCAGATGCGCGGGGGGTTCAGTTCGGAAATCCAGGAACTGAGAAATCAATTGATCCACTTTGCCTCCATGATCGAGTTGGAACTCGATTTCACGGAAGAAGATGTCGAATTTGCCAGTCGGAATGATCTTCGGGTTTTGGTGGAGCGAATTCTGAGAATTGTCGAAGAGCTCATTTTGAGTTTTGACCTGGGAAATGTGATCAAAAACGGTGTACCGACAGTTATTGCCGGCAAGCCTAACGCCGGAAAGTCCACATTACTTAATGCCCTGCTCAATGAGGAAAAAGCAATCGTTTCAGACATTGCAGGTACCACCCGGGATTTTATAGAGGACGAAATCAGCATTGGCGGAGTGATCTTCCGATTTATCGATACTGCCGGACTTCGAGAAACGACCGATACGATCGAGGCGATCGGAGTCAGCCGAACTCAGGAGAAAATGAAAACCGCTTCCCTGATTCTGTACCTCTTTGATCTGAGTGATACTGACCTGGTAGAAATCAATCGGGACATCAACAAACTGGAAAATCTGGGCGTTCCTTTTCTGAAAGTGGCAAATAAGACAGACAAGGCTAAGGAAAATATTATCAGTGAGTTAAAAACTCAGCATTCGGATACTATTTTTATTTCCGCAGGTAGAAAAGAAAACCTGGAAGGACTCAAAGCCCGCATTCTCGAACTGGTCAACTTGGATAAATTCCGCACCGGAAATACCATCGTGACCAATGTGCGTCATTATGATAGCCTAACCAAAACCCGTGAATCCCTGCTCGATGTGCTCACCGGTTTGGACCAGGAAGTGACCAATGATTTCCTAGCGATGGATATTCGCAGAGCCTTACATTATTTGGGAGAAATCACCGGTCAAGTGACCACGGATGATTTGCTGGCGAATATTTTTAGTAAGTTTTGTATCGGGAAGTAATTTCTCAACCCCCTACTCCGAATCCGAGCTTAATTCCATCCGGATTCCTTTTTGACCCGGTTATAAAATCTTTGGTAAATCCTTTTGCCACATCAAACTCCTGATTATCAAAAAACCTAAGTGATCTGGCCTGTACTTGGAAATCATTTTTTTGGAGTTTGCATCGAGATAATTGAATATTGTATTGTTTTTTAGTTTTTTTCAGAATTAAATTTTGATTATTAGATGTTTTTATCTAGTTTTCGATTGTTATTACTGATTTTCTGGAATTTTTGTCTCTCTTCAATTCAACGGACAAACCAGATAATCAAAAGGACATATTCGAATTTCACCTTTGATCGAACTTTATGAAACTTGGAATTCTTGGCGGTTCCACACTGTCCAAAACCTTGGGTAAAAAGTATCTGGAAGCCGGCCTCTCAGTTGTTTTTGGGGTTAGGCCTGATTTTGACAAGGAGGCAAGCGACTGGAAAAATCTCAATCGACTGCATAATAGAATCTGTCCGTATGAATCGGCAATTATTCAATCTGAAATCATTTTGATTTGCTGCGAAAATCAATATTTATCAGAAGTCTGCGTGGCATTGAAAAATGTAGACCTCGAAGATAAAATCATCATCGATTGCACCAATGCCAACTATGACAGAAACTTGGCAAGTAAAAACACCCGCCTGATCCAAAAGGCGGCTCCTAAAGCATCTCTGTTCAAAGCGTTCAACAACTTGGGAATAGACTATCCAAATTCGGATGTTTTGGGAATAATCAAAGAGACCTATTTCTGCGGGGACAGTAATTCGGGCAAAATCCGTGTCAAGCGCCTCATTGAACTGATTGGTTTCCGGGCTGTCGATGCCGGAAAGATGACCAATGCACCGCTTTTGGAGGCCTTCTATCACTTAAGCAAGGAAATAAGCTGGAATAAAAAAGAGCCTTCCAACTACCACTTCAAGTTAGTTTCAGTTTAGTCGTATTTTTTGAATCACCCATTTACAATAGAAGTGGGCCTCTAGGGGCTCACTTTTTGTTTACAGGGAGTTCCATTCTTCAATCTCAAAAAAAACAGCATCCCTTATTTCCAAAGGCATGCTGTTTTTAAATGATCATGGATTTTGCGGGTTTTGCTTCAAAATCAGATGGATTCCCCGTGCTGAGAGATATCCAAGCCAATTTCTTCGTAATCTTCTCTCACACGGAGCGTTACAAACTTGTTGAGCAAAAAGAAAATCACATAACCCATCACAAACGAGAATACGGAGACAGCGACCAAAACCAGCATGTGGGAAGCAAATACAGACCAACCTCCGTAAAGCAGACTTGAACCGGGCTTATTGGCAAAAATGGCCGTAAGGATCATCCCGACAATTCCGCCGATTCCGTGACAGGCAAAGACATCGAGGGTGTCATCAATTCTCTTCAGGAATTTGGCATGCATGAAAAGGTTTGAAATGATCGCTCCGGCAAAACCAAAGAATAGGCTTTGAGGTATCGAAACGAATCCAGCTGCCGGAGTTATTACTACCAAGCCCACTACTGCTCCGATACAAGCTCCCAAAGCAGAGATTTTTCTCCCCTGCATTCGGTCAAAAAATACCCAAGTCATCATGGCTGTGGCAGAACTGATGGTTGTCGTGGCAAAAGCGATTGCAGCTGTGCCATTGGCAGCCAATGAAGAACCTGCATTAAAGCCAAACCAGCCAAACCATAACATCCCAGTACCAATCAAGACATAGGTGATGTTGGAAGCAGAATGGGTTGGATTATTTCGCTTACCGATGAAGATCGCTCCAGCTAATGAAGCCAAACCTGCGCTGATGTGGACGACAGTCCCTCCTGCAAAGTCTACCACTCCGAAATAGGCTCCGATGATTCCATTGGGATGCCATACCATGTGGGCCAAAGGCGAATACACCAAAATACAGAAAATGCCCATAAAGAAAAGGTAGCCGATAAATCTCACTCGTTCAGCAAAGGAACCGGTGATGATGGCTGGAGTGATCACAGCAAATTTCATCTGGAACAATGCGAAAAGAACAAAAGGAATACTGCCCGCTATAACCTTATGTGGCAATTGACCAACCTCATCAAAAAACAAATACTGAAAGGGGTTGCCAAAAAAACCATAGGTCGTCCCGCCAATGTCTATCCCGATAGGATCTCCGAAAGCAATACTAAATCCGACAACCACCCAAACCATGGTAATCACGCCCAAGGAAATAAAACTCTGAAGCATCGTGGAAATCATATTTTTCTTGCCCACCATACCTCCATAAAACAAACTAAGTCCGGGCGTCATCAATAATACCAGACAAGATGCTGTGAGTAGCCAGGCAATGTCAGAGAACACCAATTGCTCCAAAGTCCCAAAATATTCAGGGTTTGAATCTTTGGTTGGCCACACTAATCCGGCCAAAGCAGTGGCGATAATCAGTCCAAAGGCTATTTTCCATTTTTTTTTCATAAAACAGGGTTTTCGGTTTGATTTTTAAGAAATACTTAAAATGATTTTGATTTTTTTAATCATTTCGACCTAAAATTAAACCAAATTCATCATATCAATCATTTTGTTAAAAAATAAATAATATAGAAAAGTCCCAGTTTTGCTTCAAAATAGTCAAAATGGGGCTTGAGTTTGCCCGGAATTGACCGGATTTTCATTGGATTTATTCCAGTCAAATGAATTTTTTAAAAGGGCAATTCGTTAACGTTTCTGATGGATTCAGGTAACCTTTTCAGCCTAAAAATTGAATTCATTCGATCTGAGATCAAGGGAGCAATTTTAGCGGCTTATAAAAAAATCGAAAACTTGTACCCGAATTACTTTCACCTTCTGAAATTCACCTCCATCTTTATAATCGGAAAGCGGAAAACAAGCATTCATGAACGTACTAGTAATTGACATTGGGGGATCGAATATAAAAATCCTTGCGACAGGCCAACCTGAGCGGATCAAAATCCCGTCTGGTAGGGATTTTACACCGGAACAATTGGTTCCCTTGGTCAAAGAGGCCTCCAAAGACTGGAACTATGAAGCAGTTTCAATAGGCTTTCCGGGAGTGGTAAAACACGGGAAAATCATTGCCAATCCGATTAACATGGGTATTGGCTGGAAAGGCTTCGATTTTGAAGGAGCATTTGGTTGCCCGGTCAAAATCATCAACGATGCCGCCATGCAGGCTTTGGGGAGCTATGAAGGAGGCAAACTACTTTTTATGGGATTCGGAACAGGATTGGGTACTGCCATGGTTTTCGAAGATCTAATTTTACCCTTGGAGGGAGGCCACCTGCCATTTAAGCAAGGTACATTTGAAACGCATGTCGGAAATGCAGCCCTCAAAAAACTGGGGAAAACCAAATGGAAAGAACTTGTATACCAAACCATTGCCCATTTCCAGCATTGTTTCCAGCCAGATGAAATCGTGCTGGGCGGAGGAAATTCCAAGCTTCTTGAAGAAATCCCGTCCAATTGCAGATTGGGCTCCAATAAAAATGCCTTTACGGGTGGATTCCGTCTCTGGGAAAAATCTTTCAGGTCCTGATTTCCCTTTACCGGTCAAATTCGTATTTGAGTTATTTGGGAAGCTGATTCCATTCAAAGTCTGTTTCGGTTTTAGTTCCCTGGTCCATTTTACTTTCGTTAATTACTCCCTATTTCATGAGTCAAGTCAAATCAGATGCTTTGGTTTTTTACGGTGCAACCGGGGATCTGGCTTATAAAAAAATCTTCCCCGCCCTTCACATGATGGTTAAGCGGGGAAATCTGAATTCTCCCATCATCGGTGTAGCCCGGGGAGATTACGATTTGGAAAAACTTCGCGCCCGAGCAAAAGAAAGCATTCAAAAACACGGAAATTACGAAGAGGAGTCCTTTGCCAAATTCTGCAACCTTCTGGCTTTTGTCGGTGGGGATTACACCGATCAGGAAACCTTTCGGAGAATCAGAGAGGCCTTAGGCTCTGCCAAAAATCCAACCCATTACTTGGCAATTCCGCCGGTCCTATTTCCTACTATTATCGGTCAGCTTGATCAATCTGGCTGTGCCAAAGGGGCCAGAGTCATTGTAGAAAAACCTTTTGGTACAGACTATGCCTCTGCAAGGGCTTTGAACAAGGTCCTTTTGGCCAAATTCTCCGAAAGCGCGATCTACCGAATTGATCATTATTTGGGAAAGCGGCCGGTCAACAATCTCGTGTTTTTCCGCTTTGTCAATTCTCTGCTTGAACCTGTCTGGAACAAAAATCATATCGAAAGCATGCAGATCACCATGGCGGAGGATTTTGGGATTCTGGGCCGAGGGGCATTTTACGATGTTACTGGCGCTATTCGCGATGTGATCCAAAATCACCTGTTTCAGATTCTCTGTAATCTGACCATGGAACCACCAAAGGCATTGAACAGTGAATCTATACGGGATGAAAAAGTAAAAGTGCTTAAGGCAATCGCTCCCCTTCGCGCTCAAGACGTAATTTGCGGTCAATACGCAGGATATCTAAATGAAAAGGCGGTTAAGCCGGATTCCAAAACGGAAACTTTTGCGGCCATGCGCTTGCATATCGATTCGCCAAGATGGGATGGGGTGCCTTTTTACATCCGGGCAGGCAAGAATCTCCCAGTGACATCTACAGAAATCCTGGTTCGGTTTAAACATCTGCCTTCTGCTTATTCTTCAATTGCCACCCAGCCCAATCATATTAGGTTTCGTATAAGTCCCGATGTGAAAGTTGCGTTTGGTATGTTAATTATGGCTCCGGGAGAAGACATGAGCTCTGTACTTTCAGAAGTTCATGGTAATCCAACTCCTTTCCCTAATGAAAAAGATGCTTACGAGCGGGTTTTGACAGATGCTATGGCAGGCGATCCTACCCACTTTGCCCGACAGGACTATGTGGAGGAAGCATGGAAAATCGTAGACGAATACCTATCGTCAGACCATCCTGTTTACTCCTACGAACCTGGGACTTGGGGACCCGAAAATGTGGACGAGCAAATCTTACCTCCTGGAGGTTGGAACAATCCAGTAGTGATCAAAAAATAACATGGAATTAAAAATATTTCAGAGCTCAGAGGAAGTTGCCCACCAGGCAGCACTTCTGATCGCAGACTTGATCCGTGAGAAAATTTCCGAGAAAGACTTTTTCACCATGGCTATCAGCGGGGGACGCACCCCTTGGCAAATGATCAAATACCTCGCAACCGAAAAATTGCCTTGGGATAAAGTGTACTTCTTTCAGGTAGATGAGCGGATTGCACCCGATGGGAATCCGGACAGAAACCTGACCCAACTTTTCCAAACGATTCAGGGAACCAGACTCATGACGAGGCTGAATATTTTCCCGATGCCGGTATTGGCTCAGGACCTGGAAGAAGGCTGTAAAAACTATGCGCAGCACATCTTGGAGGTCACCCAAAGCGGGAAATTGGATTTAATTCACCTCGGAATTGGTCCGGATGGACATACTGCCTCCTTGATTCCGGGAGATTCGGTGTGTGAAGTAATGGATCGGGAGGTAGCCTTGACTTCGGCACCTTATCAGGGAAGGGAACGGATGACCCTCACCTATCCTCTGATTAATCGGGCCGAAAAAATTCTTTGGCTGGTGACAGGAGAAGAAAAATCCATTATGTTGGATCGCCTGCTCAATGCAGATCCTGGAATTCCGGCAGGAAAAGTCACTCAAGATCAGGCGATTATACTGGCAGATGAAGCTGCGGCAGTTAAGGTAAAAAAATAATCAGGAACCAGCCAAAGGCTGGTTTTTCTTTTTGAAGTGGAGCACTTTTTCTCCAATCCTCAAATACCCCTAGAAGCTCATCTCCAACGCATTTTTCTCATCATTCGGCTAGTTTTGGTAGCCTTTTCTAGAATAAATGAGTTTCCTCACAACCGCATTGAAAAAAAGAGCCATGTTCAAATTCCCAGTAATCTTTTGAGTCTAGAAGCTAAAATTCCAAATGAAAAATACGGCATTTTCCGTAGGGATTCCCATGAACAAAGACCATGTATTTTACCTAGCTTCGAAGGATAAACACAACCTTAAATTCCACTTACACTATGAAAAAGCTCCTTTTCCTCTTTGTTTTTTTAATTGCTGCCAACGTAGCGTTCAGCCAGACCACGAAACTCACCCTTTATGTAAAATTCACCGGAATCGAAGAAGGATTTGATCACGATACCAAAACTTCCATCTTTATTGACGGTCAGGAAGTAGCTGTGTCTCCGGTAACACCCCAAAGTAAAACAGGCTCGGTTTCCGTGGAGGTTCCGACCGGCAGTCATGAGCTAAAAATCATGAATTATGCACTTTATGAAGGCAACTGGGAAGAACATACCGTAGTAAACGACTACAGCATTGACTGTGCTTATGAAGAAACGCACACATTCAAGAAACCAGAAAAACTTTATCTTCTTTTTGATATTGACAGCGGAACCAAAGCTTCTTGGAAAAAGCCTGTAAAAAACTGAACACGTTAATCTTATAGGTTTGAGCCCGGCCAAAAGCCGGGCTTTTTGTTTTTCAGCCAAGAAAAATAGACTCTCTTTAGTATCTTTCTGCAAATTCTCAACCTATGGAAAGGCTCTTTGCCCAAGCGATTCAAAACCCCTCCAAAACCGCCATCATTGACCAAAGCAAAAGCTTTTCATTTGGTGATTTAACTCAAACAGCAAAGAAAATTTCATCTCTTTTACTGCAAGGAAAAAGTGACCTCAATGAATCCCGGGTTGCCTTTATGGTCGCTCCGGGATTTGATTACGTGACGGTGCAATGGGCCATCTGGATGGCAGGCGGCATTGCCGTTCCACTATGCATTACCTATCCTTTCCCTTCGCTGCAGTATGTGATCGAGGATACCGGAGCGGAAATTATCCTGACTGGCCCGGAATATGAAGAAATCCTTTCTCCCTACTCTACAGATCCCGCGAAGCGATTTATAAGGTTGTCGGAGGGAATTCCTGATCAAATGTCCGGGGTGCTTCCCCAAATCGATTCCCAACGGGGAGCGATGATCCTCTACACTTCCGGGACGACGAGCTTACCCAAAGGTGTTTTGACTACCCATGCCAACATAGAATCTCAAATCAGCACCTTGATCGATGCCTGGAAATGGACCTCAGCAGACTACACCCTATGTCTGCTTCCCCTCCATCATGTCCATGGTATCATCAATGTGGTTTCCTCTGCGCTTTGGGCTGGAGCTACAGTTGAATTTGTCCACCCATTTGATGCAAAGCGGGTTTTTGAAATTTTCCTCATGGGAAAAGTCACTGTCTTCATGGCTGTTCCAACCATTTATTTCAAGTTGATAGCAGAGTTTGAATCCGGTTCAGAAGAGTGGAAAGCGCTCGTTTCTGCCTGCTTGAAGCGATTCCGATTGATGGTCTCAGGTTCCGCAGCTTTGCCAGTTTCTGTAATGGAAAAGTGGCAACAAATCTCCGGACACTACCTGCTTGAGCGCTACGGTATGACCGAGATCGGAATGGCAATCAGCAATCCCTACGATGGTGAGCGAAAAGCTGGGTACATCGGCAAACCGCTCCCTGGAGTTCAAGTCCGCCTGGTAGATGAAAATCAAAACGAAGTATCGGCCGGAGAACCTGGAGAAATCCAAGTCAAGGGACCTTCTGTTTTTAAAGAATACTGGAAAAAGCCTGATGCCACTCAAAAGGCCTTTACCGAAGACGGCTGGTTTATGACCGGAGATATCGCGGTGGTCGAAGACGGATACTACCGGATTTTGGGTCGTGACTCGGTGGATATCATCAAATCCGGTGGCTACAAAATCTCCGCTTTGGAAATCGAAGAAGTGCTGCGGACCCATCCCGAAATCACCGATTGCGGCGTAGTGGGACTTCCGGATGAAGAATGGGGGGAACTGGTAGGAGCCGCCATCATTACCTCTCACCCAATTGATTCCAGGGAATTGACTTCTTGGCTGAGGGAGCGGATGCCTGCCTATAAAACACCCAGAAAATACCTAATGCTAACCGAATTGCCCCGGAACGCCATGGGCAAAGTGGTCAAAAATGACCTCAAAAAGCTCTTTTGATTCAAAGCCCAAAATCTAACCTAAAACCCTGTTTTCCATGATTCAAGGCCTGGCGCTTTTATCGTTTTCCTTTATTCTGGGGATGTGGACCGGAGAACTTCTGGGCTCTTGGCTCGGAATCAATGCCAATGTCGGAGGTGTCGGATTTGCCATGATTTTTCTTTTGCTCAGCAAGGAATACCTGATTCAAAAAGGCTGGTGGAAAAGTGAACTGGAGTTTGGAATTGAATTTTGGAACAAGCTCTACATCCCCATCGTGATCGCAATGGCTGCCAGCTTAAATGTGAAATCGGCTATTTCGTCCGGTACTTTGGCCATTTTTGGAGGCATCCTCCCAGTCATTCTGGCTTTTGGGGTTTTCTATCTCCTGATCAAATCCTTCAAAACAGTCGAATGAAATGGAGGAATTGATCAAAATCATTGACAAAAACGGGCTGATTGTAGCTTTCATTTTGGTAGGCTTACTGACCTGGCTGACGGATTGGTTTTCCAAAAAAGTCCTCCATTCCAAAATCCCAGGATCCGCCATCGCGATATTCCTCGCATTGGTGTTTGGCTATCTAGGCGGAGTTTTAGGAAAAGGGGAAAACGGATTGGCAGACCTCGGGCTGTTCAAAGGCTTGGCCACCTTGGGCGGTTCGATGTTTCGTGACTTCTCGATTGTGGCGACAGCTTTGGGAGCCAGTTTCCTGCTGATCCGCAGAAGCGGACTGCTGGGCTTGATTTCTTTGGTATTGGGGATTGCGGTATTTTTTTTCGCAGGCGTAGCCTTGGCTTGGGCTTGGGGATACCGGGATGCGGTCAGTTTGTGTACGATCGGAGCCGGGGCCTGCACCTACATCGTCGGTCCGGTCACAGGAGGAGCTTTGGGAGCAAGTTCGGAGGTGATTGCGCTCAGCATAGGTACCGGGGTCGTCAAAACGATCGCCGTTACCATCCTTACTCCTATCCTGGCGCCAAAAATCGGACTTAACAATCCGGGTGCTGCGATGGCTTTTGGGGGAATTATGGGAACTTCCAGCGGAGTGGCTGCAGGATTGGCAGCCACAGATCCCAAATTAGTTCCCTACGGAGCAGTCACAGCCACGTTTTACACCGGTTTAGGATGCTTGATTTGCCCCTCGCTTTTTTATCTTTTGCTGGATTGGATGATTTAAGCAAGGTTTCTTACCTAGATTCATTTCCAGTTGGCTATCAGATGGGCCTTGGACTGTTGACAGTCGTCTGTGGACGATTGGCAGAATTTCGGATTATAAAAATCCAGAATCCGGTTAGTAATAATCCACGTGATTTCTTTGATAAAACTTGCCTCAGAACTTGATTTATATCAGGAAAGGCTTCCCGGGGATCGGGTAAGTTTCGGGATCTAATCTAACCCCTATGAACAAACTGATACTCCTCGGAAGAATTTCACTCTTTGTCATTTACTTCTGGTTTGGAATTCTCAAAGTCCTCGGCATCTCCCCTGCCGAACCTCTGGTCAATAATCTCTTTGATCAGATTTTAGCCGGGATCCTCCCGTTTGATGTCTTTTCAAGAGGATTTGGACTCTTCGAATGCGGAATCGGAATCATCTGGCTTTTCCCAAAATTCACCCGCATTTCACTCTACATTCTGTTATTCCACATGGTATCGACTTTCCTTCCCGTACTGCTTTTGCCCAATGACACTTGGCACAGCTGGTTTACTCCTACCCTTGTTGGGCAATACATCATCAAAAATTTCGCGCTGATCGCCTTGGGATTGATCATTTTCAAGTTTGAGAATGAGCGAAAAAGTATTCCGGATCTGTCCTATTGAGCAGGTCTCAAAAACAAAAATCCGGTTCATCGAGCCGGATTTTTGCCTTTTATAAAACCAAAAGCTAACCAATAGGAGCCCTTTTGGGATTCAATCGGTAATCCTTGGGTACGGTTAGATTTAGATTATAGACACCTTTTTTGACTAATTTTTACTTGATTTTGAAATAACCTATTGATTACCAACGACCTTTTTTTTCCTTCGTCTGGACTCATTTAGATAAAAAGTCTGGGTTCCGAACCCTTTTCCTAAATTCAACCTTAAAAAATAAAGTAGGAAGATGGAAATTCTGATCAAAAATATGGTGTGCCCCCGCTGCATCGAGGCGGTCAAAAAATCCTTCGAGGATAACCAGATCGAATTTGAAAGCATCGAACTGGGAAAGGTGACGCTTCACCAAACTTTATTAGATTCCAAAAAATCGGAACTGTCCAAATCACTTCAGAAAAAAGGATTTGAATTATTGGAAACCAAAAGCGCAGCGCTGATCTCCCAAGTCAAATCCTTGATTATCGAGCAGATTCACCACTCCGATCAGGGTTTGAGTGAAAATTTCTCCTCCTTCCTTTCGGATAGACTTCAGCACGAATACACTTCCCTGAGCAGGTTGTTTTCCCAGGTCGAGGGAATCACGATCGAAAAATACATCACCCGGCAAAAGATCGAGCGGGTCAAAGAATTCATCTTTTACGATCAGCAAAGCCTCTCTGAAATTGCGTTTGCACTGGGCTACAGCAGCGTGGCCTACCTTTCGGCCCAGTTTAAAAAAGAGACGGGGATGACACCCTCCGAATTCAAAAAAAACCATCCCGGAGAAAGAAAGAGTCTGGATAAGGTTTGATAAACATCACTTCACTTCCTGACTTCCTTACCTCCCTACCTCCAAACTTCCCAACACCCTCAAAATCTTATAACACTTCTTCAAAATCCTGTAAATCTTTTTGTTTTCTAATCCCCCAATTTTGGATCGTGAAAACCAGCCAAAAAATGAACGCAACCGAATCCCACAATCCTAAACGGCAAATCGCTGGCCCCACGGTCAAACAAACTTTTCCGGTTTTGGGAATGACCTGCGCGGGCTGTGCCGCCAGCGTCGAGTCGATGCTTAGCCATACCGAAGGCGTCCGGTCCGCTGCGGTCAACTTCGCCGCCAACACCGTTCTGGTGGAATATGTCAAAGGAACCTCTCCTGAATCCTTGCAAAAGGCACTTCAGTCGGTAGGCTACGACCTGATCGTGGATGCCGAGGATCTCAATGCGGCACAGGAAGAAGCCCGTCTCGACCAGTTTCAGAAAGTCAAAAAACATACGATCGGCGCAGCCATTCTTACCTTGCCGGTCTTTATTCTGGGAATGTTTTTTATGGAATGGGTGCCCGGTCGATGGATTTCCCTGGTTTTGAGTATTCCCGTGCTGTTTTTCTTTGGCAGGGACTTTTACATCCATGCCTGGAAGCAAGCCAGAAACGGTAAGGCCAACATGGACACCTTGGTGGCACTGAGTACCGGCATCGCCTTTATTTTCAGCGTATTCAATACGCTTTTCCCGGAATTCTGGCATGCGAGAGGAATCCATCCTCACGTATATTACGAAGCAGCCACGGTCATTATCGTGTTTATTTCCTTCGGAAAATTACTGGAAGAACGCGCCAAATCCGGCACCTCTGAAGCCTTGAAAAAACTGATGGGCTTGCAACCTAAAACACTCAAAGTGTTGGTGGACGGCGTAGAAAAAGAACTGCCGATTTCTGAGGTGCAGGTGGGAAATGAGATCTTGGTACGTCCGGGTGAAAAAATACCGGTCGATGGCAAAGTGATCAGCGGAGAATCCTACGTGAACGAAAGCATGATCAGCGGTGAACCTGTTCCCGTCCTGAAAAAGGCGGGAGAAATGGTCTTTTCCGGGACAGTCAACCAAAAAGGAAGCTTTCATTTTATCGCCGAAAAAGTAGGCAGCGAAACACTCCTTGCCCAAATCATCCAGAAAGTCCAAGAAGCACAAGGAAGCAAGGCACCGGTTCAAAAACTGGTGGATAAAATCGCCGGAATCTTTGTTCCCACAGTGATTTTGATCTCCCTGCTGGCATTTGGGATATGGATGGTTTTTGGGGGTGAAGATGCCTTTTCCCATGCCCTTTTGGCTTCGGTCTCAGTGTTGGTGATTGCTTGTCCCTGTGCATTGGGTCTTGCCACGCCGACTGCCATCATGGTTGGGATGGGCAAAGGGGCCGAAAATCAGATCCTGATCAAAGATGCGGAAAGTCTGGAATTGGGTCATCAGGTCAATGCCGTGGTGCTGGATAAAACCGGGACGATTACGGAAGGAAAGCCGACGGTGGTCAGTTTGCAGTGGGCAGCTGACAGTAGGCAGTATTCAATAGGCAGGGATCAGTGGACAGTTGGCAGTCTACAGTCCACAGAAGTAAAAATGAATCAGACCGAGAACAGTGGAATGTCGATCATTGACCCAAAATCCATCCTTTTGGCTCTGGAATCACATTCAGCGCATCCTTTGGCTGATGCAGTCGTGAATTACCTCAGCGCTCAAAATATCGAGGGAATAGATTTGGAGGATTTTGAAAGTATTACCGGAAGGGGTGTAAAAGCCAAGTTTCAAGGAAAGACTTATTTCGTCGGGAATGCCAACTTTCTGAAAGAAAACCAGATTCAAATCCCCTCAGACCTGGAAATCACAGCCAAATCTTGGAGCGAAAAAGCTCAGACAGTCATTTGGTTTGCCGGAGATCAACAGACTTTGGCTATTTTGGGAATTCAGGATCAGATAAAATCAAGCTCCAAATCCGCCATTCAGCATCTTTATTCCAAAGGCATCGAAGTCTACCTCCTTACCGGAGATAATTGGCAAACCGCAGCCTCAGTTGCGAATCAGGTCGGAATCAAGGAATTCAAGGCGGAAGTCATGCCCAACGACAAGGCCGAGTTTGTCAAAACGCTTCAGGCAAAAGGAAAGGTCGTGGCCATGGTTGGTGATGGAATCAACGATTCCCAAGCTTTGGCCCAGGCTGAGGTAAGCATTGCCATGGGTCACGGTTCGGATATCGCAATGGATGTAGCCAAAATGACGCTGATTACCTCAGATCTGGAAAAAGTCCCCCAAGCGTTCAACTTGTCAACCCTTACTGTGAATGGAATCAGGCAAAACCTGTTTTGGGCATTTGTCTACAACCTCATCGGCATCCCTATCGCCGCAGGGATCCTCTACCCTGTCAATGGATTCCTCCTGGATCCGATGATTGCCGGAGCGGCCATGGCTTTCAGTTCGGTGTCAGTGGTGTTGAATAGTCTACGTCTGAAAAAAATGAAACTGTAAAAATTACGATTTACGAGGCTCAAACGCATTTCAACCCTAAATCCCAAATAATGTCGTAATCGACTCAAATCTTGATTCTAATATCCTAAATCTAAATTCTAAATGATGAAAACGTTAAAGTTCAAAACCAACATCAAATGCGGCGGTTGCATCGCAGCCGTGACACCCCACCTGAATACTGCCGAGACAATTTCCAATTGGTCCGTGGATACCGCCAATCCCAACAAAATCCTCACCGTCAATGGAGAAAATCCTTCCGAAGCTGAAGTGATTGAAAAAGTCACCAAAGCAGGTTACGCCATCGAGAAAACGGATTGATTTACCGTCGGAATTTAGATCTTCAGTTGTTTCAGAATGATTTATCTTTCGGCCTTTCTTTACAATTGGAAGAAACCTAACCTCATTTGCACAAGCTAAATGAGCCTGATTTACTTACGTATGACATCACCAAAAAAACTGATAGGATTACTTGTATTTACACTTTGGTCATTTTCCCTTTTTGCTCAAGACCGCCCGGTGATGCTTCCTGTGGTTTCCTCGAAAATCAACGGGATTAACATCTTTGGAAAGCCGGTGGACCAGCAAACCCGTTGTGTGCATTGGCATTCCCAACTTGATGTGATCGCGATCAAATTCAAATGCTGCGAAAAGTATTACCCTTGCTTCTCCTGCCATGAAGAAACAGCAGACCACAATCCGGAAGTCTGGCCAAGGGCGGAATTTGATACTAAAGGAATCCTATGTGGAGTTTGCGGCACGGAACTGACCATAAACGAATACATGGGAAGCAACAATACCTGTCCAAAATGTCAAGCTGCATTTAACCCGGGTTGCAGCAAACATTACCATTTGTATTTTGAAACTGGATCCGGGAGACCGAATACAGTGGACGGAGGATCTTCTTTCCATCACCAGTAGGAAAAATCAGAGTAACCGAAAATTCACTCTTTCCACTTCCGATTCGCTTTTTTCTCAGACTGGACCTTCTTTGATTTGAGCCGATCCTCGATAGCACTTTTGCTGGGTTTGCTGGCCTTTCGGATTTTCTTTTTATGAAAAGCCGTTCTGAGCAAATCGTAGAACTTTTTGACCACCAATTCCTTGTTTTGAATCTGGGACCGCTTTTCCTGGCTGGAGAGGTTTAGATTTCCTTCCAAATCAATCTTGTTTTTTGCCTTTTGAAGCAAAGTCAATTTTTCCTCTTCGTTTAAAACCTGCGAGTTGTTCACATTAAAACTCAGCTGAACTTTGGTTTCCACTTTGTTTACATTTTGACCACCCGGCCCACTGCTTCGGGCGGTTTGAAATTGAAGTTCAGGCAAAAAATCTCCGTTTTTGATTCGGGTCTCTAGGGAATTCATAAGATTGGAAAATTGAAAGAGTACAAGATTGAAAATTTATTTTGTATTCACTGTTAGTGGCAATTTTTCAATTTTCAAATTTTCCAATCTTTCAATTCCATACCTTCGCGAACTTATTGAATCCCAATTGACGTTTCCAACCCGTAACCTAATGGACCTTGAATCCATTAATCATTACCTATGAAAACAAAACCCAGAGTAGTCGTCGGGCTTTCCGGCGGTGTAGACAGCAGCGTGGCTGCCAAACTTTTGCTCGATCAGGGCTACGAAGTCATCGGCATGTTTATGAAAAACTGGCACGATGAATCCGTCACCATCTCCAACGAATGCCCTTGGATGGAGGACTCCACCGATGCGATGCTGGTTGCGGAAAAACTCGGTATCCCCTTTCAAGCCATCGACCTCAGCGAAGAATACCGCGAGCGGATCGTGGATTACATGTTTGCCGAGTACGAAGCAGGCCGCACCCCCAACCCGGACATCCTCTGCAACCGGGAAATCAAGTTTGACATATTCTTAAAAGCTGCGCAGAAGCTCAAAGCGGACTTTGTAGCCACCGGTCACTATTGCCAAAAAGGCGAAATTGAAGTGGAAGGAAAGCCAGTCTATCAACTCCTCGCCGGAGCAGATCCCAATAAAGATCAGAGCTATTTCCTCTGTCAACTTTCTCAGGAACAGTTGTCGAAAGCGCTTTTTCCGATCGGTCATCTTCAAAAACCTCAAGTCCGGGAAATCGCCAAAGCAGCTGACTTGATCACTGCGGACAAGAAAGATTCTCAGGGGCTTTGCTTTATCGGCAAAGTCAGACTTCCAGACTTTCTTCAGCAGCAGCTCAAACCCAAAAAAGGCCAAATCATTCAAATCCCGGAGGATCTGCCGGTTTTTGACCGACTGAAAATTCCGGCTGGAATCGAACCCAGTGACTGGGACCAGGAAACTTTGGATGCAGTCTGCTTACCCATCCACTACAATGCGGATCAGGGGAAAGTATTGGGTGATCACAATGGAGCTCATTACTTTACCGTAGGTCAGCGAAAAGGCCTTCAAGTCGGAGGCACAGGCAAACCCCTCTTTGTGATCGCTAACGATACCCGTGAAAATGTGATTTACACCGGACTGGGAGAAGAGCATCCCGGTTTGAATCGCTTTGGGCTTTTTGTCAAAAAGGACCAAGTTCACTGGATCCGGGAGGACTTGGCACTTCAGACTGGCCAATCTGCAGAATATGTGGCTCGAATCCGATACCGACAGCCTTTGTCCAAAGCGACCTTGATCATGCGGGAAAACGGTCTGTATGTAATCTTTGAAAATGCCCAAAAAGGAATCGCTTCCGGCCAGTTTGTGGCTTGGTATCAGGGTGAGGAATGTATTGGTAGCGGGACTATTTTTTGAGTCTTTTCCCACGGATTTACACAGAAAAAAAGCACTGATTTTCACGGATTATTTTTATCTGTTAAATCTGTGATTTTAATCCGTGGTGATCTGTGGGAAAATGTATCACTTAATTCCTTTCTTTGAATCCTCTCCATTTTCCTCCGCGCACTCCGTGGCTAAAACTCTATGTTAGAAATCCTCTTCGAAGACGAACACTTAGTGGTCATTAATAAACCTGCTGGTTTACTGGTTCACCGTACCCGTCAGGCCTTTGGCGAGGATGAAAATGCACTGATTCAGCTTAGGGATCAGATCGGTTCTTGGGTTTCACCGGTTCACCGACTGGATCGGGCCACGAGCGGGATTTTGCTGTTTGCCAAGCAGGAAGAAATCCTGCCGGCATTGAAAACCCAGTTTATGGATAGATCAGTCCTAAAATCGTATTTGACCATCGCTCGTGGGATTCCCAAAGAGCAAACCGGACTGATCGATCATCCCCTTCACAGTGAGCGCTCTGGCAAGTTGCAGGAAGCGCAGACGAGTTATACTGTTTTAGCAGAGACTGAAATCCCTTTTAATTCCACCGGAAGATATCCTACGAGTAGGTACAGCCTCTTGGAAATTGACCTTCATACCGGTCGTACACATCAAATTCGCAGGCATTTAGCCCACATCCGACACTACATCATCGGGGACAAAAAACACGGAGACAATAAGCAAAACATCTTTTTTGAAAAGCAATTTGGTCTGAACAACCTCTTGCTGCATGCTTGGAAGCTGTCCTTTAATCATCCGATTACCAAGGAAAAACTAGCCTTGACCTGTCCAATTCCTGTACATTTCCGAACAATCATGAAACATTTGAACTGGAAACCGAATGAAATTCTACAGGAGTCCATTTGAACTGGAGTTTTTCCACTATTTTTCAATCGCAAAAAAACAACCTATGAATAAAAGTACTCTCACCCTGAGCTTAATCCTTGCAACTGGCTCAATGACTTTTGCTCAAAAGCAAGATATCGAAAAGAACTTCGACGGAAAGGAAGCCATAGCCCATTTCACTTACCTGGCATCCGACGAATTGAAAGGACGGGATCCGGGAAGACCCGAAATGAAGTTGGCCTATACCTTTATAGCAGATCAATTGCAAAAATCAGGTGCGAAACCCATTCCAGGTGCCAATGGCTACTATCAGGATATTCCATTCCAGCTTTCCTCCCCTCCTAAATCCGGGACCATTAAAATCGAAGATATTGAATTTACCCAAGGTCAAAACATGTTGGTGTTGGACGGGAAATCCTTCTCCGGAACCTTCGAAGTGGTCGATGTGGGATTTGGTATGGCAGAGGATTTTGCAGGAAAAAACCTGAAAGGCAAGATCGCCATTTCCAACGCCGGTGCACCAAACAAGTTGAGTCCCAATCAGCTTTTTTCCGAAGGAAGAGAAAAAACCCTTCGAGCCAAAGAAGCCGGAGCAGTGGCATTGATCGAGCGATTCAACGTCCCTTCTGTTCCTTGGCAGTTGGTTGCCGGATTTCTCAACCGACCGCAAATGAGCATCAATCAAGGGGAAGCAAGCGATCTTCCGTACATCTGGATTGAGGATATGAAAAATCAAATGACCGGGGAAAAGCTCAAATCTGCCCTTGTTGCTGTGGAAGGAAAAGTCAATACTGCTGTGGAAGGAAAAAATATCCTCGCCTGGATCGAAGGTACCGACCCGGTGTTGAAAAATGAATACATCCTACTTTCTGCTCACTATGACCATGTGGGTGTGGGAACTCCCGATGCCCAAGGCGACTCGATATACAACGGCGCGCGGGATAATGCCGTGGGAGCTGTGGCGGTGATGAACGCTGCTAAGTATTTTGCAAAAAATCCTCCCAAGCGATCGGTGCTGATTGCACTTTGGACTGCGGAAGAAAAAGGGCTGTTGGGAAGCGGCTACTTTGCCAACAACCCATTGATTCCTTTGAATAAAATCGTGTACAACCTCAATATTGATAATGGAGGATACAATGATACTAGTCTGATCACTGTAATCGGATTGGGAAGGACGAGTGCAGATTTTCTGATCGAAGAGGCAGTGGCTGAGTTTGGTATTAAAGCGGTGGCAGACCCTGCTCCGGAACAAGGACTATATGACCGTTCCGACAATGTCAATTTTGCACGAAAGGGAATTCCTGCACCAACTTATTCACTGGGATTTACGGCATTTGATGACGAGATCCAAAAGTATTACCATAAGGCAGGAGACCAAGTGAGCAATTTTGATTTGAATTATGCCCAAGTGTATTGGAAATCCTACATCCTATCTGCTCAACGCATTGCCAACTGGGATCAAAAACCAGAATGGAAAGCTGGAGACAAATACGAAGAGGCAGCTAAAGCTCTTTATGGCAGCAAATAGTGGCTAGCTCGTAAAGGCAAGAATCTAGATCCAAGTCCAAGAAAAAAGCAAAACATAAAGAAAAAGCCCGGTTTCAGTTGGAAATCGGGCTTTTTCGCGATTAAGAGAAAGTTATTCAAAACCAGCTTCTCTGGATATCTTCTAAAGTTGTCTTGTTTTTAAAAAAGCATTCCCGCAATAGTCGCAGTCATCAGACAGGCCAAAGAGGCTGCTGCAAGAGATTTAAAACCCAACCGGCTCAGATTTCCCTGCTGATTGGGAGCAATAATGGAGATACCTCCCAACTGAATCGCAATAGAAGAGAAGTTTGAAAAGCCGCAAAGTGCATAGGTGGCGATGACGATGGATTTTGGGCTGATAGAACTTGCTTCCTTCATATCCGCTAAACTTAAGTACGCAACAAATTCGTTAATGACCGTTTTTTGTCCCAGCAAACTTCCAACCTGAAGGGAATCAGCCCATTCTACACCGATCACCCAAGCAAATGCCCGGAAGATCTGGCCAAAAAGGTATTCGAGTGAGAATCCTTGGAACTGACCTCCAGTAGAATTGACAACCCAAGAATTAAGCCCGGTATATTCACCGATAAGACCGCTCAATCCAAAATTAATCGCTGCTATCACCGCAATAAATGCCAACAGCATCCCTCCGACATTCAGTGCGAGTTTCAAACCCTCCGCTGCACCTATGGACATGGCATCGATCAGGTTTACCCCCATCGCTTCCTTATTTACTTCCAGTTTGTCCTGCTTGATTTCCTTTTCAGTCTCAGGAATAAAAATCTTGGACAATACAATCGCAGCAGGGGCATTCATTATACTTGCACCAAGTAGGTATGCCGCAAATTTACTTTGCTCCTCCAGACTATCTCCCCCCAAAAACGCAACATATCCAGCTAAGACTCCTCCTGCGATGGTAGCCATTCCCCCTGTCATCAAACACATCAGTTCAGATTTACTCATATGCGGGATGAAGGGTCTCACCAGTAAGGGTGCTTCTGTTTGACCTAGAAAAATGTTTCCTGCAGCAGAAAGAGATTCCGGTCCGGAAAGCCGCATCGTGCGCGCCATCACCCAAGCTATGCCGAAGACGACTTTTTGCAAAATCCCCAGGTAATATAATCCAGCCGAAACCGTAGAAAAGAAAATAATAGTCGGAAGAACCTTAAAAGCAAATATAAAACCGAAGCTATCTCCGGCCAGATCGCCAAAAATAAAGGTGGCTCCTGCCCCGCTAAAACTCAGGAATTTTACAAAGCCTTCCGAAAGCAGTTCAAATCCGCTGCGGACAATATCAACTTTAGTAATTAAAAAGCCGAAAACCAGCTGAAGGGAAATACCTATCCCGACTAACCTCCAATCAATTTTCTTTTTATTATTCGAAAAAATATAAGCAACTGATATAATGACGGCCAAGCCTAAGGCACCTCTCAAATATTCCATGCAAAGGGATTTAATGAAAGGCTAAAAATAGAGTAAAGACAGGCAAGAAAAAAGCCCCGAATTTCAATCGGGGCTTTCTGGCTTAGTTTCTCTTGTTTATTTCATCCCGGATGCGGGCTGCACGCTCATAATCTTCATTGTTGATCGCCTTTTCAAGCAATTGGTTCAACTTGTCCAAACTATAATCTTTAAGCGAACCTTCTTTTTTAGGCCCTA
>CAYONF010000052.1:0-29226 GCA_964405255.1 uncultured Limnohabitans sp. | reverse complement strand
TAATGTAACCTGTTCCAGTGTAGTCATTTCTCAGGAGGTCATTCCAGAAGGTGAGCCAATGCTGGGCAAAATCATCTTTTCTGTTAAGGAGATTTTGTGTCCAGATTTCCCGTTTGTCCGGATTGGTATCTTTTTCAAAAGCTGCTACCTCTTCCGGAGATGGCAATAAACCTATGACATCGAGGTAAATCCTTCGCAAAAAGGTCCGATCATCGACTTTTTCACTCCAGCTGAGTTGATTTTGCTGAAAATATTGATCGACCAGAAGGTCAATGGGATTCTCCAGGCCAGCTTTGGCTGGAGGTAAGGTGGGCTTTCTTGGGGCAAGTTCGGCCACCCGATAGACGGACTGCTTCTCGACTCCCTCCGGCCATGGGGCTCCTTTTTCCACCCAAACCGTAAGCAATTGGATTTCTTCTTTACTGAGGAGTTTGCCATTTTCGGGCATTACATCTTTATGATTTTTTGAAAGTGAAATCCTGCGGATCAGTTCGCTCTCTTCGGGATTTCCCGGTATGATTACCGCTCCGCTTTCGCCTCCGGCAAATACATATTCTTTTTCATCCAGTCGAAGTTCGCCTTCGATTTTGGCACCGGAGTGGCACTTGTAGCAATTGTGTGCCAATACCGAGCGGACATTGGTGACCAGTTTGATTTCCTGTTCAGGGGAAAGGTCTGAGGTAAAAGTTGCCAGATCTATCGTGAGAAATTCAGGAGCTTCAGATTCTGCATTCCAAGGCAAAACTTCCGTCAAAAACTCCTCTCCGTGTGTGAGCGAAGCACCAAAGTGACCTGCCAACCCAATCCCGATTCCGGTGGTAAATAACAGAGTCCGGTAGATTTTGATGGAGGAGGGTTTGGGGTCCAACTCGCTTTTTCTCAGAAATGCCAAAAGAAAAAAACTCAAGCCTGCACTTCCCAATCCAATCAGCCGATGAATATCCAAGGTGCTGCCGGTCATCCCCTCATTTTCTCCCAAATGCCAACCCATGATCGCTGCGAGTATGGCCGAAAAGGATCCAAGCACCGCCAAAAGGCGAATGCCCTCTCTCAGCGGATGCCGGAATTTCCCCAACGTGAACAATTCCATCACCCCCGCCACAATCAACAATCCGATGGGAAAATGTACCATCATTGGGTGCAGTCTTCCTAACACTTGCCAAAGCCAAAACGCGGAAGGATCTTCAGATCCTTGGGCTAAGGCAGGCGAAGTGCTTAGAATGGCAAGAAAGAGGGAGAAAAGAAGAATTTTTTTTGGGCTAATCTCCGTTTTTTGGGAGGTATTGGGCATTTCAAGACAAACGATTTCCTGAAAAAATATAAGGGTTTTGGGCAGACTTTCTATCCTGTGGATGAAAGTTTTGGCCCAAATGGGTTGGAGTGACCTCTTGAAAAAACACGGGCAATTCCCCACATTGTACCAATCAACAGCCTTTTCGCCTGTTTTCTAGTGCCCATGAAACATCTCTTGACCCTGATCTTTTTTGGTTTGATTCTGACATCAGCGATCGGTCAGGAACAGTTTGAGCTGACATCACCAGATGGTCAACTTCGGGTTGAGTTGACCAATGAAAAAACATTTCGATATGCAGTTTCGCACCGAGGAAAAATGCTCCTTCATCCTTCTTCCTTGGGATTTTCACTAAACCGACCTGCGGTAGATCTTGTTGAATTTGAAGTTTTGGGCACCTCTGAGAAATCAGTGGATCAAATCTGGATACCCGTTTATGGAGAGAAGGCCCAAATCCGGGATAATTTCCGTGAGCTCTCGGTGAGATTGAAAACCCGAAATGCTCCCCAGATTGAGCTGAATGTCATTTTTCGGGTTTATAATGATGGGATTGCATTTCGATATGAATTTCCAGTTCAGCCAGAATTCAAGCATTTTATTGTAGGTGAGGAGTTGACCCAGTTCCATTTCGGTGAGGATCATCTTGCTTTTTGGATTCCCGGAGACTATGACACGAATGAGTTTCTATACAACACCACTCGGCTTTCAGAAGTCCGGGCTTTGGAGGCGAATGCCAAGGAAATTGACATTGCGGTAAAAAGTCCGATCGGGGATAATTTTATCCAAACTCCACTTCAACTGGTGACAGATTCAGGTTATTACTTGCACCTTCATGAGGCAGCATTGGTCAATTATCCGGTGATGCAATTGGAGTTGGATAAGTCGTCTTTCACCCTGACTTCTCACTTGGTACCCGACGCAGTAGGCAACAAGGCATATCTGGAAACCGGATTCAGAACTCCGTGGAGAAGTTTGATCATTGCCGAAAATCCAGAAGAAATATTGACCTCGGACCTGATCTTAAACCTGAATGATCCGGCGGTAGAGACAGATTACAGCTGGGTGACTCCTCAGAAGTTTATCGGAGTGTGGTGGGAGATGCACGTCGGAAAAGGCAGCTGGGATTTGGCCAGTGGAAAGCACGCCGCCAATACGGCCAACGTGAAAAAGTACATTGATTTCGCTGCCAAGTATGGGATCGAGGGTGTCTTGGTAGAAGGTTGGAATCAGGGTTGGGAAGATTGGTTTGGCAACTGGAAAGAGGAGGTGTTTGACTTTGTTTCCCCGTATCCGGATTATACTATGAAGGAACTCTCTGCCTTTGCTCGCTCCAAAAACGTCCGGTTGATTATGCATCATGAGACTTCGGGCTCGGTGACCAATTACGAACGAAGAATGGATGAAGCCTTTGACTATATGGTTCAAAACGATATCAACACCGTGAAGACCGGGTATGTCGGAAAAATCATTCCCCGTGGCGAGCATCATGACGGTCAGTGGATGAACCGACATTACCTTCATGTAGGGAAAAAGGCAGCCGAGAAGAAGCTAATGGTCGTATCCCATGAATCGAGTAGGCCCACGGGATTGCATCGAACCTATCCCAATCTGATCGCTTCAGAAGCCGCCCGAGGCAATGAATTCAACAATGCCCCAACCTTTGGCCTCACCCCGGAGCATGAGACGATTTTGGCATTTACCCGACTCAAAGGCGGGCCGATGGACTACACGCCAGGATTTTTTCACTTCAAGCTTGACCAGTTTGACCCGTCAAGAAAGACACAAGTAAATACCACCATTTCCAAGCAGGTATCCTTGTTCGTTGTGTTTTACAGTCCGATTCAGATGTTAGGCGATTTGCCGGAGAATCTGGAAATGTATCCGGATTTGGTTCGATTTATCGTGGATATTCCGCTGGATTGGGAGGAAAGTCACTACCTCGATGCCGCACCCGGAGATAGGGTGGTGGTAGCTAGAAAGGCCAAAGAAAGTAGCACTTGGTATGTTGGGGGGATTTCTGATGAACAGGCTCGGGAGGTGGAGTTGGATTTCTCTTTTTTGGAAAAAGGGAAAACCTATAAGGCACACTTGATTCAGGATTCAAAAGATGCCCATTTTGACCGCAATCCTGCCGCTTTTGAGCAAATGGAATTTCAGGTAAAATCAGGGGAAAAAATGAAAATCAGGATGGCTGAAGGCGGAGGATTTATACTTAAGATGATTGAAAACTGAGTCTTCAACTCGTCGATTACACGGAATCATACCTAAAAGCATTTCTGAATAATGCTTTCATAGATTAAAGAAGAAGACCAGCAGAAAGTGCTGGTCTTCTCGTTTTGGTGGGGAGTCTTTATTGCGTAGAAATGGTCCTTCCGTACAAAGCCTGAACATGTCGGGCATTGTTGCCTTCCACTTTGTTGATGGCCTCAATCTGGGCTGGAGATGCCTCAAAAATATGCTTGAGCACATACCATCTGACGGTTTCGGTGTAGGGAGGGGTAGTCAAAGACCCTCTGTAGTTGTAGAATTTCCCGGAAAGTTCTTTGGGGATTTGTCCAAATAAGTCGGATAATTTTACTGTACCTGCTTCAATACTTGCCGTTTCTTTTTCCTCTTTTGGAATGGCATTGAGGAAGTCATTCAGGAATTTGTTTTCCATTCCTTCTTTGAAGAGAACGCCGATGACCAGGTACTGCGGTATTGCATTTTTATCTTCGTTGGGCATGATGTTGACGATGTGCATTTCCATCGGAAAGGTCATTCCGTCGATCATATGCTCTGAAGGCGTATGGAAATGGGTCTGCTTGAAAGCAAACGTGGTATCATCCTGCACAATGGTACTTCCCTCCGCAAAATCGAGCTGGACGGTATGTCCCAGATTTTCAATTTTATTGATTTCGTCCTTGAAGAACAGGGTGATTTCATGCTTGCCATCCGTGTTTGCAGAGGAAATAATATTGATCGGAGACTGTTCAAAACCATGGTCCAAGCCTGGAAGCACATAGCCTTGGGCCTTTTCCTGTAAGGCGTCCGGGGCAGTGTCTTCTACTGCGTTTGCCAAGCTGTCTGCTCCGGACTCACTGGATTCCGTAGGTTTGCCGCAGCCGGCAAGAATGCCGATGCTCAAGATCGGGATATAAAGAAAGGCTTTTTTCATGGTCTTGGTTTGTGGTTAGAATGATTTGTTGAATTTGTAAGTGGCATTCATCTGAAGGCGTACTGCCGTTCCTTTTACTCCATCGATATTTTTCCGCTCACCCACCATGGCTTCCCAACCAAAAGTGAGGTTTTTGATCGGATCCCAAAAAAGGTTGGCAGAGCCATAGTAGCCTGATTTGTAATCGTCGCTGCTAAGGTTTTCATTGTCCTCAGCAATGAGGACACCTCCTGTAAATGAGGAGTGAATGTGATCCTTCCAAAAATGTTGGAACGAAAAGTTGGAGCCATGAAGCTTTAGGGCCTCCATTTCATTGGTCCCGTTGTAGATCGCATCATAGCCTAGCCCATTGGCTCCCTGAATGTACTGGGCCACTCCGGTGCCGGTGACTCCCTGTAACTTTAGCCGGTCTTTTTCCCCCACCTTGATCATGCCCATGATGGTGATTCCATAGCCCGGGACACTGCGAGGTTGATCGCTTTGATACCGTAACTCTCTGAAGAGCGCTGCCAGTTTGATAAAACCTCCTGCTCCGGTGTGCCGGTATGCACCCACGATGTCTGGAAAGCGCTCAGGCAATGCGGTAATATTTCCACCGAGTGTGATTTTTTCCAGTGGATTTTCGAACGAAAGGGAAAAGATGTTCTTGGTACCCAAAGATGAAATTCTGAATTGAGGAGTTCTGGAAAGTGTGGAACTGTTGGGGCCTTCAAAGTCCACAGCCACGGGATTTACCTCTTCATCAAAAAAGTTACTCCAGGTCATTCCGACCAATACCCAGCGGTAGGAGGCATAGGCGTGGCGCATCCTAAACAAACCGGTGGCATCACTGGCATCGTTGTGAAAATCGCCCTCCAGCTTAATTTTGAGGGTTTGATTTCCAATCTCATGCAAGACGTCCAAGCCAATTCGGGTTTGCTTTGCTCCGGCAAAGAACGTAGGGTTTTTGGGTTCGCCTACTTTGATGTTTGCCGGTATAAAGAGGTCAGACCGGGACAGGTTTTGGTCATCCCAAACAAAGGAAGAGCGCCCGAATCCGTAAAGTTGAAAACTCGTTTTCTCCGCGGGTTTATCCTGAGACCATCCTGCTGTAGCACTGAAAAAAGTGAGGAAAGAAAAACAGAGCAGGAAAAAAAAGTTCTTTAAAACATTAATCATCGGTTTTTTCACGAAAATCTACTCTAATTATTAAACAGATGGTGAGAAATATCAGGGTTTATTAGACGGGTCCGTTTGGAAGAGGAAAAAAATCCGTAGTTTAAAATGGGATTTTTCAAAAAGGTATGCCAGTTAGAGGATCATATGAAAGTTGGGTTGAGTTGGGTTATCAACTTTTTTCCGAAGAAGGGCATGAGGGCTTTCAAGTGGATCGGCTTGCCAGAATTTTGGGTAAAAACAAATCCAGTTTTTACCATTACTTTCCAGATAAGGAACTGTTCATCAATTCCTTGATCAATCTCCACTGGAAAAGGGCCATGGAATTCAAGGAGCAAGTTAAAGAGTTGGAAGATTTTGATCCTGGATTCATCAACGTGCTTCTTCAAAACAGAATGACTATTTTGTTCCATATGAACCTTACCCGCAATAAGGACGTGATGATTTTTAGGAATACCTATTCCAAAGTCAATGAATTCATTGATCCGGCCATCGTCCCGCTTTGGGCAAAGCATTTTGAAATCTCAGAATCTTTGGCAAAACAATTATTCCCCACAGCTAGGGATACCTTTTATTCCCGGCTTGCCAAAGATATTTTTACCGATGAATTTGTGAGAGGCATAGTGCTGGAAATCAGTGAATTCATGGAAGGTTGGGTTCGGGAGAAATCCGGCTTACCTACTTCCTCCGAAAACCAAATCAGTCAAGCTCGATAAACATCACGGATTTCAGAAATTCCATGATTCAGGTCAATGTCCAAAAATAGGTTCATTCCTTTCCTCCTTCGAATGATCCAAACTTCATTCTTTATTTTTCCACCACCAGCCAAGTGTAGCCATTAGCCGGAATGTCCACCGTCATGGTTGCTTCATAATTCCGGGATAAAGGATAGGATTGGCTTTTTCCCTCTGTCACCCTGATGGAGGCCGATTCGGTGAGACCCGTGTAGTAAAGCGGGAGTGAGACTTTCTTTTTCATCGGTTCGGAGGTCGGGTTGAAAAGCATAATCAAAGCCTTTTCCTTACCGGTCGGATCGACATGCATCCAGCCGTCCCAGTCTCTTCCATCCGCTCTTCTGAGGCGGATGATGTCCGAATTGAGAATGCTTCGGTACTTTTTGTACCAATTGATTACCTCGATTACGGTAGCCTTTGTCTCTTCCGTATCATAAAGTCTTGGGCCGCGGTAGCATGCCTGAATTCCTGCTCCATAATACTGCATCATAAGCTGCTTGTAGTCGTCCAAATGTTCGTTGAGCGGTTCCAAAACGGCATCGGGTCCCCCGTTATGATAGGCAGTGAGGGGTACAAATCCCCAGCCCATAGACGGGGTTTTCTCCCAAGTGGCGTCGTAAATATTCTGTCGGTTTAAGATTTTCTGCCGGTCTCTTGGCAAAGCAAAATTTACCTCCCGATAGCCCATGGCAATCTTGTGCGTCCCATCCAGAAAATACCAATCGGGAGCATTGATGTAGATTCCCTGTGCGTTCATCCATTGATAAAGCCCTTTTTGAAGGTTGATCTGAACCCACTGGGAATCTTCCAGTCCTTTGTGCCCCGGATGCGAGGTGGAGGCGCAGACGTCACCGGGATAAGGGCCGTCATTTTCAAAGATGTCAAAGCCAGTTTCACTGAAAAAGAACCGGAGCTTTTCCAGGTAATTCAGGCCCCATTCACTTCCTAGGCAAGGTGCATTTCCGAAAAATGCGCCTCCGGGTTTGCCGGTGAATGGACTGATCACGTCCGTTTCAGGTCCGATGGTTCGGGAGGAGAAAAGCGAATACCCTCCGATTTTGATTCCTTTTGAATGGGCGTATTCTGCCAGGGATTTCCAGCGTGCGATGTTTTCCGGAGAATTGTCCTCCATGTTGATGTGGCTGCCGAAGCTCAGAATCAGGGCTTCATAGCCAGTGGCTACGCATTGGTCAATGGCTGTCCGGACTTGATCGTCTGTCTTGCTGACCAGGTGCATGAATATGGGGTTTTGCTGCGTCCAGGGAGCTATGGCCCGATACATTTTCCGGCGGGCCAAACCGTTTCGTTCCCGATCATAACTGTCCAAAATCAATTCATAACTGCGGATCGAAAGGAAATCATCTCCCGGTTTCAAAGCCACTCCGATTCCTTTTTCCGGATAAACTTCCAGAATGCTAGGGGTTTGGTAATTGTAATTCACCTGAGAAGTGTAAGAAGAGTCCTGTTTCCAGTGATTGGCTTGGGCACTGAGCTCAGCATTCATGGAGTTGTTGAAGGCGAAGTTGTTTTCGATGTACAGTTGATGCGGTTTTTTCATGGCCGCAGTCTCGCCGACCACAGCGGATTCCTCCTCGACCGTTCCGAGGATTTCATGGACTACCTGATCGAGTTGATAGGTTTTGGCTCCGGAATTTTCGAGGCTGAGGTATTTGGCAATCAGGGGAAGATTGTCAAAAATCTCATAATGAATCATCAGGACAAGTCCCGGAAGTTCGGGATGGGAATAGTGGAAAGTGATTTTTTTACCTGTTGCTGCGTTCTCAGCGCTGGTCCAAAACTGGATTTTGGAAGGGAAATGAGGGGTGATATCCGAAATCGAATAAGATTGATAGCGAAAATTATCCGTTGGGGATTCAATCTTGGAAAGCCATTCTTTTTTGAAATACCCCTTCTCCAGAAAATTCAATTTTCCTCCGACCTCATAGGATTTTCCGTCTATCGTAATCCGGGCCTCGGGCATTACCGTACGGAGCAATTGCTCTCCCGTCATCAGGTTGGTGAAATCAAAGCAAACCAGATTGGGGGAGAGATGAAAGGTCCGTTGAACCAGCCCGTTGCTAAGCTGGAGCTCGTTTTCGGAAAGTTTGAGAATTTCTGCAGGACGATTTTTCCCGTCCACCAGCCAGTCATTCCCGGGATTTTGGCCTTTGGCAAAGCCGAAAAAGATCATGGAAAAAAGGAAAGTCAGGAATAAGCTCGGAGTTTGGTTTTTTAAATTTCTCACGGAATCGACTTTAAGATATAAGTCTTGGAAAATAACCCAATCCTTCAACTTGTCCATCCTTTTTCCAAAAAGTATCCGTCTATCCCAAAAATGAAATAGCCCCGAATCATAAGATTCGAGGCCAGTTCTTATCGGGTTTTAAACGCTAGGTTCAAATCACCCCGTGCTATTCATCTGCCTTATTCTTGAATTCGACCTCAAGAATGCTCATCAGGACTTGATCTCCTGTCGCTTCTGGATTTTTGAAGATGAAATAAACATCCTGCAATCCGGTGGTAGGCTTAATTTTCACCTTTGCGCGATTGGCATTTTGTCTTCTCCAGTCGATCGGATTTACACCCTGCGGCGGACGGAATCCTCCGCCTTCTTTTCTTCCGATCTTTTCAGACTGTCCCAAAACTTCTCCGGTAGGCGAACCCAGTCGGATTTCCACCGAGCCCCCGATTCCGCCATTTCGCTGATTGATGGTACTCAACACATCGATTTGCTGGATTCCTGACAGGTCAAGCTGTTTCATTGCAAAATGGGAGTTGTCACCCACCATCAGGAAGTTGACACTCGGGGTGGTCAGCAATTGCACTCCTTTTCGGTCCACGGAAAGCTGAGGATTGAGGAAAGGATTGCGCAAGGCAATGTAATCTACCCCAGAAAGTGAACCGATTGCTCCCGCACCTTTGTCAGCGTAGGAAGCTCTCAGCAGGAAGCTACCCTGTCCGTTTTCGCCTTCCGGTACGGTAGGATTTACTTTTCCAGTCAATGCCAAAGAAGCTATCGTCGCCTGTACATCGTCCATGCTGAGGATGTAATCTACCATGCGCTTGGCATCTGCCTCGCTCAATTGAGGGTGAGCGCTCATCGCGTGGTCGCCCCAAACACCAGCCCCACCGTTGATGATTTTGCCCACGAGGTACTTGGTGTTTTCCTCGGAGTTGGGGTATTTGGCTGCCACGGCTTCGTAGCTTGGACCGATGGAGGTTTTGTCATACTGATGGCAAGACTTACAGTCGCTGCCCTCGATCAGATTTTTGCCCAAGTTCAAGATGGCAGCGGATTCCACTCCGCTTTGCTTGGAGGCGATTTCGATCGGGTCAAATCCTGCCGGCACATAATCAAAGGTCACAGCCACTTCTTCAGGTTTGATTTTTCCGTCGGTTGAACTTCCGTCTTCTTTGTCATTGACACTGATGGAATAGCTCAGTTCTTTTTCACCAAAGTAGAACGTCCTGTTCATTCCGGTGAAGTCGATGGAAACCACCGGAGGTTCGTTTCCTGCCACGACTTCCATTGAGGATGAATTTTTCTCGCCCTTGGTATCGGTCACAGTTAAGGTCACTTGGTAGGTACCTGCTTCTGAGAACGTAAAGCTTGGATTTGCCTCGGTCAATGCTTGGTCAAAACCTGCCCCGTTGGTGATTTTCCATTCGAAGGTGAGTTTACCCTGATCGTAATCGTCGTAATCATTGGTTCCTTCGGAACTGAAATTCACAGCAAGTGGAACTGCACCGGAAGATTTATCTGCCACTGCCGTGACGTTTGGTTTGCGGTTTCCTTTGTTGTATTCGATTTTGATCAGTTTGGAATTTGCATTTCCTCTGAACCATGCCGAGCCATATTCCAGAATGTAAAGCGCTCCATCAGGTCCAAAGTCCATATCGATCGCTGAGCTGAAGGTCTCATTGGGCAGGAATCGCTCCATGCTTTGGTAGTCTCCATTTTCATCCATGGTGACAGCGAAAATCCAGCCTCGCATAAAGTCCACGATCAGCCACTTGCCTTCGTAGTACGCCGGGAAAACAAATGGAGCGTCCTGTTTGAAATCTGCCTTGCGGAAAACCGGTCCACCAGTCGCACTACGTCCCGAGCTGCCCAACTGTGGAAACTGCTCAGAAACTCCATAAGGATAATAGATCATGGCTGGTACCACCGGAGTAGGCAATTCCCGTAAACCGGTGTTGTTCACCGATTCATTGACGGGCTTGTTGACGTCATAAGGCGCACCGTAAGAGCTGTCGGCGTGGTTGTGTCTGTTGTAGGGAAAGTTATTTCCGATGAAATATGGCCAGCCGAAAAATCCAGGGCCTTTTGCCTGATTGAATTCATCGTAGCCTTTTGGCCCCCAGATGGAGTCCACAGAGGCATCCGGCCCGACTTCTCCCCAATACAGGTAGCCAGTCTCGGAGTCAAGGGTTGGTCTCCAGGGATTCCGGTGACCCATGGTGTAGATTTCCGGACGTGTTTTTTCAGTGCCTGGAGGAAATAAGTTTCCTTCAGGAATCGTGTAGGTACCGTCATCCTCAGGGTGGATTCTCAGGATTTTTCCTCTCAGGTCATTGGTGTTGCCCGGAGCACGCTGATCGTCGGAGTTTTCCATTCCCGGTCTCTCGTCCAGGTTGGAAGAGCCTTCACGTGGATTGACGGTATTGTTACCCACGGTCAGGAAGAGATTTCCTTCTTTGTCAAAGACCATTCCTCCGCCGGTGTGGCAGCATTCCTGACGCTGTGTAGGAACTTCCAATACGATCTTTTTGGAAGATTCTACCAGCTCATTGCCTTTGAGTTCCCATCGGGCCAAAACGTGCTTGGAATCCGTGGGATCAGCATAATACATGTAAATCCAGTTGTTTTTGGCATAGTCGGGGTGGGCGATGACACCCATCAGACCTTCCTCAGCTTCACGTACCGCGCCTTCTTTGTTGGTGTATTTGGTATTGACCGGGATGGTTGCCACCAAGGTCATTTCCCCGGTTTTTTCGTCAAAAATCTTCACGCCACCCTTTCGTTCTACGATCAGGACCCGGTTTTCGGGAAGAAAAGTCATTTCCATAGGTTCGTCCATTCCTTCAGTCAGGACGACTTTGGTAAATCGGTTGTCTTCGGGCTTGACGCTGGGATCGTCTTCCGGCTTGCAGGCAAGAAAGCCAAGCAGTAAAAACAGGAGCAGGTAAGGTCTCCGGAGTAAAAGGTTTGTCATAGGTTATTTTTTAGGAAAGGAAATTTTAGAACACAATTTCTATTGTCTCAATTTTGAAAATTTGAACCCCGAATTCCAAAAGTTATTTCTGAGGCGGTAAAAAATCAGGATAAATGAAGGCGGGAAATGACTGATTATTTGGGAAATAGGTCGGAATAAGTTTTTTGATTTTCCCTAAGTCGGAAAAAGCAATTTTTCCAAGGATCAAAAAATCAAAAAACCGATTTATCCTTTTGGTATATTTTGGCTTAAGTAACTTCAACCATGAAAAAAATCTTAGCAATCCTGCTGTTTTTACCGGGATTATCCTTTGGCCAAAATCACGAAGCCAACATCAAAAAGATCTACGATACGGAGCTTTCGGCCGGGCATACCTACGACAACCTCCGCTACCTCTGCAAGGAAATCGGGAACCGGTTGGCGGGATCTCCCGGAGCTGCCGCAGCTGTCGAATGGACCCGGCAATTGATGGAAAGCTATGGATTTGACACGGTTTACCTTCAGCCGGTCATGGTGCCACATTGGGAAAGGGGCGGAAAAGACGTGGTGAAGATTGTCAATTCCGAAAAACACGGGGTCATAGAGCTCAATTCCCTGGCTTTGGGAAATACCCAAGGCACCGGATCTAAGGGCCTCGTCGGAGAAGTAGTGGAGGTCAAAAGCATTGATCAGGTCAAGGCGCTCGGTGCTCAGGTCAAAGGCAAAATTGTCTTCTACAACGGTCCCATGGACCCGACCAAAGTGGATGCCTTTGAGGCCTACGGCGGTGCTAATGCCCAGCGAAGCAGCGGAGCAGCAGAAGCTTCCAAGCTCGGAGCGATTGGGGTAATCGTCCGCTCGCTGAGCAACCGGATCGATGACATTCCCCATACCGGAAACCAGCGCTATGCCGCAGATTTTCCCAAAATCCCTGCCTTGGCTATCAGTACCCAAGATTCCGAATTGCTGAGCAGTCTCTTATCTGAGCAGTCCAATTTGAAGCTTTACCTGGAGTCTTACGGTCAAATGCTGGAAGAAAAACTTTCTTACAATGTCATCGGTGAAATCCGGGGAACAGAAAAGCCGGAAGAAATCATCGCGGTAGGCGGTCATTTGGATTCCTGGGATGTGGGTGAGGGAGCTCATGACGATGGTGCGGGTTGTATGCAGGCGATTGAAGTGCTGAGAATCTACAAGCAATTGGGTTGGAAGCCGAAGCGCACCATCCGTGCCGTAATGTGGATGAATGAAGAAAACGGACTCCGTGGAGGTCAGGAATATGCCCGTGTGGCAAAAGCCAAAGGGGAAAAGCACATCGCTGCGATCGAATCCGATTCGGGAGGATTTTTACCGACCGGGTTTTCCTCTACTGGCACAGATGCGCAACGTGCCAAACTGGCGAGTTGGGGCTCCTATTTTCTTCCCTATCAGGTATGGAGTCTAAACAAACCGGGGGGCGGTGCCGACATCGGTCCACTCCGAGATCAGGGACCCATTCTGATCGGATTGGAGCCGGACTCACAGAAGTATTTCATTTACCATCATACCGAAGCCGATGTATTTGAGGCTGTGGATCAGCGGGAATTGGAATTAGGCGCGGCAGCTATGGCTACCTTGGTTTATTTGATTGAGCAGGAAGGGATTTAGTAATTCGGATTTCAGATGCCGGAATTCGGATACTCAATCCCGGAATTTTCCTTTTTCATCAGTTAAACTGACCGATTGAGAATTCTTCATTTACAACTGACTTCTATCAGCCTGATTGATAAGATTGGTCAGAACAATCTCCTTCCTTTTCCCCTTCTTTTGCAGAAAAAATAACCCATGAATGACCTTCAGATCGCCAATTCGGTGACACCACTTCACATACAGCAGATCGCTGAGAAAATCGGAATCTCCACAGACCAACTTGAGTTTTACGGGAAATACAAAGCAAAGCTTCCCCTTGATCTCATTGAAGAGGAAAAAGTCCAGAAAAGCAACCTGATTTTGGTCACGGCGATTACACCGACGCCGGCAGGAGAGGGGAAGACGACGGTCACGATCGGCCTGAATGACGGATTGAATCAATTGGGAAAAAATTCGGTGGCTGTGATCCGAGAACCCAGTCTTGGGCCAGTCTTTGGGATCAAAGGCGGTGCTGCCGGTGGAGGCTGGTCACAAGTCATTCCCATGGAGGATATCAATCTCCACTTTACCGGAGATTTTCATGCCATAGAAAAAGCCAATAATCTGCTCTCTGCATTGATCGACAATACTATCCAAAGCAAAACCCGAAGTCTGGGCCTCGATCCACGAACCGTTCTCTGGAAGCGGGCGATGGATATGAATGACCGTGCATTGAGAAATGTGGTGGTTGGACTGGGTGGGAAAACCGGAGGAATCCCCCGGGAAACGGGCTTCAATATCACCGCAGCCTCTGAGGTGATGGCGATCCTCTGCATGAGCAAAAGTTTGGAAGATCTCAAATCCCGATTTGCAAAAATCTACGTCGGTGATCGGTTCGATGGTTCCCCTGTCTTTGCTGGTGATTTGAATGCTCAGGGTGCGATGGCCACCTTGATGAAGGAAGCGATCAAGCCCAACTTGGTCCAAACCTTGGGGCACAATCCGGCGATCCTCCATGGAGGACCATTTGCCAACATTGCCCAAGGGACGAATTCGATCTTGGCGACCAAGATGGGGCTGAGTCTGGGTGATTTTGTGGTGACAGAAGCTGGTTTTGGGTCAGATCTAGGAGCAGAGAAGTTTTTCAACATCAAATCCCGCGAGGCAGGAATTTCTCCCAAAGCGGTGGTTTTAGTGGCTACGATTCGTGCGCTCAAATACCATGGAGGCAAACCGCTCAAATCATTGACTGAGGAGGATGTTCCGGCTTTGGAGCGAGGAATGCCCAACTTGCTTCACCACCTGGAAAGTCTGAGAAATTTTGGGATTCCGGTCGTGGTGGCCGTCAACGTCTTCAGCAGCGATACAGCAGCAGAAAAGGAATGCATCTTGGAGTTTTGCAAAAGCGTGGGTGTGCCGGCGGCATTGAGCGAAGGCTGGGCCCAAGGAGGCGCCGGATGTCAGGACCTTGGGAAACTGGTCATTGAGGCTGCCGCGAGCTGTCAGACTCTCTTCACTCCGACTTATGGATTGGAAGATACGGTCGAAGAAAAAATCCGAAAAGTTGCACAGTCCGTTTATGGGGCTTCGGAAGTTGTTTTTTCACAAGTCGCTCAAAGCCAACTCAGGAAGTTTGAAAAACTGGGCTTTAGCCGATTTCCCGTTTGCATTGCCAAAACCCAAAAAAGCCTCAGCGACAATGAAAAGCTGATCGGCAGGCCTACGAATTTTACCCTCACCATCCGAGAATTTGAAGTGGCCGCCGGTGCTGGATTTCTTATCCCCATCGCCGGAGAAATCCTCCGGATGCCCGGACTGCCGGAGACTCCTTCGGCAGAGGCCGTGGACATTTCCCCGGAAGGAGTTATTTCCGGCTTGTTCTGAAATGAAAAGCCCCGGTTAACCAGACCGGGGCTTCAAACCTAACTAAAAAAATACCCTATCAACTAACCTACTTCATTTGCTTTTTTGCGTTTTCCGCACTCAATTGTCTTTTTGGGAAGCACAATCTTCAAAATGCCATTGTCGTACTTCGCATCAATTTTTTCATCGTGTACATTTTCAAGGAGCGCAAATGACCTTCTGATGCTGGAATAGGAAAATTCCTTCTTGCGGTAGTTTTCCTTTTTTTCTTCGAATTTATGTTCCTTCACTGCCGAGATGCTTGGGATTCCATCCCCCGCATCGATCTTGAAATCCTTCTTTTCAAATCCCGAAGCAGAAGGCTCAAACTTGAACTCTTTGTCTTTTTAGATCACATTGGCTGTGGAAATTTCAATTGACTATTTCGGAAACCAGAACTTCTCAAACCAGTCGAAAGGATTCACAGTGCCAAAGAAGTCCTGAACCATTTTTGGACTAAACCCTCTGCTCCGTTTGGCTTCCATGTCCAAGGCTTTTTTTGTGAATGAATTGATTTTCAATACTAAATTTCCTCTCTTTCAATCAAAAAGTGAATGACAAAAATCAGGGAGTAAGTTGATTGTAGTCAAAGCTTTACGTGTTTTTCCCGAGGGTTTTCAGAAGAGGGGTTTGGCGGGTGTTTCGATCCTTCTCAAATTTCCTTAGCTTGATGGGACAACTTTATGGAGAAAATAAATCAACCTTCCGATTTGAATCCACTGGGTCGGCTCCTGCTCGAAATAGGAATTACCCTACTTCATGCCAGTGCACCAACCCGCCGTGTGAATCTGATTTTACACCGATTGGCGAAGACCTATGGACTCGAGATTCACCTCAACCTGAGTACCCGACACCTCTCGATCAGTCTCCAGGATATTCAGGGCAATTCCTTTACCGGGGGGAGAAGCAAGGCTTCCCTTCCGGGGGTCAATTTCAGAGTGGTGTCTGACCTCAGTGTTTTAAGTCTCGAAGTTGCGGAAAACCCTCTTCCTATAGCCGTGGTCAAAGAGCGACTTCAGCTGATTAAGAAGCAGCCTCATTATCCCCGGCTTCTGGTTTTAGCGGTGGTGAGTCTGGCTGGTTCGGCGTTTTGCTACACTTTTGGAGGGGATGTTCTGGAGATGGGGATTACCTTTATGGCCACGTTTTGTGGGCTGTTTCTGAAGCAGGAGTTGGTCAAGCGGAGTGTGAATACTTACCTGACCACATTTTTCAGCGCCTTTATGGCCGCCTTGGTCATCGGGATTTTCTGGAAAATAGGAGTCCCCACCCAACTGGATCAAGCTTTTGCCACCAGTGTATTGTTTTTGATTCCCGGCGTCCCCCTGGTGCTGTCTTTTGTGGATTTGCTGGATGGATTTATCCTCAACGGGATTGATCGGGGAGTCAATTCGTTGATCCATGCATTTGGAATTGCCGCAGGTTTGGCTTCCGTGTTGTATATCTTTCAAATCCCGTTCTGATGGAATTGCTCGAAGTGATTTTTAAGGCCTTTTGGTGCAGCTGTGCTGCTTTGGGATTCGGAATTCTTTTCAATGCTCCCCGTCGGAGTCTTTGGATGATTTTGCTGGTGGGGTTTTTAGGCGGATTGGTCAAGTTTGGGCTGATGCTGCCGGCAGTCGGGGGGCGAATCGTATTGTCGACTTTTGTGGCAGGATTGGCGATTGGTTTCTGCGGAGTGTTTTTGGGCAACTGGAAAAAGCTGATTCCCATGATGATCACCATCCCGTCGGTCATTCCTTTGGTTCCCGGAGCGTTTGCTTACAAAGCCATGCTGGGATTGATGTCGCTTTCTCACGTGCCTGATGAGCACTATGGAGAAATTGTCAATCGAACCCTTTACAATGGAACGATGACGCTCTTTGTGCTTTTGGCTATTACCCTGGGAGTGACGATTCCCTTGGTGCTGTTTAAGCTGGAATTTGTGGGAAAAGTAAGAGTAGGATCGGTCGGCAAAAAAGCCAGCTAGCCTTTATTTTAAGCTTTGGTCAGGATTTGGGACTTCTTTTCACCCCTCTGAGCCAGGTTTTTTGCCATCCAAGCGAGTAAGTCGTGAAGTCCTGGCCAATCCGGACAACGGCTCCCGTGCTGGCTGATATTTTTAAGGAGCTTAATTTCCCCGTAGGAATCACCGCGGTGACTCCGATTCGGGTATTTTCCTGGCGGTCATCGTTGTATGTTCCGTCAAGCGAGGAAGTGCCTCCTACATAATAGGTGCCATCAAAAGCTACCCAAAGTAAGGGACTGATATTGTAGCTGAGGTGAAACTGAAAGGATCCCATGGGCTCTTGACTCCGGACGGTAGATCCCGGGTAAAAAGTTTTATTGGTCGTGAAAAGCCAAACTCCGGAGTAAACATCAACCAACCACCGCTTGCCCAGGGGCTGAGAAAGGGCCAATTCAGGTCTAAAAGCCCATCGGTTTGTCCCCAGATTGATCAGTTTGTCAGGCATGAATTCTCCCGTCGGCGCCGAAACATGAAGTCCAAAACCGAGAATTGTTTTCTTGGGAGCTGCTATGATTTCTGTCAGATTTCCCGCTTTCCCTCCGATCAACAACGTCGTGAAGCGGATTCGGGAATCTGCCATTCCGGATCGGGAAATTTCCCGGAATTGCTCACCGACATCTCCGGATACTTGTGCCCAAGAGTAGGGGAGTGCAACCAATACTTGGGAGGTATTCCCAAAAAGGCTAAAGGTGTGTGATACCCCGGCAGAAAGGGCCTGAACATTAGCCTTGATGTTTTCGATGGGTAAGGTTGGGTCAGTAACCACTCCACCGTGGGAAAAAGAAAATCCGGAAAAAAAGGTAGTCGTTCCTACAGGAAGTCTGACATAAGCCCTTGGATCCAAATCTTGGGAATGAGCCACCAAAGCGAGTGACAGCAAAAAGCTGAGGAGAATTTGTTTCCTAAAAAAAGCATTCCAAGGCATGGGCACTTCAGTTCTGATAAATATACAAAACCAAAAAGCATTCTATTGAACGGCATGTTGACATTAGAACTGAATCAAAAACCATATCCAGGGGAATTGGATGAAAAGAAAATGATCCTGACAGGAGAAAAGTGTAAGCCGAAAAATGGCCAAATCAAGTTCAAGAAATTCGTTCAGCTGAATTATTCCTCTCCAATCTCCAAAATCACATTGCCGATTTTCTGACCGGAGGCTACATATTGGAAAGCTTCTCTGATTTGATCCAGCCGAAAACTCCGGTCAATCAAGGGACGGAATTTTCCCTCGATAAATAGTGATTGGATTGCTTTCATGCTTTCCAAAATTGATCCTGGGATAGGGAAAATCACCTTTTTTCCTCCCCAAATCGGGGTAGTCAGCGCCAAGGTCAGATTCTCCCAATTTGGTCCAAGTTCGGAGGAAAGATAAACTCCTTTGGGCTTTAGGATGGGTTTGCAGAATGAAAAACGGCTTTTCCCGACAGCGTCAAAGACAAAATCGTATTGGATATTTTCTTTGGTGAGATCTACATTTTCGAGGGCAATCACCCGGTCAGGTCCCAGCGATTTTACTTTGTCTACATGCGCTTCATGACAGACAGCGGTGACCTGAATCCCTGTTGCTTTGAGTAATTGGATCGCAGCAGAACCGATCCCTCCGGTGCCTCCTATGACCAGGACATGATTTCCGGGTTCCAAGTTGACTTTGTTTAAAAAATTATAGGCATAATGGGCAGCCTCACCGCAGGATACCATTTCCTGAAAACTTGCTTCCTGAGGAATAGGTAAAATGGGATACTTGGTCGGGATGCAGGCATACTCCGCATGAGTTCCCTGTCCATGATCCCAAAATCCCCACACCCGATCGCCAATTTTGAATTCAAGCACTCCTTCACCTACATCCTCTATCACCCCGGCAAAATCCGTCCCGGTTACTGCATACCTCGGTTTCGGAAAGCCTGCAAATGCCCGCATGGCATAAGGAATGCCACGAAGAACTCCAAGGTCCGTCCGGTTTACGGTACAAGCCCTAACCCGGATCAGGACCTCATTGGGCCCTGGTTTGGGTATTGGAAGTTCGAGGATTCGAAGCTGATCAGGTTCGCAATAGTGGTATCGTACGGCCGCTTTCATGACTTGTTTTTCACTGTGGTGTGTTGGATCCGCATCCTGGGCATACATCGGGAGCTTATTTTAGTGGGATTTTAGGGAAAATGAGGGAAGTACCATCCATTTTCACTATTACCGCCTTATCCGATTTTTCGGCAATGGACCAGCTAAAATAGCTGCACTCGTCCTCAAAATCCCCGGCAGTATATCCATTGATGGATCGGATCTCCTCACCCGTTTCAATTTTGGCATCATCCGGTGTAAGTCCCACAGGTTTTCCGGCCAGAATGAGTTTGCCGGACTCAAACATCACCGTCACATGAGTATGCTCAGGGATTTTTGGATTTGGTTTGAGATGGAGGAAATAGGCGTTTTGATCATGGTTGAGGATCGTTTTTTCAGTCAAGGTGCTAAAGAAACCCACACCGATCTTGGGAGAGGAGCTTTCCTCAAAATCTATCGGGATATCGGTGAAGTAGGATTCGCCGATTTTCACACTGTCTACTACGATCGATCTGGTGGAAAAAGTCTTTTTTCCCAAAGCCCCCATGGATGTACTGATGTTTGGATTGCTGAGTCCCAGACTGTCTTTTTCAGCCAAAAAGGATTGGATTCCGGGATCCGACCCTGGGAAATCCATGATCGACGTGTAGCCAAAATCGATGAGTGCTTTGCCGTGACTTTTTCCTCCAAAAGCCAATTCTGTAAAGGGTCTGTTGGAGAGCAGACTTATCGGCATTTTGACCCAAGTGGAATCCACCGGAAAGGGAGATTCTGAAACCCGGATCAAGTTCTTTTCAAAATCAATCTCCCAGTTGAGTTGCTGGATCAGGTCGTGTCCAAGAAGGTAATAGTCCATGCAATACAGAAAAGCCATGTCATTGACCAGGCTTCGAACTTTGGAAAAGGTAAATCCGCCAATTTTAAACTCATCCGTCAGACCGGTTGGTACTTTTTTGACTTCTCGGTTGGAATCCCGTAGTTTGATTTTTTTTCCTTTGATCTTTAGCCTTCCCAGCGGTTCGCTGTGGGTATTGGCGAGACCCATAGCCGCTCCGGTATCAAAGGCAAAATCAGTTTTTACCCCGTTCATTTCTCCCTCGAACACGAGCAATTTGGATTCGAGGGAAAACGGAAAAGTATAAATGGTATCCTGGGCCGCAACTTTGGTAAGAAGGCAAGAGGTGAGCAAAACGGTGGTAATAGTCCAGATTAGCTTTCCCATGGGTTTCAGTTTTTTATCTCCAACGAAGAAGTGCAAGTTCAGTTAGTCTAAAAATGTGGAATGAAGAAAAGGAGGGCTGAAAACGGGATAGTAGGGCTGAAGAGGCGCCCACACCATCCGCTAATTACATCCCTTCTTCAGCAAGAATTACTTCCAATGCGGAAGTCACACCTGAGATGCTTAAAGATCCAGCGAAAACTCCTTCCTTGAGTTCGATAGTCCTTCTGTTCATTCGGATCACCTGTTTTTTCAACTTTTGGAAGGAAAAATTACCTGAGCGATTTTTTTCTCGGCTTAGCAGAAAAATGGAAATCATCAAAATCTGAAGTTTTATGTGTGATTTCTTTAAACAGTTCAGCAGCCTTGGATTTGATTTTTCGGTTGATTTTTTTGAGCGTCTCCTGTTCCCCGACAGGAATGGGTGCTTCCTTCATTTGGATCTGAATGGCTTGATGAACAGTGACCAGATCATGCCATGAGCCTAGGAGCTGAGCTAATTCCTCCTGTTTCGGGTGGTTGGTATTGAATTTTCCTTCTTCCAGACACTCCAGGTTGTATTTCAGGTTTTTGAGTTTTTTGCGGAGTTCATGTGCGCTTTTTTCCTCCAGAGTACCGCTACCCAAGAGCGATTTGATTTCATCAAACAATCCGGCGATAAAGGGTCCGGAATCGAGGGTTTCAATTTCTTTTGCCTTATGGCCCAGTTTCTTCAGGCGCTTTTCGATTTTTGAATTGAGCCTGAGGTTTCGGATTTTAAAGAATCGGGACCGCTCTTTCCGGATGTTTTTATCCAGTTGATTCAGGTAGCCGGATAGGAAATCGGGTTGTCCGTGGGTTTTTAGGATATCTTTTTCGATCTGAATCTCCCTGACCCGACCTGCATGGGCAAAGAGTTTTCGAAATGGTTTGTAGAATTTCTTCCGGTCAAAATCCGACAGCAAAAACTCCATCCGGTAAAGTATGGCTTTAAGTTTTTTGGTTTCCACCCGGAGCAGGTGAAAGCGGTTTTGTCCAAACTTCCGCTTGGGAGTTCGGATCAGGAATTTCAGCCCTCCTATTCGTTTTTTGAGGTAGTCTGACTGCGACTTCATGGAGGTTTAGGACTTGGGCTTCAGTTTCAATTTGGTTTCATCGGTGTTGATCGATCAGAATCGCATTGCCGTCCGGATCAAACAGCAAAATGCTCCCGGGGCCGGTTTTGGAAGGATCTGTCTCCTGGGCCAAGGCAATCCCTTTTTCCTTCAACTGCTTCTGAATCTCCCGCACATCGTCAAACGGATCAAGGTTTTTTGCCTCCTGATCCCATCCGGGATTGAAAGTGAGGATATTTTTCTCAAACATCTCATGAAACAAGCCGACCAAAGTCTGCTCGTTTTTCATGATCAGGTAGTTCATCGATTCGCCTCCGGCAAAAACCGAAAAGCCAAGTTGCTCATAGAATTCCTTGGATGCTTGGAGGTTTTTTACCGAAAGACTGATGGAGAATGCACCGAGTTTCATAGGATAGGGAAGTTTGGGGAATGATTAAATTAAGGATTCTTTCCAGCTTTTGGAGATTTTGGCCTTGGACTTGGAAATCATTTTTTGAAAAAGAATTAATAGGCCTTCACCCCGGCATCAGCGATAATTCCATCCTGGGCTGAAGTCACACCTGATACCCCAATCGAGCCTACAATAATGCCGTCTTTGAAAATGGGAAGCCCTCCCTCGACCCCGACTGCATGGGGAAGGGTGGCGATTCGGCTACCGCCTTCTCCTTTCATGGCGTCTTCGAAGACTTTGGTGGGACGCTTGAAAAAGACAGCAGATTTGGCTTTGGCTTGAGCTACATCGACGGAACCGACCTGTACGCCATCCATGCGCTTGAGGGAAATCAGATGACCCCCATCATCAAGGATGGCAATGACCACATTCCAGCCTTCGGCTTTTGCCTTGGCCTCCGCTGCAGCAGTGATCCGCTCGGCATCGGCCAGGGTCAGGTAGGGTTTGGTTTGGGAAAAACCCAAAGCAGGCAAACTGAAAAACAGCAGGAAGAGTAGTTTTTTCATAGGACAAAGAATTGATAATGAGTTAAATTAAATCTTTTTGCCGAGTTTATTTCCCTGAAGACAGGATTACCTCTTTCAGAAAATCCAACTATCTGCTAGCTTAAAGATCCAAATCCTTTTTCCATATGACCTCAAGACGCGATACATTAAAAGCCCTCGGACTGGCTGGAAGTCTGGGACTGATTTCTCCAACGGAGCTTCTGGCAGCCTGTAGTCCTGTTAAAAAGGAAAAACTCGGCGTGGCTCTGGTCGGATTGGGCTACTACAGCACTGATCTTTTGGCTCCTGCACTACAACTCACCAAGCATTGCTACCTCGCGGGAATTGTCACCGGAACTCCCTCCAAGGCTGAATCTTGGAAGACCAAATACAACATTCCTGAGAAAAATATTTACAACTACCAAAACTTCGATTCCATCAGGGATAATCCGGATATCGATGTGGTCTATGTGGTCTTGCCTCCCTCGATGCATCGGGAATACGTGGAGCGTGCTGCTGCCGCCAAAAAGCAGGTTTGGTGTGAAAAGCCCATGGCAGTAACCGTGGCTGAGTGCCAGGCCATGATCGATGCCTGCAAAGCCAACGGAGTGAGTTTGTCCATAGGATACCGATGCCAGCACGAACCCAATACTCAAGCATACCGAGAACTCATCAAGAATAAAAAATTGGGAAATGTCCTGTCCGTCAGGTGTGCTGCCGGATATCGGGAAGGAAGGACGGATCACTGGAAACAAAAGCGCGAAATGGGAGGAGGCGTGATCTATGATATGGGAGTCTATTCGATCCAAGGGGCAAGATTGGGAACCGGGATGGAGCCCGTCGCTGTGAAGTCCGCTAAAGTCTGGACGGAGCGACCCGAAATTTATCGGGACGGATTGGGTGAAATCGTGGAGGCTGAACTGGAATTTGCAGGAGGAGTGACCGGATGGATCAAGACTTCCTTTGCCGAAAACATCAATTTCTTAACTGTCCGCTGTGAGCAAGGGGATATCGAAATGTCCCCATTCCAAGGTTATGCAGGCAATAAAGGAAAAAGTCCCTTGGGAGAAATCAATTTTCCCTACGAAGTGCCACGCCAGCAAGCCATGCAAATGGATGATGATGCCCTGGCTATTTTGGGGAAGAAGCCCATGTCTGTCCCGGGTGAAGAAGGGCTGAGAGACATCCGGATTGTGGAGGCTATTTTGGAATCTGCCAGTACAGGAAAGCGGGTTGCTATCTAAGCACTTTGGATCATTTTCGTTAATTCTGGATTTCTCAAGATTGTTTCTGAAAAGAAAGGAATCAAAAGAATGGGCTTTTGATTGCGTTTTTCAAATCATTTAATGGCCTGACTTTCGTCATGGTAAGTCGCCCCTCGGCTGCCTATACTTGTCTCAATAAATGATTTGACCATGGAACCAGAACTTTCAAAGGACCTCATACTTCACGCCTGCATCATCAAGCAGCAGCTCACTATAGCCGATTTTGAAAAAGAAATCGAACAGATGAGGGCTGAACTGACCTCCCACGAGGAAAGTGCTAGTCAGGATCAAAAGCCGAACCAAGAAAAGAATGAGTTACTCGTCCGCATGGAGGGGGAATTGATCTTTTTGAAAAATGAGTTGATGACTTTGGAAAGCATCGATACTGACCATGTCTGCAAAAAGGTAGAAAAAGGTGCTGTGGTGGTGACGGACCAGCGGGTATTTTTCATCAGTACTTCCATTGAGTCTTTGGAAGTCAATGGAAAGTCAGTGTTTGGATTGTCCGTTCATGCCCCGATTTATGAGGCGATGAGAGGCAGGGCGAAAGGTGACCGGATTGAATTCCACGGCCTCCGATATCAGATTTTAGATATCTATTAAACGTGAAGAGTTTCTTATCGACCTCCCGCTGTTCCATCAGGAGCAGCTTTTTTATGTGCTCCGGGTACAAGCCTTAAGTTTTTTTTAATTCTACAAGAATATTACCTGTGGGTTATTCTTGGACGATAGGCTGGCCGCTTTGGGCCCAGGCTTGGATGCCTCCCTGCAGATGGTAGACTTTGGTATATCCCTGCTGGATGAGCATTCGCGCGGCTTCTTCACTGCGGGCACCCACGGCGCAGTAGATGTAGATTTCCTGTTCTTTGGAGATTTTGCTTACCTGATCCATAAAATCCGGCTGGTAAAAGTCAATGACCACAGCGCCTTCGATTTTTCCCTGCGCTACTTCAGCGGGAGTACGCACATCGAGGATGGTGCCGGAAGGGCTTTTCTCCGAAAACTCCTTGGCAGTCAGGTTGACTACCGTGGCTGAGGTGGCCGCCTGCTCGGTGGATTGAGAGCCGGATTTGTCAGTGCTGCATGCGCTGATCGATAGGACGAAAGCGAAAACCGGAAGAATGAATTTGTTCATAGTGCTTGATTTTGGGCAAAGCTAAGGGATTCACAGGGTGACCTTAGGTGAGTTAGGGCACAGAAGAAATCTTGTTTTTGATCAGGATGATGCCACTCAGGCGCTCAAAGTTGATTTTTCCATCAGGTTGTGGGAGAAAGGCGATTTTTTTATACATCACTTTGATCTCCAAGCTGTCCGATTGGATCACGGAAGTGAGGTTTTCCTGCGGAAAGGAAGGGTGAACACCCTCGCCGTGTTTTTTCGAAAGGGCATTGATAAAAGCGGCCGATTGTAGGTTGATCTCCTTTTCCTTCCAAGTAAACAGGATGTCCTCATCGGTGGTCGTTGGTTTGGAGAAGGAGTAGCCTGGACCGGAAAGAAGCTCTTCCACTTCTCCTTTTTCGTAGCTTGGATAGATCACAAACCGAATCAGGTGATCATAGCCGCTTATGGCCACTTCTTCCGTGGGAACAGTACTGAATTCAGTGTAGCTATTTTGCTCAAAAGAGGTGGAGTCATATACTCCGTAAGGCGGAATATACTTGATACCGATCGTCTCGGCCATCAGTTGGGCGTGACTCGGTTCGATGATCTCCTTGGATTCAAAGAAGGCCGATGTCTCCGGGGCAATCCATGGGAAAAGGGCCTCCATTCCGTGGTAGTCTTCCAGGTAGTGAAGGATGGAATTGACCTCATTCAATTGCTCCTTGGGAAGGGTGTTGAGTTCTCGCCTGGAGGTGGCGCGGAGTGTGGAGTCGGTGACTTTTTCCCAAGAAACTTCCTGTTTGATTTTTCCATCTTCCATGATTCCCGATTCGGTCAGGATGGATTCAAGTCGGTGTACTTGGTGCCTTTCGCTCCAGGAAAACATCCCCCAAGGTCCAAAAGAAGCCAAGATCATCGCTGCCGCTAGGGAAATTGGGACGGTTTTGATACTCTTAAACCCGAGAATAAAGTACAGGGAAATTGCGCCCAGCCAGATTCCCATCAGCACGATGATGTACCGATTTACGGTAAGGCCATAGTCTTGAATTCGAATACCAATTGCAATAAAAAGGAGGATGGTAAGGGGAAGCAGGAGGTAGTAAAAAGCTTTGTAAAAGCCTTTGATCCAGCCGCCTTCTTTTTCTTTTTGATAGGGGAATAAAAGCAGATTGGTGAAAATCCCCAACACCGAAATGGCTATGATCAAATAGGTCACGATACCCCTTGGCCAATCCCAAGTGATCATGATTTTGGTGCCGTAAGCATATAGGATAGCCAGATAAAGCAGTAGAAGCGGGATCAGGATAAATTGGGTGAAGATTTTCAATCCTTTGGGATAGCTGACCATTGAATCGTTTGATTCAAAATTTCGGGGTATGCCTGCCAAAAAGTACCAGGTATTAAAGATGCCGTAGGTCAGGATGAAGATTTCTGTATAGGTCTTGGGATCCATTTTTACATCGAAAAGGAGATCCAAGGCCCCAAAAGCCAGTGTAATTCCCGTGCTGATGACCTGCGAAAAAAACACAGCCATCACAAAACGGATAAACAAGGTCTTGTTGTAATTCCAAAATCCCTCCAGTTTTCCTTTTTCCAAAAACGGTACAAAAGAGACTGTCAAGTGAAGGGCAAGATTGTAAATCACGTATCGGATATAGGGTGCGCGGGTAGTTCCTGGTGAGGTATCTGTGGGAAAACTCAAGTATATCAGCACCAAGGCAACCAGGCCCAAAGTCCAAAAAAGGAGCTTTTTGCCAATGGGTTGGTTACTCTTTTCGGTGAAAATTTCCACAGAAAAGAAAAGTGGAATCCCCAAAGCCAGGGTCATCAGCAGGTTTAATAGTGGTAGATTATCCGTGAAGTTGTCTTTCTCGACGATGTAGATCAGCAGGATTGTTGCCGAAATGGAGCTTAACAGACTTAGGGGAAATCGCTGTGCAGCCTTTAGACTTTCTTCATTGAGACGCTGAAGAGAAGGAAATTTCATAGTCGTATGAGTTTGCAGGAAGTTACTGCAAATTCGAGAGGATTACGAAAGCTTGGCGGGTTGCTTTTGCTTTGAAAGATCAGCCCCTTACCTGCCCGTTTCCTCTCACGATCCACTTGTAGCTGGTGAGTTCTCGGAGCGCCATCGGGCCTCGGGCATGGAGTTTTTGGGTACTGATTCCGATCTCCGCACCCAGTCCAAACTGGTTGCCGTCGGTAAAACCCGTAGAGGCATTGGCATAGACCGCAGCGGCATCGACTTCGTTGAGAAAGCGCTCGATGGATTCTGGATTTTCCGAAAGAATGGCTTCCGAATGCTTCGAAGAATAGGTGGCTATGTGATCCAAGGCCTCGTCCAGGTTTTGGACAGTCTTGATGGAAAGCTTCAGGCTGAGAAACTCGGTTCCAAAGTGGCTTTCGTCCGCTTGATGGATCAGAGTGTGCTCAGCAATGTGTTTTTTCGCTTTTTCATCCGCAAAAATCTCCACCCCACTTTCCAAAAGAGGCTGGATCAATTCGGCTAATTCGCTCAATCGACGCTCATGAAGGATCAGGCAATCCAAGGAATTACAGACACTTGGACGACGGGTTTTGGCATTGTGGATGATTTTTTTTGCCTTTTCCAAGTCAGCCGTTTCGTCCAAATAGGTATGCACGATACCTGCCCCCGTTTCGATCACGGGAACTTTTGCATTTTCCCTTACAAAATTGATTAAGCCTTGCGAACCCCGGGGAATAATCACGTCCACATAGCCGACAGCCTCCAAAAGTGCTTTGGTCGCGGCCCGATCAGGAGGTAACAGCTGAAAAGCTCCGGTTGGAAGTCCATGTTTCTTCACCACTTCATGGATCAACCTCATAATTGCTCGATTGGAAAAATCGGCATCCGAACCGCCCTTCAGCACCAGTCCATTGCCGGACTTGAGGGCGAGGGTAAACACGTCGAAAGTCACGTTGGGTCTAGCCTCGTAAATGATCCCGATCACCCCAAGCGGCACGGTCACTTTGCTAAGCTTCAGCCCGTTTTCGAGTGTTCGTTTTTCCAGTAAAATGCCCAAAGGACTTGGGAGATTTTTGACCTGAAGGATCTCGGAGGCGATTCCTTTGATCCTGATTTCGGAAAGCAGAAGTCGATCATACATCGGGTTTTCAGGATCCATTCGCTCCAAATCCTGACGGTTGGCTTCGAGTAGGAACTCTACTTCTTTCACTGCAAGTTGTGCCAAATCATCTAGGATTGCTTTGACCTGCTCTTCGCTTACCCGATTGAGTTTGCGGCTGCTTTGCTGAACTTCCCTGAAGATGGATTCAAACTCATTCATGGTCGAAAAGATACAGGTAATCGTAATGGATCAGGGCTTTCTGATTTTTTTGCCCCATGCGCTCCAGGGCGAGTTTGGAGGCGTATTCTGCCCGTCCCAAACCGATTTTGTGGCCGCTTTCATCGCGGATCAGCAGGATGTCTCCCTTGGAGAATTCCCCTTCAATTTTGACAATGCCTATCGGAAGGAGGCTTCGGATTACGGAGGCGGTCAAGGAAGCTTTTGCCCCTTCGTTGATCACCAATTCGCCTTTGTAATACTGGGCGCCATGAGCCAACCATTTTTTGGTGGCATGGGTTACCTTTTGGGGTTCAAACCAAGTGCAGCGTAATTTTTTCTCAGAATATTCCTCCAAAACACCATCCCGCTTCCCGTTGGCAATGATCACCTGAATGCCCAAATCGGCGGACTTTTTCGCCATGGCATACTTGGTCAGCATCCCTCCCCGGCCAAAAGAAGACTTGGTGGCGGAGATGTAATTAGAGATTTCCGGCATGCCCGAGCTGACTTTTTCGATCAGTTGGGATCCGGGTTCCGATGGATTTCCGGTGAAAATCCCATCCACATTCGTCAGCAACATCAGCGTATCCGCATTGATCATGGCGGCGGTAAGGCTGGCCAGTTCGTCGTTGTCGGTAAACATCAACTCGGTGATAGTCACCGTGTCGTTTTCGTTGATGATGGGCAATATCCCCTGCTGCAGCAGCGCTTCGATGCAGTTTTTCATGTTGAGGAAATGCTTTCGATCCCGGAAGTCCTCTTTAGTCACGAGAATCTGGGCGATGGGCTGGTTTAGGTTTTCGAAAAATTGCTGGTATTGATTGATCAGGCGGATCTGACCGGTCGAGGCCCAAATCTGCTTTTTGAAAACGGGATTGAGTTTTTCAGGCAGGGAAAGGTATTGTCGGCCAAATGCCACCGCACCCGAACTGACCAGTACGACTTTTTTTCCAGAAGCCATCAATCGGTGGATTTGATGGGCCAAATGGTTCATCCGCTCCAAGTCCGGTAGCCCGTTGGATTGGGTCAGGACGTTGGATCCGATTTTGATGACCAATACCTTGCTATCCAGCATTTGTTATAAAATTTGCATGAAAATAAAGCATTCGATGAGGAATTGCTAAAAAAGTTGATTTTAAGGATGGAAAATGAAAATTGGGTTGAAATACAGTGGAAATACGATTGAAATAAAGCGCT
>CAYONF010000051.1:0-29433 GCA_964405255.1 uncultured Limnohabitans sp. | reverse complement strand
GAAATCTGGTAAAACTCCTCCACATCCTCGGCCTTTTTCAAATCCAAAATCGGACGCATGTGGATTTCTCCAGCCCCGGCATGCGCATAATGCACCGGATTTTGATTGAAGCCTTCGAGAATTTCGTCCAACTCATCAATGTAATCTGCCAAGTCCTCGATGTCCACGGCGGTGTCTTCGATGCAAGCCACAGCTTTGGGATCCCCGGGAATGTTGCCCAAAAGCCCCAAACCGGCAGCTCGAAGCGCCCAAGCAGAGGCCACCCGGGCAGGTTCGATGATCGGATAGGCATAGCCATAGCCGCCGGCTCGTAGGTCAGCAACTAGCGCTTCTCCTTTTGCCATGGCTTCTTCCAAGGTTTTTCCTCTAAACTCGATCATCAAAATCGCCTTGGGATCACCCTCGACGAAGTAGCGGTTTTTGGAGTATTCGATACTTTCCTTGGTGCAGTCAAGGATGATTTTATCCATCAGTTCCACCGCAGTTGCCGGATGCTTCATGGCGACTTGAGCGGATTTCATGCTTTCGTGGATACTTTCAAAATGCGCCGCTACGACGATTTCAACAGGATCAGGAAGCGGATCGAGACTGATTTTGATTTCGGTCGTGAATGCCAAAGTTCCTTCCGATCCTGCCAACAACTTGCAGAAGTTGAATTTTTCCTTGCCTTCAAAAAGCTCCGCTTTCAGCAATTCATCCACTGCATAGCCGGTATTGCGTCTGTGGATTGACTTTTTGGGAAATTGGGCATGAATCTCCTCCCTGATTTCGGGATTGAAGAGTTCATCAAAGATTTGGCGGTAAATCTTCCCCTCCAGGTCTTTCTGTCCGCACTTTCGGTCAAAATCATCTTGAGTAATCTCTCCGAAAACAACCTTTTTCCCATCACTGAGAATCGTGTTCAGGGAAATCACCTTATCCCGGGTCACGCCGTACACAATCGAAGTGGTCCCCGAGGAATTATTGCCGACCATTCCTCCGATCATCGCCCGGTTGGCAGTAGAGGTAATCGGACTGAAAAAGAGACCATGAGGCTTCAGAAAGCGATTCAGCTCATCGCGAACGACGCCGGGCTGAACTCGGACCCATCGCTCTTCTTTATTGAATTCCAAGATTTGGGTGAAATGCTTGGAGACATCGACGACGATACCATTGCCCACACATTGACCGGCAAGGGATGTACCTGCCGTGCGGGGAATCAAAGAAGTGCCATGCTCAGTGGCAAAGTGAATGAGTTTTTGGATATCCGACTCCGACTTGGGAAAAGCTACGGCCAAGGGCATCTCACGATACACAGAAGCATCGGTGGCATATAGGGTTCGGGTAAGTCGGTCAAACTGCAAATTGCCCTCCAGTTGGGTGGCCAGTTTTTCTAAATAAGGTACTAGGTTAGGTTGGTCTGAAAGCATGATCAAAAATAGCTTTCTGCCTAGATTAAAGAAATTAAATAATCAATTATCAATGAGCAAACTCAATGATCAAGGAACCAATTTCAATTGAAAATTGGTCATTGTCCATTGAATTTGAAAATTGATCATTTAAACCCTTTTTTGCCGATAAAATAAATCTCATTCATGTTCTTCTACCTCTCCCAGTTTCTGAGTTTTTTGGCCATGCCGCTGACGATTGTGTTGATTCTGATTATCTCAGGGACAATTTTTCTAAAGAAAAAATGGGGTAAAAAGTTGCTTTGGGCAGGAATCGGACTTTTACTCTTTTTCACCAATCCTTTCCTTTCCAATCTGGCTTTGTTGGCTTGGGAACCTGATTTCAAGTCTTTCGATGAAATCGAAACCCATGAAATCGGCATCGTCCTCACAGGAGTCACAAACCTGAGCAAAACTGCTTACGACCGCACCTTTTTCAATAAAGGAGCAGACCGCATCACCCATGCCCTTCAACTCTACCGCATGGGCAAAATCAAAAAAATCCTGATCACCGGCGGACAAGGCTTCAATCCGGTCAATCCCCAATCGGAAGCGGAAGTATTGAAGCGATTTTTGATCATGACCGGAATGCCTGAAGGAGATATCTTAATTGAAGATCAAAGTAAAAACACAGCCCAAAATGCCCAGTTTACCAAGACTTTTTTGGAGAAAAATGGCATCTCCACCGATCAGGAATTTGTATTGATCACTTCAGCTTTTCACATGAAGCGAGCTAAAGGATGCTTTGATAAAGTCGGATTGAAAACAGTGACTTTTCCGGTGGATTACTATTCTCACGAGGTGAAAAATGACATTCCGGATCTGGTCTACCCGGATGCGGATTCCATTTCCTACTGGCATAAGTTGGTGAAAGAGTGGATCGGGATTGCAGTCTACTCACTGGTGGGCTACCTCTGACAAATCAATCTCCAACCTTATTTTTCAGGAATTTAACTCTTTGATATCCTGTATTTTATTCTTTAATTAAGGGATAATTTTTCCTTCAATTTTCAACTTAAACTCTGACTGTTTATGGACTTTTCATCCATTCTCAACTTGGTGATCGGTTTGATTTTTATCTATTTTCTGATCGCCTTGGCATGCTCCACCATCCAAGAACTCATTGCCCAGTATTTGGATATGAGGGCCGAAAACCTTGAAAAATGGCTAAAAGATACATTCCGTGAAAATCAACTGGGAGAGAAATTTCTAAACCATCGACTCATTGACGGCCTGACGGCACAGGGAAGACGTGCAAGTTACATTCCTGCAAAAGTATTCTCCGGAGTCTTGCTGGATCTGGTCAATCGAAAAGATCAGCCTTACACGGTTGAGTCCCTGAAAGAATCCATTTCCACTTCAGACCTTCCGGATGATTTCAAGCGCCGCCTGCTTCAAAGTTTAGCCGAAGCAAACAATGGACTGGAAGACGTACGTCGTGATATCGAGGGCTGGTTTAATGACTGCATGGACAGGATCTCAGGAACCTACAAGAAAAAAGCACAGACATTTATAGTGATTATTTCGCTGGGGGTGGTTGCAACACTCAATGTCGACACTATACAGATCATCCAATACCTGTATAATCATCCCGCTGAATCAGAGGCCTTGGCGGATCGGATAAGTGAAACCATTCAGGAGTTGGAACCGGAGGAAAATACCACGGCAGCTGACACCCTGAGTAAAGAGGATAAAATAGACCTCAAAATCACTGAACTTAAGGGTATACAGGCTTCCTTAAAGGCTACCCAAGTTCCGATCGGATGGCAAGAGGGAGACGGGAAAATTTCCTTCGGAGAAATCTGTCAAAAAATTCTCGGCCTTCTCTTTTCGGTCATTGCAGGGATAGTGGGTGCACCTTTTTGGTTTCAGACTTTGAACAAACTGGTCAACTTAAGAGGCTCAGGAGCAAAACCTAAAGACTAAACCAAAAGTGTAGACTGAATCGAATCCCTAAGTTTGGACTCCACTTTGACTTCTTCGGCAAATTCATTCCATCGCTTCACTGCCTTTCTGACTCGATCAATCTTTTCCTCAGGCTTTTTGATATTCATTTTACGGGCTATTTCCAAAAAGTCGAAATCGGTGATTCCTTCCCGTTTTCCATTGACCTGAAGGGATTGACTGCTGACCCATAGACTTCCTGGACGATAGGCATGGCAAATGTCATAGGCTGGTGATAGAGTCCACTTGCCGTTTTGATCCATCAGAAATGCAAAGTTTTTGGTATGGTCATCACAGTTGCGGGCAAGGACGTTGAAGGCCATTCGGATAAACATCTGCTCCGCTTCAGGATAGGAAAGTCTCAGCATCCGCATGGTCTCAAAAACCTGCTCATAACTGTATGCCCCCACCTGGTTGAAATCAAAATGACGCATCCCGCAGAGGCTTTGCATGTGGATTTTGTCTCCGCTATCAGTCCGGTCAAATCGTTTGGTCATAAAGTGAGCCCTCCCGTTTTCCTCCAAAAGTCGGGACTCATTCATTTCGATTCCGGCTTCTTTTGCCATGAGATAATAGGCCATTTCCACCCGACCATAACCGGCCGATGCTCCGAATTGACTGTCGATCACCCCGTCAAACTTGATTAGCCAATAGGAAAAACCGGATGGGGCCTTGACTTGACCGCTTTTCACTTCGCCTGTTTTGGGATTGAAAGCAATGACCGCCTTGGCTCTGGCACCGCCAGCTGATGTTCCGATTTTCAGAATGTCCGCCAATGCCGCCTCTTCTTCCTTGGACAAGTCGGTTTGAAAACTTTCCCGGGTATTCAGGATTTTATTGGCAATCGCCACTAAGCTATCCAGCTCAAGGCTTGTTGATTGACTCACCTCCGAACGAAGCGAAGGCTTGATCTCGAGCGCGCCCACTCCCCGCTTGCCGATAAAGCAAAGCAACTCCACGGGATTCAGGCTGTCTGTCGGGCGGCCGTTTTGAACGAGCCACGCATTGATGAGCTGATTGCCATATTTATCCGGAAGCATATCCGCCAAAAGCCCAGGCAATCCTTTGAAGGTATCAAAGGCATCATTTCGGCCACGGCGAATCTCCGGAAAAGTGTACAAACGCTTCCCCTGCCTGAGTGGCATCGTGACAGGTGCAATATTCCAGCCCGAGCGCAGAAATCCCTGATCAAACTCAAAGCTTGCCAGCTGCTGAGCCTCATCCCAAAGAACCGCTCCCGCCAAGCGATCCCAAAGCCAAATTTCTGCTGCTACTACCATTCTGAAGGACGGTCATCCTCAGCAGCGATATCCGGATGCCTTACCCGCTGCCGCTGATATTTCTTTTGGAGCTTAATGTACTCGATAGGGCTGATCTGCTGACGGGCCTCGAAGGCCTCCAGCAACTGCAGCTCATCCAACACCCGAAGCGCCTGGATCAGGGTCAGTAAATGCACCTTTTCGCCACGCTCCAGCAGACTGAGCGTAGATCTGCTCATCCCCGCCTCCGTGGCCAACTCGTCCTGAGTCTTATTGATGGCCATACGCTTCTTTTTGATGAAGTCCCCGATCATCCGGAGAATGGCCATATCTGATAGCTGCGCGATATCCATGACTTAAATTTCATTCATTAAATTTAATTTTACAAGATAATGAATGAAAAATCAATCAAAAAATAGAATCAAGATACTTGACACAAGAATCAAGAATTGGCGATATTCAAACTGGTAAATAATAAATGATTTCTCATTCAATATATTTAAAAAATAAATTTAACGAGTGATTTTTAATTCATTATAAATAGGTTTTTAGAAATAAAATGAAGCTTTGTTATGGGTAGGATCAAAAAGTCTAGCGTCTTATGTCTTACTCCTAATGTCTTCTCTCTCTTGACTCTAGTTTCTTGCTTCTAGCTACTTGATACTTCAAAAATTTCTGCTCCAAATCCACTCCCAATCCCAACCTTTCTCCTCCAGCAAAATCGGATGGTACGCCATCGTAGCTTTGGCTGAAGACGAATCAAAAAACCGCTGATCATCGGTCAAAATCGCCTTCTGATTTCCTTCCCTATCCCTAAAAATCAAATCCATCACCGCAGATGGAATCTCCTTGGAAAATCCACTTCCCGACTTCAAAAGCTGATTTTTCAAACTCCAGTCCAGCTCAAAACCAGGCACTTTTACCTCAGGCGCAGGAATCCCTCTCTCTTTACTCTGCACTTTGACAAAAGCCAAAAACTCTCTCAGCAAAGCTAAGCCCGGATTACTGAGTTGACCGGAACGAAAATCGGCTGGCTCGATGGACGAAATGACATGGAGCATTTTCTTTGCCCGGGTGATGGCAACATTTAATCGGTTTTCAGCACCAGACTTGCCCAACAGTCCAAAATTCGTCACCAGCTTCCCTTCCCGATTAGGAGCATAACCCAAGGACAATATCACCTGATCGAATTCATCCCCCTGCACATTTTCGATATTGCGCACCTTGATAGCGGCATCCTGAAAACCAGCATTCCATAGCAAATCACGAATCAGCTCCATCTGAAAATAATTGCCCGTTACGATCCCGATAGCGTCCTGAGGAGCTTCCTTCAAAATCAACTGAACTCTATTCAAGACAGCCTCCGCTTCCATTCTGTTAATCTGATTTTCCCAGATTCCCTCTACTTTTTCCCAAGAAAAAGGAGTTTTTCCAGCCTTGACCGTGGCATAATCGGGTAAGGTTTCCAACCGATTCCCGTAAAAATGCACATTGGAAAAGTGGATCAATCCCGGATCAGCGGAACGGTAATGTCCTCTCAATTGCAGGTTTTCAAAAAAATGAGCAGCCAACTCCAGCAGCGATTCGGCTTCGTACTCCATTCCTTCTTCCTCACTTTCCCACTTCACCTGGTAAAAATCCGAAGGCCGAAGCTGTTTCGAGTCCCCTGCCACGACTACTTGCTTACCTCTAAGCATAGCTGGCAATCCCCGCTCAACGGGACACTGGGAAGCCTCATCGAAAATCACCAAGTCAAAGACCTGAGTAGTCGGAAACACTGCCGAAACCGTCTCCGGACTGCCCAACCAGCAAGGAAGCACCCGAAAGACCTCTTCCCCCAACTCCTCCACCAACTTCCGAATAGACCATTTTTGTCGCTTCTTGCTCACTTGATGCAATACTTCCCGATAAGTCATCCGATTGCCCAGCCTGTTGTAATCCAGATGATCGGCTACCTGCTCGCGAAGGCGAAGCAAAGCCAAATGACGGGCATTTTTCCGCTTTTCTAGAATGGCGTTTTTAAGCTCGTCCATTTCATGATGGAGACGCAAAGAACCCATTTCACTCAACACCGGGTGCTGCCGCTCAATCTCCCCGATCCAAGCCAGTCTCCAACCATTCCAAAAAGCCGAGACGACTTCCTTCAACTCCAACCCTAAGAAATCCCGGGCCAATTGCTGTCCCAATTCTCGGAATTTCCAACTTTCTAAAAACTGATCGAATCCCTTCAGTTCGGCAAAAACCGAAGGCCAGTTCAGCGGATTCTCTGGAAAAGTCTGTTCCAATCCCTTTTCCATGAGTTCCAAAAATTGCGCTTCACTCAGCCAAAGTCGATACGAAACCAGTTGGAAAGACAAGCCTTCAGTCCAAGTTTGAATCTGATCCAAAGCAGCTCTAAACTCTGAAAAGGAAAGTTTTTTCCAATCCAACAATGCCTGAATCTCAGGAACTGCTTCCCAGCTTTCCCTCCAAGTCAATAGCTTTTCGAGGTGAATCAAATCGCTTGAAAACTGCTCAGTGGCACTGAAAAAAGCTGAATTTGGTAATTCGGCTGACTGCCTTTGAATTTGGAGTTTTGACCCACATTCTAGCTGAATAGCAAGGAGCTGTTGAGTTACAAAAGTTAGATGATTTTGGGCCAAAGCCTGAAAAACCAGCGGAAATTTCGACTTGGAAAATCTGGCTTGAAGCTTTCCAAATAAACTTTGTGAAAGCGGAATCAAAGCTTCCAGTTCCTTACTCAAACTTGCCAAATCAGGTCCAAGCTCCAGTTTCCAGCTTTGAGAAGTCTCAACAGCCTGAATCAGGAATTGCCGGATCTTGATCAGGGCTTTTTGATCTTTGGATTGAAAAATTAGTGCGAAATTCTTTTCAGGATCACCTAGCTGCGACTGGGAAAATCGCAGCTTTTGAAACTTTTCCAAAAATCCCTGCTCCGACCAAAGCGCTTGAAAAAAAGGCTTCGCTTTTTCGCCTAAAAGCACCTTGGGGAGCTGCTTTCGGGCATTTTCCAAGCCGATAATCGCATTGGAAATGTTGGCAAAGTCAGACGGCAGAACTGCTGAAAATGAGGTTCTTTTTTCCCAAAAACTCTCTGAGAACCGATTCTGATACCTTGAGAAAATGCTTAAATCCTGTTCAAACCCTTTTGCTTTTTCAAAATCCAACTGAAGCAGCTGGGGATGGGAAAAAGCAGGGCTACTCAAATCAGCCTGAAGGTAAAATGCCTTGATGGGAAGACCCGTGGGCTTTTCATCAAATAAGGCCGTTCGAAGTTCTTCAAACTTTCCCGAGAGTCTAGAAATGGTTTTGGACAGCAGGCTGAGTTCCCGCTCCAATTGAATCGCATCGATTCCCCGATTTTGACTTTGGTAGTCCTCGATGGACTCAATCTGGGATTTGATCTTTTCAAAAAGGACTTTCTGATCTCCCCGGAAATCATGCACCAAACCAAGGAACGAACCGAAACCGGCTTTTTCCAATCGCTCAAAAACCACGTCCAAGGCGGCCCTCTTTTGGGAAACCACCAGGACTTTTTTCCCTCGGGCGATATAATCCGAAACCAGGTTGGCGATGAGTTGAGACTTGCCCGTACCGGGAGGGCCTTGGATCACCAGGCTTTTGCCTTGTCGGACTTTGATCAAGGCGCTTTCTTGAGACGCATCCAGCGGAAAAACCGGGAAAAGATTTTCCTCTCGAATCGGGGTGTCTTTTTTCTCCGTAAGAAAAAGATGCTGAAACAATTCCTCCAGCGAACTTTCGGAATGGTCCTTCATCAAGGTCTCGTAATCCGAAAACAGAAAACTCCCCTTTTGGGCAAATTGACCCAAAACAGCATAAGGCTTGAGACTGACTTTTCCTTCGGAAAATCGCTCTTGATCGAGAGAAATCTGGGAATCGGGAAAAGGAAGAATCTGATCCTCGATCAGGTTGGATTGAACCTGAACAGCGAAATGCTCGGGAATTAGTTTGGACAAGGCCGTCCGAAACTCCAGCGCATCCTTGGATAGATTTTCCAGAAGTTCATCAGAAAAGTTATCAGACAACTGCTGACCTGTGGCATGTCTCCAAGCGAGCAAAAAGGCAGGATTCCATTGCCAATTTTCCTCTGAAATCAAACTCCAAAAGCCATTTTCTTTTCTGAGTTGAACCGGTTTCAAAAGTAATGGACTACGGACGATCTGCCCGTTGATCAGCTTTCCTTCGGCAAAAAGCCAAGCCAGATAGAGACTTTGCTCTCCGGTTTCCTCCTGAGTCAACTGTTCCCGAAATGCCATTCGGGAAAGTGCCTTGGATACCTGGTTGGCATTACCCGATCTTGGGTCGATATCGGGTGAGAGAATGATACTTTTTTTGCCTTCGATTGACTTTCGAAGAATTTCAAAGGAAGGTTCACCAGTCAAAAAATCAAACTCACGAAAATCCAGCATTCCAAATCCCTCCAACTTCGGCAAATACAAAGACCTGTTTTTGGAAGACAGGTCCGTGAGCCGATTCAGGTAGGTTTGAAAGATGGATTCGGGCATTTAGGAGAATGGGGAGTCTTTTTCTTTGGCCATCTGATTATAGACAATTCCATCGAGAATTCCGGGCATCCATTTATTGAGAAATACAGCCAGTTTACCTTGACCGGTAAGCACTAAATCCCGTTTTCGCTTGGATATCGCTTTCAAAATATGCGCTGCGACTTCTTCGGAAGTCATCATCTTCGACTCGTCACGTGGAGATTCACCCTGAGAAGACCCGTCTGCAGTGAGTGCGGTATTTCGGATATTGGAGGAAGTAAAACCAGGAGCAACGACCAGGACGTGAACTCCCTTTTTCATGACTTCTGTACGAAGGGATTCGAAAAAACCGTTCATGGCATATTTGCTGGCTGTGTAGGCAGTTCGGGCAGGAGTACCCCGATACCCATTGATCGAGGAAATCCCAACAATGGAACCCTTAGCAGCCAAAATTGACGGAAGGCAATACTTGGTAGCATAAACTGTTCCGTAGAAATTGGTATCCATCACCTTTCGGAAAACTTCCATATCCAAATCTTCAAACAGTGCCCTCATGGAAATCCCTGCATTGTTGATCAGGATGTCGATCCGGCCAAAACGGGATATCGTATCTTCGGCCATTCGCTGATTATCCTCCTCAGAACCTGCGTCAGCCAAAATGGGAAGGACCTCGATTCCTGCCTCTTCCAATCTTTTTGAACTCAGTTCAAGTTTTTCTTTATTCCGACCTGTGATGACGATTTTAGCACCTTCTCTGCCAAAAATATGCGCACAGGCTTCTCCTATTCCTGAGGTAGCGCCTGTGATGATGACGACTTTGTCCTGAAGTTTCATGGGTCTGGATTCCTTGCAAAGATAGGTAATTGATAAGTTAATGGCCGAAAATTTGGGTTTTCAAAACAAGGCCTCAGGGGAAGATTAGAAAACTCCACGCCCCATCTTCCCATTTTTCCCTAATTTTGCGGCCATGTCGCGTAAAATGAAAAACAAAGTCGTCACCAATCTCCTGGTCGAGCGCATCGCCTCCGAAGGGAAATGCGTGGGACATCACGAGGGAAAGGTGGTATTCGTTTCCAATGTAGCACCTGGAGATGTGGTGGATGTGCGGATTACCAAAGGAAAAAGCTCCTTTATGGAAGGAGAAGCCATCCGATTTCACGAATACTCCAAGGACCGAATAGAACCTTTCTGTTCACATTTCGGTACCTGCGGCGGCTGCAAGTGGCAACACATCAACTACGACCTGCAAAAAACCTACAAGCGTCAACAAGTCCTGGATCAATTTCAGCGGATAGCCAAAGTACCTATTCCTGAAGTTGCCCCGATCTTGGGTTCTGGGAAAACGCAATATTACCGCAACAAGCTCGACTTTACTTTTTCCAATTCCCGCTGGCTGACCCGGGAAGAAATCAATTCAGGAGCTGAATTCGAGCGAAACGCGCTTGGGTTTCATATCCCCAAGATGTTTGATAAAATTATCGACATCGAGCATTGTTACCTGCAAGGCGGGATTTCAAATGAAGTTCGAAATGCGCTGAGGGAATTTGCCAGAGGAAATAACCTCAGCTTCTACGATATCCGGAATCAATCTGGCCTACTCCGAAATCTGATCATTCGGACTACAAGCACCAACCAAACGATGGTGATTGTTCAGTTTGGAGAAAATGACCCTGAGTCAATTCAGCTCGTGATGGAGTTTTTGAATGGGCAATTCCCAGTCATCACCTCCCTCCTTTACGTCATTAATACCAAAGGCAACGAGACCTTTCACGACTTGGAGTTGGTGACCTTCGCAGGTCTTCCCTACATCGAAGAGGAGATGGAAGGCTTAAAATTCCGCATTGGTCCTAAGTCCTTCTACCAGACCAACTCCGAACAGGCTTATGAACTCTACAAAGTAGCCCGGGATTTTGCTCAGCTGAAAGGCGATGAAGTGGTCTATGACCTCTACACCGGCACAGGTACGATCGCCAATTTTGTAGCCAAGCAAGCCAAACTGGTGATCGGTGTCGAGTACGTCGAAGCGGCCATCGAAGACGCCAAACTCAACTCCCAAATCAACGGTATCGAGAACACCCTTTTCTATGCCGGTGACATGAAGGATATTCTCAACGAAGAGTTCATCACCACCCATGCCAAACCGGATGTAATCATCACCGATCCGCCACGGGCAGGGATGGACGAAAAGGTGGTTCAGATGCTTCTCCGGCTCGAGGCTCCAACCATCGTCTATGTCTCCTGCAACCCTGCCACGCAGGCTCGGGATTTGGCACTTTTGGGAGAGAAATACCAAGTGGAAAAAGTGCAGCCCGTGGACATGTTTCCGCAAACCTACCACGTCGAAAATGTCGTACGCTTAACCCTCAAATCATGATCTCAGATTTTAACGATCCCGAACTCAGCGGCAAGTACCTCGGCACGATTACCAGCGACTTTGTCAAGATCTGTGATGTGCTCAAAGAAGCCTCCTATCAGGTGAGATCCAGAGGATTTTCGGACTATCCGATTTTCCCGATTTCAAAGGACATGCAGCCCATCGGAAAGATCTTTGTCGGCAAGGCAGAGAAGGACCTTGACTGGAATTATTTCATCACCTATGTGGATGAATTTGTCCAGCGAAAACTGATCGCAGAGGAAGCTTTGGAGGAGTTTAAAAAGGCCTATAAAGATCCCGACGAATTCTGTTGCCTCTTCGTAATGGACGGGGCATTTACCAGTTTTGTATACATCCCTTACCCCAACGACTAATTATAAAAAAACCTTTATCTTCAATTGAGATAAAGGTTTTTTAAGTGCTGATTATTAAATTTTTATACGGATTTAAATTAAGTGGTCAATCAAGCTATTTCTTCTTTAGATTTTTATACTTCCCAAATCGGTATCCTACCAAAACTTGATACTTATATCCCAAAGCCCAAGTGTCCAAAGTACCGGATGAATCCAATTCCTGTTCATCCAGTAAATCATCCAATAACGGGAATTTATCAATCAGAGACTGAAGAATTTCATTTTCTACATTATCTGCATCAAATTCAAAATCACCGGTCAATTGGGTTTTGAAATTGTACTTGGAATACGAAGGCCCAACCAAAACCAAGTCCAATGACCAGCGATCGTTGAAGACAAACTGGTAACCCAACTGAGCCCCGATACTGATGATGTTCAGTTTAGAATTGAGATTTGCTTCCTCAGGTTCTTCGGATCCGGTGTAGATGATTTTCCGGTCTGATTTAAATCCAAGCGCTGTGAAATAAGGACCGATATAGACTCCTCTCGGAGCAGCAAATTTGTTTTCTTTTGCGAGGTAAAACCGATACTCGCCGCTGAATTTATACCCATTTCTAGCCTCTTCTTCTTTCCCCTCTACATTGGCGCCGAAGTTGACTATTTTGGGAAATTCCTGGTATCCGGCGGTCAATACAAAGCTTTGGTTTTTCTTGATTACCCGCTCCAAGGAAAGAGCAAAGTGATTTTGGTAGAGCAAATTCCCGGTTAAATCAAATTTGATGGTATTCCTTCTTAAACTTACCTCAGTACTATCCTGAGCTCTGGCGAACTGTAAGGTCAGTGCTACTACCAATAAAAAAAGTGAGGTTTTCATAGTCCTAGGTGTCAAACTCATTTGTCTATTTTTTCTTGAATTTCGAGGATTCTCATTGAATTCCCCGAAATCCTACGCATAAAATCTGATGATAAAAATCATGTTCTCAACTATGGGAAAATAAAATTCTCCCCTTGGCTTGAGTTTTCTAATTTTAAAAAAAGATCGACCCCCGGTGAAAAGTGAAACAATGATTGAAATCCATTCCGCAAAAGTCCTTTATGGAGGATTGAAGGTTTTTGACAATCTGAATTTTAACTGGAAAAAGGGGCAGCATTGGGCGATAGTTGGTAATTCGGGAATAGAACTCACTGCATTTTTGGAGACATTGAGAGGTAATGCCGTGGTCTCCGCCGGTGAATTCCATCGACCTTTTGCCCAAGATTATACGCTACAAAAAAATTCAGAAGGAGAGATTCACAGCTTTCGTGACCTGGTGTCCTATGTCTCTCAGAAGTATGAATTGAAAAATCGTTCCAATCAGCAGAATTTCTATTTCCAGCAGCGGTTCAATTCCAGTGAATCTGAGGAAACCTTGACCGTAAAGGAATACCTACAACAAGTGGGGTCCAAAGTACCCGGTCCCTGGACGGTGGAAAAAATCAGCGGAATTTTGAACTTGGGTCATTTGCTCGATCAATCTCTTTTAAAGCTTTCCAATGGAGAAACCCGAAGGCTGGTTTTAGCTTTGGGCCTGATGCGGCAACCCACGATTTATCTGATGGATCATCCCATGACTGGCCTTGATTCCAAAACCAGGTCCGAGTTTGGGGCTATCCTTCGCAATATGATCCGGGAAGGTGTGCATATTCTTCTTACCACCTCGGCAGAGGAAATACCTGAGGGGATCACTCATGTCGCCAAACTGGATTCCTCAGGAATAGTACAAACTTGGACTCGGAATTCATTTCCTCAACAAGACCATGGCTCAAGTCTACGGAAATGGGATTGGGAACTGCTGGAAAATTTGATTCCAACAGGTCAATCCATCAACGAATCCTTGATTCATCTGAAAGGCGTGACCATCCGATATGGCGAAAAGAAAATACTGAACAACCTGAATTGGGAAGTAAAGGCTGGTGAACGTTGGCTTTTGAAAGGCCCAAATGGATCGGGGAAATCTACACTGATTAGCTTGCTTATCGGTGAAAATCCTCAAGCGTATTCACAGCAAATCTTTCTTTTTGGAAGAAAAAGGGGAACCGGGGAAAGCATTTGGGATGTCAAGCGACCGATCGGATTTGTCGCTCCAGAACTCAGCCGCTATTTTCCTCCCAATCAAACCTGCCGAAAAGTGATTCTTTCAGGACTTTTTGACACCATGGGGTTATTCAAAAAGACAACCCCTGAACAAGAGTCAAAAGCTGAAGCCTGGCTTACGCTATTCGGCCTCGAGGCTGTCAAAGACATCACGATCCAGCGACTTCCTTTAGCACAACAACGCTGGACCCTCCTGGCGCGAGCCTTGATCAAGCAGCCGAAAGTGTTGATCTTGGATGAAGCTTCTCAAGGTTTGGATGATCAGCAACGAGAGCTCTTTCGAGACACCGTTCAAAAAATCTGCGAGCTAAGCAGTCTCACATTGATTTACGTGAGCCATTATCAGGAAGATGTTCCCGACGCTGTAATCCAGATAAAAGAACTTGTTCCACCCAACTCTTAGCTTCTTTTTTAGACTTCGCCGCTCATTTGCTTTTTCTTTTCGGGAAAGATTTCCTAACTCATTTCAATAATTCTCATTTATGAAAAGCAGACGGGATTTTATTCAAAAACTCTCCGCCGGAATTTTAGTCCCTGGCATGGTTGGATTTAGACCTTCGGAAAAACAAGAAAATCATCCGATTAACCAAAACTTAACCGGAGATGCCTTTTGGGATCAAATCAGAACCCAGTTCCCGTTGACAAAAGAGCGTGTGTATCTCAACAACGGGACTTTCGGGCCCGCTCCATTTCGAGTCACCAAAGCCTTGGAAGAGTCTCTTTATTTAATCAATTCTACAGGTGAATATGGTCAAACTGATGCCGAGCGGGAAAAACTTGCTGCTTTTTTGGGTGTCCAAACCAAAGAACTAAGCTTAACACACAACACCACCGAGGGAATAAATATTATGGCTTGGGGGATCCCCCTTGAGAGGGGAGATGAAGTCATTCTGACCAAGCATGACCATGCCGGCAATGCATTGCCCTGGCTCAACCGTGCTAGACTTCAGGGAATTGTGCTGAAAACCTTTGAGCCAGCTTCCACTCAAGAGGAAAACCTGAAACTCATCTCTGGGCTGATTTCTTCAAAAACCAAAGTACTCGCTATCCCACACGTCACCTGCACTACGGGACATGTTTTCCCCATTCGTGAACTGTGCGAATTGGCAAGAAGCCGAGGTGTTTTCTCTGCCATTGATGGCGCTCACGGAGCAGGATCTCTTGAATTAAATGTGAAAAATTTGGGCTGCGACTTCTATGCAGGATGCTGTCACAAATGGATGAATGGCCCGAGCGGCACTGCCTTCCTCTATGTCAAAGAGGACTTGTTGGATGTCCTTCAACCCTATCAGATCGGAGGTGCAAGTGATTCAGGTTGGGATATGACCACCGATCCCCCCTCATTAAAAGGTTATGCTCCTTCAGCTCATCGCTACGATTACGGGACTCAGAGCACCGCTTTGATGAAAGGCGTGGCGGCTGCAATTGATTTTCAAGAGGAGTTAGGCAGGGAAAAAATAGAATCCAGAATCAGGGAGTTGAACCAGTACTTATATGAAGGGGTCTTGAGCATGGGCAGCCGGATCGAAATGCTAACTTCCCCTGAGCCCGAATCCCGCATTTCCATGGTGTCTTTCCGACCCAAAAATGTAACCTACCAACTAGCCGGAAATGAACTGGGAAAATTGGGATTCAGAATCAGGCAGGTTCCGGAAGGCGGAGTTAATGCCATTCGGGTATCCACACATATTTATAATTCCAAATCAGAGATTGACAACTTTTTGAAAGTGCTTCCGAAAGTTCTCGGCTAAAATTTCTTTTTCCGAATTGGCTTTGCTTCTACTTCATGCTTTCGGAATGTGGCGATATCTGAAATCAGCTCCAAAGGCAAAGGTTTGGAGAAAGGAAACTGAATGGCTCCTTTGCTAGTCTGGAAATCTTCCAACTCCTTTTTAAATTCATAAACCCCACTGTTGGTGGGATACAGGCCAATGTGGTTTTTTGCAGCGGCATAATAGACCAAAACCTCGGTTGTCTTGATGGCAGGCATATGATAACTGATGACTTCCTTTCCTTCGGGTATAGCCCGCTTCAGGATTTCACGGATGGATTCCAGTCGTTCTCTTGTTTCTCCTGAAAACCAGCTTAAATATTCTTCAACGGACTGAGGTTTGGGGTTCATCATAGGATTCCATTTAATTAGATTGAAGGTAGCTTCCAAACATTCTCCAAAAGCTTCTTACTTGAGAAAATAGACGTTATCGGCCAACTAGCAGAATACAATATTTTCATGATAACATCTAGTTTTTATCAATGTACTTACTTTATAATCAAGCTATTTGCAGAAATAGCAAAATATCCCTCAGCTTTTAATCTTTCCTAACCTGATTTTAATCATGCTTTTTATTCCTTAGTCTCCATTTCTTTGGGCTACAAAAACTCAGTAACTCTTTGAAAAAAAACCAAACTAAAACAACAATGAAAAGCAAGATTTCAAAGGTTGTGCTGGCTGTGACAGCAAGCCTTTCCCTCTGGAGTTGTTATCCAGACGGGGCTCAATTTTACGAAGAAACAGATTTGACCTTTACCCAATACGATGTCGATTTTGATTTCAGTTTACGACAGACCTATTCCATTCCAGACAAAATCGTCGTAGATGTGGAAATCGACAATGGAGATACCACCTTTATTTACATGAAAGACGTCTACGCCAAGCCGATCCTTCAAACCATTGAAACCAACATGGGAAACTTTGGCTGGACAAAGGTAGATATCAGCCAAAGACCTGATATGGTGGTAACTCCTGCCGCAACCAAAAACACCACAGTGTTCTACAGCTACTGGTATGACTGGTGGTATGGTGGTTGGTATGGTGGTTGGGGTTGGTATTATCCACCCTACTATGTTTCCAGCTATACTACAGGAACGGTATTCATTACCATGGCAGATCCAAACGCCGACAATCCGATTAATAGTTCAAGAGTAGCCTGGATGATGGCTGGCTCTGGATTGGCTTCCGGTACAGGTGATATCAACCGTATCACGAATGCAATCGACCAGGCATTTGTACAATCTCCTTATCTGAAAATCGACTAATCCCTAATGCGATGAAAAAATTATTTATCCTATCTGCCTTTTTGGTCATTGTATTAGCTGCTACTGCCAATGCCCAAAGCCTGACCACCACTTCCTACTCTTTGGGCCTAGCTACAGGAGATTTGGGAGACTACGCTTCCAATTTTAGTGGAAGAGGTATCACGTTTGACTATAGAAAAATGGTCCAACCCAATATCGGTGTTGGCTTTTACACCGGTTGGAATGTGTTTTATGACGAAAGACCTTATGACACTTACGTGTTGGAAAACAAATCGCTGAGCGGAAAGCAATATCGCTACGTGAATAGTTTCCCGATCATGCTTGCCGCGGATTATTTCCTAAAGTCAGGGGAGGATTTCAATCCGTATCTGGGATTGGGTGTAGGCACCATCTATACCGAAAGGGCAACCGACATGGGCATTTATCGCTTTGACCAGGAAGCTTGGAGCTTGGCATTTACTCCTCAGATAGGATTCCTGTATTCGGTAAATCGCTATTCAGGAGTCAATGTATCTGTGAAATACAACATGGGATTGGCTGCAGGGGATTTTGATGCCACCCAGTCTTACCTTTCCTTCAATATCGGGTATGTCTTTATGGGCAATTAAACCTGATCCGCAATTTCTATTTTTCAGGGGATGGACTTGGTTCATCCTCTGTTTTTTTAAACTCTTGACCTTATACTTACACCTATGAATTCCCTACTGAAATCCATCACGCTACTTACGCTTCTTTGTACCACGATGGCTTGCTCCTCTATGATGAAGACCTATTCCTACAAGGCCAAAGGAGTGGACTTGAAAGAATATAAAACCTATGCCTGGGTCAATCTGGAGCATTTTGTGGATGAAAATAAGGCAGGAGAAAAGCGGTACGCTCGCTACATCCTGGACCTGGCCAATGAAAAATTGCTTGAAAAAGGATTCAAACTTGATGTTGAAAATCCAGATGCCGTTTTCCAGTTTGACACCCGAATTGAAAATCGGGTCTCCTACACCCAATCTCCGACAGTCAGCGTGGGGGTAGGATTCGGAGGCCCCGGATACTATGTGGGTGGTGCCATGCCCGTATCCGGTGGTCAGGTCACACAAAACAACTACGAAGAAGGAATCCTGACCATTGAAATGTATGAGCCCAAAACCGGCAAACTGATCTGGAAAGGCTGGGCCGAAGAGCCCATCCACTTCGAAACAGATATCGAAGCAGACCTGAAAAAAGCGGTCAGCCACATTTTCATGACCTTGCCTGTCAAACACAAAGAATAAAATCCTCTCAAAAAAATAGCCTGGTCAAGAAGCCAGGCTATTTTTTTAGTCCTTTTTCGAACCGGAAACCGGCACAAACCTCGCAGTCAGATCAGGGTCGTCCATTTCTTTGTCCAATGGATACATCGGACGGTTAATCCGCTTGTAACCCAGCCGCTCCAAATCCTGATCCACCCCACCCGGAGTCAAAGCCATGATCCAGTCGCCCCGCATGTCATACAATTCCGGAACTAAATACCCGATTTTCACCATCACGATATCAGACTCTCTAGGATTAAGACCCAGGTCTGTGAAATCCTTTTCGTAGTGATAGGGCTTGCGCCTCTTTGTCACAATCACCTGAATGGATCCTACCTTCACCACCACTTCCGTTTCGGCATCCTTATCTCCATTTTTTATCGCTTCGACAGTACCGGATAGTTTGACCGGTGGTGCAAAGCGATCATCTACTTCAGCACCCACATCACCTTCCACTTTACCTCCTATTCCTACGGCAAGGGCTTTTTCAACCAATTCTGGTCCGGGAATGGATGCGTAAATCAAAGAAGGTCCGGTGATTGATTTGAATTCGGGTCGTTTCAAAAGCTCCTGAAGGGTCCAAGTCACATCCCCTGCCCCTCCGGCTGTAGGATTATCTCCCATATCTGAAATCATAAATGGCTTTTTGGAACTTGCCAAGGCCATTTTCAAACTTTCATCCAGACTTGCCACAGGGGCTACAAATTCAAACTGCTCCCTTACCTCCCAAAAACTTTTCGCCAGGTATTCAGCCGATCTTTTTACTTCCTCCTGATCATCTCCTGTAACCATGACCACCGCATGATTCCGGGGTTCATCCGCCCAAGCATACCCAATCCAAATGGCTGCATCGATGATTCCCTCCTTTTTTGTCTCGGGATCAACTTTGGCATACAGACCTTTTCCAGGCTCAATTCGGGTACTTGTCTTTTCACCGGGTAGCAAAATCGGAACGGGAATCCAGGCTTTGAAGGCGGGTTTTCCTTTTCCGCTTTCCAGGCGCTCCAGCAGATTTTCTACAGCCCGCTTTTTGGACTCCAAGGCATCTTCATGCGGAGCCATTCGGTAGCAGGTGATCAAATCAGAGTTTTCAGCCAAAGTCAAGGACACATTTCCATGCAAATCCATCGAGGTCGAAATGACGGTTTCATATCCCACCACCTCTCTCACTCGGGTGATAAAGTCACCCTCCGGATCATCCAATCCTTCTACACTCATGGCACCATGAATGTCAAAGAAGAGCCCATCGTAAGGAAGGTTGGCCTTGAGCATTTCCAAAGTCACCCCTACCAGTGAATCATACGCATGACGCGTGACCATCCCTCCCGGTATCGCATGACCTCTGAGCGTTGGAAACCAAATGGCCCGCTTTCGGTCAGTGGAGTCAGGCTCCAAAAAAGGATAATAAGAGAAGATGTCCTCTCCTACTCTTACTCTGAAAGATGCCGTGGTGGATCGAGCCGGAGAAAATGTACTGGACTCAATGGCCAGACCGGCTATGGCGATTCGGGGGAGTGCTTTTTCTTTCTTCTCAGCACAGGAGAAAAAAAAGGAAATCAGAAAAAAGAGCGGAAGTAAATTTTTCATCAGTTGGAGATTTATTTTGAATTAAATCAGAATTCCCCTTTGCCCAAAACAAGAAGTAAGAATAACTGCCAGTTGATCGAAAAAAGAAAGAAAACTGTGTATCCTTGTTTCTCTGGAAAAGTGGAAAATCCAGCATTTGGAATCGCTGACTCCTGTTTTTATTTTCCCGAGGCAAACTTACCTACTCGAATGAAATCCGAAATCACACTTTCCGAAGCCCAAGCCCAAGTCGATCAGTGGATCAAAACCGTCGGTGTGCGCTATTTCAACGAACTCACCAATATGACCATCCTGATGGAAGAAGTTGGTGAACTGGCCCGCATCATGGCCCGAACCTACGGGGAGCAATCCTTCAAGGAGTCTGACAAAAACAGAGATTTGGGGGATGAGATGGCCGACGTTCTTTGGGTTTTGATCTGCCTGGCCAATCAAACCGGTGTGGACCTTACCGAAGCCATGAAAAAGAATTTTGAAAAGAAAAATATCCGGGACATCAATCGACATCGGGACAACGAAAAGTTGAAATGATAGATGTCCGGTTAATGCCGGACATCTATCAAAACAAGGAGTGATCCTGCAACTTAATTCTCTTTTAGAAACTGGTAAATCTCATCTTTTAGGCGTAGCCGTTGAATTCTCAAATGATTGGCCGTTTCGTCCGAAGCAGGCTGAGCGTCAGATTCGATCCGATATACTTCGTGATCCACGTCATCATACTCGTCATAAAGCTTTTTGAAGTGCTCGTTGTCCACTTTTAGCGTAAGGATCTTGTCTGCAAACTCAGGGAATTCTTCGGTCAGGGGATGCTTTCTAAACATGACTTTTATGGGTTTTATCTTAACACAAGGTTAGACCGAAACCCTTGGAAAAATCATGATAAAGGTCAGTTTAGGGCAGGATAATTATCTGCTATGGGGTAAGTCCGGAAATTCCTGAAAACCCTGATCCCCATCAAGGACCAATCCCACCAGCCTTCTACTTGGAGCTGACCGTTGCTTTCCACCACTTCCAAGTGCTTCCAACTCAGTCCCATCACCAATCCCTGAAGGTCAGAAGAGGAAAATTCTTGAATGATTTCCCCTGTTTCCCTGTCACGATGCAAGGTTAAAAGAAGCTTGTTACTCAGATGTTCAGAGACCAGAAATGTTTCCCTAGTAGTAGGCTGATTGATTAGTTTGGGTTCTTTTCTAAATCCCTTTGTAGTCGAATTCAACACACCAAAAGTCCCAAAAACCAAAACAAATACGACAAACGGCTTGAAATAGGGCTGCAGAAATTGTCTACCCTTAAGGATCAATCCAAAAGCAAAGAAAAAAAAGGAAAGTACGAGGAAAAGGTTGAGCAAACTCCAAATCAGATAACCCATATTCTAAAATCAGATCGCCTAATCTAGATTTATTTCCACGGATTGCAAAATTAGTTTAAGGAATTCAACTTCGAACCAAAAACCCCCTGCCATCGACCCTGACTACCAAGTCATACAAATCCAAGGTCAGGCAGAAGTCAATATCGGATTCGATTCCATGATTCTGAAGTCGCTTGGCATGAGATGCTTGAGAAAGGTAACCCTTGAGATCATGTCCTTCTCGTTCAAAAAGCGATTTCATTGCCAAAGCCCCGTCCTCATCCGGGGTGTGAGTAGATTCTAAGGATTTGACCAAGGTGCCGGCATACAAGGAATCTTCCAGGTTAAATCTTCCTTTCCAACCTGCGCAATGAATCAATACATCCTTGTCTTTTTTCTGGATATAACTGACAGTCGCTTGGAGATTGGGAAATGCGCCAATTAAAATCTCGGATGCACCGCGTGATTTTTCGATCGCCTGAGTACCATTGGTGGTGGTCATGGCAAGTTTCCGGCCGGTGTAGCCACCAGAAAGGTATGCGTCCGGGGAATTTCCCATCTCAAATCCGGGAGCAGTCAGCCCATTTCGTTCCCCTCCGATCAGGAAACCTTTATTCTGCATTTGCCGGCAGGATTCTAAATCGGCAAAAGGAAGGATTTCTCGCACCCCATGGGCCAAAGCAGCAACCATGGTCGAGGTGGCTCTGAAAATATCCACCACGACCACGATTTTGCCTTCTAACTCATGCAAGTGAATCAGCTCAGGGCTGAAGCAAACCTCGATTTTATTCATTAAGCTTTCAGAAGGGGAAGTTTTTCGACCTGAGCTTTCAGGTTTTTGTTTCGGATTTGGATAAAAATCTCAGTTCCGGGCTTACTGAATTCGGTTTTCACATATCCCATTCCGATTCCCACACCCATACTCGGAGACTGAGTGCCGGAAGTCACCTCTCCGATCACTTCACCCGCTGCATCTACAATGGGATAATGGCCTCTTGGAATACCTCTCTCCTGCATGATAAAACCAACCAGTTTACGGGAAACCCCTTCTTCTTTCTGCTTTTTCAGCGCTTCGGAATTGGTAAAATCCTTGGTGAATTTGGTAATCCAACCCAAGCCCGCTTCAATTGGTGAAGTTGTGTCTGTGATGTCATTGCCATACAGGCAATACCCCATCTCCAGTCTCAACGTATCTCTCGCACCCAGTCCGATTGGCTTGATATCAAAGTCTTTTCCTGCTTCAAAAATCGCCTGCCACACATGCTCCGCGTCGGCATTCTTTATATAGATTTCAAATCCTCCCGCACCGGTGTAGCCCGTACCCGATATGATCACATCCTGCACTCCGGCAAAATCACCAACAGTAAAGTGGTAGAATTTGACTTCAGAAAGATTAACCGAAGTCAATGACTGCACCGCTTCAATTGCCTTCGGGCCTTGCACGGCAAAAAGACAATACTCATCCGAAGCATTGGTCAACTTGGCGCCCATCGAATTGTATTTATTCACCCAAGCCCAGTCTTTGTCAATGTTGGAAGCATTGACTACGAGCATGTACTTTTCGTCAGAAAATTTGTAAACGATCAGGTCATCCACGATACCACCGGTCTCATTGGGAAAGCAGGAATACTGCGCCTGACCTACGACCAACTTAGAAGCGTCATTGGAAGTGACCTTTTGGATCAACTCCAAGGCATGCGGACCTTCCACAAAAAACTCACCCATGTGGGATACGTCAAAAACCCCTACCCCATTTCGCACGCAAAGATGCTCTTCATTGTCCGAACTGTAGCGCACAGGCATGTTGAAACCTGCGAAAGGAACCATTTTGCCACCAAGGGCTACATGGAGGTCATTTAAAGGAATGTTTTTAACTGGATTTTCCATATTTGGGTCTTTTTTAACGTGGGCAAAGGTAAGGATTGAAGGCGAATTAGGCGCCGAGAAAATGGATTTTATCCCTTGGGTCAAAAAGAAAAAGGCAGCCTTTTGGCTGCCTCCCAGAGTTTGTAAAACGGGTAATACTTAAACGGAGAAGCTTTCCCCGCATCCGCAAGTTCGGCTGGCGTTGGGATTGACAAACTGAAATCCTTTGCCATTAAGGCCGTCGGAAAATTCCAAGGTTGTACCGGCAAGATACAGCAGGCTTTTTCTGTCCACCAGGATTTTGACTCCTTTGTCCTCGAATACATGGTCTGTCTCTGCCAGCGTGGCGTCAAATCCCAAATCGTACATCAAGCCTGAACAGCCTCCTCCTTTTACAGAAACCCGGATGTTTTCATTTTCAGCCCGGCCTTCTTCTTTTTTCAGCTCAAGAATTCTCTCTTTGGCTTTGTCAGAAACGGTGATCATATCTTTTATACCTTTACTTTTTGATACTGCTTTCGAATGAGGGGAAAACACTTCCCCACAGAAAAAGATTCAAGCCAAAGATACAAAATAACCGCATGAGGAAAATCGAACATATCGGAATTGCCGTCAAAGATCTGGTAAAATCCAATGAGCTATTCCGAAAACTTCTTGGAAAAGAGCACTTTAAGACCGAAATCGTCGAAGGGGAAGGTGTGGAAACCAGCTTTTTTCAAGTCGGAGAAACGAAGGTAGAATTACTTCAGGCCACCCGTCCTGACAGTCCGATTGCCAAGTATCTGGAGAAAAAATCAGAAGGAATCCATCACATTGCTTTTGATGTTGAGGATATCAATGCGGAAGTCAAAAGACTCAAAGAAGCTGGTTTTGAAATTCTGAATGAAACTCCAAAGGAGGGTGCCGACAATAAATTAGTGGTATTTTTGCACCCGCGCAGCACGAATGGCGTGTTGGTGGAGTTTTGTCAGGAAAAGAAGTGATCAGTGGTCAGTCTCAGTTGGCAGAAAGTCAGAAAGCTGAATTCAGAAGTTTCAAAAAAGTGTTCTGTGGTCAGTCGCATTTGAAAGAAAGTCAGAAAGATGAATTCTGAATTCTAAAAATTAGCAACAGGAACGTGAAAAAATCCGCGAAAATCTGTGTCTTTTTCTGTGCAAATCTGCGGGAAATAGAAGGTAAAGTAAATCATGAATCCAAATGTCGAATAAGAGAACAGAAATAAGTGAATTAGGTGAGTTTGGCCTGATTGATCATTTGAATACCCAAATTAAAATCAAAAACTCCTCCACGATCAAAGGAATTGGAGATGATGCAGCCGTGATTGAAGCCGGAGATCATGTCAAAGTAGTGACCACCGATTTGCTTCTTGAGGGAGTCCATTTCGACCTTTCTTATGCCCCGCTGCCACACGTTGGATTCAAGGCAGTGGCAGTGAATGTATCTGACGTGGCTGCGATGAACGCCATTCCCAAACAAATCACCGTCAGCATTGCCTTGTCTAATCGATTTTCTGTCGAGGCAGTGGATGCGCTATACGAAGGGATCAATGCCGCCTGCGAACATTACGGTGTGGATTTGGTCGGAGGTGACACTACAGCATCACGAGGCGGATTGATTATTTCGGTGACTGCAATTGGTGAATGTAAAAAGGAACAGCTAAGCTTCCGATCCGGAGCAAAAGTCAATGACATTCTGTGCGTGACCGGAGACTTGGGTGCCGCCTTGGTAGGACTTCAGATCTTGGAACGGGAGAAGCAGGTGTATCTGGCAAATCCAGACATGAAGCCTGATTTGGAAAAATATACCGTAGTAACCGGCCGCCAGCTGAAGCCCGATGCGCGGATGGATATCATCCATGAATTGCGGGAACTAGATGTAGTCCCAACCAGTATGATGGACATTTCGGACGGTTTGGCTTCAGAGATTTTTCATATCTGCAAAGCTTCTGGCGTGGGAGCTACGATTTATGAGGACAAACTCCCCATTGATAAGCAGACTTTTGACACTGCCGTCGAACTGAATTTGGATCCAATCACCTGTGTCCTGAATGGAGGAGAGGATTACGAATTGCTTTTTACAATCGATCAAAAAGACTTTGCGAAACTGGAAAAGCATCCGGATATCCACTTCATCGGGCACATAACTAAGGCCGAAGAAGGAAAATACCTGGTAACCAAAAGTGGCACCGCCGTGCAGCTCAAAGCACAGGGCTGGAAGCATTTTTGATAGGTGATATCTGATGTCGGATTTCGGTAAATCCCAAAATCCGACATCTGAAATCCTATACCTTATTTTTCGTATCCATCACGATCGTCACAGGCCCGTCATTGATCAGGCTGACTTTCATATCCGCGCCAAATTCTCCCGTACCGATCGATTTTCCCAATTCCGATTCCAACGCTTGAATCATTTTTTCATACATAGGAATAGCAATATCCGGCTTGGCTGCCTTGATGTAGGACGGACGATTGCCCTTTTTGGTGCTGGCATGAAGTGTAAATTGGGAAATCAGCAAAATCTCCCCTCCCACTTCCAATACGCTCCGGTTCATCACCCCATTCTCATCAGGGAAAATCCTGAGATTGACTATCTTTTTGGATAGCCACTCGATGTCTTCTTGGTTGTCCGCTTCTTCGATTCCCACTAAAATCATCAAGCCCGTCCCGATTTGGGACTTGATTTTCCCGTCAATTTTGACAGAGGATTCGGATACTCGTTGGATGACTGCGATCATTTGCTTAGGTCTTGCATTTCTTCGGAAGTGATCACCTCCACCGAATTGTAAACGGTAGTCAGTGCTTTTTTCACCATGGATTTGGCCACTTGGTAATCGTAGATCGGACGGATATTTTTGGCCAGTCTCAACCAAACCAAGGGTTTCATAAAAATCGTTGCCACTTGCTCGCCAAACCTAAATTCATGTCGGTTACCCAACAACAGAGAAGGTCTGAACAGTCCCAAAAAGTCAAATTGAAAGGTCTTGAGATCTTCCTCGGTTTCTCCTTTGACTTTGTTGTAAAAAATGGAAGACTTGGCCTCAGCACCCATGGCGGAGACATAGAGGAATTTGACTGCCCCGAGTTTCTTTGCCCAGCGGGCAAATTCAACCACCAAGTCATGGTCTACGGCATAAAACTTCTCCTGAGAACCGGCTTGTTTGATTGTTGTCCCCAGAGAAGAAAAGGCATGGATTTCCGCCTTTTTTCCGCTGATAGCATCCAACAGGCCATTGTATTCCCCTCCTAGGGCTTCAGCGCGGATTTTACCCTGCCAATCCCAATCGGAAAGTTTAAACAAGTCCCCTTCGATTTGGATCAGTTTCGCATGTTTGATCGCAAGCTTCCTTCGGCCTACGCTGAGTACATATTCGTAGGCTTTGCTGTGAATTAACTGATGCAGCAACTGCATGCCGACAAGGCCTGAGGTTCCTGAGATTAAGGCGATTTTCATCTGTTTATTATTTCATTTTTATCGGTCAGATGGAATCCCTGCCTGCAACAGGCAGATTTGGAAAACAATCCCAGTTCGGTAGGTCTTCTGCGTCATGCTCGATTTCATTCCAATAAAGTTGCTTGAATTAGAGGAAAAAGCTCTGCTTCGAGGTCCTGATTTTTGTTCTTGGCGTACCAAAGGTGAATTTCTTCCAGAAAAGCGGAATAGGAAAGTCCTTGGGCGTCGTGCTTATATGCTTTATGCCGGTTCATGAGGTATTCCGGCTTTGGACCCCAGGTAAACAGCTCCACTTTCAGATCCTGAGTGAAAGCCACCAATTTCGGGATCGATCTCGCCCCGTTTGTCAGGTAAGCATCCATAATCTCGGGATATTCATCCCGCATAATGATTCGCAACTGGATTTGCGGATTTAGCTCCTCCAACTTTGCCAGGTAAGGAATGGACTGGGCCCCATCTCCGCACCACGCCTCCGTGATCACCAACCAAATCTGAGGTTCCGGGATGGATTCTACCAAATGAGCCATTTTAGCCGAAACCTTCGCCGTCTTATTCCAGCGATTCATGCGCTGAAGGCACATCCGGGTATAATTCAGGTAAGCTTCACTTTGATTGCTCCCTGTAGTTCGATTTTCAGCGACTAGCTGCTCGGTAAACTGAACAAATTGAGGGTAAGTAAATGCTTTATTAATCACCTGTGGGGTGACGGGATGACTCAAAAATTCCATGAATTATGATTTGGAAGGTAAACAGCAATCCTTAATTCTGGGTCCGCTCCCATTCCAGAAATCCCTCCACTTCATTTTTAACTTTGGCATAGACCGCCAAGACTACCGATATATCATCAGCAAACCCAAAAAAGCCGAGAAAGTCTGGCACCAAATCGATGGGAGACAGAAAATAAACCAAGGCCAACACGATAATTCCCAACGTACTCCCCCCTATTTTATGCTGCCCTTTGAAATGGGCTTTGATCATCCGGATGAAAATAGAAATCGGCTCAGTGATCAGTTTAACTTTTGGATGATCTGCGAGTTTGGCCAGCTTCTTCCCTACATTTTGAATCAATTCCAGCACCTTATTTTCCTGCCGAATGATCAATTCGACCTGTTTTCCAAAAAGCGCTTTGGCCTTATCAAGGATTTCTGTGGTTTTGCTGGTGAACGTAGCCATGGGATTAGAAATAAAGCTGGATTTCTGATTTTACCTGACGGAGTGCATATGTGATGGCATCATTTTTCCGATCGAGAGACTGGGCAAAAATGGCTCTGGCAAGATCCATTCCGCTGGCATTCCCTTCGACAGACTGACGGCTGAGATTCAAAATGGTTGTGACATCTTCCACCGCCCGCTTCACAGCCTCCCAGGTTTCCTCGGAGAAATAGACCTGCTGGCTCAGGTTGTGATTGAACTCCTCGCGAACTTCTGCCAAAAGCATGGGATGAAGCTCAGCTGCGGTAAACTGACTGGGATTGGACCTTCTTACCAGATTGTTCGGAGTGATCCGCTCCAAGAGGAGGCAAAGGCGCTCCGCAGCCTGAAGGCGTATCGGCAGGACAACCTGAGTGTTTTGGGTTTTGAGATCTACGAGCATCTTTTCACGCTCTTTGGAAAGAAAAGACATCACCACCAGGTACATTCCGTAAAGCACCGCTCCCGCAGGAAGTATGATTTTCAATAAATCAAGTACGTATTCCATTCTTGCAAATTTGTCTTCGAATATCAGCATTTGGAACTTGTCAAAAAACCGGCCGTTTCGATAATTTTGACAGAAGTTCTGAACCAAAGGACGGAAAAATCGATTTTCCCTATATCATGACTCCCATTCAAATCACCCCAAAAGCCGAGGCCGAAATCAAACACATCATGTCCAATAAAAACATTCCGGCAGACTATTCCCTCCGTGTCGGGGTGAAGGGCGGCGGATGCGGCGGGATGTCTTACGCGTTGGGATTTGACAAACCGAAGCCTGAGGATCAGCAGTTTGAAATCGCCGGGATCCCTGTGCTGATCGAAAAGAAACACTTCATGTTCCTGATGGGAATGCAGATCGATTTCTTTGAAGGAGACGAAGCGAGGGGCTTCACTTTTATAAATCCCGATATTCCCAAACGCCACGATCACTGATTTTTTGTACCTTCATAGCCTACCCAACCCCAAGACTATGAAAGCACTGCTCACGATTGCTCTTTTTCTGACAATAAGTCATCTCTCATCAGCCCAGGTCAGACAGCTGGAACCGAATCAATCCCCCGGAAAAGGAAAGGTGGAAGACCTCAACTGGATGGTGGGGTATTGGACTGGACCCGGACTGGGCGGGGAATGTGAAGAAGTTTGGATGCCGGCTGTGGACGGACACATGATCGGGACTTTTCGAATGTGGGAAAAAGGAAAGCTGATATTTTCTGAATTCATGAATCTCATTCAGGATGGAGAAAGTGTCTCCATGAAACTCAAGCACTTTGGGCCTGATCTGGAAGGCTGGGAAGAAAAGACCGAATGGACCACTTTTAAGTTGATCGAACTAACAGAGAATAAGGCCTGGTTTCACGGCTTGACCATCGAGCGCAAAGACGATCAGTTGCATTTCAGTCTCGCACTGACAGAAAACGGGGTGAGACGGATCGAAGAATTCAAATACACCAAAAAGCCACTTTAACTGGCTGATTGTAAAGATTTTTTAAAACCATAATACTAAACTTCTCGTGAAAAAGACTAGATTCACTTTAAACCCAAATCCCATGAAAAATCTTTTTGTACTTCTCCTAGCTCTTTTTGCCTTTTCTTCCTGCAAAGTCTCTGACTCAGTCACCGCAAATCAAGGGAACAAATCCTCAGAAAAATTAACGGTCGATCAAATCACCAAATCC
>CAYONF010000050.1:0-29947 GCA_964405255.1 uncultured Limnohabitans sp. | reverse complement strand
TCTCTGGCCGTAATCGGGTCCAGTCCGGTGGTCGGTTCATCGTAGAGGATCACTTTGGGTTTTAGGATCAGTGTCCTGGCCAATGCGATCCGCTTTCTCATTCCCCCCGATAGCTCGGCAGGCATCATATCGATGGTATAGGACAATCCGACATCCTCCAAGGCCTCCAATACTGCCGATTCCGAATGCAATGCGCGCTCTTCCTTAGTCCAGTGCCTTCTCAGCGGAAACTCCAGATTTTGCCGGACGGTCATGGAGTCATAAAGCGCATTACTTTGGAAAAGAAACCCCACATCTGCCCGCAACACGTCCATTTGATCTTGGTCCAATTCGCTGATGTCCTGACCCAAGACAATGATCTCACCCGAATCCGGAGCCATAAGGTTGATGATGCATTTGATCAGGACGGATTTCCCGCTCCCGGATTTTCCAAGGATGACGAGATTTTCTCCCGGAATGACCTCCATGGAAAAATCCTTCAAGACATGGTTTTTCCCAAAGGATTTGAATACATGCCTGACTTCGATGATGGGCTTGGTCTTTTCCATGGCTTAGGTCAATCCCAAAATATCAGTGATCTGCACTGCAATCAGGTCGATGATAAAAACCACCAAAGAGGCCACAATCACGGCGGTAGTTGCAGATCGGCCCACGCCTTCGGTTCCTTTTTGGGAGTTGTATCCTTTGTAACATCCTACGATTCCGATGGCAAAGCCAAAGAAAAAGGTCTTGAGCAAGGAGGGAATGAAATCCCCATAGTTCAAGGCGCTAAAGGCCTGAAACCAGTACAAATGCCAACTGACATTGCCGCGGATATTGACTCCCAAAAAGCCCCCGTACAGGGAAATGGCAATCGCCAGGCAGGAAAGCAGCGGCACCATCAGCATGGAAGCCATAACCCGGGTCACGACCAAATACTTGAAAGGGTTGGTTCCGGAGACTTCCATCGCATCGATCTGCTCGGTCACTCGCATGGAACCTAACTCAGCGCCGATTCCCGAACCGATCTTTCCGGCACAGATCAGGGCTGTAATCACCGGGGCAATCTCCCGAACCAAAGAAACCGATACCATTGATGGCAAAAGCGATACCGCCCCAAACTCCACCAAAGTCGGTCGGGACTGAATCGTCAACACCAGCCCCATGATGAAAGCGGTGATTCCCACCAAGGTGAGCGTTTTGAATCCGATCCAGAAACATTGATTGATAAATTCCTCCCACTCCTGCTTGGGCTTGACGGCTTCACGGAAAAAGCGACCCGTAAAGCGGGAGATCGCTCCCACTTCCCTCAAAAATTCGCTGTCCAGTTTATCGAAGTAACTCATACCATTTTCCCTGTCTCAAATTGGGTAGAGATAAGAGAAAATCTCCCCAAAGAAGTCAAGTATTTAAATGATTAAAGTCAGGTTTGAAATAGCTAGTTAAAATGATCAATGGCCCAGTTAATTCCAAAAAGGCGATCTTTTCTTCTTGGCAATTCACAATTCGTATTTCCTTTCCTACTTTCATGTGCCAATAATTTATTTTTATCGGCCACATGGAATGCCCTAGATAATCATCCCACTCTGTGAGAAGTTTTTAAAAAGGGCATTTCATAAAAATTTTGAAAAACCCAAGTACCTAGTCAATGAAGTAACCCCAGCCTTATGTCTTACCTCGACCAAATCACTTCCCCCACCCTCCTGATCGACGAAAAAATCACCCGAGCCAACCTCAAACGAATGGCCGATAAAGCCGCACGGCACGGAAAGAAACTCGTCCCGCACTGGAAAACTGCCCAATCCCATGAGATCGGCAACTGGGCAAAAGAATACGGAATCCGTGAAGTAACTGCCTCCTCCATCAAGTTGGCGGAATACCTCTGCGGGCAAGGCTGGGACAATATTCACATTGCTTTTCCTTTCAATGTCCGCGAAATCGCCCGACTTGATCGACTTGCTGCCACCCAATCCCTTTCTGTGCAGGTGGTCAATCCGGTTACCGCACAAAAGCTGGTCGATGGTCTGACCAATTCGGTTGGGTTCTTTATTGAAATTGATGCAGGATATGGGCGCACAGGAGTACACATTTCCGATTTTGGAACCATCGAGGAAATCCTGCGCACCGCCAAGAAGTCCAACAAACTCCAGTTCAAAGGCTTTTACCTACACCCTGGACATACCTATTACACTCCGGACAAGGCCGGAATCTACGAGCAATCCCGTCAGGCATTGCATATGCTCAAAGTCAAATACCAAAGCGAGTTTCCCTCTCTGCTGACCCGTGTCGGAGATACCCCAGGATGCTCGGTAATGGAGGACTTTGGCGATGTGGACGAGTTGGGACCGGGAAATTTTGTCTTTTTTGACCTGATGCAGGCCGAACTCGGAAGCTGTACCAAAGAAGAGATCGCGGTCTGTCTGGCAGTACCCGTGGTGGATATCAGCAAGGAGCGCAAAGAAATCCTCATCCACGGTGGTGGAGTTCACCTGGCCAAAGACGTACTGGTGGATGCCTCCGGCAATAAGAATTTCGGGGAAGTGGTCCTCCTGACTGAGACCGGCTGGACTATCCCGAGTGATCGCTCCTATCTGAAGAGCATTTCCCAGGAACACGGGGTAATCAAAGCCTCCGATTCCCTGCTGGCCTCCGTACAGATCGGAGACTTGTTGGGCATCTTACCGGTGCACTCCTGCATGACGGCGGACTGCATGGGAGAATACCTGAGTCTGGACGGAAGAAGGATTGATCATTGCGAGGGACAGTGATCAGTAAGCAGTGATCAGTAGGCAGTAGGCAATAGACAGTAGGCAGTAAAGAGTAGGCAGTAAGCAGTAGGCGGTCCCGGTAGCAGAGGCCAGACTTCCTGTGGCAGACACTTAAGCGAGAAATGGTCTGGGGAAACTCAGACCGTTTTTTTTCTCCGACAATTTTCGACAGCTCACAGTAAAAGACTTTTTCGTTTGCTTCAATCCCATATCTTTCGGAATCAGTTTTAAATCGCCGAAGGAGGTGGTGGACGCCCAAGTGAGTGTCCTCACTCACTTGAAGCCAATAAATAAAAGTTCCTTTTTCAATGGCCTTATTCCAAAATTCCTTCTTCATGACTGCTTTCCCGAAAAAGGCGATCAAGTGGTGGAAAAGTGTGGTGTTATAATTTGTGAAAGCCCCGAAATTTACGCCCTTGCGTATGAGTTATATGGATTGAGTGAGGAGGAGATTAGGATTGTAGAAAGTGTGGGGTAAAATTTCTTTGAAATTAATTTTATACTTAAAACAAACTTTATATGGATCAACGCATTATTATAACTACAACAAATTCCATAGAAGGCATGGAAATAGAAAAATATTATGATTTAATCTCCACTAATGTAGTCTTAGGGACAAACATTTTTTCAGATATAGGGGCTTCTTTTTCAGATTTTTTTGGCGGATCATCAGAGATTTACCAGAATAAACTTGAAAGAATTTACAAAATCGCTTTAGATAAGCTAAAGCAGAAAGCAAAGACAATAAATGCAAATGGAATTGTTGGAGTAAATATCGATTTTGATGAAGTATCTGGCAGTGGTAAATCAATGTTTATGATTTCTGCAACTGGTATGGCAGTTAAGTTGAAATCAATAGAAAAGGTAAATAAAATTGAAGAAGGGCAAAAGAAAACAGCTACAATAGAAGAGGTTGAAAATGTGATAGTGAAATTAAAAATAATTTCTAAAGTAAAAACTAAAGATTTGTTGACAGATAATGATTGGGAGTTTCTTTTGGAAAATTCAGTACAAGAAATAGTTCCACTTCTATTAGAAGAATATCTCCTTGCATTTAAAGACTCCACAAATGTTATTTCAGATTATCAAAGAAGATTAAGAAAATTTTTCCCTCTTTTGTTAAAGCAAATGGACGAGAAAATTGTTTCCAAAATTCTTTATGAAAAAATACAAGAAAATCCTATAGTTATTATTACATTAATTAAAGAATCAGAATCTTTTGATCCCGAATTAACGCTAGGACTTATTGAATCAGGAAAGGGTCATATCGCTATAAATTCTTTGGATACACATAAAAGATTTTATACTTATGAAGATTTAAAAACCATGGATTCGATTTTAGAAAAGCTCAACAATTTGCCTAACACTGGAAAAATTGAAATTGTTAAAGGAATACTTGGATCAAAAGAGAAGTATATATGCGAAAATAATCACAGCAATCCTGTAGAGGAGGAATTCTGCGGTCATTGCAGAAAAAACATTAAAGGACTAACAAAGAATGAAGCTTATTTGATAAATGAATTTGAATTAAGAGTTGAAAGTTTAAAGTTGCTTCTTGATTAAGTAATATTGTCAACCAAAAAAATCCCTCGACAAGCCGACATCACCCGCCTTGACCCACCTCGGAGTAATCTATTTTCTGTCTGGCTTGAGGTTCTATTTTTGCTAATCCCACTATATTTCCTTTTATTAAATACAATGTAAATGAAGAAAAGTAAAAAATACGATCTAGCAATTACACTAATTCAAAATCAGGTTCAATTATTTTGGTTGGTTTTTTCAGCTTTTTTGATTTCTGAAACAGTAATTTTGAGTTCTATTGCATCATTGATAAAAGATGATGGGAACAAAATGATTGTGTTTTTTTTAAGTATTTTCGGCCTAATTATTTGTGTAGGATGGTGGAGTTCATTCCAATACAACCACGCTTTTTACATACTAAGGATTGAGGAAGCCAAGAAATTGGAAAAACGAAATGGATTTTTTAAAAATGGTCAAATTCTCATAAACAATCGAGAGATTTATATTGATGATAAAAAAGTAGCCATTCCTTGGCATGGAGGAGCCCCAAAAAAGGCAATCCAGATATTGATATTTATTTTTGCAACAGCTTTTGTAGCTTTAAGTCTTATGTATTGCCCAATCTGAGTCTAGAATATGCATTTGACTGGGCTGGATTTGCAATTCCGCCCTTCTATTTTTTGGAATTTGTAATTCCATTCATCCCAGAGGGATGATAGCTGGGTAGCACTAAATACCCGACCTAACCCATTCGACCCCGGATGGGGTCGTACCTTTTCTTTTATTATTCGGTTCTACCCACATTTGACTCGTACCGGGTCAATTCTCAATTACTTCTAGGTTCAACCCCATTCGGGGTTGCCAAAACCAAATCAATCGAAAAATCCATCCCCCCGGTTGCGGTTCGGCTCCGCTCACCGACTACACCGGGGGCTATTGAGAAGTTCGACGGCTTCACCGTCTTTTTTCATTCCTATCAAAGATCAAAAATCATGACCCCTGTAAGGGGTCAAACCTTTGGATAGCCGCGGGTGAAACCCGTGGAAAACGAAATGATAAAAATAATCCAAACGACCCCAAAGGGGTCGAACTAATCCTAAAACCAATTGCCAAAACCATCCAAATTCCCGAAATTCATTTCTACCAAACCTTGATTTTTATGGGAACGCATTCACAATTGATTTTCCACATTGTCTTCTCCACAAAACACCGAGAACCGACTATAGTCCAAGATCAAAAGAAGAGGATATTTGCTTTTATTCACCAACTTCTCACCAATAAAAACTGCCATCTGTATCGAATCAATGGTGTCGAGGATCACCTGCATATTTTGACGCATGTCCATCCCACCATTTCGATTTCTTCCTTGATCAAAGACATCAAATTGGCCGCCGATGATTTCATCAAAAGGGAAGATGTTTTCCCAAAATTCAAAGGATGGCAAAATGGGTATGGGGCATTTTCGGAGTCCTATTCAGCCAAAGATCGCTTAATCAACTACATTAAAAACCAAGAGGAACACCATCGGAAAGTTTCATTTTTGGATGAATACAAGGTACTTTTGAAGGAACGCGAAATCGAATTTGATGAGAAGTATCTTTTGTAGTTTCCCCGCCCCATGTCTGCCTGTAGCTTAAGCGTTTGACTGGGCGGGATTTGTAAACCGCCCTCTATTTTTTGAATTTGTAATTCCATTTCAAAAATGTTCAACCCTTCCGGGGTTGGTTAACCCAAATCAATTAGCATTTCGCTATTCCTGGTTCAACCCAAATCCTACCCACTTCGGTAGCTCACTTTTCTCATTCCTGCCTTTTTAGTAAATTAAACCCACCAATTCAGAATGCCTAGGATGGACTACAACAAACGCATCGAAGAGTTTCTGGGAATAGGCTTGGATGACTATCCCGGTTCGGAGTATACTCCAATTGAAGAATACTACGTCAGCTACTCCAAGTTCCCACGATTCCGGTCCTACAAATCCCCCATCTGAGTGTAGAATAAGCGTTTGACTGGGCGGAGTTTGAAACTCCGCCCTTCTATTTTTTGGAATTTGTAATTCCATTCATCCCAGAGGGATGATAGCTGGGTAGCACTAAATACCCGACCTAACCCATTCGACCCCGGATGGGGTCGTACCTTTTCTTTTATTATTCGGTTCTACCCACATTTGACTCGTACCGGGTCAATTCTCAATTACTTCTAGGTTCAACCCCATTCGGGGTTGCCAAAACCAAATCAATCGAAAAATCCATCCCCCCGGTTGCGGTTCGGCTCCGCTCACCGACTACACCGGGGGCTATTGAGAAGTTCGACGGCTTCACCGTCTTTTTTCATTCCTATCAAAGATCAAAAATCATGACCCCTGTAAGGGGTCAAACCTTTGGATAGCCGCGGGTGAAACCCGTGGAAAACGAAATGATAAAAATAATCCAAACGACCCCAAAGGGGTCGAACTAATCCTAAAACCAATTGCCAAAACCATCCAAATTCCCGAAATTCATTTCTACCAAACCTTGATTTTTATGGGAACGCATTCACAATTGATTTTCCACATTGTCTTCTCCACAAAACACCGAGAACCGACTATAGTCCAAGATCAAAAGAAGAGGATATTTGCTTTTATTCACCAACTTCTCACCAATAAAAACTGCCATCTGTATCGAATCAATGGTGTCGAGGATCACCTGCATATTTTGACGCATGTCCATCCCACCATTTCGATTTCTTCCTTGATCAAAGACATCAAATTGGCCGCCGATGATTTCATCAAAAGGGAAGATGTTTTCCCAAAATTCAAAGGATGGCAAAATGGGTATGGGGCATTTTCGGAGTCCTATTCAGCCAAAGATCGCTTAATCAACTACATTAAAAACCAAGAGGAACACCATCGGAAAGTTTCATTTTTGGATGAATACAAGGTACTTTTGAAGGAACGCGAAATCGAATTTGATGAGAAGTATCTTTTGTAGTTTCCCCGCCCCATGTCTGCCTGTAGCTTAAGCGTTTGACTGGGCGGGATTTGTAAACCGCCCTCTATTTTTTGAATTTGTAATTCCATTTCAAAAATGTTCAACCCTTCCGGGGTTGGTTAACCCAAATCAATTAGCATTTCGCTATTCCTGGTTCAACCCAAATCCTACCCACTTCGGTAGCTCACTTTTCTCATTCCTGCCTTTTTAGTAAATTAAACCCACCAATTCAGAATGCCTAGGATGGACTACAACAAACGCATCGAAGAGTTTCTGGGAATAGGCTTGGATGACTATCCCGGTTCGGAGTATACTCCAATTGAAGAATACTACGTCAGCTACTCCAAGTTCCCACGATTCCGGTCCTACAAATCCCTCCCCACACCGATTCATAGACTCTTTGACCAGATCGAAGTCACTACCTTTCCCTACACCTTCAACCGGTTCATGACCTTGCAGTGCAGTAGGTTTGAACCTGCGCAGATGCTAGATCTGGACTATGTGGTCAACGGAATCGTGGAAATCTATGGAGGGGACAATAAGGGAATGCTCTGGCTGCTGGATGAAGAAAAAGAGGAAATCGTCCAGAATACCTGGAAAGGCCGAATATGGGAATTTGACAAGTATGAGGAAGTAAATGATGTGTTTATCACGATCTCTAAAGAAAAAGGCCTGGAAATCACGATGAAGGAAAAAGGTCACCTGCTGGATTTTTGAGTAGTCTGACCCTCTCCACCCAAGGACAGCCGGGCAAGGGAAAGCGGATCCAGTCTCTAGATGAAATCTCCTTTAGGAGAATCCGGAAAAATCTTTGAAAAAATCTCCTGCGCTTTTCCTATTTTCCCAAAAGAACCAATGCGCTGCCTTATGTCCGGATTTCTCATCGGCCGAATCAAAAGCATCCAATATGCCGTCAAGGGATTTTTCCTCCTGCTGACCACCGAAAACGCCATCAAATCTCAAGTCTTTTTTGCTTTGATTTTTACAGGATTGGGGATTTACTTCGACCTCAGCAGGGTAGATTGGGCGCTGCAGTTCCTGGCCATCGGACTGGTGCTCTCTGTAGAGAGTCTAAATACCGCCGTGGAAAAAGTCTGCGACTTCATCCATCCCGAACACCACTCCAAGATCGGATTTATCAAAGACGTGGCCTCTGGAGCGGTGACATTTGCCGCGTTGACGGCCTTGGTGATCGGCCTTTTGATCTACCTTCCTTACTTTGTCTAATCAAACCTATGAACTGTAAATCCTGCGGGGCGACCCTTCCTGAAGCATCCAATTATTGTCCCACGTGCAGTGCAAAAGTGGTAACTACCCGACTTTCACTCAAGGGTACCTGGACAGAATTCATCGGTCCTTTTTTCAACTGGGACAATTTCTTTTGGCTCACGTTCAGAGACTTGTTTATCCGTCCAGAAGAAGTGCTCACTGCCTATGTATCAGGGGCACGGAGAAAGTACTTCCAGCCATTTTCCTACATGATCATCTACGGAACCTTTACCGTGCTTTTTTACAAGATTTTTCCGATGGATTGGAAGGACATGAATACAGCCTCTACGGAAAATCCTGACTTTGATGCCTCAGCGTTTACCGAGACCTATATTTCCAATTACAATCTTTTTCTCCTGTTGACGATCCCGGTTTTTGCCTTTATGGGATGGATTATTTTCCGGAAGTTCAAAGACAATTTTGCCGAGCATCTGGTGTACAATGCCTACATCCAGGCACAGGTGGGCTACCTGGCTTTGTTTACCCAATTGATCCTATACAATGCGCTGAATCTTAATTTGGAGCTGTTTTTCACAGTCAGTACCCTCCTTTCATTCGGATATGGGGCTTTTGTTTTCGCCCGCTTGTATCGGCTGACCTGGGGAAAAACCCTGGGTTATACCCTTGTTTTCATCGCAGCGCTTCTGGTGTTTATCATCCTTTTGACCATTATCTCCACAGTCATCGCACTACTTTTAAAAAACTGACATTCTTAGAACTGAATTAGAATAAATTATTGTTTGCTGATTCATAAGTATAATTTTCAGAACAAATTCTATTTTTTATCCCCTGTCGTAAAATATTTTTCTGTTTTTGTGGAAAAAAATGCAACCCGTAATTCCGGGTTCCGTTAAGATGGACAAAACCAACTAGTAAGACTACCATGAAAAGTAACTTAAACGGAAACAGCCTGACCAAAAAGGTCATTCTCTTTTCAGCCGCACTGTTTTTGGGAACACTCCCTTTCGCTCAGGCAGCACCTTCTGTAAATCTGGCTGCAGACGAAATGAATTACCAAATCGAACTTCCTGAGCTTAAAGAACTTCCTTCCATCACATTGGTAGATAAGAACCTCAAGGTGGTAGCCGAGTTTTACGGCAATCCTGAAGAAGTAAAACAGCAGTTTGAAAAAACATTTGAAAAGGCTGAGCTGCTGGTAAAGCACAACAAGCAAAGCATTTACGTGGTGGTAAGCCAGTAAAAGAAAAATGTAAGTAGTAAGGCAACGCGGGCATTCCCCGCGTTTTTTTTGTTTTATGAGACAGGAAGGATTCTGATGGGATTACAAAAGCCCTACACGGGTACCCGGTTTCTTATTTATCTTTCCCGTCAGGACTGCTTTTCCCTACATGAACCTCAGATTAATCCAGGCATCGCTAATTTTGCTGACTGTATTTTGCTCCTGTGCCTCGAAAGAGGTGGAAGAAAAATCAGGGTTGGATCTAAGCGGAAAAAAGGAGGAGTTTTTTGTGGTGCAGGGTGAGGACGAGCTTTTGGATTCTTCACTCATCAAGAAAGGAGAAGTCTTGGTTGCTTACTCGGACTGCTACCAATGCCACCGGGAAGAAAGCAAGGCAAAAGGGCCTTCTTTCCAGGATATTGCCCGGCGCTATCCGATGCAACAGGCCTACATCGATCTGCTGGCCAGAAAAGTGATACAGGGAGGTTCAGGTACCTGGGGCTATCCAGTCATGAGTTCCCATCCCAAACTTCAACTCAAGGACGCCCAAGCCATGGTGGCTTTTGTGCTTTCCTTAGAAAATAAATAAGGACATTCCTCCGATTCTCCTCAGTTTTCTCTCCATTTCTTCTTTATTTCCCCAAGCAAAACCCGATCGTTCATGTCTTTCAAAATTTCATTGATTCTATTCCTTTCGGCAATTCTAGGCGTGCTGACGGGGAGCCATTCTCCATTTCAACCTTCACCATCGAATCTTGCCCCACCTCCGGTAAAAGTCGAATTGATTACCAATTACGGCAGAATCCTCCTTCAGCTTTCCGATCAAACCCCACTCCATCGGGACAATTTCATCAAGCTGGTCGAAAACAAAACCTATGACAGTTTGCTCTTTCACCGGGTGATTAATGGATTTATGATTCAGGCGGGAGATACGCAAAGTAAATACGCCGATTCAGTGGCAAGATTGGGAAGTTCGGATCTGCCTTATCAGATCCCCGCCGAAATTGTCCCCGATCTTTTTCACAAAAAGGGAGCCTTGGGAGCTGCCCGAACCAATAATCCCCAACGCGCATCCAGCAGCACGCAGTTTTACATCGTGCAGGGAAAAATCCAGAACGACAGCCTGCTGGCACACAATGAAAACCGGATCAACCAATTTCTGGCCCGACACTATGCCATCAATGATTCGACCAATAAACCGCTTTTGGACTCGTTGGAAGCAGCCCGAACCAACAAGGATTCTCTGGAAATTGACCGACTCACCCAGCGGGTCAACAAAATGGTAGAAGGATACACCAATTTTGATCGGTATTCCATTCCGGAATCCCATCGTCAGGTGTACAAGACGATCGGAGGGTCACCCCATTTGGATCAGAATTATACGGTCTTTGGAGAAGTCCTGGAAGGATTGGAAGTCGTAGACGCCATCGCTGCGGTAGCTACCAATAAACAGGATCGTCCCTTGTCCGAAGTGCGGATTCTAAGTGCCCGAATTATTTCAGAAAATTAAATGCCCGCCAGAAAGAAAAACCTCATGAAACTGGTAACTTGACAGTATTGAACAAAAAACACTTTACCACAAAATTCCTTTCCCATGGCAAAGCAACCCGAAGGCAAAAAGAAAGACGATAAGTCCAAGCCTACCAAGACCTTGAAAGAAAAGCGCGCTGCCAAAGCCGCCAAAAAAGAAAGCAAAAACCGGGATTAACCCAATCCGGGAAGTCCAAGGTTGAGCTACCAGATGGAAAAAGGACAGAAAACCACTGTCCTTTTTTCGTTCGGATCAGCTGAAGATTTGCCAATTCCCTACTGCAAATTCTTATTTTTAAAAGATTTTGATCTAAACCTGTACCTGTTTCTATTCCGTGGAGCTTCTTATTATCCTCCTTCTAGTTCTCCTCAATGGGGTTTTTGCCATGTCGGAGTTGTCCCTGGTTTCTTCCCGGAAGTTTAAACTTGAAAATGCCAAGCGCCGGGGAAATTCGAATGCGAAAATCGCGCTGGAACTGGCGGAAAATCCCACCAAATTTCTTTCCACGGTTCAGATCGGAATTACCCTGATCGGAATTTTGCTCGGGGTGTACTCCGGCGAAAATCTCACCGCTGACCTGGCCGCCCAAATCCAAAAAGTTGATTTTCTGGCACCCTATGCCGGTACGATTTCCACCGCACTGATCGTCCTGTTAGTCACCTACCTGTCGATTGTACTGGGAGAATTGTTCCCCAAGCGACTCGGGATGACTTTCCCCGAACCGATTGCCATGTTCGTAGCCAAACCTATGAATCTGCTTTCCAAGATCACTTCTCCATTCGTCTGGTTGCTTTCCACCTCCAATGATTTCCTGATCATGATCTTCGGAATCAAGCACAATTCAGAATCCAAAGTATCTGAAGAAGAAATCAAAGCCATCATCAAGGAAAGCGCCGAAGGTGGGGAAATCATGGACATTGAGCAGGATATCGTTGAGCGGGTTTTTGAATTGGGTGACCGTAGAATCAATACCCTTTTTACACACAGGACTGAATTGGTCTACTTTAGTACAGAAGACACCTGGGAGGAAGTCCGAGCAAAAATCAACAGCGAAAAGCATTCAGCCTATCCTCTCTGTGTGGACAATGACCTGGATGATATCATCGGGATGGTAATGGTTAAAGACTTGTTCAAACCCGGTTTGGAAAAAAACTTCTCCATAAAAGAGGTTGCCAGAAAACCCCTATTCATCAATGAGAATTCCTTTGCTTATCAGGTGATGGACCTCTTCAAAAAGGAAAAAATACATTACGGAATTGTGATCGACGAATATGGCAGCACGATGGGTATCGTCTCTATGGACGATGTGATGGACGCTTTGGTAGGGGAAGCTACCGAACTGGATCAGGAAGAATACCAAATCACTCCACGCGGTGAAAACAGTTGGCTGGTGGACGGACAATACGCCATCATCGATTTCATCAAATACTTCGGTCTAAACACCCAACTGAAAACCAAAGGATTCACCACAGTGGCAGGCCTGCTGATTCACAAAAGCGCCAGTATCCCCGAAGTGGGTGAAAAAGTGATTGTGGAAAACCTTCAACTTGAGGTGGTAGACAAAGACGGTCAGCGCATCGACAAGATTCTGGTAACCCGGATGGATTGACGGACTCAGGATCTCAGTTTATAAGAGCATCCTCTTACCAGTTCATTTTCACCACCCGGGAAAAATACTCTCCGTCCTGACTGAGCCCTTCAACCCGCAGGTAGGCAGTGGTGACCCCATATGGAATTTTGATCCGGTAGCTGGATTTTCCTGATGTACTTTTTCCAAAAGGTTCCCAATAGAGTGTGGGCCTTGCCTTCAGATAGGTTCCTGCTGGGGGATCTTGAGGGAAAGCGGTAAAGCTGCTGAATCCCTTCACTGAGAAAACCTGAAAACCCGTGGAGTTGAACTTCCGGTCAGATTCGGGACCGAATTTCATCCCGTTTTTGGTTTCGATTTTGATCACTCCGGCATATCCCGCCATGCCAAAAATCGCACTGTTCAGCGTGTATACTGCGATGGATTCCAATTCTGCGGGCACAAAGGAAGTCATCAAAAATTCAAAATCCTCCCTACTTAAGTAGGGGTAATTCTGACCGTCAATGATCAGCAAAGGCATCCCGGTCGTTTCTCCAAACGTGAAATTGCCAATCTTACCGCTCAAGCCTTTAATTCCCAGCATCCCAAACATCGCATCGGGCGAAATAGTCGCCAATTCTTCCTCCTTAATTTCCCGGTCAGGCTTGCCAAATCCGTAATTCTCCTCTTCCGCAGTCTTCTGCTTTTGTTCCTCCCGGACAAACTCTTCCAATAAAATATAATCCCCCGATTGATCCAGTTCAGTATCTTTTTGTGCGATAGGGATCAATTCGTAATTGAGTTTGGGAAAAGACCCCTTGAATACAGGCTTCCGTAACGGAATGAGACTGACACTTCCAAAGGGCTTTTGTTTTTCATCCAAAGCCGCAATGGCTATCCGTGCGGAATCGGTAAAATTCAAACCTGTGGCCCAAAACCTGCCCAGTGAATCCGTATTCACCAAGCCATAATCCGCCAGATCATCCCGGACAATGGTGATCGGATTGATAAATGGCCTTCGGTTTTTATCCCGGGAAAATACCCCCGAAACCGAAATCCCATATTCAATAGCCTGAGTCAGTTCTCCGTGAAAAGTCTCCGGCAGGGCTTCATCCTTCCAATCCGAGGCTTCGAAAAGCGAATTTTTGTAAAGAATCTCCGGCACCAAGTTGACATCGGTCATCGAAAGGAGAAACTCCGCATCAATTGGATTGTCGAAGGAATCCAAAAACCGAAGATTCAATTCCAGCACTCGATAATCCAGAGAATCCGTGATCGAGAAATCAGATTGGAGCTGGATTTCTCCCTCAAGTTCCTCCTCATTCACATATTGATCCTTGGGCTGAAGTCCCAAATCGACAATCAGGATCGGGGTTTCAAAAACATCCTTTTCCAAAAAATTCAAACTCCAGTGGGTAAAAGCCCGCAGTAAATAGTCTCCGGTGGGCAGGCTTTCAGGAATCCTAAATCCTCCGGAAATCTTCCCTGATGCAATGGGAAAAGTCTCTGAAATCACTGGTTTCAGATTGGGATCCAATAACTCCACATATACCACACGGCTCAGAGAATCGGCGGAATTTTCGTTTTGATACAGCATTCTCCCTCCTACCCAGGCAGTTTCCCCCGGATAATAAAACGCCTTATTGGTCCTCAGCCAGGGTTTTTCCCGGAGATTGTTGAGCAGGATATGCCGGTTTCGCAGTTGGGAAATTTCTTCTTCCAATCCCTTGAAGGTCTCATTCGGCTCAAAATCCAATGGCAATGCCCGCGCCACCCGCTGCCTGCCCATGTGACCCGACAACACCAATTGGGTCGGATGGATCAGAACCCCGTTTCGATCGATGTCAAAATAGCCACCCGGAGCAATCAGCCAACTGATGGGATGGTAGACATTGGTGTAATAATCGTTGGGCCAGGGCTTGTTTCGGTAGTGGACTTCTACCCTTTCCGGGAGAAAAATTCGGTAATTCCCATTGGCAAGCGGGCGCTTGAGCACCGAGTCTGGGTTGATTTTTTTTATGGATTCTCCAAGTTCAATCGTGAAATCATTGGTTCGCTGCCGGCCCAACTCATCCGGAAAGGCTTGGTAAAATTCGAATCCCTGCTCCTCCGACTTACCCAATAACAGGGACTTCAAAAAGTGCCGAACAGATCCTTGGTAGTTGTTCTCCTTGCTTTCAGCCCATCGGGTGTTTTGTTCCCGATCCTCCGAAATCAATTCACTGTAATACACCTGCCCAAAAAACCGGGAGGCGTTTCGCAGCATCCGGAAATCCTGAAGGTGAAAATCAATTTCATACCCGAGCGCTTTGTTGGTGATTTTCAGAGGAACCTGCGCGGATGCCTTGACATAATTCGCCCCCTTTTCCGGATTTACTTTTTCAAAATCCACCACCCAGGGATTGTGGATTTCGATGTCTTTGAGGTAGGGATCGTCAGGCAAAGCAAGGAATACTTCCCTGAATTGTTTCATATTTCGATCCCAACTTTTATCCCTGCGGGCTTTGAGTTCTACCTCCGAAAGCTTGTCTTCAAAAGCCTGAAGCTCAAAATTCTGATTGAGGTTGGTTTTTCCATTTCGGGTGATGCTGACCGAAACGGTCTCATACCCGACAAAGGAGGCCACCAACTCAAAAGTCTCAGGAATTTGGCCTGTGATGACAAAGACCCCATTTTCATCTGTAGCACTTCCAATAGTGGTGTTGTTGATAAAAACATTGGCAAAAGGCAAAGGCATGTTGCTACCCTTTTCCTTGACCACCCCGCTGATCCGCTGTGCAAAGGCTAGACTTGAAAAAAGTGTGAGAACAAAAAGAAAAAAGGCCTTCATCTGCGAATAATACGAAAAAATCGCCCCCAAACCTTACCCTACACTTCCATAGTCTTCCATTTTCCCTTTCGGAAAAAATAGAGAGAGACCAATGCATGGAAAGAATGACAAACGGCGATGGCGATGAAAATCCCCAGGTATTTCATTCCTATGGGAAAAGCCAGAAAATAAGCCAGGGGCACTTCCATTCCCAACAAGACCCCGATGTTGATCCAGGCAGGAGTCTTGGTATCTCCAGCCCCATTGAAGGCCTGCGTCAGAACCATGCCGATGGCAAAAAACACATAGCCTAGCACGATCACCCAAAGTCCCTGCGCGGCCACATCCCGAACCTCCGGAATATCAGTGAAAAAGCCAGCCAGCTGCTGATTGAATAGGAGGTAAATTCCGGTGACAGAAGCCATGAAAATCACATTGTATCGTGCAGTCAGCCAAACGGCCTGCTCGGCCCTGCCCGGTTCCTTTGCTCCCAAATTTTGGCCTACCAACGTAGCTGCCGCTCCCGAAAGTCCCCATGCAGGCAAAATCGTGAAAATCAACACCCGGAAAGCAATCGTATATCCCGCCAAGGCAGCCGATCCAAACTCTGCATTCATCCGGGTCAAAGCCACCCAAGAAACTGAATCGATGAGAAACTGCCCCATTCCGCCCAGCGATAGATCAATGATTTTTCGGATAGTTTCCCATCGGACATGAAGATTATGACGGAGGATTTTGAGTTTATGCTTTCCGTTAAATAGGTGATAAAACTGGTAAAGTACCCCCATACTTCTACCAAAAGTGGTCGCGATTGCCGCTCCGTCCAATCCAAATCCATCCCAGGATCCGATTCCAAAAATCAGCAAAGGATCGAGTACTATATTCAATCCATTGGCAATCCACAGGGATCGCATGGCAAGATGAGCCTGACCAGCACCTCGAAATGCTCCGTTGATCAGGAAAAGCAACATGATTGCCGTATTTCCTGCAAAAACGATCCGGGCGTAGGTGGTACCGGATTGCACCACGGCTTCCTCGGCACCCATAATCCGGAGCAAGTCTGAAGCGAAAATCCACCCCCCAACTCCCAGGAAAATGGAAATCACTCCTCCTACAATCAGCAACTGAAAAGTGGCGGTACCGGCTTCCTCGTACTCCTTTTCACCAAATCTTCTGGAAATCAATGCCGTACCAGCCATACTGATCCCAAATCCAATGGCATAGGTCAAGACAATCACCGACTCAGTCAGTCCCACAGTGGCGATGGCGTATTCCCCCAACTTGGCCACAAAGAAGATGTCCACGACTGCAAAAGCCGACTCCATCATCATCTCCAAAATCATGGGAATTGACAAGACCACAATGGCAGTCTTCAGGGAAAGACTGGTAAAATCCTGCTCCTTTCCGAGTATTGCATCTTTGATTAATTGCCAGGTCATAGCGGATTTAAAAATTGAAAGATTGGAAGATTTGAAAATTGAATTTGAAGATAATCCGAACTCGGGAAAGTGGATTTTGATTCAGATCTGTAAAAAAACGAAAAAACCGCGGAATCGCGGTTTTTTAAGGATTATCGAAAGGTGATTTTATTTTTCCACAACTCAAGCCCCAATTTTCTCAACGTGAGCTTCCTTGATTTTCCTTCTCAGAATCTTACCCACATTTGATTTGGGAAGTTCCTCGGTGAAATAAACCTCTCTCGGTACTTTATAATTGGTCAAGTATCCTTTGCAGTGCTCAATGATTTTCTCGGCTGTCAGATTTTCATCCTTTCGGACTACATAAGCAACCACTTTTTCGGTGGATTTTGGATCTGGCATACCAATCACCCCAACTTCCAATACACCCTGACAGGAAGCAATCGCATCCTCCACCTCATTGGGATACACATTAAAACCGGAAACCAGGATCATTTCCTTTTTTCGATCCACGATCTTTACAAACCCGTCCTCATCCATCACCCCGATATCCCCGGATTTAAACCAGTCTCCGTGCATGACATTGGCCGTTTCCTCCGGTCGATTCCAATACCCCCGCATCACCTGAGGACCTTTGATCAAAATTTCCCCTCGTTCACCGATTGGAAGCGGATTGCCTGCATCATCTGCAATCATGATTTCAGTGTTTGGAAGCGGTAATCCGATGGTGCCGATGCGCTCGGTACCATCAATTGGATTACAGGAAGCTACCGGGGCTGTTTCAGTCAGCCCGTAGCCTTCAGCCAAAGGAACCCCTGTTGTGGCTTTCCATTTTTCCGCAGTGGCTTTTTGGACGGCCATTCCACCTCCTACTGCAATTTTCAACCCTGAAAAATCCAGAGATTTAAATGCTTCCTGATTGAGCAAGCCGTTGAAAAGGGTATTGACACCCGTCATCACGGTAAATCTTTTCTTAGCCAAATCTCCGATGAAAGCTTTCATATCTCTTGGATTGGTAATCAAGACGTTATGCGCACCAATCTTGAACATGGCCAGACAGTTGACTGTGAGGGCAAAAATGTGGTAAAGCGGCAAAGCTGTGATTACGATCTCCTCGCGCTCACGGAGCTTCGGCTTCATCCATGACGATATCTGCTGCATGTTTGCCACGATATTGCCATGGGTCAATTCGGCGCCTTTGGAAACACCGGTGGTTCCTCCGGTATACTGTAGAAATGCAGGTTCATCCAGGGTGGTTTTAACGGGTTTGAACGTAAATCCAGATCCTTTGGAAAGTGCCGACTTGAAGGAAACCGCTCCTGGAATGGAAAAAGCCGGAACCATTTTTTTCACATGCTTCACCACCATGTTTACGATAATTCCTTTGAGTCCTCCCAACAAATCCCCCAATTCTGTTGTGATGATGTGTTTGGCCTGAATCTCGTTTCTGATTTTTTCCAGATTGGAAGCGAAATTCTCCACGATCACAATGACATCCGCACCTGAGTCATTGAACTGATGCTTCATCTCAGATGGAGTATACAGGGGATTGGTATTGACGACCACCATTCCGGCACGCAATGCGCCAAACATAGCCACAGGATATTGGAGAATATTGGGCATCTGAATGGCCACCCGCGATCCCTTTTGAAGCTTTAAAACCTGAGTCAGGTAATTGGCAAATTGAGCACTGAGTTTGTCCAGTTCAGTGTAGCTAAGGGTCTTGCCCATGCATTCAAAAGCCACGGCCGGACCAAAGTTCTTGACACTCTCATCAAAAAGTTCATTGATACTGGAATAGGCTGAACAGTTTACTTCTTTGTCAACCGAAGCAGGATAAAATTTGAGCCAGGGAAAATTGGACATATCGTTGGTTATTTGGGTAATTTTCTTTTTCTACCAATTACTTAAAATTCCTTCTCATCGCAAAGGGTTTTCAAATTACCCCAATATTTTTCGGGCAATCAGTTCCTTCATGATTTCATTGGTGCCGGCATAGATTCGCTGTACCCGCGCATCAGCCCATGCTCGTGCGACTCCATATTCCCACATGTAGCCATAGCCCCCGTGGAGCTGCACACATTCATCGGCCACTTTACACTGGAGTTCGGTCATGTTGTACTTGGCGGCGGATGCCATAGCAGAGTCCAATTTGCCATCATAGTGAAGCTGTACTAGGTAATCGCAATAAATCCTGCCCTGCTCCAGTGCGGCCGCCATTTCGGCAAGTTTGAATCGGGTATTTTGAAACTCGGAAATCGGTTTTCCAAATGCTTTCCGCTGTTTCACATAGTCGATGGTTGCTTTTAAAGCAAATTCGGCCAAAGCCAAGGCAGCCAAAGCTACGACCAAACGCTCTTGGGCCAGTTCCGTCATCAGATACTTGAAGCCATCCCCTACTTTCCCGAGCAGGTTTTCTTTGGGAACTTTGACCTCTTCAAAAAACAATTCACAGGTGTCCTGAGCATGCAAACCCACTTTTTCAAACGGAACTCCTTTGGAGAAACCGGGCATGTCCTTGTCTATGAGAAGTAAGCTGATTCCTTTTGCTCCTTTGTTTGGATCAGTCTTTACGGCAACCACGACCACATCGGCGAGAAATCCATTGGTAATGAACGTCTTTGATCCATTCACGAGAAAATGATCTCCTTGGTCGACTGCAGTGGTACGCATGCCCTGCAAATCTGATCCTGCTCCGGGTTCGGTCATAGCCACCGCTCCGATGTATTCTCCCGTAATCATTTTGGGAATGTACTTTTTCTTCGCTGCCTCCGTGGCATAATGCAGGATGTAGGGCATTACAATGTCCGAATGTAGCGGATAACCAATGGCCGGACCTGAACAGCCACTCAAGCCCAGTTCCTCGATCAATACCGCATTGTAGCGAAAATCCTGAATGTTCAATCCACCGAGGCTTTCCGGGGCTTGAATGCCCAGAAAGCCATTCTCACCCAGCTTCAGCCAAGATTCACGGGAAACCATCTTTTGCTTTTCCCACTCCGCATTGTGGGGTATAATCTCTCGAGCGATAAAATCTCTAACGCTCTGTCTGAAGAGTTCATGCTCTTCGGTAAAAAGGGATCTGTGTAGTCCGAACATTTGGGTTTAGTTTTTTCTTATTCAAAATTAGACAATTTTGAATGGATCGCTTTTGCTCTCATTAACTCCCTCTCCCGGAAATATTCCTGTTTGGGATAAAAAAAGTGGTCATCCTGCTATCTTGGCCCCTAATTGAACTTATGATTGATTTAAAAGAAAATACCTCGACAAAGGAATTGAATCAGCTTCCGTATTGGAATACCGGTGAGCAAGTCCTTGAATCTTCCCCGGCAGGAGAAAGCAACATGAATCTGGTACTTCGGATTAAGACCAACCAGCGTAGCCTGATCCTGAAACAATCCAAACCCTACGTGCGCAAATACCCTCAGATCCCTGCCCCGATCGAACGGATCGTGGTTGAGCATCAATTTTTGGAACTCATCGGTGGCAATGCCTTCCTGTCCTCACTCGCCCCACGGGTGGTCCTTTTTGATTCGGTGCAGCATATCCTGATCTCTGAGGACCTGGGCAAAGGATCCGATTACTCCGGGATTTATTCAGGGAAAAAAGCACTTTCACTGAATGAAATTCAGTTTTTGAGCAGGTTTCTGAGTGTTTTGCATGGTTTGAAAATTACCCAATTCCCAGACAACCTTAGCCTCCGAAAGTTAAATCACGAGCACATTTTCATTTTCCCATTTCTGGAAGAAAACGGTCTTGACCTGGATAGCATTCAGCCCGGTTTACAGGACCTCAGTCTTTCTTTCAAAAAGGATTTGGTCCTTAAAGAGGCTTTGGAAAATTTAGGGAAGCGCTACTTAAGTCCGGGGACTGCCTTGATTCACGGAGATTACTATCCGGGTAGCTGGTTGGTAGTCAATACCGGTCCAAAAGTGATCGATCCTGAATTTGCCTTTCTGGGAGATCCTGAGTTTGATTTGGGCGTATTTTTGGCACATTTGGACTTGGCACAACTGACAGAGCCATTGAAAAAAGCGGCTATTGAATCCTACTCCAGACCCTTTGACCACACCTTGGTCCAGCAATACCGCGGTGCAGAAATCCTCCGCCGCTTACTGGGAATTGCCCAGTTACCGGTAAATCTGACCCTTTCTCAAAAAGAATCTCTGCTCGTTTTAGCCAGAAACTACCTCCTTTCCCAACCATGAAACTCAAACCCATCGCTTTTCTACTGTTGATTCTTTTTTCCTGTGCAAAAAAAGCGGAACCCGAGGCTCAAGCTTCCTTTTCCTCCGAAGTCATCACTCCATCCGGGCTGAGCGAGGCAGAGCTTTATGACAAAATCCTGGGAATGCTCGTCGGATCTGCCATCGGGGATGCCATGGGAGCGCCCACCGAAATGTGGAGTCGGTCAAGTATTCAGCTGGAATATGGTTTTGTGGACGGACTGGATTCGATGATCCGGGAAACCTCTCCTGAAGGCACCTGGATCCCCAACTTACCCGCAGGAGGCACGACGGACGATACGCGCTGGAAAGTACTCACAGTTGAATACCTGCTTTCTCAGTCTCCCGGACAATTGAAGCCCAAAGACTTTGCCGGACATATTCTAAACACCTACCAAAACAGCCTCAATAAGTTCAAAACTCTGGAAAGCAAGGATCCGGAACCCTACGAAAAGGCTCTGATGGAAGCCAATTGGCTGTCAGAGTGGGCAAAAGTCAGTCAGCCCTTTCTGGAAGATAATTTGGAGGGCTATGCCGATTCACTTTCCAAATTTTACGGAGGAGAAATGGTCTGCGCTGGTTTACTTTATGCCCCTGCCTTGGGTGTGTTTTTTCCGGGCGATCCGGGTAAAGCTTATGAAGAAAGCTATAAACTGGCCATTTACGATCTCGGCTATGCCCGCGATCTCAGCGCTTTGGCTACTGCGATGACTGCAGCGGGAATGAAGCCGGGAGCCACCAAATCAGATCTTCTTGCGGCCTTACGCTTGGATCCGGAAGGCTATTTTCAAAGCAGGCTGGTAGGCCGCACGGCCTACAAACTGCTCCGGGAGGCACTTTTGATCAATGAGGAAGCCAAAAAACTGGATAGCCTACCTATTCGGGCCAACAGCCCGGCATTGGCATATGCCTATACTCAACTTGACCTCAAGCAGCAGGATATGCCCTTTCATGCCGGAGAAATCTACCTTCAATCACTTACTGCGATGATTTATTCAGATTTTGACTTCATGCAGTCCCTGATTTTTCTGACCAATTACGGTCGGGACAATGACACCACCGCGGCATTGACCGGAGGAATTCTGGGAGCTTGGTATGGATTTTCCAATCTGCCTGAAAAAGAATGTGAAAGAGTCCTTGAAGTCAATCGGAAAGAGTTGAACACTGATTTAGAACAACTGGCAAAAAAGCTCACTGCCCATCTGCTTAAAAAATAAAAGCTTCGAATCTTTCGATCCGAAGCTTTTCTACAACAGGCTGGTTTAATTATTCAAAATGAAGGGTTTTGGATCTGCCCTTGGCATCTGTCACTTGGATGTACACATCTTCTGGAGAAAGGCCTTTCAACTTGTAATTTTTTCGGAATCCTTCTGCCTGATCGATTTCCTCCTCATGGATCAATTTGTTGGATTCGGTGGATCGGATTTCCACTTCGACCCCAGGTTCATCCAGTCCGACCACTGCGATAGTTACGGTCTCGTCGTCGATGATTTTACCATAGGCCATCAAAGGAAGCTCTGAGGTAGGAATCGGCTTTTCAAAAGTCTCCACGGTGTAGACCACCTGCTCTTCTTCGGTACTGATTTTTACCTGGTACTCACCGATCGGCAATTCGGTGAGGTTGTAGGGCAAGATCAAGTCCATCTCTCCTACGGTAACTTTTCTCTGGTGAAGTTTTCGACCTGTCTGATCAAAAAGGGCAACTTTGGCTTCCCCCACTCCTCCTTTGAGAAGTACATTTACATTTTTGAATTTTGCCTTGACGTCTGACAATGCCATCAAATCGTCGGCTGCGTGTGCTGCAAGGCTGCTAAAAGATAAGGCGCCTGCAAGTGCGAAAGTGAATAAGGTTTTCATAATGATGTTGGTTTAGTGTTGTGCTAGTCTTTATGCGAAGCACATACCAACCCATTTTGGCACGGTCCAAATCCCGGATTTCAGACTTCGTCATTTAAATTTTTTTAAAGTTCTTCCCAAAAGATTCTGTGGAATCGGTCACGATTTCTTCATCAAACTTCGATCGGATTTGGGATTTTTGGCTTTTTCTGTCACAGAAGCGGACAGAATTTGCCCAAAACGGGAGAAGGTCAAGGTTACACTCCGGTATCCAAGGTTAAGGAAATTTAATTTTCAGCTTTTTTTAAACACCTGAAATCAAGTGATTTGGAAAAGAAAAACCTGTACGGTTCCGAACAGGCTTTGTCCGAATGGACACAGAAGTTTTGATAAAAATCAAACTTTCCCAGTTGTTCCTGTTTTAATTCTGGCTTAAGCCTTAGAGTAAATAAAAATCAGCTTCTTTCTCTTTGAGTAGAAAAGAAACAAAACCGGTATCCTCCTACTCGGTATCAGATAAAAAGGATATTCTTAAATTTAGGATATGGAGCGAACAGTGAAAGTCGGGAAGCGGGTATTAAAAAAGACTTGGGCAACCTTTTGCCTATGCTTGACCTATCTCAGCTTGATGATTACGGTCTCCTGTATAGAAGAAGTTGATTTTGTAGAAGGCTGCCCCACGCCAATAGAAGCCGATGCGGTTTCGATCAAGGAGATTTTCTACAGTCCTTATAAAAATCAGCGCTATGCCACCGCTTCGGATACTGTGAATTTTTCGGAGTTTGGGTTCAACTTTGAGCTTGAAATCCAAGAATTGGAAGCCTTGAATTCAGGTTCATTTCCCGGACAGGCTTTTGCGCTCAGCTGCATTCAAACCTACAACCTTCGAAACATCTCCAATATATCGGTGGTCTTGACTGCGCCTTTTGCCGGCTTGCCGGTCGGCACTGACATTTCTTATCTTCTGATCACTCCCGATGGGGAAAAAATCTCAGAAATGAGGGATTTCCGTAATGTCTCCGTTTATTTCGGCACCAAATTAACCCTCAGCCCTTCGAATTACTCACAGCTTAAAACCCGGACCTTTCTTTTCTTGAGAAACGGTACCCAAAAAATACTTGACTCTACTTCACCCCACCTTAAAACCAACTAACTTTTATGCTTCGCAAAATTTTCCTGGGCCTCTTTGCCACCGCCATGGTTTTGGTCATTGTCTACATGCTGGGTCCAAAGGTCAAACAGCAAGAACTTACTGTCCATTTCCCGGAAGTACCCACCCGGCTTTCCGAATTGGAAGCTTACGTAAACCAGCGGGAGGACACCGTCATCGGCCTAAAACCTGGAAACGAGGCTTACCTATACTGGGCCGATAGCACCAGCAAAGCCAAGACGCCTTATTCCATTGTCTATATCCACGGGTTTGGAGCCAGTCCGATGGAGGGCGATCCCGTGCATCGCTTCCTAGCGACGCATTTTGGAGCAAATCTTTTTGTGACCCGCTTGCCAGAGCATGGCATTCAGCGCGCAAACAGCATGGAATTCCTTACCGCCCAAAAACTGGCCGATGCAGCAGGAGAAGCCTACCAAATCGGAAAAAGTCTGGGGGATTCCGTGATTGTAGTCGGCACTTCCATGGGCGGAGCATTGACCCTGCTTTTAGCCAGTCAGCAACCTGAAATCAAGGCGGTGGTGCTTTATTCCCCGGCTATCCGGGATGGAGGAGAGCGCTTGGAAGGCTTTTTCAAGCCTTGGACCAAATTCCTGATGGAAAAGACCATGATGAAAAACAGCGTGCTTCATCAGGACCGACAAGGCGAAAAGAAAGCATTTTGGTCCGAAGATTACCACATCAATGGTTATGAAAGTCTCGCTACCATTCTTTACAGCGAGATGAACCCTGAAACTTTTTCAAAAGTAAATCAGCCTCTTTTTCTTGGGTATTATTATAAAAGTGAAGAAGAACAAGACTTTGTGGTGTCCGTTCCCAGAATGCAGGAAATGTTCAAGGAACTGGGAACCCCTGCCGAGTTAAAGCGGGAACAGGCTTTTCCGAAGGCAGGCGATCACGTCATCGCTTCCTCCATCACTTCAGAGGATTGGCAAGGGGTATTGTTCAGCACCATTGATTTCCTTGAAAATGTTGCCAAAGTTCCACCCCGGCCGGAATTTCAGGAGAAGGTAGACGAAATGACCAAAGCCAAAGAACTGATTGAGAAAATCCAATAAAAAAGAGGCGGTCTCTTGAATCGCTCTGTTGTCAGCCTGAGCGTAGTCGAAGGTCTTTTACCGTTTTCCGGACCCGATTTCGACTTTGCTCAATGTAACATACTTTACTTTGGAGACTGCCTCTTTTTTTAAAGATCAGCTTTGAATGGCCTGGCAGGGAGATTCAGATGATTCACCAGATTCACCTCGGGATTATCCGCCCAGGCATATCGGATTCCTACCGGAACAAAACCCTCCGGAATGGTCAGGCTGACTTGGTCAGATGAAAGAATCGTAGCTTTTGCCACTTCAAACTGGCCTTCGGCATCTTCTACGATAAATCCTTTTACCTCTTCTCCTGTGCTTAACCTTAAGCCCTCGCCTGTTTCGGAAAATGTCAAAATGAGTTCATTACCCTCTCGTTTTGCTTCTTTGAAAATCGGACCACCGGCGAGTACCTCCTCACCAAAAGCCACTTTCTTGGCCTGAAGCCAGAGTCTCTCACCCACGTCTTTTTTGTTTCGGGGATGAATGTCTCCAGCTTCTCCGATATCAATGATGGTCGCCATTCCTGTGTTTGGCAATTCCAAGGTTTGAGTTTGAGCTTCTCGTAACTGTGCCCAGTTGCTATCCGGCTGAAGTTCTTTTCGCTCCATGAAATTGGCTAGCTGGACAAACAAAAATGGAAAATCTCCAATCCCCCAGCGGGTTCTCCAATTGGTAATCATGGTCCCAAAAAGCTCACGATATTCTGCATACCGTCCGGCATTGCTTTCTCCCTGATACCAGATTGCTCCCTTGATTCCATAGTTGGTCAACGGCGCAATCATGGCATTGAACATAAATCCCGGCTTCCAATTGTGGTATTCCACCAAAGGAAGTTGAGGTTCCACCTTATCATTGGAATACGTCCACGCTCCTTCCAGATTGATTTTCCGTCCGTTCTGAGTGAGATACATTTCACCTCTGCTTCCAATCTCCGGCTTGTTATTCCAGGTATTGACGGCGCGGATCGTCAGGACATTTTGGCCCTTTTTTAGAATTTCTGCTGGGATTGTAAGTTCGGACATTTCAGCACTCCAATCCTTGTAATGGACTTGCACTCCATTGACATAGAGGTAAGCCATTTGGATGAGGTGCGGCAAAGTCAAGGTTGCTTCTCCAGCTGAACTGAGATTGAATTTTTTCCTGACCCAAGCAATATGCTCCAAGGGATTGTCAGCAGGAAGGTTGATGGATTTCCAATCCCCGTCATTGTATCCAATAGCGGCTACTTCTCCCGCAGCCAGCGAGTCGGGCCTCGCGACCAGCAGGTCACGCATTTCCCTTCTTTTCTCGTTCTCAGTCAGAATTTCCTTCCACTTTTCGGCGTTTTCGATCACTTCCTTAGACTCCTCAGTGTAGGATCTTCCGGCTATTTCTGCCAGGACTTTAGCTTCCGTCCATCCTTCGGCCGGAGTTCCGCCCCAGTTGGATTCTATGATCCCCACCGGCACGTTCATGTCCTGATGATTTCGCTTCGCAAAAAACCAAGCCACCGCTGAGAATTCGGGCAGGTTCTCGGCATTGGCCACTTTCCATTCCCCTCCAGAAACATCCGTTTTCTCTTCGGCACTGTAATCCTTTGGCACCTTAAAAAATCGAATTTGGGGAAAATCCGGTTTGGCAAATTCTTCCTCGGCACCGATCACTCCGGCCTTGAGTATCCACTCCATATTGGATTGGCCTCCTGCCAACCAAACGTCTCCGACATAGACATCTTTGACTGTTTGTAGGTTGACTTCTAGAACATATGGACCCCCGGCTGGCAAGGGCGGCAACTGCACCAACCAGGTGCTGTCCTCCAACACCTGAGTGCTCCCGATTGCACCGGCAAGACTCACCCGTACCTTTTCCTTGGGGATGCCTTTTCCCCAGATTTTGATTGGTAGGTCCCGCTGGAGAACCATGCCGTCAGAAATTAATTTTGGAAACTTAACCTCTGAGTCAGGCTTGGAAAATTCACATGCGATATGCAACGGGAAAGCCAGAAGAATGAACAGCAGTTTTTTCATATTGGGTGATTTGGGAATAAAAAAGGAGACCGAAGTCTCCTTTAATTTCAATCAAATAAACCGATTGATCAAGTTTTCGAAATATTCTTGCTTTCCGCTGATCTGCTTTGGCTCTCCGACTTCGAAGGCATAGTTTCTCAGATCTTCCAGGGTAAGCTTTCCTTCTTCGAAAGCCTTACCTTTTCCTGAATCAAAACTTGCATAGCGGTTCTTTCTGCGCTCGAGGTAATCGGATTTCTCCATAATATCTGCAGCAATCAACAAACCTCTCGCAAAAGCATCCATACTTCCGATGTGGGCAAGGAATAAATCCTCGGGATCGGTTGAGTTTCTTCTGACTTTGGCGTCAAAGTTTACCCCTCCTCCCTGAAGACCACCTGCTGCAAGGATGACCAGCATGGACTCGGCCAATTCCTGAAGATTCAACGCGAACTGGTCAGTATCCCAGCCGTTTTGATAATCGCCCCTGTTGGCATCGATGGATCCCAGCATTCCGGTGTCAGCAGCTACCTGCAGCTCATGCTGGAAGGTATGACCGGCTAAGGTTGCATGGTTTACTTCAATATTGAGTTTGAAATCCTTGTCGAGTCCAAAATGACGAAGGAAGCCGATCACCGTCTCAGAATCGTAGTCGTATTGATGCTTGGTAGGTTCCATTGGTTTAGGCTCGATAAAGAAAGTGCCTTTGAAGCCATTCTTTCGGGCATAGTCCCGAGCCATGGTCAGGAAGCGGGCCAGGTGCTCTTTTTCACGCTTCATGTCGGTATTGAGCAAAGACATATAGCCTTCTCGTCCACCCCAGAATACGTAATTCTCTCCGCTCAATTTGATGGTCGCGTCAAGTGCATTTTTCACCTGAGTGCCTGCAAAGGCTAACACGTCAAAGTTTGGATTGGTGGATGCGCCGTTCATGTAGCGCGGGTTGCTGAACACGTTGGCAGTTCCCCACAACAATTTTATTCCTGAAGCTTTCTGATGCTCAAGGGCATAGTCGGTGATGATCTGCATCCGCTTTTCATACTCAGCCAAACTGGAACCCTCATCGATCAAATCAATGTCATGGAAACAGTAATAGTCTACTCCGATTTTGGAAATGAATTCAAAAGCTGCGTCCATTTTGTCTTTGGCCCGCTGAATCGGATCTGGACTCGCATCCCAAGGATGAACAATCGTACCGGGTCCGAAAGGATCTCCACCGGTTCCACAGAAGGAGTGCCAGTAAGCAATTGCAAATTTGAAATGCTCCTTCATGGTTTTGCCGGCTACTATTCGGTTCTCATCGTAGTAGCGGAAAGCCATGGGATTGTCACTTCCTTTCCCTTCGAAAGAAATTTTGCCAATGGATGGGAAATAAGTTTTAGCCATAATTCTCTTGGTTATTTAGGTAAATAGGTTAGTTCGGTTTTGGGATCAAATCCCGGCATTTAGTAATTGTTTGAGTTTGGATTCCCAGTTGTGATAAGCCTGCTCATAAGGTTCATAGAAATTCTTGTTTGGTTCCAAGGTTTCCAAAAGCTGCAAGCCAAGAAACGCTTCTTGTTCTGAATTGAACACTTTCGCTCCAATCCCCGCCCCGCGAGCTGCACCCTGAGCTCCATCGGTATCATAAAGCTCCAGATTTACGCGGTTCATATGAACAAATGTCTTTCGGAACAGCGGACTTAAAAACATGTTCGCATGCCCGGCTTTCACGGTCTGAAGATTTATTCCCATGTCCTTCATGATTCGGAAACCATACGTCAAGGCCGAAACGATTCCTTCCTGAGCAGCCCGGACCACGTGTCGCTTGTCATGCTTTAGCAAATCCAATCCGAGCAAATGCGCCCCGACCGGTTTGTTTTGCATGATTCGTTCTACTCCATTTCCAAAAGGAATGAAGACCAATCCTTCCGAACCGATCATAGCCGAACTCCCCAAACTGTTCATTTCTTCATAAGAAATCCTTGTCCCTCCCATGACCTTTTTCAGCCAGGAATTCAGAATTCCTGTGCCATTTACACAAAGTAAAACTCCGTAGGAAGGATTTTTCTTTGAATGGTTGACATGGACAAAGGTATTCACACGAGACTGGGGGTCATAAAGCGGTGTATCACAGACGCCATAGACCGTTCCGGAAGTTCCTGCAGTGGTTGCCAATTCCCCCGGCTTCAATACCTGAAGGGAAAAAGCATTGTTCGGCTGGTCTCCTGCCCGGTAAGCGATTGGGATGCCGGCTTCCAATCCGGTTTCTTTTGCCGCTGATTCAGATACTTTTCCCTGAACGGAAAAAGAAGGAACTGCTTCCGGGATCCATTCTTTGGGGATCTGCATTTGCTTGAGGAGCTTTTTGCTCAAGCCATTGTCCTGAAAATCCCAGAAAATCCCTTCGGACAATCCGGTCTCAGAAGTCAGAATCTCCCCGGTCAACTTCATGGCGATAAAATCACCTGGAAGCATGATTTTGTGAATTTTGGCAGCAGTCTGGGGCTCATTTTCCATCACCCACCTGAGTTTGGACGCAGTGAAATTCCCGGGGGAATTGAGTAAATGTGGAAGACAATACTCAGCTCCCAAACCTTGAAAGGCCTTTTCACCTACGCTCACCGCCCGGCTGTCACACCAGATGATCGAGGGCC
>CAYONF010000049.1:0-30510 GCA_964405255.1 uncultured Limnohabitans sp. | reverse complement strand
AAGGCTGGTGATAATATTTGTCTCAGAGGATTCGGTCAAAGCCAAAAAAGCATCCATTTGCTCCAAGCCTTCTTCTACCAGCATTTCAATGTTTTTATAATCCCCGTTGATCACGAGGGTATCCGGCAAATGCTCCGCAAGCCATTTGCAGCGCTCTTTATCTTTATTGACCAAAGTGACCCGGTATTTATCCTGGAGCTTCAGGGCAGTGGTAACTGCCATATCATCCCCACCGATGATCATCACGTTTTTGATTTTCACCTTTTTTTGGCCCAAGACCTCCTGGATTGTTTCGGTGTTTTTCTTGCTAGAAATGAAAAAAACGTGATCGTTGTTTCTGATAATTGTGCTTCCTCTGGGAATGAGGGTTTTTTGATCACGGACTATGGCAATAATCCGGATGTCCTCGTAAATCGGATCAGACTTGGTGTCCTGAATCCGCTGGTTGACCAAGGGGCTATATTGATCCAAGGTGATTCCGACAATATTGAGTTTACCACCACCAAAGTCAAATACCTCTGTAAAACTGGAGTTTTCAATCATATTGAAAATCTCCCGGGAACAGAGCATGGTCGGTGATATGATATTGTCGATCCCTAGATTATGGAAATAGGGAATATTGCTTTCATTGAGATAGGAGTGATTTCTCACCCGGGCCATCACCCGTTTTGCTCCCAATTGTTTGGCCAAAACGGCAGTAACAATATTGGTTTTCTCTGAAGTGGTGACGGCCAAAACCATACTGGCTTTCTCCACATTGGCCTGCTGAAGAACATCGATAGAAGTCGCATCACCTTCGATGATCATGACGTCCAGTTTGGAAGCTACATACTCCAATACGTCCCGCTCGGTATCGATCAGAGTAATATCCTTATTTTCATAACTCAATTGCTCGGCAAGGTGGTATCCCATGTCTCCTGCACCGGCAATAACAATATGCATCCCCATAGAGGTAATTAGACTGATCTGAAAGGGTGGCAAAATTATAACCTTTCTAAATGGTTTTCAGGACTTAAGCCATTTTCTTTTGCCTAAGAATTTTTAAGATAAAAAATCGGAAGAAACTTCAGCTGACTTATCCTCTATTTTTCTTTCCAATCCCTATTTATTCCTCCAACAAGGATTGACTTTCTTCCTCTGGAAGCTCTTGAACTTCTTTCAATTTTCGCTGGATAACCCGGGTACGAACTCCAACTAGCTTGTCCAGTTCGGAATTGGCCTCGTGGAGCTTCTTTTGGGTTTTCTCCAGCAATTCCCCAAACTTCCCAAATTCCGTTTTGATGGCCCCCAGGATTTGCCAAACCTCGGAGCTTCTTTTTTGGATGGCCAAGGTGCGGAAGCCCATTTGCAGGGAATTCAAAATGGCCGAAAGGGTGGTTGGTCCGGTCACAATTACCTTGAAATCCTGCTGAATCTGTTGGGCCAAGCCGGGTTCACGGAGAATCTCAGCATACAGACTCTCGACAGGCAGAAAAAGAACGGCAAAATCAGTCGTTCCCGGTGGATGGATATACTTGCTCTGAATATCCAAAGCTGCTTTTTTGACTGCCCTGATCAACTCCTGACGGCAAAAATCAATAGAAGCTTTGTCCCCCAATTCGTAGGCATCCACCAGTCTCAAATACGATTCCTGAGGAAACTTGGCATCGATCGGCAATAGTACCTGCTCGTCCTGCCCCGGCATTTTCACTGCAAACTCTACACGCTCGCGGCTTCCGTTGACTGAGGCATTCAAAATGTACTGATCCGGAGCCAGCATATTTTCCAGAATTGCCTGAAGCTGGTATTCACCCAAGACCCCTCGGCTCTTGACATTGGTCAACACGCGCTTGAGATCCCCCACTCCATTGGCGAGTGACTGCATTTCGCCCAAGCCTTTCTGAACAGCCTGAAGCTGATTGCTGACCAGTTCAAAGGACTGCCCCAGTCTAGCCTCCAGTGTTTTCTGAAGTTTTTCATCGACTGTTTCTCTGATCTTTTCGAGGCGCATTTCGGTGTTTTTGACCAATTCGTCCTGTCGGCGGCTGAGTTCTCCGAATTTTTCCCGCTGTAGGTTGTTCAGATCCTGCATGGTGTTGCGGACGACTTCGCCAAAAGCCCGCAAGGCTTCATTCTGATCTTTAGATCCAGCCCGCTGATTCTCAAAGATCAATCGGAATTGCTGAGTCAGATTTTCATTGGATTCTTTTCGGGCTTCGCCCAAAGCCTGAGCGAGTTCTTTGCTCATTCTGGCCAGTTCGGATTGAAGGAAGAGCTTTTCTCGATCATCTTTTTTCCGGAAAAAAATCCAAGCCAGAAGTAAAACCTGAAGGCCAAGTAGCAAAAACAAAAGAGATTCAATCGGCATACACGATTTGTTTAGGCGGTTCAAGGTAGTTTTTTCTTACCTCCACACCCAAAAAGGACAAATACGCCGCGACAGATTCCGTCGGGATTTCTTCCATCGGCACATGCCCTGCCTCATCAAAAATAATCAGATTGGAACCGGGTATTGCTTTTTCAAAGGCATGGGCCTGAGTCACCGGAATCCAGGAATCTTTCGCCCCCCAAAGGATCAAAGTCGGCATGGTCAGCCGCTCAAAATCAAATTTGGAGTTTCTAGGTACGCTCAGGCGATCCAAAGTCGCCTGCCGGTTTCCTTCCCGAAGCATCAGTTCAAAGTATCGATCGGTCGTTTCCTCACCGATTTTCGAATCGTCCCCATAGACTTCTTTCATGTTCATGGCAAAGAGGAATCTGGGTGTGCATTTGAGAAAAATCTGGGAGAAAATCGGGTTTTCAATCAGCTTAAACACCCAAGCCCCTCCTCCCCGGGCAGAAGTCTGAGTTGAGTCCAGACTTCGGGACTCGAGTCTTGGTGCGCCAGAGGCATCGACCAGATTCAGGGTGAGCACTTTGTCGGGCCGTGAGGAAGCGATCTGAAGAGCCACCGCCCCTCCCATGGAATTTCCGGCGAGATGAAATTTTTCAAGGTTTAGCTTTTCTGCCAAAGAAAGAACCAAGGCGCTGTAATCGGAAATACTGTATCGCTTCAATTCATCCGGTCCCGTAAGTCCATGTCCCGGAAAATCCAGGGAAATCGTCATGAAATACGGGCTTAATTCCCTTTGCCAAACTTCCCAGGTATAAAGAGACGAAAAACTCCCGTGAAGCAAAAATATAGGCTCGCCCTCTCCCATTAAGCGCACATGGACATTTACTCCATCCACCTCGATCCAGTGCGACTCGGGGGTACGGTATTTTGCAGCAATCTCCTCCGCAGGAATATCGCTTCTGTAAAGCAAAAGCAAAAAGAAGATGCATGTCAAAAGCAAACCGGCTAGGAGCTTACTGAGTCGTTTGAGCCAAAGCATAAATCAGATTTAGGATAAATATTTCCAGTAAACACTAAAACCTACAAAAATTCTACTCAAATCTCTATTTTCCGAAAATTTCAACCTTGAGCTTAAAAAACTTCTTCCGAAACTTAGGACCTGGCCCCCTGGTCGCGGCGGCATTCATCGGACCAGGTACGGTCACCGTCTGTACCCTGGCCGGAGCAAACTTTGGTTTTTCGCTGCTGTGGGCTATGGTGCTTTCGATCTTGGCAACGGTGATCCTGCAGGAAATCTCCGGAAGAATCGGAATCGTTACCAGATCAGACCTAAGCACATTGCTCAGGAATCAGACAGACCGACCTTTTTTCAGGGTATTTTCCATGGGCTTGGTGCTGGTAGCGATTGTCCTGGGAAATGCTGCCTACGAATCCGGAAACATCTCAGGAGCAAATCTGGGACTGGATTTTTACTGGAAAGCACCGACCATTCAACTGGGAAGCCTTACACTCCAATCCGGAAATTTTCTTCTCGGATTGCTGTCTTTTTTGCTGCTTTGGACAGGAAGCTACAAAACGCTTGAGCGGATTCTCGTAGCCTTGGTCATCCTGATGTCCTTGGCCTTCATGGTCACTGCCGCCTTGACCAAACCGGATCTTTCCAAGCTTTTGGCAGGATTTATACCCAGCTGGAATGAAGCTGAAATCCCAACTTTGGTTGCTTTGATCGGCACTACGGTCGTCCCTTACAATCTTTTTCTTTACGCGTCTCTCGTCAACAAACAATGGAAAAATAAATCTGATCTGTCCTTGATGCGCAGGGATATTTCTATCTCAGTCATCTTAGGAGGGGTGGTTTCCATGGCTATTTTGATCGTTGGCGCTTCCAATACCAGTACTGAAATCAGTTCTGCGATTGATGTTTCCAAAGGTTTGGAATCCGTTTTTGGAAGTTTTGCCGGCTACTTGATGGGATTTGGATTGTTGTCGGCAGGTTTGACTTCCGCATTGACTGCCCCTTTGGCGGCAGGATTTGTCGTCTGCGGCATCATGGGATGGGACACCGAAATCAAATCTAAACCCATGCGCACCACCATGGGAGGAATTGTAGGTTTGGGACTTCTTTTTTCCTCCCTGGGAATCAAACCGGTCCAATTAATTACCCTGGCCCAATTAGCCAACGGCATTTTGCTTCCGGTGATCAGCGGTTGGATCATCTGGATAGCCACTCAGCAGGTGGTTTTGGGGAAGTACAAAAACTCAACCTCAGCTACCGTAATTGCCCTTGGGATTTGGCTGATTACTTTGATACTCGGGGTGAAAAGTGTCGGGACAGTTTTTGGTTGGTTTTGAGTCAAAGGTCTTTTGCGCCAAATGTGTCCCCCTGACTCAAATCACCGGTTTCAAAGCCTTTTTTGAACCATTTCATCCGCTGGGCCGAAGTACCGTGCGTAAAGGAATCCGGCACTACCCTACCCGTGGCCTGTTTTTGAAGTCGGTCATCCCCGATGGCATGGGCAGCATTGAGTGCTTCTTCCAAGTCTCCGGCTTCCATCATACCAGCTGTTTTCTGGCTGTGATGTGCCCACACTCCTGCCAGGAAATCCGCCTGAAGTTCCAGCCTTACAGAATTCTGATTGTATTCTTTTTCACTCACTTTTCCTCTCAAACTGTGGACTTCATCCGTAATCCCCATGATTTTTTGGATGTGATGCCCTACCTCGTGCGCGATCACATAGGCATAAGCAAAGTCTCCTCCGGCTTGCAGCTGACGCTCCATATCCTGAAAAAAGCTCAAATCGATGTACAGCTTTTCATCTGCAGGGCAATAAAAAGGACCGGTTGCGCTGCTGGCAGAGCCACAGGCTGAAGCAACTGATCCCGTAAACAAAACCAGCGTGGGTTCACGATAATTGTCCAACTGCTGATTCCAAACATCCTCAGTATCGGCCAAAATAGTCGCAGAAAAAGCAGCCATTTCATCCTCCTCCGCGGTGGGAGTATAATTGGTTTCGGTGGTAATGCCCTGACCTCCTCCTCCACCCAGTAAGCTTCCCAAGAGGCTCAGGGGATTATTTCCGGTGATAAAGGAAACCACCAAAAACAAGCCGATAATCACCAGTCCGGCTTTTGAAAACAGGATCTTCAATAAAGGCCCTAAGAGCAAAGGATTAAATCCTCCACTTCCTGAACCGCCCTGTCCCCGTCGGTCATCAATATTTGAGCTTTGTCGTCTTCCTTGCCATTTCATCTGATTTTCATTTAATTTTTAAAGGCCATGTGGAATCTCGCTTCAAGGTCAATTAACCTTAGGTTTTTCGCTAATGTCACACTCGATTTCATTGGATAAAAAGTATGTTTTCAGTTAAAAATAACCAAATTGATCCATGATGAAAGGCATCCCCTTCCATTATGCTTGTATAAATATTTCAAAACCCAAAACCTATGAATTTTAAAATTTTGGCAGGTGCCTTGTCTCTCACCTTGCTCTGCACACTTTCCAGTTTCGCCCAAGAGGCAAGCTACTTGGGAACCAAAGCTCCAAAAGGAGCAAAAGTCTACCTGGACGGAACAGCCAAATCCCTTCACAAAAACTGGAAATACTGGGAAGGACCCCGATTTTCCTCAGAAATGCCGATCAAATGGCCGGAAGTAACAGATCCTGTGGATGGAGGGAAAGCCATCAGCAGCAATGATCCGGCAGGCGCAGGTGGAAAGTACGGTGCGGCCGATATTGTGACCATCGATGAGTTTCGGGATTTCGAAGCACATGTGGAATTTTTGATCAAAAATCCGGGTGGAAACAGCGGGGTTTACCTGCAAAACCGCTACGAAATCCAAGTTTTGGACGGGGATTACGGATTGCACGGAATGGCTGCTGTCATCAACGAGCACCTGCCTACCTCTCAGCAATACAACGGGGTGGGTAAATGGAATGCCTATGATATTCAATTTCGGGCAGCCCGATTTGAAAACGGAAAGTTGACCGAAAAAGCCCGGGTTACCGTATTTTTCAACGGAGTGAAAATCCACGACAATGTGGAAATCAAACAAGTCTGGGGAGGTCCCAATTCAGGGATCGATGGTGGAAATGACGGAGGAAAAGGGATTACCGACACTCCGGGAGGGCTCAAACTTCAGGCAGAAGGACACGAGGTGCTTTATCGGAACATTTGGATTAAACCGGTGAAGTGATCAGTCTCAGTGTTCAGTGATCAGTCTCAGTGTTCAGTCAACAAAGTTCAGTATAGTTTAAGAGCTTCAGAACTTTCTTAAGAGTTTAGAATAAAATCGCCCAAGTCTGAATTAGGCTTGGGTAATTTTTTGCAAATGAATAAATTCGGTCACCAATTAAACTTTTGATCAAATGGACTTTACCGAACTTTTAGCGTATCAAAAAGGATTTCATCTAGCCATGGAAATCTTCCAAATCTCAAAAAGCTTTCCCAAAGAGGAAAAGTTCTCCTTGACAGACCAAATCCGGAGATCGAGTAGATCTGTGTGTGCCTGTATCGGGGAATCTTATCGAAAGAGAAATTATCCTGCACATTTCGTTTCCAAACTTAGTGATTCAGATATGGAAAATAGTGAAACCCAAGTTTGGTTAGATTTTGCATTTGCCTGCGAATACCTGGAAAAATCAACTTATGAAAAGCTCAGCCTGGAAGTAAAGGAAATTGGTAGACTCCTCAATTACATGATCCTGAACCCAGACAAATTCAGCTCAAAAAAAAATGTAGGCTTTTAGCATTTGCGATCCAATTCTGCGACTGAACAATGATCACTGGGACTGATCCCTGCAACTGAACCCTGAGTTCTGCGACCGAACACTGATCACTGCGACTGAACACTGAACACTGCAACTGATTACTGACTAGAATCCCTTTCGGATTGTTTCAGCCACCTCTGCCAATTCTTCCTGGGTAAGTTTTAGCTTGGGTCGGGAAAAGTTGATGTCATCCATGGTGCGCAGTGGCACCAGGTGAATGTGCGCGTGGGGAACTTCCAGACCAATCACAGCCACACCGATTCGGGTACATTTGATGGTTTTGTCCATGGCTTTGGCCACTTTCTGGGCAAAAAGATGCAATCCGGCCAAGGTTGAAGGCTCCAGGTCAAAAATGTAATCCACCTCTTGCTTGGGCACTACGAGCACATGTCCTTTGGCCAGGGGCATGATATCCAAAAAGGCCAGGAAGTTCTCGTCCTCAGCCACGATATGGGCGGGGATTTCTCTGTTGATGATTTTGGTGAAGATGCTTGCCATAGCTTTCGCAAAAAAAAATCCCGGAACAGGCCGGGATTGGGTTTAGTAGGTAATGTCCAGAATTTCAAATTGAAGCTTGCCTGCAGGAGCATTGATCTCCGCAATGTCGCCGATGGATTTTCCGACCAAGCCTTTTCCAAACGGAGAGGCCAAGGAAATTTTTCCCGCTTTCAAATCCGCTTCTTCTTCGGAAACCAGTTTATAGCTTACGGTCATCCCGTTTTTCACATTTTTGATTTTCACCGTGCTCAGAATTCCCACCTTAGACGCGTCCATTTGAGAATTGTCCAAAACGCGGGCATTGCCAACCACTGCTTCCAACTTGGCGATTTTCAGTTCCAAAAGACCTTGGGCATCTTTGGCAGCATCGTATTCTGCATTTTCACTCAGATCCCCTTTGTCGCGGGCTTCTGCGATCTGCCGGGCAATATCAGCCCTTCCTTTGGTCTTCAATTCCTGAAGCTCATCTTTCAAACGCTTCAGTCCCTCTTCGGTGTAATACTGTACTTTTGACATAATTTATTCACGTTTCGAAAGGCACAAAAAACAAAGTAACGGTCACGTGGTGGAGACCGTTACTTTGCATTTGCCTTTATGTGTGTAGCAAAGATAGGAAAGCTTTTGGACAAAGCAAGTCCTCTGAATTTGGTCTAGTGATTGAAAAAGCCCAAAATCACTTCCTAAAAGCTTTTCGAATTTTTTTCACCAGCACCTCATTAATCTTAACATAAGACTCAAAAGTCCAGCCTGCTACATGTGGGGAGAAAATCACATTTGACCTTTCAGCTAACTTTTCAAATTCTGCTTTTTGCTCGGGGCTAAACTTTTGGAATTTTTCATTTTCCAATACATCCAGGACCGCCCCACGGAGAATTCCCTGATCAAAAGCCGCATTTAAAGTCGCAAAACTGATTACTTCTCCCCGAGCGGTATTGATCAGCCAAATAGGCTTCGCAAATCCCTGAAGCTCCTCCAATGTGAAAAAATTGCGGGTTTCAGGAGTCAGGGGCACATGGATACTGAGCACATCTGCCTCTGCCTTGAGCTTTTCCCAATTCACCTCCTCCACCAGCTCATCTCCAAAGTCCATCTTGTACTTGTCATAAGCCAACACCTTGACTCCGAATCCGCTCAGACGCTTGGCAAAGGATTTTCCCATATTCCCATAGCCCATGATCCCAATGGTTTTGCCCATGAGTTCATATCCACGGTTTCCTTCCCGGTCCCAGATCCCTTTTCTTACTTCAGAATCAGCTTTGATGAGGTTGTTAAACAGAGCCAGCAAGCCTCCGACCGCATGCTCGGCAACGGCATCTCGGTTTCCTTTGGCAGCGTGAAAAAGTTTGACTCCCCTCTCCACCAAGTAATCCAGATCGATCTGATCCAGTCCTGCTCCTGCCCTTCCGATAAACTTCAGATTGACGGCCTTTTCCAGAAGTTCCCGGTCCATTGGCGTTTTGGACCGGATGATCAGACCATCGTAGGGTCCGACCTGTTCGAGGATTTCTGAGCGGGTGATTTTTGGAGAATAGGTAACCTGATGACCGGCCTTTTCCAGCATTTCTACCATGCTGAGGTGCATCTCATCGATAATCAGAATTTTCATGTGTTTATTGTTCTTTTTTACCAGTAAAATGGACCGCCCAAAAGATTCAACCCCCGATGTTAAAACCTTTTCTTTTGGGCATTTCAAGGGATTAAATACTCAAGAGAGACATGGCCACTAAAAAGTATACCGCCAAACCCAGCAAGTCATTTGCCGTGGTAATGAATGGACCGGAAGCCAGTGCGGGATTGATACCGAATTTATCCAAAACCAAAGGAGTAAACGTTCCCATAAAGGATGCAAGCAACACCACGGAAAACAGGGCTATAGAAACCACCATGGCAAATTTCACCTCTTCCCCATATAGTAAAACCACCATTCCGAACACAAAAAGAGATAAGACCAGACCATTGAGCAAAGCCACCAAAAGACCCTTGATGAACCGCTGGGAAATACTGTTGTCAAAAGCCGATTTATTCGCCAAAGACTGAACCACCAAAGTAGAGGATTGAATCCCCACATTCCCTCCCGTTGCAGTAATCAAGGGGATAAAAAACGCCAAAGCCGTTACTTTGCTCAGGCCTTCTTCAAAAAATCCGATGAATCCAGCTCCCAGCAATCCCCCCACAATTCCGATCAACAGCCAGGGAAGTCTGGCTTTGGTCAGCTTGACCACGCTGTCATATTCGTCGACGGTATCCGAGATACCTGACATGGCTTGGATATCTTCATCTGCCTCCTCTTGCACCACGTCCAAAATGTCATCGACCGTAATCCTCCCGACCAGTTTATTCTTGGCATTGACTACAGGCACCGATTCCAAGTCATACTTTCTCATCACCGTGGCGACTTCTTCCTGATCTTGGTGAACCTGCACAGATACCACGTCCTCGTCGTAAATATCCTCAATGCGCGTATCTGATGCCGCCAGAATGATCTTTTTCAAGGAAACCCGGCCCAGCAGCTGTTGCCTGTTGTTGACCACATAGATCGAATAGATCTTCTCTACGCTCTCGGCCTGTCGGCGGATCTCATTAATGGTCTGGATCACATTCCAGTTTTTGTTGGCCCGGATAAATTCCTTGGCCATGATACCACCCGCGGTATCTTCTTCATAGCGGAGGAGTTCAAGAATCTGCTCAGACTTGATTCGGTCCTGAAACTCCGAGATAACTTCTTCCCGGTCTTTTTCAGAGAGCAGATTTAGAATATCGGCTCCGTCATCGGAGTCCATCAACTCAATCCATTCGGCTATTTCTGAATTTTCGAATTCCCGAAGAACATTTGCGAGGGTGGTTTCATCCAGTTCGATCAGGATATCCGCTGCCAGCTGCTTTTCCAGCAAGCGGAGCACATAGACCGATTCGGGCATGGTAAGCTCATCGAGGATGGCGGCAATATCCGCCACATTGACTCCATCCAGAGATTCTTGAATAAAGTCAACATTCTCCTGTTCAATCCCCAACTGGAGACTTTCAAGGTATTCTTTCGAAAGCTCAAACTGCTTAATGGGCTCCACGACCTTTTTCGATTTGTTGGGTCAAAAAAACAAAATCTGCCACATCCAACTGCTCGGCACGTTTGTCCAGAATCGGATGGGCTTTGAATTCCTCCGAAAGCTGAAAAGATTTCAGGGAATTACGAAGCGTTTTTCGCCGATTTCCAAAACCTCCTTTGACAACTTTGAAGAAAAGGGTTTCATCGCAGTCCAGCTTCTCAACCGCATTTCTCCGAAGACGGATTACCCCGGAATTGACTTTGGGAGGAGGATTGAAAACGCCTGGAGGAACGGAAAACAAGTATTCGATATCATACCAAGCCTGAAGCAGAACGGACAGAATCCCGTAGTCTTTGTTACCTTTTGGTGAAGCAATCCGCTGCGCAACCTCCTTTTGAAGCATACACACGACTTCAGTCACCCGGTTTTTCTCCTCCAGGACTTTAAAGAAAATCTGGGAGGAAATATTGTAGGGAAAATTGCCTGCGATGGCATACTTCTCTGAAAAAACCTTCGTCATGTCAAACTTGAGGTAATCCCCCTCAATGATTCGGTCTCCCAATTGGGGATACTTTTTATGAAGGTAAGCAATGCTTTCCCTGTCGATCTCAATCAAATTAAGCTCCTGGGGATTTTTGAGCAGATAATCCGTGAGGACACCCATGCCGGGGCCGATTTCCAGCACTTTGGCTACACCTCCATGACCGGTGACTGCCTGAGCGATCCGCTCGGCAATGCTCAAATCGGTCAGGAAATGCTGTCCCAGATGCTTTTTAGGTTTGACTTTTTCCATCCTCCGGCTCTGATAAATTTTTATATTGCAGGGCTAAAAATAAGGGAATATTCCAAAAGGTCGGGGAAATTTGTCCTGACTCAGCATTTAGGAGATCAAATCATGAACGCGAAAAAACAACGGCCCATCCTGGGAATCAGCATTGGAGACATCAACGGAATCGGAGTGGAAGTGACATTGAGGGCATTGGCTGACAGCCGCGTTTACAAGTCATTTACGCCTTTGATTTACGGTCATGGAAAAGCCCTGACCTTCTACCGCAAACTCATGAGTTTGGAAGACTTCAACTTCACTCAGATCCGTTCTTTGGATGAAATCCAGCACCGAAAGATCAACGTGATCAATGTACTGGAAGAATGCCCGGAAGTGATCCCGGGCGTGGAAACCCAGGAAGCCGGCAAAATGGCGCTGGAGGCCTTGAAAGCCGCAGTCAATGACCTGAAAGAAGGAAAAATCCAGGGTTTAGTCACCGCACCTTTGAATAAGAACAACCTCAATTCGGAAGATTTTCATTTTGTCGGCCATACTGAATTCATCACTGAGGCCGTGGGCGCCAAAAACAGCCTGATGATGATGGTGGATGACAATCTTCGAGTGGGCTTAGTGACCGGCCATCTTCCATTGGCTCAGGTAGCCCAATCGATCACCAAAGAACGCATCCAGCAGAAAGCCAATATTTTCCTCAAAAGCCTCCAGGAGGATTTTGGAATCAACAAACCAAAAATCGCCATTTTGGGACTGAACCCCCATGCTGGAGAAGATGGATTGCTGGGAGAAGAGGAAGAAAAAGTGATCAAACCGGCCATTAGAGAACTCAAGGATCAAAATAAATACGTCTTTGGTCCCTATCCTGCCGACGGATTTTTTGGAATGATGCACCAACAGAAGTTTGACGGAGTGTTGGCCATGTACCACGACCAGGGACTCATCCCATTCAAATCAATTGCCTTCAGTTCTGGGGTTAATTTCACAGCCGGACTGCCGGTGATACGCACCTCCCCTGATCACGGCACGGCATACAACATTGCCGGAAAAAACCTGGCAGACGAAGGGTCCATGCGGGCAGCATTGCATTTGGCTGCAGATATCATCAATCAGCATCAGCCGCAAGAAGTCGAGGCATAGCCTTATTTTCTTCAAAAAAAGCATTCAGAACCAAATTTTATTTCAAGTTCTGTTTTAGCTATTTTAAATTATTGCCTACATTTGCGGTCTTAAATCGGGAGGACGAATCGTGAAATTCTGGAAAGCCTTTGATATTGAAGTCATTAAGTTCAAAGAAGGAAGCCACGAAATTGACTTTGAAATTGGAGATTCATTTTTCCAAAACTTCGAAGAAAATGAAATCGTCGAGAAAGGCCGTTTGACCACAAGGGTCATCATGGAAAAAGGAGCCAATGTCATTGAGCTCATTTTTCACATCAAAGGTACCGTGCAGTTGACCTGTGACCGCAGCCTGGAAGTATTTGATCATCCTTTGGACATAACCGAAAAGATGATCTATAAGTACGGACCTGAGGAAAAGGAAATCGATGAAAACGTATACATGATCACCAGGGATACTCCCTCGATCAATGTGGCACAACTCATCTATGAGTACATTCTGCTCGCCTTGCCTGCCAAAAAAATCCATCCTGACTACAGAAATGAACTGGATGAAGAGGATTACGAGGCTGAGGGAGGATACGTGTACATCGACGATGAACTGGAAAGTGAATCTGAAGAAGAGGCAACTGAAGCTGAGGAGGAATCCAAGCCGGTCGACCCCCGATGGGAACAATTAATGAAGTTAAAAAACAAAGAACAATCATAAACCACGCATACAATGGCACATCCTAAACGCAAAATTTCGAAAACCAGAAGAGATAAAAGAAGAACTCATTATAAACTGGAAGCTCCTGGATTGGCAAAATGCCCAACCACAGGTGAAATGCATTTGCCTCACAGAGCTTTCTGGCTTGACGGTAAATTGTACTATAAAGGACAAGTAATCATCGAAAAAGAAGTAAGAGCTTAATTGCCTTTCGCATAAAACGAATCGAATCCATTCCTGAAACGGAATGGATTTTTTGTTTGTCCAAACTGAAAACAGCTGACTTGCAAGCACTTGAAGGCTGAGTGAAGGTTTGGTTTTGGTGGTCAGAAGGCATTGTACTATTTTTGACCCTCCTCAGGAAATTCCTGAAAAAAGAACAACCCAGCTCGAGAAATTTTCACGGAATTTCTCCCTTTTAAACCTAGCAAAATGGACAAAATCAGAGCCATGATCACCGGAATTCAAGGATATGTCCCTGAATATCGGTTGACAAACAAGGAACTTGAAACCCTTGTCGAAACTAATGACGAGTGGATCATGTCCCGCACCGGAATCAAGGAAAGACGAATCCTTAAGGGCGAAAATCAAGGAACCTCTGTCATGGGTGCCGCGGCTGTCAAAGGTCTTTTGGAAAAAACCGGAACCAATCCGCTGGATATCGAGGTGATCATCTGCGCAACTGTAACTCCAGACATGCCATTTCCCGCCACTGCCAATATCATTGCAGATCAGGTGGGGGCAAAAAACTCCTTTAGTTTTGACCTCGGTGCCGCTTGTTCAGGCTTTCTCTATGCTCTGCAAATGGGCGCACAGTTTATCCAGTCCGGAACCTATAAGAAAGTAATCGTAGTCGGTGCGGATAAAATGTCTGCCATCGTGGATTATCAGGACCGAACCACCTGTATCCTTTTTGGGGACGGTGCCGGTGCAGTTTTGCTGGAAGCCACAACGGAGGAAGTCGGGATCATGGATGCAATCCTGAAATCCGACGGCTCGGGCGCTCCATACCTTCACATGAAAGCAGGAGGAAGCCGACGTCCGGCATCAGCCGAAACTGTGGCCGCCCGGGAGCATTTTGCTTATCAGGAAGGATCCACTGTGTTCAAATTCGCGGTGACCAATATGGCCGATGTGAGTGCGGAAGTGATGGAGCGAAACGGACTCAAAGGAGAAGATATCGCCTGGTTGGTCCCTCATCAGGCCAACAAGCGAATCATAGATGCCACTGCAAACCGAATGGGAGTCGGACCGGAAAAAGTCATGATGAACATCGAGCGATATGGCAATACCACCGCTGCAACTATCCCACTTTGCCTTTGGGAATATGAAAACCAACTCAAAAAAGGCGACAATTTGATCTTGGCAGCTTTTGGAGGTGGATTTACTTGGGGCTCCATTTACCTGAAGTGGGCATACGATCCGAAATAATCAAACAGCATATAAACTAAACTATGGCAAGTACTGCAGATTTTAAGAATGGACTCTGTCTGGAAATGAACAATGACATTTATTCCATTGTCGAGTTCCAGCACGTAAAACCAGGAAAAGGAGCAGCTTTCGTCCGCACCAAACTAAAAAGCCTTAGAACAGGAAAAACCCTCGACAAGACGTTCAATGCCGGCGAAAAAGTAACCACTGCCCGTGTGGAAAAACGACCTCACCAGTTCCTCTATGCGGATGACATGGGTTACAACTTCATGGATACGGAGACTTTTGAGCAGATTTCGTTGGAAGAGCGACTGATCGAAAGACCCAAGCTCCTAAAGGATGGCCAAAACGTGGACATCTTGGTTCACGCCGAAACAGAAACTCCGCTTTCGGTGGAATTGCCTCCATTCGTGGAATTGATGATTACCTACACCGAACCTGGTATAAAAGGGGACACGGCAACCAATGCCCTGAAGCCTGCCACTGTAGAAACCGGTGCTACGGTGATGGTTCCACTTTTTGTGGATCAGGACACGATGATCAAGGTTGACACCCGAGACGGATCGTATTCAGAAAGAGTAAAATAACTATCAATAGCTGCATGATTTGATTAAATTATGCAGCTTTTCTGTTTTTAACCCAAATCAAAATGTCCAAAGACATTGAACAAAAAAAGAATCCTATGAAAGCGAAAGAGATCCAGGAATTGATTGATTACATCTCAAATTCCGGCCTTGCAGAGGTAAAAATCAAGACCGAAGAATTCGAACTTTCCATCAAAAAATACGCTGAAGCTCCTCAGGTTGTCCATGCACCTGTTGCAATCCCAGCTCCTGCTCCCGCACCGGTCGCTGCCGCTCCCGTAGCTGCACCGGCTCCTGCTCCTGCTCCAGCGGCTACACCATCCAATTTGGTAGAAATCAAATCACCAATGATCGGAACCTTCTACCTGACTCCAAATCCGGAATCTCCCGCTTTTGTAAGCGAAGGTTCTTCTGTAAAAGCAGGTCAGACCGTTTGCATCATCGAAGCCATGAAACTTTTCAACGAAATCGAATCTGAGATTTCGGGCAAAATCGTTAAAATCTTGGTTTCCAATGCCTCTCCGGTTGAGTACGATCAGCCTTTGTTCTTGGTAGATCCGGCAGGTTGATTTTTTCACTAAACCAAAAAAGACCGTGTTTAAGAAAATATTGATTGCAAACCGTGGTGAAATTGCCCTGCGTGTGATCCGTACCTGCAAGGAGATGGGGATCAAAACTGTGGCCGTTTACTCTACTGCGGATAAAGACAGTTTGCATGTTCGCTTTGCTGATGAGGCCGTTTGCATCGGTCCGGCACCTAGCCGAGAGTCTTACCTGAATATCCCTCGGATTATCGCCGCTGCTGAGATTACCAATGCAGATGCGATCCACCCGGGATATGGATTCCTTTCCGAAAACGCCGAGTTTTCCAGAATCTGTGAAGAATACGGAATCAAATTCATCGGTGCCTCCCCGGATATGATCGCCAAAATGGGTGATAAGGCCACTGCAAAAGCTACTATGAAAGCAGCGGGCGTTCCGACCATCCCAGGTTCTGAAGGACTATTGGACTCCATTGAACAGGGGCTCAAAATTGCCAATGAGATGGGCTATCCCGTCATCCTGAAAGCTACCGCCGGTGGCGGTGGTCGCGGAATGCGGATTGTAAAGGAAGACAAGGAGTTCAAAAAAGCATGGGATGACGCCAAAATGGAATCCGGTGCTGCATTTGGAAATGACGGTCTTTACCTTGAAAAATTCGTAGAAGAGCCCCGTCACATTGAAATTCAGGTTGTAGGTGACAAAACCGGGAAAGCATGCCACCTTTCTGAAAGAGACTGTTCGATCCAGCGAAGACACCAGAAATTGGTGGAAGAAACCCCTTCCCCATTCATCACTGAGGAACTCCGTGAAGCCATGGGTAAAGCCGCCATCAAAGGTGCTGAAGCGATTGCATACGAAGGTGCCGGTACCATCGAGTTTCTTGTGGACAAAAACCGCAACTTCTACTTCATGGAGATGAACACCCGAATTCAGGTGGAGCATCCGATTACGGAGGAAGTGACAGACTTTGACCTGATTAAGGAACAAATCAAAGTTGCCGCCGGGGAAACCATCTCAGGCAGAAATTATTTCCCTAAACTCTATGCGATGGAGTGCCGAATCAATGCCGAAGATCCGGCTAACGGATTCCGTCCAAGCCCTGGAAAGATCCTGAATCTTCATATTCCAGGAGGACGTGGAGTAAGAGTGGATTCTCACGTGTATGCAGGTTATGTGATTCCTCCAAATTACGATTCCATGATTGCAAAGCTGATTGTCAGCGGTCAGTCCCGTGAGGAAGTGATTGTAAGAATGAAGCGGGCGTTGGAAGAATTTGTGATCGACGGGATCAAAACCACCATTCCTTTCCACATTGCCCTGTTGGAAAACGAGCAGTTCAAGGAAGGAAACTTTACCACGAAGTTTTTGGAAACCTTTGATTTTTCGGTTATTAAAGGATAATTCAATCAAATACCAAACAAGAAAGCTGCTCCATTCGAGCGGCTTTTTTTATTTTCTATGTGGATTAGTCCCTTTTTTTAAATTAAGGAGTTTTGCTCGGGACCTTTTTAAAATCGTTGCCAAACCTGATGCTTTCCTTTACGGTCATTCGATGAGAATTACGAAAGTTTGGATTTTGGTTTTTTATCAAAAAGTAAGGACGACTTATTTAAAAATTTCTTATAACTTAAGAAATTCAAATTAGCAATCCCCAAATGACTTATTTCAACTCCTTACGCCTTTTTGGGTATCTTCTGGCAGCATTTTCGGTATGGAATTGCTCCCCAAAAAGTACAGATTCCCCAGAACTGGAAGGGACAGATCAGGTCAGTTACAACTTTCACATCCGTCCGATCCTGTCTGACAAATGCTTTGCCTGCCACGGCCCGGATGCCAACAAGCGGGAAGCTGATTTGCGCTTGGATACCGAGGAGGGCGCATTCAAAGCCCTGAAAGAAAGTCCGGGAAAATTTGCCCTTGTGGCCGGAAAACCAGAGCAATCCGAAGTTTACCACCGCATTCTTTCTACTGACCCTTCGGAACAGATGCCACCTCCGGAGTCCAATCTCAGCCTCACTGCCGAAGAAATCGCCTTGATTACCCGATGGATTGAGCAGGGTGCCAAATACGAACCTCATTGGGCTTTCCTGAAAGTGGAAAAGCCGGCTGTTCCCAAATCCGACTGGGGAACCAATGAAATTGATGCGTTTACTTACCGGAAAATGCGAACCAAAGGCTTGGAGCCCAATCCGGAAGCCAAGCCGCACGAACTCATCAAACGGGCCAGTCTGGACCTGACCGGGCTTCCGCCCACACCCGAGCTTCTAGACAAGTACGCGGATTTTTCCGAAGGAAACACCTATGAAAACCTGCTGGATGAACTGATCTCCCAGCCTGCCTTTGGGGAAAAACTGGCCATTCTCTGGCTGGATATTTCCCGGTATGCGGACAGTTACGGCTACCAGGATGACGAATACCGAACCCAATGGCCCTACCGGGATTGGGTGATTCATGCCTTCAACAAAAATCTTCCCTACGACCAGTTTCTGACCTGGCAGCTTGCCGGAGACCTGCTTCCCAATGCCTCCAAGGAGCAGATTTTGGCCACGGCCTTCAACCGGAATCACAAGTACACCGAAGAGGGTGGCATCATCGTAGAGGAATACCGGATCGAATACGTCCTGGACAAAACCAACACCTTCAGCAAAGGGATCTTGGGCATCACCATGGAATGTGCCCAGTGCCATGACCACAAGTATGATCCCTTTTCCCAGAAAGAATACTACGAGCTGTTCGCCTTCTTCAACAACTCAAAGGAAAAGGGCTTTGAAGGAGACGTAAGCCAATCCAAACCTGCCAAAACCCCGATTCTTTGGATCGAGCGAAACGATCTGGACGGCATCATGAACTTCATCAACCACCCTGACACCACCAAACTCAGCGTTTCAGTGATGGGAGAAAATGAAGAAAAGCGCACGACTTACATCCTCGACCGCGGAGTATACGATGCCCCTACGGTACCTGTGGATGCCTCCACCCCGGCGTCCATTTTGGAGTTTCCCGAGAACATCGAAAAAAACCGCCTGGGCTTGGCTAAATGGGCAACCAGCCGGGATAATCCGCTTACCAGCCGGGTTTTTGTCAATCTGATCTGGCAGGAAATCTTCGGCAAAGGAATCGTCAAATCAGCCGGTGACTTCGGCATGCAGGGCGATCTGCCTACCCATCCGGAGCTCTTAAACTGGCTGGCGGCTGACTTCATGGAAAACGGCTGGGACATCAAGCGCCTGATCAAACAGATCCTGCTTTCTGCAACCTATCGACAGTCGGCAGCGATCACCAAGGATCACCTGTCCATTGATCCGGACAATCTTTACCTGGCCAGGGCTCCGCGTATGCGACTTCCTGCCGAAAACATACAAGATCTGGTTCTGGCCAGCAGTGGCTTGTTGCAACCTGTTATCGGAGGTCCGAGTGTCAAGCCCTACCAGCCTTCCGGACTTTGGGAAGCTGCCACCTCCGGAAGGGGTACCCTGGCCACTTATGTGCAGGACACAGGGGACAAATTGTACCGAAGAGGAATCTACAATTTCATCAAACTGACTGTACCTCCTCCCAAGGCGATCATTTTCGACTCGAGCAACCGGGATCGCTGTGAAATCGGCCGCAATCGGACCAATACCCCGCTGCAGGCTCTGGTGATGATGAACGATCCGATGGTGCTGGAAGCTTCGCGCGTGTTGGCTACCAAGCTCACCGAGAATTCCCCGGATGAGGAAGCCGCCATCACAGAAGCTTTCAAGCGGATCGTGTGCAGGGAGATGAAATCCGAAGAAAAAGACCTGCTGCTGGACTATTACCAATCCCAGTTGGAGGAATTCAAAGCCGATCCCGAAACTGCCAAAAAAGCTCTGGATGTGGGCGAATACCCGATGAATGAAAAAGCAATCACCCCGGAAAACGCCGCTTTGATGCAGGTGATTGTGAGTTTGTACAACCTGGAAGAAACGATAACCAAAAGCTGAGATGGAAAAGGAAATTTTAGAACAGGGACTGAACCACAACAGAAGGAAGTTTCTCTCAAGGCTTAGCTTGGGAATCGGAAGCGTTGCGCTGGGATCGCTGCTGATTCCGGACTTATTCACCGGAAAGCAGGAAGCCGAAGACGGATTGATGCGGGCACTGCCCCATTTTGCACCCAAGGCCAAGCGGATTATTTATTTGTTCCAAAACGGAGCCCCTTCCCAGTTGGAAACCTTCGATTACAAGCCGCTTTTGAATAAAAACTTCGGTCAGGAACTTCCCGATTCGATCCGGGGCGGACAGCGTCTGACCGGAATGACTGCCGGACAAAGCTCTTTCCCACTGGTGGGTTCTTATTTCCCTTTCAACCAGTACGGAGAAAGCCGGGCCTGGATCTCTTCGCTTTTTCCCCACATCTCAAGCGTGGTAGATGATCTGCTGATCGTCAAATCCATGCATACCGAGGCCATCAACCACGACCCTGCTTTGACCTTTTTCCAAACAGGAGCACAAGTGGGCAACCGACCCAGCATGGGATCCTGGCTGAGCTATGGACTGGGGAGTGAAAACGCCAACCTGCCGGCTTTCTGTGTGCTTCTCAGCCGCGGAAAAGGAAACGGGCAAGGCGTCTATTCCAAGCTTTGGAGCAACGGATTCTTGGATGCCACTCATCAGGGTGTGCAGTTTTCCAACTCGGAGGACCCGGTGCTTTACCTCTCTGACCCTAAGGGCATGAGCCGGGATCAGCGCCGCAGGATGATCGATCAGATCGCCGCCATGAATGAATTGAACTATCAGGAATTTAACGATCCGCAGATCACGGCCAAAGTGCAGCAATACGAAATGGCTTACCGCATGCAGACCGCCGTTCCAGAGATCACCGATACAAGCAAAGAACCTGACAGCGTAATCAAACTTTACGGTCCTGACTGTTTAGTACCGGGCACCTATGCCTCCAACTGTCTGCTGGCTCGAAAACTTTCCGAAAACGGAGTACGCTTTGTCCAGCTGTACCACCAAGGCTGGGATGCCCACGACAACCTACCCAACCAGATGATCGGACAGGCCAAAGACGTGGATCAGGCCACTGCCGGACTGATCACAGACCTAAAGCAGCGTGGACTTTTGGATGAAACCCTGATCATCTGGGGAGGGGAATTTGGCCGGACCAATTACTGCCAGGGCAAGATTCAGCCGGAAAACTACGGAAGGGATCACCATCCCAGAGCCTTTTCCATATTTATGGCCGGAGGCGGCGTGAAGTCCGGAATGGTCTACGGGGAGACAGATGACTTTGGCTACAACATCACCGAAAATCCGGTTCACGTCCACGATTTCCAGGCTACGGTAATGCACCTGATGGGAATTGACCATGAAAAACTTACCTACAAACATCTGGGTCGACGCTATCGGCTTACCGATGTCCATGGCAAAGTAGTAAAAGACCTGATCGCTTAATTCCCCCCTATGCCCAAAGTATCCCGGATCGTTCCGATTCTTGAAAACCTGCTTTTTGTCTGGCTGGGACTGGCCTTGGTGCTCAGCCTGGCCGGTGACCGGTTGGAAATCCCCGCCCTGCTTCAGGTGCTGGGAAGAGCCCATCCATTGATTCTCCATTTTCCGATTGTACTGCTGCTGATGGCCGTGGGTCTACTTTGGGTTTCGGACCAAAAGCTCCGGAACGCCGGAGCCCAGCTCTTGTTGGTTGGTTCCCATCTGACAGGTATCACGGTCGTAGCCGGATTGATTTTGGCCCGGGAAGAGTACGAAGGCGACGCACTCCTCTGGCATCAATGGCTGGGTGTCGCTTCTCTGGGCTTGGCTGTCCTGATTTACTTTTACCGGGAAAAGTCCTCCGGATTCCTGCGGATTTCGACCGGGACACTTGCTTTGGCCATTATTCTGACCGGGCACTTCGGTGCCAATCTCACCCATGGAGAAGATTTTCTTTTGGCACCGATTCAGGAAAAAGCTGTGGAAATGGTAGCACTTGAAGATGCAGAAGTGTTCGATCATCTGGTACAGCCCATTCTGGAAGCCAAGTGCATGGCCTGTCACAAGGAAGGAAAAGTAAAGGGTGAATTGCGCATGGATCATCTGGAAGGATTGCAAAAAGGCGGGAAAAACGGGCCATTTGTCATTCCCGGTGATCTGGAAAAATCCCTGCTGATCCAGCGGATCAACTTACCGCTTGAGGCAAAAGAACACATGCCTCCCAAAAACAAGGCCCAGTTGACCGATGAAGAACTGGAAATCCTGGAGCTTTGGGTGGCAGCGGGAAGTTCCTTTGACCAGAAGGTGACCGAATTGAAAAGCGACGAGCCGCTGTTTTTGCTTGCTTCCAACCGCTTTTCCAACCAGAAAACCTACACCTTCGATCCGGCCTCGGATTCGGACATCAGGGACCTCAACAACTTCTTCCGTAAGGTCAACCCCGTTTTTCCGGGTTCCCCGGCTTTGGAAGTCGCCTATTATGGCACTTCGGCTTTTGACCCAAGTTCCCTGAAGGATCTCAAAAAAGTCAGTGAACAGGTGGTCAAAATCAACCTCAACCGGATGCCCCTGGCGGAAGTAGACTTGGGCTTCCTGCGGGATTTTCCCAATCTGGAGGAACTTCAATTGAACTTTACCGGAATCACAGCTCCTCAAATCGCCAATCTGGAAGGACTGGAAAATCTCCGAAACCTAGCCCTCTCGGGAAACGAGCTTGGACCTGAATCGGCAGCTGCGCTGGGCAAACTCCAACAGGTCAGAAAGCTGTTCCTTTGGAATTCGGGTTTGGATGAGAAGGCCAAAGAAACGCTACGTAAAGATTTGGCCTCTGCCCGGATTGACTTCGGCTTTGATGGAAAAGGAATTATTTACGCCCTCAATCCGCCCAAAATTGAGTTTGAGAAGGAGCTTTTCCGGGATTCCTTGGAACTGATTCTTTCCCATCCCATCCGGACAGCTGAAATCCGCTATTCGCTGGACGGTTCCGATCCGGACAGCGTCAACAGCCCGGTTTATTCGGGTCCCATCTGGATCAAAAATACCTCCCAAATCCGCGCGAAAGCCTTTGCCCCGGATTGGATGGGAAGCCCAACTGTTTCCAATTTGCTTTTCAAAGAAGGTATGAAACCTCAATCCTATCAGCTGGCCTTTGAACCCCACACGCGTTACAAAGCCAAGGGAGCCACTTCGCTGTTTGACGGAATGAAAGGAAAGGCAAATCATACTTCAGGAGATTGGCTGGGATTTACGGATACTCCAATGGAAATCGAGATTTTTTTGGAAAAAAACTCCAAGCCAAAGGAGCTCAGTATGAGCATTCTGCTAAACGAAGGCGCCTACATTTTCCCACCTGAAACCGTCGAAATCTGGACCGGGACTTCCCTGGGCTGGCAAAAGCTTCCCCAAACACCAAGTTCTCAATCCGCTAAAATCGAAGAAGTTAGATTTGGGGTTTTATCCTATCCTCTGCCCGAATCTCCATTTGAAAAGGTGAAAATCCGGGTAAAACCCGTGGCAAAACTCCCTGCATGGCATCCGGGTGCAGGGGCAAAAGCTTGGGTTTTTGTGGATGAAATTATCTTAAATTAAAAAATCACCCACCTAACATACCATGAGTACCGAACCTCACAAGCGCTATCGGGAGGTAGTGTTTGACAAACTCCAACGGGCCTTCCGACAGGAAAAAGAAATTTGTCTTGCTGCAAAATGGATCGCCAATTCTTTAGCCAACCAAGGCTGGATTTACACCAGTGGCACGGGTCATTCCCACTTGCTGGCTGAGGAAATATTTTATCGGGCCGGAGGATTTGCCCGGGTCATCCCGATCTTGGTTCCTGACCTCATGCTGCACGTCAGTGCTACTGCAAGTACAGCAGTGGAACGCAGGGAAGGCTACGCCAAAGAGCTTTTCAAAGAATACCAACTGACCGACAAAGACGTTTTTATCATTTCCTCCAATTCAGGAAGGAATTCGGTCAGCATTGAAATGGCTCAAATCGCTCAGGAAAAAGGAGCCAAAGTCATCGTAATTACCAATTACAGCCATTCCAAAAAATTTGACTCGAGACATTCGTCCGGACTGAAACTGTTTCAAGTCTGCGATATTTTTCTGGACACTTTCGGGGAAGTTGGAGATGCTGCCATCAAACTTGATGGACTCAACACTCAAATGGGGGCTACCTCCACCGTTGTCGGAGCGGCTCTTCTCAATGCTATCATGGTTCAAGCTGCATCGATCTTGCTCGAACAGGGAACAGTTCCTGAGGTATTTAACAGTTCCAATTCCGATGAAAGTGATGTCTACAATGAGGCATTGATCAGCAAATACAAGCCAGAAATTAAGGCCCTTTAGTCGAGTTCCTGAACAGGCCCTTTTGATCCTGAAGGACTGAAAACCCGGAATTTCTCCCCTCCCTTTTTCAGAATCGGAGATACATATACCGGAGAAGCCTCACTGGGTTCGGATCCATCCTGAGTATATCGAATGATCAACCCAGGGGTCTGGACATTTGCAAAGACCTTTCCTTCCTTTACGACCAGGCCGGGTTTTGTAATCCGGTGCTGAAATCCCCCGAACATCTTTTCCAGTCGGGGGATTTCTTTTTGTCCAACCAGGTTGGCAAACCGATTCCAATCTTGAAGTCTTTTCGCTTTTATCTCCGATTCAGATTCTGCATTGGACCAATCAGGATCACCGACCCACGCACGCTCCACGTATCCGAGCATTTTGGGAAACAGGTAATATTCCAGCATTTCAGGACTTTTGATAGTTTCTGTCCAGACCTGTCCCGAAACTCCAATGATGTTCTTTTTGCCTTCGGGAGTCAATTGAGTAAAGTTTTTCCGTACTTCCTCCCAATCCCATTCCTTTCCTTCGATCGTCTGATCATGGGAAAGGTATAGCTTGCCCGGAACGGTCTTCCAAGCCTGATACATGTCCGCCACCCCACTCCAGGTATGACCACGCTCATCAGGATCCCAATCGTAGGCCAGATCAAAATAAAAATTGGCGCTGGAGCAAATCACTACCGGATATCCTGCATTGGCCAGCTTGTAAGCCATATCCTCTCCTCCCCAACCTGCCACTGCATTCCAGGCATAAAGTCTCCAGTTTTGATTGGCAAATTTGGGATTCGGTGAGACGGAATTACCTTGGTGAGTCTGACCGATTTCCTCCCATCCACCCATTTCAAGCCCGTTTTTCTTTAAAATATCAGCTGCACGACTTCTGAAATAGTCATTGAGATCCTCCAGTTTGATTTCCGGATTTTTAGCCAAAAACTCCTTGCAAACCGGTGAGGCAGTCCAAACTCCCCTTGGCACTTCATCGCCTCCGGTATGCCAGTTCTTTAATTCCACCCCAGCGGATTGATACATGGCTTTTACTTCAGTCACCAACTTTTCATAGAAGGAATAAGTCGATTCCTGGCAAACGCAGACCGTGTTTCCTTTGAAATTCTGCGCGGAAAGGTACCTGCTTTGGTCATCCGGGTCAGCTAGACGATACTGGAGTGCTTCTGCATTTTTTCCGGCTTTCATCAATTTCTCGTACCGGCGTTCCATCGCCCGAATCGCTGCTCTGGAATGCGCCGGAACACCCAATTCGGGAATTACTTCAATATTCCGCTCTTTGGCGTATGCCAAAATCTCCTGGAAATCGGCCACGCTGTAAAACCCGCTTCCCGCAGGGCTTTGATTAGGATCTGCTCCGGAGGCATAGTAGGGCCACAAAAAATCCGTTTCATCGGGTGAAAATCCCCTCCTTCCTCCAAACTCAGTCAATTCAGGCAAGCCGGGAATCTCCAGTCTCCAGCCCTCATCATTGGCCAAATTGAAGTGAAACACATTGAGCTTGTATCTTGCCATCATATCGAGAATCTTCAGGATTTGGGCCTTTGGCTGAAAGTTTCGTGCAACGTCCAAAAAGAATCCTCGGTATCGATAAGCCGGATAATCCTCGATTTCCACTTGGGGCAGAAGCAATTCCTGGCTCCCGCCTTCCCAAAAATCCGGAGCCATCATCGCCAAAAAGGACTGAACTCCATAAAATGCCCCGATTGCAGTAGTTGCCGAAATCAAGACTTTTCGCTCGCGGATGCTGATTTTGTATCCTTCTGCCGCTAGTCCTTCGACATTTACTATCCGGATTTGAACCGGAGATTCAGAGGAAATAATCTTTGGCTTATACCCTTTGCGAATGGCTTGCAAGAGAAATTTGGAAGCTTCAGTAAACTCAGGATCTCCTACTACAGCCAATCCGGCATTTTTGATCTTCAGGGCTTCACCTGTGTATTTCCAGGATTTTGGACTGGGTAGAAAAGGGGGAAGGTCCTTTTCTGGCAACAAACTCAAGCCTTCATTTTGGCTGTAAATCCGCTCTGCCGTGGGAACAGGCAGTGGCGTTCCGGAAGTCATTTCTGCAAACTGATCCGTGCTGATATGTTTCACCTGATAGTCCCGGATCTCAAAATGACTGCCATCGGCCTGAAGGAAAATCAGACCTTCCGGGGCATAGGAGTTTTTCAAATACGGACTTCGAGATCGATACTCAATTTTGATTTCCCCCCCAGCCGAAATAGCCGGAGTTTTCTGAGCTGATTCCAACACAAAAAAGTCCCCCTGAAGATGCCGGATTTTGTAATCCGTGTTTTTTACCTCGGGATATACCGAAATAAACACTGTGTTGAAATACAATTTCCAGCCTGAACCGATAGCTTGGCCGGAGGTGTTTTTTAAGACCAATTCGGCCCGGTGATGTCCCGGTTCCGAAAAATTGTTTTCCAACAATTGCCAAGAGGCGGAAACTTGAGCACCAGCTCCACTCCATGTGAGCAGGATCAAGGCAAAAATTAGTATGTATTTCATGGTCTATTGGCTAATCGGAATGAAAATACCAATCAGAAAAGTGCTGACAAAAAAAGAGTCAACTTTTGTCCAACAGCACTGACAGGATTGATTCAAGACCGCAACAGCCGAATCCGCAGACAGGATGGAATTGAAAGAAGGCTTTCTACTTTATACAGAAAAAATTATCTTGACTCAACCAAACCACCATCTATGTCAATCGATCACCAATCCAAAGTTTTGAATAACCGCTACCTCGCGCTGGATGTCCTGCGGGGAATGACGATTGCTTTTATGATCATCGTAAATACTCCGGGAAGCTGGAGTGACTTGTATGCTCCACTTGCCCATGCTGACTGGCATGGATTTACACCTACCGATCTGGTGTTTCCAACCTTTCTTTTTGTAGTGGGCAATGCCATGAGCTTTGCGCTGAAAAAACTCAATGAAATGAGTTCTGCAGCCTTTTATAAAAAAGTTTTCAAACGGGCTGCCCTAATTTTTGTCATCGGTTGGTTACTCAATGCCTTCCCTTTCTTTGACTACAATGAGGCAGGAGAACTTGTTGCAATCAAACTCAGCGAAGTCCGTCTGGTGGGGGTATTGCAGCGAATTGCCTTAGCCTATTTGTTGGCGGCTTTGGTGGTTTACTGGACCGGAGAGCGGGGAGCTTGGATTGTTGGAATCGTCTCCCTGATCGTGTATTGGCCAATTATGTACTTCTTTGGCAATGCAGGAGATCCTTATAGTTTGACTGGAAACGCCCAAATCAAACTTGATCTGGCCATTATCGGTGAAAAACGCATGTACATGGGCGAAGGTATTCCTTTCGATCCGGAAGGTATTTTGAGCACGCTTACCTCAATGGTCAATGTTCTTGCGGGATTTATCGTGGGCAAGTTCATCCAGAAAAAAGGAAACACCACTGGTACGGTACAAACTCTGGTAATTTCAGGAGTCGTTCTGATCGCCTTAGCCTACCTCTGGGATTTAGGATTTCCGATCAACAAGAAAATCTGGACCAGCTCTTATGTTTTACTCACTGTAGGCTGGGATTTAGTATTGTTGGCAGGATTGATTTTCCTGGTTGAGGTACAAAAAATGACCCGATGGACGTATTTCTTCCAGGCATTTGGCCGAAATCCTCTGATCCTCTATGTATGTTCCGGTGTGGTGATTTCCATTTTCTCGATGATTCCTGTTGGAGAAGCCAGCTTACAAGACGCCATTTACAGTAATCTCTTTACCAGCTGGCTCGGTCCGAAAAACGCTTCATTTCTATTTGCCATCGCGTATATGCTCCTGATTTGGGTAATCGGACTCTGGATGGATAAAAAGAAAATCTACATCAAGGTTTAAGAAAATACCTTTCCTCCCTTTTTCAGGCTTTTAAAGCAAAATGGTAACTTACCTTACTCTTTTACTTTAAAAGCTTTTTTTATGAAACTTCGAATCGGTGTTTACAATGTAGAATGGATGAGGGATCTCTTCCAGCCTGACGGCAAGCCCATCACCGATGGGAAAGAAGGGTATCGAAGCCGTCAGCTCGCTGAAATTATCTCCGCCATGAAGGTGGATTTTCTGGGTATCGTCGAAGGCCCGGACACCTTGGTAAACGGCACAAAAACCACTTCAGGCCAACTCACCGCCTGGGCTGACGAATTTATGCCCGGCCACTCTTTTTCGGCCATCCATGGATTTCCCTCCTCGGGACAGCAGGAACTCGGAGCACTCTTCGATTCCACCAAGATCAAGGTACTTTTCACTCCGGAAACCCGGGAGGGAGAGCGGTTTAACCAGCCATTTTTGATGGACACCACCAACCGGATGATCAAAGAGCAATACCAGCATTATCGGCCTCCACTCGAACTCAGCATCATCGGACTGGATGATACGCTGATGACACGGGTAATTATCGCCCATACTAAATCCAAAGGGATTTTTGACAAAGTCGATTACGCCCGATTTGAGCAATTGTCCCAGCGGGACCGACTTAGGCTTTTCGGAGAATGCATGCACATCCGGGAGCGCTGTGACCAATACCTTTCCAAGGGTCAGCAAGTCATCGTGATGGGAGACATCAACGATGGGTTTGAGCTGGATTTCTACGAAAACCGATTTGCAAAAAGTGCAGTGGAAATTCTTCTTGGCGACGTCTGGAAGCCCGAATGGATCCTCAAAACCGCTTTGCCCAAACCCAAACTCAACGCCAACGGTTGGACACCCTACTCTGGTCGATTCAAAGACCGGATCACCGGAGACCAATTCACCGTGCTGATCGATCATATTTTGGTCAGCCAGGGACTGAAAGTAACCAAAGGCCAAGTTTGGAATCCCTATCTGGAAAAAGATGATCCCCTCATCCAAAGCCTCAAAACCGCTCTGACCCAAGCTTCGGATCATTTTCCGATTGTGACTGAAATCGAAACCTAAAACCCAAAATACCATGGATGCCGGTACCCAAACTATGATTGACAATCTCCATAAAAACACCGGGAAAACCCTGGAGGAATGGATTGCCCTTGTGAACAAAGAAAATCTTCAAAAACACGGAGAGGTTCTCAAATTCCTAAAGGAAAAGTATGGATTTAGCTATGGCTTTGGCAACCTCGTGGCTCACAAAGCCCTGAAAACAGATGCCGGATCTGCCGAAAACCAAGATGATCTGGTCAAAAAACAATACCAGGGAAAGGAGCATTTTTGGCCGATTTACCTTCAACTGATCGGTGAAATCGAAGGATTTGGAAATGACGTGGAGTTTGCTCCCAAAAACACCTACGTCAGCGTCAGACGGAAGAAACAGTTTGCCCTGCTCAATCCGGTGACTAAAACACGGTATGAAATCGGAATCAATCTCAAAGGCCAGGCTGCCCAGGGAATACTGGAAGCTGAAACAAAATCCAACGCCATGTGCAGTCACAAGATCAATGTCACGCATGAAAGCGAGCTTATAGATGAGGTCTTTTCATGGCTCAAAAAGGCCTATGAGGCTGCAGGATAATAGGAATATTCACCTTTAAATGAAAAAGGGCTATCTCATCCAAAACTTGAGGTGGCCCATTTTCTTTTTTTCTATTTTCTGGTCTGAATAAATCCAATACTATGATCCCTTCAAGACTAGTACATCCTAAGGTCTCTCTCACCTTTTTGGCCTTAACTTTCCTACTCCAGCCTTTGGTTGCCCAAATCACCGAAGAAACCTATGACCGTGCGGAGTACTTTCTCACCGGAAATCTGGAAAAGGAAATTTACCATCTGGAGGTGATACCGACTTGGTCAAACGGATCCAAATCTTTTGTACACTCAACTTTCACTCCAGCCGGGAAGCGATTTTTTAAGACCAATCTTGAAAATTTTGAGACCCAAGAGGCCTTCGATCCTACTCATTTGGCAGAATTGCTTGAGAAAAAAACGGGAACCACGCTCGATCCTGCGAATCTTCCGATCAATGCGGTGGCCGTAAAAAGCGAGCAAATCATCACATTCAGGTGGAGAAGCCAAGACTGGACTTGGAACACCACCACCGATTCTTTGGAAGGTTTGCCCGTTCCAGAACGCAACGAATTTGAATCTTTCTCTCCTGATCGAAATTGGAAAGCGTTTTCAAGGAATTACAACCTTTTCGTCAAAAATCTGGAGACAGGCCAAGAGATTCAGCTGAGTTTTGACGGAAAAAAGGACTTCGAATATGCCTCTTACTACGGTTGGAGTGATTTGATTTCCGGGGAAAACGGGGAACGACCTCCCCACTTCACGATTCAATGGGCACCTGATTCCAAAAAGATCTTCACCCAAATCGTGGATCTGCGGATCGCGGAAAAAATGTATCTGCTGGACTTCAGTAAGGATGAAAAATTCCGGCCTGAACTCCTTTCCTACTATCGGGGCTCCCCGGGAGATTCTACAGTGGTGAATTACATCC
>CAYONF010000048.1:0-31593 GCA_964405255.1 uncultured Limnohabitans sp. | reverse complement strand
GAGGTCTGTCTGAAGAGACGACCACAGGGGTTCACAGATTGTATGAGCGCATGAAGAACGGTACACTTCCCATGCCTGCAATCAACGTGAATGATTCGGTGACGAAGTCAAAATTTGACAATAAGTACGGCTGTAAGGAATCTTTGGTGGACGCCATCCGTCGTGCTACTGACGTCATGATGGCAGGTAAAGTAGCTGTTGTGGCAGGTTATGGTGATGTAGGAAAAGGATCTGCAGCCTCACTAAGAGGAGCGGGTGCGAGAGTTATCGTAACTGAAATCGATCCGATCTGTGCGTTGCAGGCGGCTATGGATGGCTTTGCTGTCAAAAAGATGGTGGATGCGGTGAAAGAAGCGGACATTGTAGTGACTGCTACCGGAAACAAAGACATCATCACAGGTGAGCATTTCAAGTCTATGAAAGACAAAGCCATCGTGTGTAACATCGGACACTTCGACAATGAAATCGATATGGCTTGGCTGAACAAGAACTACGGTCACAGCAAAAATGTGATCAAACCTCAGGTAGACCTTTACGAAGTCGACGGAAAAGAAATCATCGTGCTGGCCGAAGGCCGACTGGTTAACTTGGGTTGTGCTACCGGTCACCCGTCTTTCGTGATGTCCAACTCATTTACCAATCAGACATTGGCACAGCTGGAGCTCTGGAAAAACTATGAAAGCTACCAGCCGGGTGTGTATGTACTGCCTAAGCACTTGGATGAGAAAGTGGCTTCACTACACCTTGCCAAGCTGGGTGTGGAGTTGGATACCCTATCCAAAGACCAGGCAGAGTACATCGGCGTGGAAGTTCAAGGACCATTCAAGCCTGAGTATTACAGGTATTAATAGGAGATAAAGTTGCCTAGAGGAGCCCTGGAGAATTCCGGGGCTTTTTTTATGGATTCAATTGAAGGGTTCTGCCATCCGGTAAGGTAGAAATTACTATCGGGTTACACTCCGTACTTGTACTGAAGCTAACCTTGTATTCCAGGCTGGAAGATACTCCTCTTGCGACAATCCACGATTCTTTGCCGATTTGAGGGAGTTCCCATCCTGCGCGATAACAGGAAAACTGCTGTTCTTTTGATTCGGTAATGACTAATGAAAAGGCCCTGCCTGTTGGATTTTTTCCTTCAATTGTTCCTCTTGAACTTAAAGCAAAGGGCCTGAAACTGGAGCGGGATACAGAATGAGAAAGTTGGCCTGAGGCTTGGAATCCGAGGTTTTTATCTAATTCTACAATTAAGTTTTCGAAGGTCTCTTCATTCTCGTTGGAGGTGATCATCCTAAATTGCTTTAACCCTTCAATCTTGATTCCTTCATAGGTATAGTTTTCAAACGCTAAGGTCCAGGTTGGATTGATGGTATTGGACAATGTGAAATCCAAGATTATCCTCCCGGTTCTTGGAGTTTTGTTGGCCTGCTCGCATTCTGCTGGGTTTGAGTAATCCAATTGAATGATGCGGGAAGCAGAGCTACGGATTATGGTGGGACAGCCGGGTAGTTCTGCAGAACTGATCCGGAAGTAATCTGGGTAAGAAATGTTGCCCAAGTAAATGCTTTCCCCGATAGCCTCAGAAAACTTAAACTGCAGTAAGGCTTCTTTGGTCAAGTCTGTAGTGATCTCTCTGCTGACATCTTCGTCACAGGAAAAGAATAGACCGAAAGCAAGCAGGAGGAGATAAATTTTTTTCATTGTCATCGTACTAGGATATTCCTTTCAATTACCGGGCCTGATTGCTAACTTGGAAAGCAACGAAACTAGTCAATACGATGAAATTTACAGAAGGAATGCTCCGGGAAGGAGCACTAAAAGATAAAAACATTCTTATTACAGGGGGAGGAACTGGCCTTGGAAGGTCCATGGGAGAGTATTTTTTGCGGTTGGGAGCAAATCTGGTTATCACTTCCAGAAAACTTGATGTACTGGAAGGGACAGCCAAAGACATGATGGAAAAAAACGGTGGCAGAGTAGTGCCATTGGCTTGTGATGTCCGGGATATCGCACAGGTAGAAGCAATGTGGGACCAGGCAAAGGCTGAATTGGGACAGATTCATGTGGTCTTGAACAATGCTGCAGGGAATTTCATCAGTCCGACTGAGCGACTTTCCACCAATGCGTTTAATACCGTTTTGGATATCGTCCTTAAGGGGACTTCTCAGGTCACTTTGACAGCAGGCAAGGATTGGATTACGCAAAAACAAGCGGGTACTTTTTTGAATATTGTGACTACCTATGCCTGGACCGGGTCAGGTTACGTAGTGCCTTCAGCAGCAGCGAAAGCGGGAGTATTGGCGATGACCAGATCTCTTGCTGTGGAATGGGCAAAGTATGGAATTCGATCCAATGCCATAGCTCCAGGACCGTTTCCCACAGAGGGAGCTTGGAGTAGGTTGCTGCCCGGGGATTTGGTTAAAAAGTTTGACCCAGCGAAAAAAGTACCAGTGGGAAGAGTGGGAGAGCATCAGGAACTTGCCAATCTTGCAGCGTACCTGGTGTCTGATTTTTCGTCATACGTCAACGGTGAGGTAATTACCATTGATGGAGGGGAGTGGCTCAAAGGGGCCGGAGAATTTAATAATCTCGACCAGATACCTGAGGAAATGTGGGATATGATGGAGGCTTCCAGAGGAAAAAAGCCCTGAGCCCCAGCCTAGTTTGGGGCTATCTGAAAGCGAAATGGAAAATCCGAAACCTCTAGCTCTCGGGACTAATCCCATTTTCAAGAGATTCATTTTGAAGTACAGATTCTTTAATGCTCTTTTTCAACGATTCATCTAGCATTTGGACCTCTTTTCGGATGATCGTCAGTAATTTCCGGGTTTCAGAAGTGTGGACTTCCGTTTCTAAAATTTCCAGAATTCCAATGATGTTGGCCACTCTGGCTCTCATACTATGAGATTGCTGAAAGGCAAGATCTTTCAAAAAGAAATGGTGTTCCCGTAGCCAAATTTCTTGCTTTTTTCGTTCCGTAATATCAATGAGCAGGCCTCGGATTTGTTCCGGAGTGCCATCTTTTGACCAGCGGGAGGTTTTTCCGAATCCCACTACCCAGATTGCTTGGTTGTTTTGGGATATTATCCTGAATTCCTTTTTAAAGGGGAGGTTACCCGATGTTCGAAAGAACATTTTCAGCTCTCGATCCAGTGAAGGGAAGTCATCCGGATGAATGTGGTTTTTCCAGGGAACTGGGTTGGTATTCCTGTCTGATTCTTGGGTATAGCCCAGAATAATCGCCAGACCAGGGCTGATTTGGTCCGAAAATTTACTTGGATCAAATTCCCAAAAGCCCAAAAGTTTGTTTTCCAAGAGGGTATCTAGAATCTCGGATTTGCCAAAATTCCCATCCATAAACTCCCCAATCCCAAGACTGTAAGGCATTTTGGATTCAATTGGATGGCCGATTCCCAAACAGGTACCAAAATCCTCGGTAATAAAAAAGAATTCCCACTTTGTCAGCGTGGTGGTGAGATCGGGATGATTGATTTTTTGTAAATCGACCAAGAAAGACTGATGACTATTTTTCCAGGCTTTTATTCGTTGATTTTCATATTTTGACCAATCAGAGGAACTGAAGCAATCTGAAAAAAGAATTGGCTTTTCTTTGCTGTCAAAAAGAGAGGGGATGGGTCCCAAGCCGGAGTCTGATGACAATACTTTCCCTGACTTATCCAAAGTCACTTGAAGAAAGTATTCCGAAGTAATTGCCAGTTGGCTTAAAACCTGTATGGCGGACCAGTCCTGCATGTGGCAAAGTTAATAGAATTCCTTCGTTCTGAATTCATAAAACAATAAAATTAATGTAAAATACATAAAAATATATTCAAAATGGAAAACAATTCACTTTTTTTAAACAGATCTCAGTTTGGTGAGGTGGGAAATCTCGGAAAAGTGATTTCATTTGCCGAGGCAAAAGCCCTACTGGATGACTGGGTGAAAAATGAAAAACTAAAAGTTCACATGAAACAGGTGGGACATTTGATGAAGGCTTTTGCCATTTCCAAAGGCTATGATTCAGATGTAGCGCACAAGTGGTTTTTGGCAGGGCTGCTTCACGATGCGGATTGGGATCAATGGCCGGATCAACATTGCAGAAAAATCATAGAAGAACTGGAGTCCCGGGCAATTGATCCGGAAATAATTAGAGCCATCGCTTCCCATGGTCCTCGCTACTTTGGGGTAGACCCTGAGACTGAAATGGATAAAATGCTCTATGCTTTTGATGAACTCAGCGGATTTGTCCACGCCTATTCCCTGATGCGTCCTGAAGGATACGCTGGAATGGAGATAAAGGGAGTAAAGAAACGGCTGAAAGACAGAACGTTTGCCGCACAGGTAAGCCGGGAGGATATTCAGGATGCTTCTGTGCGGGCGGGAATGCAGGTGGATGACTTGATCCAGTTTGTCATTTCCAATCAGTCAGATGCGGATTTAGCCTAAAAAAGAGGCTGTCCGATCGATCTGACAGCCTCTACCAGCGTTTATTCTTCCTCTACCTGACTCACCGGTCTGAAGTTTCCCGGAGGCAATTGATCCTTCACCTCGTCCTTTTCAAAGGGGAAAACTTCCACAATCGGGCTTTCGGTGATATCGGGTACCCGGAAACTCACCAGCATATTGCTCAGACTTTCCTGAATCCGATCGTAGGCCTGTTTGACATCCTCAGCTGTCACAATCATGTATTGCGTCACTTTCTTTTCCTTGCCGCTGTCCGCATCAGCGATCAGGTAAGTGATTTTGCACTTATGCCATAGGTCAGCGTTCTCGTAGAAAAACACATCCACAATATTGCTCTTACTTATCCCAGTCACCTGAAAGTCACCTCTGATCTGCGAACCCAATCGATCGTACAGGATCGCCTCCGCTTCAGTAAAGGATACTGCATCCACCAAGTATTGCTCTGAAATACTCTTCAGCAATCCTTCTTCATTCTCTTTGGCATATTTGACTTTGCACAAAAACCAGGTTCTCATCTTTCTTGAAATTAATGTTCCGAAGGTACTTTTTCTCCACTAAAGCTGCGAATGATTTTCCGGTTAATCTTTCTGTTTTTCAAGGTTTGAGCGTTCAAGATTCTGATGTTCAGGGTCTTTTGTTTTAGAGGTTTTTGATAGCCCATGCCGCTGACCAGGATTATTCTAATTCTCAAAAAAGAGTAACTTGGGAGATCAATAAACCCATGCGAGAGAGAATAATTTACAGCTTTCCGATCCAGCTTTTTTTGCTTCACCTCAAGAAAAACCTTGCATTGGTTCTGGTTTGGGTGATTTTACTGGGAATCATTTCTGAACAACTTGGAGTAGTTCTTGGCATCCCTTTTCTATTTCTCGATCCGGAATACCTGCATGAGGTTTCTTGGTTGAGTTTTTTCCTGATGGGGATTGGATTGGCAGTATTGACGATGGCTTTTCACATGACCACCTATATTATGGACGGGAGTCAGTTTAAGTTTCTCGCTGTGGTACCCCGGCCATTTATTCACTTTTGCATCAACAATTCCATCATCCCGCTGATTTTTTACCTTATCTATACGGTGAGTTTCATTGTTTTTCAGTTGAATAATGACTTGCCTTCCAATTGGGAAGTTTTCAAATTTTACTTGGGGTTCTCTCTGGGTGGTATCCTCAGCTACAGCGTGATTTTTGGCTATTTCGCATGGACCAACAAGGATTTTTTTATCCTTTTTGCCGGGTCTTTGGACAAGCGGCTCCGGAAAGTGAGGCTGACCCGGGCCAATGTTTTGAGCCAGTACAAAGAGCTGAAAGGCAAAAAAGATGAGGTCCTGTGCTATTTGAACCTGAAGTTAAAACTGGAGGATGTACGCCCGGACATCAGCAGGTTTGAAACCCGAAAGCTGCTTCGCGTTTTTGACCAAAATCATCTGAATCTGTTTCTCATCCAGGGATTCCTTATTCTCTTTGTTTTGTTTTTGGGCTTTTTCAAAGAAGAGGAAGTTTTGCAGCTTCCTGCGGCAGTAAGTGCATTGTTGCTTTTGGCGATTTTGGTCATGGTGGTGGGGGCTTTGAGTTTTTGGCTGAGAAGCTGGGCTACACTGGTAGTGGTTTTGATCCTTTTTTTGGGGAATTATTTTTCGAATTTTTCTTTTCTCAACCGACCTCATGAAGCCTATGGGTTGGATTACCAATCCGAACCTGCAGTTTATTCGCTGGCCAGACTGGATTCCCTGACCCATCCCGATACCCTCGCCAAAGACAAAGCAAATACCATTCAGATTCTTAATAACTGGAAAACGAAATTTGAAAATGACTCCTTGCCCAAGTTGTTGATTGTGGCGGCGAGTGGAGGGGGGCAGCGGGCAGCCCTCTGGACTTTTCATGTACTTCAGTCCATTCATGCCCTGACAAAGGGTGCCGCAACTCACCATACGGAGCTATACACCGGGGCTTCGGGTGGAGTGTTGGGGGAGGCGTTTTTCAGGGAGATTTACCTTAGATCCTTATCAGAGCCCTCGGTCGATCCGGGAGATCCGAAATTTTTGAATCAGATTTCTTCCGACAATCTCAATCCTATCATTTTCACGCTGCTGGTCAATGACCTTTTGATTCGTAATCAGCGATTTGAATACCGGGGTTACAGCCATCTCAAGGATCGGGGATTTGCCTTCGAAAACCAACTGAACATCAACACGGCAGGTGTGTTGGACAAACCGCTAGCCGATTATAAAAAGCCTGAGTTTGAAGCCCAGATCCCGCTTTTGCCGGTCACCTCCTTGATTACCAACGATGGAAGAAAATTGATCATTTCTCCTCATTCCATGTCCTACCTGGGTACCTCAATCATGGGTAAAACAGGCTTGGATGAGAAAAAACAATCAATTGATTTCCTGAGGTTTTATGCCAACCATGATGCAGGCAATCTCCGGTTTCTCAGTGCCTTGAGGATGAGTGCCACGTTTCCTTTTATTACCCCGAATGTTCAGTTGCCTTCCAATCCAATCATGGAGACCATGGACACGGGTTTGTCCGATAACTTTGGAATTCAGGATGCTTTGCGATTTCTCTACGTTTTTCAGGATTGGATTTCAAAAAATACCAGTGGGGTCGTGTTGATTTCGATCCGGGACTCGGAAAAATCTTCCGAAATCCCCACAACGGAACCGCCACGACTCTTCGAAAAAGTATTCAATCCCCTGAAAAACATCTACACCAACTGGGATAATGTGCAGACGATTCAGAATGAAGTCCTGTTCAATTACATGACTGAGTCCATGCCTTTTCCGCTCGAGCGTGTGGAGTTTGAATATGCTCCAAATCAGATGCAGGTACAAGAATTGACCGGAACGCAGAAGACTTTGCAGCGCGCCTCACTCAACTGGCGTCTTACAGCCCGTGAGAAAAAATCTATTTTGGACTGTATCGAGACTGCCAAAAATCAAAACTCCTTGAAACGACTGAAGGAGATTTTTTCGGAAAGGCCATAAAAAAGCCGGTGTCAAACCGGCCTATTTTCAATAGGATAAACCGATTTTTTTATAAACAAAGTGCATCAGCCAAGCTGGCCCGATCATCAAAAACTGGACATCCTTGAAAAAGGAGGGTTTTTTGCCTTCGATTTTGTGTCCGTAGAATTGAATGATCCATGCTACTACAAATATCCCCAGACTGATAGCCCATAGTTTTCCGGGAAAGGCAATATTCAGGAAATTGGCAAGTGCCAGGCAAAGCGCTGAAAAAAACAACATGCCCAAGGTGAGCGGGGGAGAAAGTGAAATGTAATAGATGATTACCAAAAATAAAGCAAGGGTAGCCCAATTGGCAAAATGGCTCAAAAAGGGCAGCGCATCGGGTAAAAAACCAACCGGGATGCTGAAAACCAAGCCTACGACGCTGAAAAAAATCGCGGGCACGCAAAACCAGTGGATCAGTTTGTTGGTGTGATTTTGATGACTTTCACCGTATTCTTCGAGTAGCAAATCAATTTTTCTCATGGTATTTTGGGTTTAATTGCAGTAGTTACAAGTCAAATTAGACAACTCATCTGAAAATATAAACTTTACCAGTTCGATGTTTAGTTATTGGGAGCAAAAAAACTTTTTCGACTATGACCTGATCGTGGTCGGATCGGGTTTTACCGGACTGTCCACTGCCATTCATTACAAAAAGACACATTCCAAAGCCCGGGTGTTGGTTTTGGAAAAAGGGGTTTTTCCCACCGGAGCCAGTACTAAAAATGCGGGGTTTGCCTGCTTTGGAAGCCTGACTGAAATTCTCGATGATTTTTGGAGTATGAGCCAGCAAGAGGTGTATACCCTGGTGGAAAGAAGGTACAAAGGCTTGCAACAGATCCGAAAGACCTTTGGCGACTCTACGCTTCGGTACAAGCACCGACATGGTTTTGAGCTTCTGGAAGCTGAAAATCAAAAGGCCGCAGATCAGATCGGCGAGGTGAATAAGTTTTTGAAGAAGCTGTTTAAAAAAGAGGTTTTTTCCCTGGTCAAAAATCCCGGGAAAATGGGTTTTTCGGACCGGGTGAAATGGGTGGTGGAAAATCAATTTGAAGGTGAACTGGATCCGGGAGCGTATTTGGGCGCACTTTGGGAATTGGCCAATGAATTGGGGATCCGGGTGTTGACTGGGGTATCGGTAGTCGAGGTTCAAAAGGATGAGGGCGTGGTACTGGCGGAGAATAACTTCAAAAACCGGGTGGTTGAGTTTCGATCCGAAAAAGTCGCCATCTGCACCAATGCATTTACCAAAAAACTTTGGCCCGAATCCGAACTGGAACCCGGTAGAGGCTTGATTTTGGTGAGTAAGCCTATGGATTTCAAGTTTCCCTGGAAAGGTTCGTTTCACATGGACAAGGGATACGTGTATTTCCGGGAGATTGATGGACGGTTGTTATTGGGAGGAGCACGAAACAAAGATTTTGAGAAAGAAAAATCCCTGGAATTTGAAACCAATCCAAAAATCAAGGACCATTTGGACAAACTTGCCCGGGAGGTGATTTTTCCCAATAAAGAGTTTGAGTGGGAAATGGAATGGACTGGCATTATGGCATTTGGACCCAAGAAAACCCCGTTAATTCAGTCCATAGGCAACAAAACCGCGGTGGCGGTTCGGCTGGGTGGGATGGGAGTGGCCCTGGGTTGGAAGGTTGGCAAAGAGCTTTCTCAGCTGATTTCAAAAATGTAATTGTTTTTTTTTTCCTTAGATTCATGGCAATCAAACTTTCCGATAGACTGAATGAAAGAAGCCCGAAAAGCTCCAACTGTATTTGATGCACTGATTCCCTTACTTTTTTTAATTGTCTTGCTGATCATCAATATCCGGATTTTTGGAAATGACAGCTTGTCTGGTTCCAATCAGATGGTTTTGGTGTTTTCCGCTGTCGTGGCAGCCTCAATTGCTGTATTCAAACTGGGATTTAGTTGGGAGACGCTTCAAGACGGAATTGTAAAGAGCATCAGTTCGGCAATGAGTGCGATTTTGATATTGTTTTTGATCGGGGCACTTGCAGGCACCTGGCTTTTAAGTGGGATTGTACCTGCCATGATTTATTATGGACTTCAGGTCTTGAGTCCGGAGGTGTTTTTATTCGCTGCTTGCTTGATCAGTGCTATTGTATCTATCGCGACAGGAAGTAGCTGGACCACGGTAGCTACAGTAGGAGTTGCCTTGCTGGGAATCGGGAAGGCGCTGGGATTTGAAGAGGGAATCATTGCCGGGGCGATAATTTCCGGAGCATATTTTGGTGACAAAATGTCTCCATTGAGCGATACCACCAACTTGGCGCCGGCGATGGCGGGTACGGATCTATTCACGCATATCCGATACATGGCCAAGACGACCACACCGTCCATGATTATCACCTTGTTGCTTTTCATTATCATCGGTTTGAACTACGAGACTGCAGGAAGTGTGGATGATGTTAAGGCCATTTCTCAGGTTATTTCGGATAAATTCAACATCACAGGATGGCTGTTTATAGTTCCGTTGGTTGTGTTGATAATGATCTTGAAAAAAGTCCCAGCCTTGCCTGCTTTGCTTGGCGGAGCAGTTTTGGGAGGCGTTTTTGCATTGATTTTTCAACCTGAAATCATCAGATCCATCGCAGGAGAGTCGGGTTCGTTTGCCTATGTGGGCTTTAAATCTGTGATGATGGCCCTATATGGGGAAATTGCCATCGTCACGGAAAATGACATTGTAAACGAACTTTTGGTCACAGGCGGTATGGCCGGAATGCTGGATACCATCTGGCTGATTATCTGTGCAATGATTTTCGGTGGAATCATGGAAGAAAGCGGAATGTTGAAGGTGATGGCTGAAGCAGTGATCAAAAAAGTCCACTCGGTGGGTTCACTTATCGCATCCACAGCTGCTACCTGCGTGTTTTTCAATATCACCACTTCAGACCAATACCTGGCTATTTTGGTACCCGGGAGGATGTACGCTGATGTCTATAAAAAACGGGGTTTGAAACCTGAAAATCTCAGCCGAACTCTTGAAGATTCAGCCACTGTGACTTCAGTGCTTGTTCCCTGGAATACCTGTGGGGCGACCCAAGCCTCGGTATTGGGGGTAGCCACCTTGACTTATGCTCCTTACTGCTTTTTCAATATCATCAGTCCATTCATGACCATATTGTACGGATATTTTAAAATCGGAATTCACTATTACGAGAAGGAAGAAGAGTTGGCATGATTCCGTATAGCATTAGTAAAGACGAAATCAACGAATTGCCTCTGGGGCAATTTGAAGGGAAAATTTACCTGATCGATACGCCAGATCAGGTAGAGGATGCGGTCGATTTTTTGGAAGATCAGCGGATCATCGGATTTGATACCGAAACCAAACCTTCTTTCAAAAAGGGCCAGTTCAATCCAGTTTCCCTCCTTCAGCTGTCCACTTCTGATCAGGCTTTTCTCTTTCGCCTGAATAAGATTGGATTTCCAAATCCACTGAGGAATCTCCTGGAAAAAGAAAACCTGGTCAAAATCGGTGCGGCTGTTCATGACGACTTGAAGGGGCTGCGGAAGCTCACGGACAGCTTTTTCCCCCTTTCTTTTTTTGACTTGAATGACGAACTGAAAAAGGTCGGCTTTCATAACGTAGGCGTTCGCAACCTGAGCGGAATGGTCTTGAAAATCCGGATATCCAAGACCGAGCAGGTGTCCAATTGGGAAGCCGAAAAACTCACGGAGAAGCAAATGCGCTATGCAGCCACTGACGCATGGGCCTGCCTCGAAATCTTCAATTTATTGCGTGAGGAAGGCTATTTGGACGAATTGTTCAATCGCTGATCGATTTCAATCCTTCGATTTCCTCCAATTTTGCCTGAACCTGAGTTTTAAGACCTTCTCTGAAGCTCAGCACCATGCGGCAATCCAATTCCATTTCCTGTTCTTTGATTTCAAGGTCATGCGTCTTGACTACCTTCATTACCTCGTTCATCGACGGGTAAGGAAAACGGATTTCAAGTTGTGCCTTGATCCATTCCCTTACGATTTGATTTTCGTCTAAAGCTGCAGAGGCGGCAGTTTTGTAAGCCTGAATCAGCCCGCTAACGCCGAGTTTGGTGCCGCCAAAATAGCGGATCACGACAATCAGCGTATTGGTGAGGTTTCGGGACCGGATCTGTCCCAGGATTGGATCCCCGGCAGAGTGATTGGGTTCACCGTCATCATTGGCCCGAAATTGCTGACCATCTTTTCCAAGGGTCCAGGCATAGCAGTGATGCGTGGCATCAAAATAGATTTTTCGAAGTCCTCCGAGTTCAGTTTTAATTTCGTCCTCGGATTTTACCGGAAATGCGAAATACAAGAATTTGCTGCCACGGTCTTTGTGCACCCCCTCACTTCGTCCGGCCAATGTCAAAAAAGAATCGGAGGTGTCTGTGTCTTCTGATAAAAGGCTCATGTGAAACTCTGAAATGCGCTACCGAAAATATAAAATTAACGGTGGCGTAAAGGTCGGATGCCTAGTTTTGTTGTAATTTTAGCTATGACTGGTTCTGATCTTCCCGTTAATTCCATTGACCATTTCACCCCTTATTTGATCGAAATTCCCGGTCAGGTAAGAGAAAACGGTTCGGTGCATTTTTGGGAAAATGCTTCGCTTTTTCCCAATGGAGTGCAGCGTTGTTTTTGGATTTCCGGAGTCAAGGAAGGCGAAATCCGGGGAAATCATGCCCATTGGAAGGAATCCCAGGTTCTGGTTGCGATTGCAGGGAAACTTTTCATCAAAGTGGAAGGAGTCGATGGTAGTTGCACTGAGTTTGAATTGGAAGGGCCTGGTAGAGGTCTTTTCGTGCCTCCCCTGAATTGGGTGGAGGTGGGATTCTCGCTCAATGCCGTGCTTCTTGGACTTTCAGACCGGGCATTTACTGAGGAAGATTACATTAGAGATAAGGTATATTTTGGAAGCTTACAAAAAGGGAACCGCTGAGTCTTATACGTTGGTCGTTTCTCCTTCCGCACAGGAGAAACACGGCTATTTTTTAAGAGACTGTATGGTCCCGGGGTTTCCAAGGCTACTGGATTTTAGCTGGACCAAAAAGGGAAAAACCAAAGCGTCAATCACTTTTGCTATTTCTGACCATTCCGAAGCTATTTCACTGCCACAGTCTCCATTTGGAGGGTTTTGGATTGAGAAGGGTCTTTCTTCTGAAGTCTTTGGGGCGTTTTTGGAGGCTCTCAAAATCGAATTGATCCAACTGAAAATCTCCCAAATCCGGATCATTCAGGCCCCGAAGCCTTATGAACCCATGGCGGATTTCATTACTTATCTTCTATTTAAATCCGGTTTTGTTCAGGAAAAAATCCTGTGTCATCAGTTTTTCATGGGTAAAAAAAAGATTAAAAAGTTTGCCCAATCCGAACAGTCAAAGTTTAATCAAAAGAGGCAGGAAGACGGGCTGAAAGTACAGCACGGAGCCATCCAAAATTTCGGTTTTCTGAATGAGATCAGGTCCTGGAATAGTTCCAGAGGATTTTCCGTAACCTTTGACGAAAATCGGTTGATTTCCCAGGTTTCTGAGTTTCCTGATCGGTATTTTCTGGTCACTATTCTAAAAGGCGGCACCCCAATTGCCCATTCGCTGTGCGTCCGACTTCTTCCCGACTCCCTGTTTTATTTTCTCTCGGCGATTAATCCAAGTGCTAGCCTTAAAAATATTGGAGATCAGCTCCTTTTCGGTATTTTCCAGTTGGCTGCTGAACAAAAGGTCGAATTCATCGATTTGGGATCTTCGGAAACTGAGGCAGGACCCAACCACAGCCTGATGTTTTTCAAATCGCGGTTTTCAAATGAAGTATGTAATAAAACTAGCTGGGCTCTGAAATTGTGATATGAAATCCGCTGAATTGGTCACTATCGTATGCATCGCATTTAACCATGAGAGTTGGATTGAAGAGACCTTGGAAAGTGTGCGGCTTCAAGATTACCAATCCAAGGAGCTGATAGTCGTAGACAACGGGAGCACGGACGGGACAGCGGCAAAAATCCGTCAATGGGTCAATTTGTCCTCAGGAAGACTTTCTATTCGCTGTATCTTTAATGAGGAGGTCGTGCCCTATTGCAGACTTTTCAATTCCCTTTTGGCTCCGATTAAAGGGAAATACATTGTTGACTTGTCGGGAGATGACGTACTGTATCCAGAGCATTTGTCAGCTTCGGTTTTGGAATTGCAGCGTGCCCCAGATGCTGCTTTTGTTTTTTCTGATGCCTATATCTTGGATGAAAGAGGTGAGGTGAAAACGTTTTACAAGCGAAATCTGGAGGGAGAACTTGCAGAGGAAATTGAGATAAGCGAGATTTTTCCGACGCTGATCCGAAGAAATTTCATTTGTTCCCCCACCGTGGTCTTCAATACCGAAATTCTCCGTAAAGAAGGTGGTTATGACGAATCTCTTTATTATGAGGATTTTGATATTCAGATCCGATTGGCAGGAAAATACCCGGTGGTTTTCTCAGACCATATCGGAGTACTGAAGCGTAAACACTCCGGGTCGATGTCCGCAGGCCAATACCTGCGATATCAATCCAAAATGCTCCCAAGTACAGTCAAAGTATGCGATAAGATTTTGGCAATGGATCTTTCCCAGGAAGAACAGCAATCCCTTAAAGTACGGATCGTTTTCGAGCTCAAGCATGCGCTTTGGTCGGCAAATTTCGATTCCGCTATGGAATTGGTCGTCATGGGAGAGCGTCTGGGCATCAGAAGCCTGCGGTTTTGGTTTTACAAGCTTTGGGCAAAAAAACGATGGGATATTTCCTGGCTATATGTTCAGTTGACCTGATTAGCCTACCACCACTTCGATGAAAGGTGGATTTGAAAAATATTTTTCACCGATCACCCGGATATCCTCGGCCGTGAAAGACCGGAGAAAAGCCAACTTTTTACGATAAAAATCGAAGTCCAAACCTGAGTGGTGGACTGATCTGAATCGGTCCATTAAGTCAAAAGAGGAACTGAAACGACTGAGCATTTGTCCGATCAGGTAATTTCGGATTACCTCCAATTCCTGGGAAGAAACCCATTCCGTTGCCAGCAGTTGGATTTCCTTGTAAATCTCCTGAATCACTTCCTGCCTGTAAGCTTTTTGCACATCAGCTCCGATTACCCAATAGTTGAAATCTCCGATTTCCGACAGGGAGGAATGAATTCCATACGTATGTCCTTTATCTTCTCTGATGTTTTTGATCAGTCGGGATCCAAAATATCCTCCCAGTACCGTGTTGAATACGGATAAAGCCATGAAGTCAGGATGAGATTTTGAAATAGACCAATTTCCGATTCGGATACTGCTCTGAAGTGCTTCCGGGCGGTCTTCTACACTCCAACTGGTGGCTTCTGGGCCAGGAAGAGCGGCCTCTTGATGACTGAAATGATAAGGTGTTTGGTTTAATGCGGCTTCCAATGAACTTAATTCCGACTCATCCAAATCCCCACAAAGGAAGAATTCTGTGTCTGTCCAGAGTTTGGTTTGGTAGTAGTTGATCAAATCCGATGAATTGACTTGATCCACATGGTCTTCTATGATTTCCTGTCCAAAAGGATGGTTTTTTCCAAATAGGGCTTTTCTAAAAAGTTGACTTGCGCGTGAGGATGACTTTTCATGCTCGAGTTTGATACTGAGTTTTCGTTGGGATTTTCGTTTTTCCAGGCTTCCTTCAGGAAAAACAGCCTGATCAAATAGCGTGACGAATACCGGAATTACCTCAAAAAGGTGTTTTTTCGTGGTAAGTAGACTCAACCCTTCATGGGAAAAGGAGATCAAGGGATGAACTTCACTGGCATGAAAGTCAAAGAATTCCGAAAGTTCGGTTTCAGATTTCTCCTTTGTTCCTTCTGTTAGCATCTGCAGCGTGAAAGAAGGAATCAAGGATTTATTCAGAGGTAGAGTGAGGCGTTGGCTTTTTCCCACCACTTCCAATTTCACAGCCTGAAGACCGGGAGTTGGGATAAAAAAGAGTTTGCGCGCTCCGGAAAGAGATCTTACCTGTGGCGATACCAATTCGAAGTCAGCCGGAATGACGAATTCAGGCGCTCGGGACCGATCCGGATACATCAATTACTTGAAATGGTGTAAAGAAGTGAGAATCTAAGGGTCTCTGCCAAGGGGTGATTTTGTACCTGTGGGACAAGATAGGAAAAGTCTATCCCGATTTTCTTGATGTCAAGCCCGAGACCCATAGTGAAGTATCTTCTGCCTCCTTTGCTTGGATTTTCATAAAAGTAACCTGTTCTCAGGGCGAATTTTTCAGCGTATTGATATTCGGCTCCAAAGGAAAGGGTAAACTCTTTCAATTCTTCTTCAAAACCTCCCGGAGCATCTGAGAAGGAGCCAAACATCCCTGAGATTAAGGCTCGATCTGGATCTACACCTGCTTCGATGATCAGATTCCCATTTTCATCTGTGGCCAATGTGCCATCCTCGTTGGTGGCATATTGAGGTGGAGTCGGAACCATCAGTTTGTTGACATCGAATACAAAGGTCAGGGAGTTGTTTGGGTCAAAATTCACAGAGTAGGCTGTACCCAGTCGGAAATTTGTCGGAATGTAGTCCAGATCTTCTGCACTGTTGTAGGTGATCTTTGGGCCGATGTTGGTAATGGCTACACCCCAAGACCAAGTACCGTCTTTGCTTCCTACAAAAATCGGTTTTTGGTAGTAAAGTCCGATATCAGCTCCTACTCCGATGCCTGCTTTGGCATCAGAACCTGAGGTAGAAGAAATGTTTCCGGAAAGGTTGGAGTAGATAAATCGAGCCGAAATTCCCAGACCAAAATACTGAGAAAGTTTTCTGGAATAAGTACCTCCTATAGCGATGTCTCTTGGGTTAAATTCCCCAAGTTCGTTGCCTCTTCCATCGGTAAGCTGGATGTCACCCATGTTGAAATAGCGCAAATCAAAGGCAAAAGCAGAGTTTTCGTCAATTTTCTTAAATCCGGTGAGGTAGCTCAGCGACATGTCATTGACCAGCTTGCCCAACCAAGGAGAATAAGAGAGCGAAAATCCCAAATCATCCTTTATAAAAGCCAGTTTTCCGGAATTCCAATGAGCGGAGTTGGCATCTGGGGTAGTGGCTACTCCCACATCACCCATGGCAGAATGTCGGGAATCAGGCGCGAAATTCAAAAAAGGCACAGCAGTCGTGATCACCCGGCGATTGGGATCCTGGCCGGAAATGATTACACTGTTTTGTGCAAAGGAAGTAAAACCAGCCAAGGCAAAAACAATTAGAAGTATGCTTTTCCTGCTTCTTATGGCCTTTTTGTTCATTGAATAACTAGTTTTCCGCTTGCCGAGTCTTGGCTGAAATCCGATTCTGACAAAAGCGTTAATTTGTAAATATAAGTTCCTTTTGCTGGATATTTTGTTTGGCTTTGGAAAAAAATCCAGACCTGATCATTGATAGTTTCAGCTGCCCTAACCAAACGATAAGCCTCTGAAAATAGTATCTGACCACCTGAATTAAAAACCTCCAAAGTGAGGTTAAGGTTTTCGCCGGGTCGATTATGTTTGATTTCAAAGTTGCTTTCAATGCTGGCCGGGTTGGGATAGACTTTGTGACTGAGGATTTGAAGTCGTTCACTCCCTCTGACTTCGACCTCAATCGTCAACACACTTTCATTTCCCACCGTATCAGATGCCCGGATGGTCAAGGTGTTTTTACCTTCCTTCAAGCCACTAATCGTCGTAATCAGTCCGCCTTTTTGATATCCGCCCTCGATTGCCGAGTACAGTTCATTGACTCGAATCGGTTCTTGTCCATTGATTTGGATACTCAAGTCCTTGCCTGGTATAAAACCGGAAACATTGATTCCGCTCGGATCAACGAGTGAGATCTCCAGTTCGAGCTGGGTACTGGGGAAAATAAAGGGGCCGGATCCTTGCCCGTTGAGTTTGGCTTCAATGTCAGGGCCGGTTTGATCTCCTGTTTGATTTTCGTCCGAACCGCCGATCAGGGGTTTTTCCAAGCCCATTGCCCGGAATCCCGAATCGGAATCCAAAGCTGTAATCCGAAGATTGCCCAGTCCAAATTCCGGATTGATGGAAGCCGGGATAAAAAGTGTTGCTTCCAGAATGCCGTTTTCGATTTTCCCTTCTCCTTTGAATAATAAATTACTTTCTTCTTCAAATTGGAAGACACTGCTTTCATCCCCGAGAGTTTCTACAGTGACAGGTTTATCCCGAAGTTCCAGCTGATAGATTCCATTGAAACCGGGCAGTGAGGCGCCTGAAACCGGGTCAATTACTCCTGCCTGAATCCGGATTTCCTGAAAAGCAGAAAGCGTATCTGTAGCAAGCCCTGTTTGGGTATTTTCAATCGATTGGATATTGACTCCAAGCTCAGGAATGGCCAGTTTCATACTCGGATCTCCCAAAAGCGAAAAGTTGCGGTTTAAGGCTCCGTTGAGGCTTTTGTTTTTTGTGTTTCGAAAAATCTGCCCCAAATCCTGGTATTGTTCATTTTCTTTTCGGAAAACCTCTTCGATGAATGCCTCATTCAAAGCAAAGTTTACACTGCTGAAGACTGGTCTTCCCGTTGTTAGTAGGGCAATAGCCCCTTTTTTCTCAGCAATCAGCAATTCCTCGGCTGCAGATCGAATCAAGGGAGAGTCATGCCTGCCAAATTCACAGGTCGCTGTCATCCAAAGTGTCAATTGATCCTGTTCGGCCCAATTGGAAATGTCTGAAACGGTGAAGATTTCCTCTGCAGTCAAGGTGGTTTCGTTTCCATGACCGATGTAATTGAGAATTAGCGTGCCTTGTTCCAGTGTTTTTTCGAGGGCTGATTTACTTTGGGGAGAACTTTGACTTGTCCCGGATTTTTCCTGCTCATAACGATCCAGGTAGAGTTTTTCCAATAAGAATTCGGGATGATTTTGGGATAAATACGCAGCATGAAACTCCGCATCGCGCACATGAATGTTGTTGTCGGCGTCATCTGCGAGGAAGCTTACCAAGGGAGCTTTTGGTTTTTGGGGCTGGCCTGTCTCATAGCGGATGATTTTTTCAACCATTTCATTGGCCTCTGCAAAATTGACGGCGGGTAGCCGGCCAATCCCGATTTGAAGGAGTTCATCCCCTTCCCGGCTTTCTTCCCATTCGCCTTGACCCCAATCGATCAGGCCAAAGTAATCATCCGAACTGAATGAAGTCAACGGATTCAGACTGGATCGACTGGTGTAAATCGGGACGAGATTGGGTCTTCCTCCGAGTTTGCCTTTGAAGTCAAAAGTCCCCTTCCCCAAGATCAGTACATTTTTCAGGCTTTTTTCGGGGTGAAAGCGATAGGCGATAAAATTCCGGATGGCGGTAAGATCAGGGTTGCCATAGCCGAAGCTTTCGAAAATGTCATCCAGGGTCACAACTTCCGTAACAATGCCCAGACTTTCCTTGTGGCTTTTGAGTTTGTTGGCTGAAGAAAGCAAGGCCGAGGAAGTGATAATCACTAATTCCGGATTCGTATTCTGTTCTCTCAGGCTCAGCGAAATTTGGGTCAATTCTGTGATTTCGGGAGTTTTTGAGGTAGAGAAGATTACCCATTTTTTTCCGGAAGCACTTTGGCCGGAGGATTCAAGAACAGACTTTGGATTGAAAAAATCGCTGATTTCCCAGGTTTTCAAGTCAGGCAAAATCCGGATTCTTCCCGAATCCGCACTTTCAAAAATCCCTTCCTTCAGCTGCGGGTTTGCAAAAGGGACTCCCACCACCACATGATCCAGGTATCCGGCAGATTCAGAACCTGAGCCCTGAAACGTGAATCGGATTTGGGAAAGCGAATTTCCATTGGGATTTATTTCCCAGTTGAAAAATTCCTCCCTTCCCTTCACCCCATAGGTTGAATTTGGGATGGGACTTACTTCTATTTCCCCGAGCAACTGATTGCCTGTGAGGATGTTGATCTTTGAAGTAGAAAAAGACTGCCCCATTATTTTTCCCGCAAGAATCCATGGAGAGGCAGTTTCTGTTCGCAGTCCAAGGTTGATGTTTAGGCTTTGGCCTTGACGGATCGGATCAGAAAACCAATCCCGCCCAGAATTCAGGATGTTGGTTTTTTCTTCTTTGAATGAAGTCCAGGAATACCAGATTTGATTGGGATCGGGGTTTTCGGAGGAGGCAGATATCGGGGCTATACGTTTGGGATTTTCTCCTTTCCCAACCAAAAAACTCAGGGAGTCCGCAAACAGATGATGGGTATAGTTCAATACCTTATCCGGAGAATAGGTAATGGAATTGGGTCCAGTCAAAAAGAAGTACAAAAAACCCTCCTGTTCCAAAGCGGGGATTTCCTGAAGCTTAAGTTGGGCTGAATCCAGTTTTTGGGGGAGCATTCCGGGGAAACCAAAAATGCTTATCTCGGATAGGTTGGAGAACCCAAGTTGTCGAGCTTTTTCCGTACTGATCCTGTAAACCCCCGATGACTTGATTTTGAATTGAAAAAATGGAGTTTGCGCTACTGCAGACTCAACGATAAGCCCCAAAAAAAGCAGTAGTACCCAAGCGGTGATATTTTTCCTCATTCACTTCCAGTTGCATTTTCGACCACGGATAATCCAATATACGCCAAAATCGCGAGTGGGATTCCGGCCAATTGCAGCCAGGCGAAAAATACCAAGATCAATCCAACCAAAAGGTATCGAAAGCGATTTTTTGAAAATGTAAAACTCTTGAATTTCAAAGCGATGAGCGGTAATTCGGTAACCAAAAGGATGGCGAAAATCCAGGCGATCAAAATCAAAAACCAAGGCGCTTGGATCCAGTGGGCAACCTCAGGCCAATTTGCTCCAAAGTGGGGAAGGGTGCTGATGAACAGGGCATTGGCAGGAGTAGGGAGTCCCAAAAAACGCTCACTTTGGCGAGTATCCAGATTAAACTTTGCCAGGCGATACGCGGAAAGCATGGGAACGATCAGGGTAAGATAGGGGAGAAACGAATCCGGCTCCGTTGCGTTTCCGGCCATTTCAAACAGGATCAATCCGGGCAAAACTCCAAATGAAACCACATCCGCCAGCGAATCCAATTCTTTACCCATGTCACTTTGGACCTTCAGCAACCGGGCGACAAATCCGTCGAAGAAATCAAAACCTGCCGCAATCAGCACAAAATAGGCTCCCTGAAGAATTTCTCCATTTAGAACTTGGACGATGCCGACGACCCCAAACAGTAGATTCAGGAGAGTAAGTAGATTCGGAATTTGTGCTTTGATTTTCAATAGATGGCTCTTTCGCCCACAAAGGGATTGTGAATTTTTTCAAAACCAATGGTCGTTTCGGGACCATGTCCCGGGAAAATAACCGTTTCATCCGGAAGGGAAAAAAGCTCGGACCGGATTTTTGACAGGAGCAGATCGTGATTGCCGCCAGGTAAATCCGTCCGGCCGATGCTCCCCCGGAAGAGCGTGTCTCCCCCAATGCACTGTCCGCTCGGCTGGTGATAGAATACCACGTGACCTGGAGCGTGCCCTGGGACAAAAAGGACTTTTAAGGTTTCCTGGCCTACGCTGAAGTCTTGCCCTTCTACCAGGTAATCATCTGCTGTAGTACTCTCATAGCCATGAAATCCATAATTCGGAGCATATGCTTCCACGGATTTCAAAACGGAGGACTCTTTTTCGTGAATCCAGAGTGGTATTCCAAATCTTTTTTTCGCCCAGGCATTCCCCAACACATGGTCGATGTGGCAATGAGTGTTGAGTAAATGTTGGATTTTCAGACCCTGAGTCGCGATGAAATTCTCCAATTCAGCCCGCTCTCCGGAGGTATGACAACCCGGATCGATCAGCACGGCTGTTCCTGAGTCATCGTAAAGGAGGTAAGTATTTTCCTGAAATGGATTGAAGGTGAATGACTTGATGTGAAGCATTTCAAAAGTCTGCGAGATCGCAGCAAAGTAAAGAATTATGCCTTTAATTTGGATTATGGAAATTGATTTTTTGATCATTGGACAAGGCTTGGCGGGTACTGCTTTGGGGTATAGACTGATGCAGGAAGAGCAGCGGATTTTGATTTTTGATCTCCCGGATCAGAATAAAAGCAGCCGGGTGGCAGCTGGACTTTTCAATCCGGTCACCGGACGAAAAATGGTAAAATCCTGGATTGCGGAGCTGTTGTTTCCGGAGATTCAACCGTTTTACAGGGAAATGGAGCGAATCACGGGCAAGGAATTTTTGACCAGAAAAAAAATCTATCGGCCATTTCTTTCGGTCGAAGAACTCAACGAATGGATGGGGCACTCCAGTGAACCGGAAATTGCGATGTTTATCGAGCAGATTTTTTCTGAAAGTCAATTTCCAGAGCTGCGGGATCCATTTGGAGGAGTTTTGCTCAAAATGTCCGGTTGGCTCAATATCAATGAGTACCTCGATGGGATGGCGGAGTATTTTGGGCCGAGGCTTTTGAGAAAACCGTTCGATGAGACCAACCTGATTAAGACAGCCGAAGGATGGAGTTATGAGGGTATTTCGTCGAAAAATGTGATCTTTTGCAATGGTCTTGGTTCGCTTCAGAGTCGGTTTTTCAGCTATTTGCCTTTTGCGCCGGTCAAAGGTGAAATTTTGGAAGTCGAACAGGAATTCAATCCGGACTTTATAGTCAACCGGGGGGTTTTTAGGGTTCCTTTGGGCGATCAGTTGTTTCGGGTGGGGTCAACCTACACCTGGCATGATCTGGATCTGGGACCTACAGAAACAGCAAAAACTGAGATTTTGGGCAAGTTGCAGGATTTGGTCAGGGTGCCGATCAAGGAGGTGAGAAGTCACAAAACGGGAATTCGACCGGCGACAAAGGATCGAAAACCATTTCTCGGCAAACATCCGTTAGAGGATAGTGTTTACATATTCAATGGTTTTGGAGCAAAAGGTGTCTCGCTCATTCCTTACTTTAGTAAAATGATGGCAGACTTTCTGATAAAATCCAAGCCAATCAGTCCAGAAGTGGACATCGCACGGTATTTTAAGTATATTTAAAACTTATCAATTCTGATTCGAATGCGGTTTATGGTCTTTCGGCTTTTGATCTTATTTCTTTTTCTGGGCTATTCAGTTTCCTCTTTTGCGCAGTTTGACCAAGAGCGTTTTGGAAAAAACCGGGTCCAGCACAAAGAGCTCGATTGGTATTTTTATTCCTCAAACAACTTCGAAGTCTATTACTATGACCGAGGAGGGCCCAATGCCAAAATGGCCATTGAGTTTCTGGAATCTGAGTTTGACAAACTGACTCAGATGATCGGGTATGTGGCTTACACCAAGCCCAAAATTTACATTTATAATTCCCCGGAGGAATTGCTGCAAAGCAATCTAAATCTCAATGTGCAGCAATACACTGAGGACGGTCAGACTAAATTCACCCGATTGATTGCTGAATTGGCCTACAAAGGTCGAATCGATCAGTTCAAAGAAGATATCATTTATGCCACTTCTAAGGTAATCATCCGGGAGATGCTCTACGGAGCTTCGGTTGCGGATGCGTTTCAGGCAAACCTCATCAATGATTTTCCGGAGTGGTACATCGATGGGGCAGCTCTATACCTTGCCAAGGGTTGGGGAAGAGAAATGGATGATTTCATCCGGCAATATTTGAAGGACAACCCTAATCCTAAAATCCTGAACCTGACCGGAATCGAAGCAGGATTGGTGGGACAGTCGATTTGGAATTACATCTCCGAAAAGTATGGACGCCGTTATGTCTCCAGCATTCTAAACCTCTCCCGGATCAACAGAAATGAAGAAAACAGCATTGCCAACACGATTGGCTTGAATGCCAGGGTGTTTTTTGAGGATTGGAAAAACTACTACCTGAAAGTAAACGAGTCGGTTTACAGTTCTTTCAAAAACGTGAATCCGGAATCTTCAATCGCTCAAACCTCTTCCCGAGTGGATGGGGCAATCAGCGATATCAAGTTTAGCCCGGATGGACTTCTGCTCGCGTATGTGATGAATAATGCGGGCAAATATAAAGTAGTGGTCCGGGATCTTTCCTCCGGTACCGAACAGACCATTTTCCAGGGAGGTGCGCAATACGACGAATTGACTCCCAACTTGTATTCACCGATTGTCGCATGGAGAGATTCTGCCAATCTGGCTATTGCCTCCTTCAAGCGGGGCTTTACCACGCTTCGTTTGCGGTCGATCGATGGCTCCAGTCAGGACAAAATCTTCCTGAGAAATATCACTCAGATTTTGAGTTTGGATTTCAATGAGTCTGGGAAAAACATGGTTCTTTCCGCTATTTCCAACGGAAAAACAGACGTTTACACCCTGAATGTAAGGGGACAGGGAAAAAGGCTGACCAACGATATTTTCGATGATTTGACCCCGACCTTTCTGAATGACTCGGTAATTATTTATTCATCCAATTTCACAGAATTGCCGGATTCGGTTTTGACAGCAACTCCCGACATTAAAGTGCTACCCAATCAGTACAACCTTATTCGGGCAGATGTGCTCAAGGACACCACCACCTTTACCAAGCTGACCAATTCTAACAGCAAAAATCTTTTGCCAAGAAGGGTAAACAGTAACACCCTGCTCTACTTGAGTGATTTGAGTGGGATCAATAACCTGATGCGCTTCAATATCGGCAACCAGGTTTCCAATCAGATTACTGCTTTTGACAAAAGTGTGGAGGTGTTTGACATTACGAGTAGGATGAATAAGATAGCCTATGCTGTTCGCAGCGGCAAGGAGTCCTATTTATTCGTCGAAGGTTATAGCGGGGCTGATCAATTCACCCCAAGTACCCCAAGAATTCAGTTAGCTCAGGCAAAAGACCTCAATGAGCGATTGGCAGCTCGACGGCTTCTCGAACAAAGAACTGCTCAGACCCAACCTGCACCTGTGACTCCTGCTCAAAGCAGACCACAGGCGCAACTGGATACCACGACCCAACAAAGCAAAACTTCCTCGATTAACCTAGACCGATTGAGGTTTGAATCCCGAAAGGGCGTAAATACGGAGAATTACACCTTTGATTCTCTTCCAGCTTTACAAACCCAAGCAGAAACAGGGAAACCAGAACCGAACCGTGGAAATCTGCTTGACACCTTCAGGAAGCAGTCGCTTCAGAAAAGGGTTTCTGGTCCGAGAGAAATGGAACCCCAGTTTTTCACCAATAACATCAATACCCGTTTTGTAGTGGATCCTCTGAGAGGATTTGGCATCAACCTGAACGGAAAAATGACGGATATCTTGGACAACCACGTCTTCATGGGAGGGATCATGACTGCCCTGGATTTTAATTCAGGCGGAGATGTCTGGTTTGAATACGAATACCTGAAAAGCCGATTGGACTTCAGGGGAAGATTTGACCGAAAAACCATCCGGGTTTCTGAAAATGATGTGACTTTTCAAAAATATGTGTTGACCAAAGTAGAAACGGGAGTCTCCTATCCCCTGACGATCAATTCAAGATTTTACCTGGCTCCCTTTGTCGCAAAATCCCAGTATTTCAATTTGAATCCTGATTCCCTGATTTATGGTCAGGATCCCGATCAAAACAGATTTGACGTGAATTACATTGGAGGTAAGGCTGAGTTTGTCTTCGACCGCAGTGAGCCTATGGGACTCTATTCCTATACAGGTCTCAAAGGGAAAATAGGTTTCCAGCATTATCAGGGGCTAAATCACGGAGACAGATCCTTCAGTAATTTTTATTTGGACCTGAGAAACTACCAGAAAATCCACAAAAACATCACCCTGGCCTCAAAACTCTATTATGGTTCATTTATGGGGAATAATCCCCAGAATTACCTCGTTGGTGGAATGGATAACTGGCTTTTCAATGAATTTTATAATCCTCCATCCAACAGACCTGAGCCATCTCCGGTTCGCAATCCGACTGGTGTAGAAAACTCCAATATTCTTTTCGCAGACTTCGTTGACCTGAGGGGATATGATTACGATGAGATCCGCGGCAGAAATGTGATCACTTTCACCACGGAATTGAGAATACCGCTTTTCTCCTATTTATCTAGAGGAAATATCACCTCCAACTTTGTTCGTAATTTCCAATTGGTCGGATTTTATGATATCGGGTCGGCATGGAATGACTTCGCTCCATGGGAAAGAGTCAATGATCAAAATACCGAGGTGATCAATACCGAAGGGTCTCCTTTTGTAATCGTTCTGAATAACTTCAACAACCCTTGGTTGCAAAGCTATGGGGCAGGATTGAGAACGGTTCTCCTTAATTATTATGTCAAATTCGACGTGGCTCGCCCAATTCGAAATTATGAGACAGAAGACCTGAAGTTTTACTTTACTTTGGGGTATAATTTCTAATTCCCCTATTTATGATCAAATCTATGACCGGCTTTGGTGTAGCCGGATTTGAGAATGAGCACATGGTGATTCAGGTTGAAGTCCGTTCGCTCAACTCAAAATTCCTGGACTTATCAATTCGAAGTCCAAGGCAGTTTTCGGATAAAGAACCTGAAATTCGGACCATTGTCCAATCCATTCTAGACAGGGGAAAGGTGAGCTTATCCATTGATTTTATTCCAAAGGGAAATCAAAATCTCCCGGTTACCATCAATCAGGAATTGTTTAAAACCTACTATCAGGAGTTTAGAAATCTGGCTGAGCAAGTGGGGGAGAAGTCGGATGATTTGTTCAAACTTGCCCTACAGGCCCCAAACGTCATCAATACTGTTCCGATGGACCGGGAGGAAAATGAAGATTGGGAACAAGTAAGGCTGGTGATTGAAGAGGCTCTCAGGAAATGTGACGGTTTTCGGAAAGACGAGGGAGGATCACTTTTTTCAAAATTGGAAGAGAATATTCAGGTGATCCGCTCGGCTTTTCAACACATCAAGCAAGAAGATCCCGGAAGAAAGGAAAAAATCCAGCAGCGTATTCGAAATCACTTTGCCCAGTGGATGGATGAAAATTCCTTCGACGCCAACCGATTCGAGCAAGAGTTGATTTATTACTTTGAAAAAATCGACATCACCGAAGAGCTGGTAAGATTAGAGACTCACCTCGATTATTTTTTGAAATCGATGAAGGAGGAAAGTGGTCAGGGGAAAAAGCTGGGATTCATCAGTCAGGAAATCGGCAGGGAAATCAATACCATAGGCTCTAAGGCCAACGATGCTGAAATTCAGAAGCACGTCATTTTGATGAAAGACGAGCTTGAAAAAATCAAAGAACAATCCTTGAATGTATTGTGATCTATAAAAAAGGGGAGTCCATCCCCTTTTTTATTGTCTGTTTTTCCGGATTACTTTTCCTGAGGCTTTGCCTGTTATGGCCTGGCTTTCTACCGCCGGGATTCCATTGACCAGAACATATTCGATTCCCAATGGGTACTGGTGTGGATTTGCATAAGTGGATTGGTCAATGACTGTCTCAGGATCAAAGATGGTGATGTCTGCCAGTTTGCCCACTGCAATTTCTCCTCTGTCTTTCAGGCCTATGCTTTTCGCTGACAAGCCGGTCATCTTGTGGATTGCGGTTTCCAAAGGCATCAATTTCTTTTCCCGGACATAGACGCCCAAAACACGCGGGAAGGTCCCATAAGCTCTGGGATGTGGATGCCCTTCTCCCGGTTTACTCAAGCGGCCATCTGAGCCGATCATCGTCACGGGATGGACCATGATGTTTTCCACGTCCTTTTCATCCATGGCATGGAAGATCGTGCCGGTGCCTCCATTGAGCTGGGCTATGATCACCAGTTCAGCGCCATTTTCTACTGTGGGTTTCATTCCGGACTCAATTGCCCAATCGTGGAGGGTTTTTCCTTCGAGATCCTTTTGCCATTCCACTTTTGAAAACTGAATCCGACGCAGATCACTCCCTCCTCGGTCATGGAGGATGTTGAAAATTATCCCGGATTTAATGCTGTCTCTTAATTCCTGATTTTGAACTCGCTCTGCAAACTGATTCCCTTCCATAGCCCAGCTGGGAATCAAAACACTGATGGAAGTGTGACTTGCCGCGTAGGGATATTGGTCAATCAGGATATTCAATCCCTGTGAACGAGCCGAATCTACGATTGCCAGGGTGAGTTGACTAGCACCCCACATGTTCACTCCTATTGCTTTATGATGAGTCAAGACCACCGGAATAGCAGCTTCTTTCGAAATACTGACGGCTTCTCTCACTGCAGGCAAAAGTCCAAGCCCTTCCTCTCTGAGATGAGAAGTGTAAATACCTCCTTTTTCAGCTGCTTTTTTGGATAAAGCAATCACTTCTGCCACTTCAGAAAATGTACCCGGCAGGTATTTGAGTCCTGTTGAAATCCCAAAAGCACCTTCCTCCATAGACTGGGAAACCATAGACTCCATGGTTGAAAGTTCCTCAGGACTTGGCTGCCGATCCTCCATCTCCATGACTGCCTTTCTGATGGTATTATGTCCCGTCAGAAATCCGACATTGATGCCAAGGGGCAAAGATTCCAGGGAGTCTAAATATTCCCCAAAAGGCCAAGATCCTCCACCATCTGGTCCTCCCAAGGCGAATGTTACTCCCTGCCTAAGTAAGCTTTCCATCATGGGCATTTCCATAATAGGCTCCAAGTGAGTATGCATGTCAATGAATCCCGGAGCAACTGCCATATCCGTGGCATCAATTACCTCCACGGAAGTTTCCTTGTCCAAGTCTCCGATCTCCACAATCCGATCCCCCACAATCCCAATATCGGCTTGAAAAGGATCTCCACCTGTCCCGTCATAAATTGTCCCGTTCAAAATCAAAACATCGAATTTCGGTTTTGGGCTGCAGGAGAAAACCAAAAGAGCAAGAAAAACGAGAAGCCGGGATTTCATAGGTCAATTATGCTGGTTGAAACGGAATTTAAAAAGAAAAGCCTACACATCAAGTGCAGGCTTTAGGTAGTTGGAAAGGGTTGGTTTAGTTAAGCTTAAATTTGATCGGAATGGTCATTCTTGACCTAACAGGTCTGCCTTGGTGAATTGCCGGTTTCCAATCAGGAGAATTTTGGATGACATCTAGCGCTGCACTATCCAGTAAATCATCCACAGATCGCACCACTTCCACATCCTGAATGCTTCCGTCTGTATTGATTACAAATCTGACCAATACTGTACCTTCGATTCCTATTTTTTGGGCTTGCTTGGGGTAAGCTAAGTTGGTTCTCAAATAAGCGTACCAAGCCTCCATTCCCCCTTTGAATTCCGCTCTGATCTCTGTGAAATCCAAAATTTCCGGAGCAGTTTCAATTACAGGCGGTTCATCTATACTAATCTCAGGGATCACTTCATCTTCCGAGAGATTGATGTCCACCCTCGTGGAGTAGTCAATTTCAATTTCATCCTTGACTACTTCCAATTCAAAAACTTGGGTTGGAGGTGTTGGGGGAGGGGGATTATGAAAAGTAATGGGTATTACCTCAGTTTCCCAGGCTGATCCGTCATCCGTGATTTCCAGTAAGGGTTTTTCAATTTTTGCTTTCCATTCGAAAGCCACCAAGACTGAACCGACTGATACGATCAGTCCAAAGTTGAAAAGGGGCGTAGACCATCTTCTGAGGTCCGAGCCAATACTTTTTTTTGATTCCATGGTTATTAGTGATTTGGTTAACAGAAGTTACCTCTTCATTCTGTAACCAGGAAATTCACTAACAAACATTAACTATTTAAAAAGTTGTTAAAATCAGATAAAAAAAAGACCCGATCTCTCGGGTCCTTATGATTAGCTAAGCTTGAATCGGATTGGAAGTCTCATTCGAGTACGAACCGGACGGCCTCTTTGCTTTCCTGGTTCCCACTTTGGAGCGTTTTGTACAACCTTTACCGCTTCTTCGTCGCAACCCCCGCCAATTCCTCTAAGAACTTCTACGTCTTGAATGGAACCGTCGGTGTTGATAACGAATACTACGATTACTGTACCTTCAATACCCATTCTTCGAGCTTGTGTAGGATATTTCAGGTTTTTGGAAAGATATTCATTCCATCCTGACATCCCACCCGGAGGGTTGGGTTGAGTTTCTACCACGTCAAAGATCTCGTCAGCCTTTTCCTCTACTGGAGCAGCTTCAGTGATGACTACTTCTTTGATCACTGTGGTCTCTTTCACGTCCACGTCGAAATTGACATCAATTTTTTCTTCGATTTCAACTTCGTCAGGAATTTCCTGGATTACAGGTTGTTCCATTGGTGGTGGAGGTGGAGGTGGAGGTGGCTGTTCGGTAATAGGCACATCAAGCAACTCTTCGAAGTTATCTGTCACTGGACCCACGTCTTTTAGAGCAGAGTCATCAAATGACTTGTATTCGAAGGCAGCAAGAGTAAGGCCTACAGCAACTGCCAACCCAATGTTGGTAAACAAACCAACGGTTTTGGTTAGATCAGCGCTTGGAGACTTTTTTGCTTCCATGGTGAAATTGGTTTATACAGGTTAATCTTTGCAATTTTTGAATAACAAGTGTAAGAATTATTAAAGATTATTCCAAAATGAATTTCTTAAAAGGCACTTTAAAATATCCCAATAACCCCAAACTTGCCCCTAGTCCGTTGACAATCATATCCATAAAATCAAACGACCGATTGGGGATAAATTGTTGGAGGGTCTCCAAGATTATTCCGATGATTATTCCGAAAAACAGGAAATTCATCCAAATTCTTGGATTTCGCACTGAAACTTGACCTTTCTTTACTCCGACTCCACTCCAAAGGTACCCTTGAATGAAAAAGGTCAACAGGTGGATTGCTTTGTCCTGAAAATCGAACAAATCGACCTCAGGTAATTTTGTGCCAGGAGTAAGCATAGCTACAGCCAAAAGGAGTAGCCAGCAAGAGGCCAGGAACAATCTCAATTCTTTGCTGTTAAGCGCCTACAAGTTCTTTGTATTCAGCAGCATCCAATAGGTCGGAGGGCAATGCTTCAGTGATTTTTACTTTCACCATCCATCCCTCGCCATAGGGTGATTCATTGACCAGTTCGGGTGATGATTCCAAATCTTGGTTGAATTCAAGAATTTCACCGGTAACGGGCATAAACAGATCAGAAACGGTCTTTACGGCTTCCACTGTTCCAAAAACTTCTCCGGCTTGGATGGTCTCGCCGACAGTTTCAACCTCTACATATACAATATCGCCAAGTTCTTTCTGTGCAAATTCGGTGATGCCGATTACCGCTACGTCTCCTTCGATTTTCACCCATTCGTGGTCCTTGGTGTACTTTAGTTCTTGTGGGAAATTCATGATATGTTTTTTTTAGAATGGGCCAAAATTAAAAGTAATCGGATGAGATTGAAATCTATTGAGATAAATTAAATCGCAATTGTCCACCAAAGGCAGTGGAGGTCCTGCGGTAAGCAGTGGTCACCCTTGGGTCGTTGATCGTCCGTTCAAAATAAAAGGTCAAATTCAGGTTTTGATTGACCACATATCCGATAGTAGGTCGGATTTGAAGGTTCATATTTCCGTTGGTTACGGTACTTCCTTCGTCGATTTTTCGCTGCACCTGTCGCGTATCTACCACTTTGGTATCCAAGCGCATGACCAAATCGTTCTTGAGGACTTTTTGGCTTCCCTGGATTTTGAATGGCACTTTCACCCCCGCTTTGGTGTAGGCGAGCGTAAGTCCAAAGTCACTGCTTTTTTGCTCTGTTACCTGTGAGTTTGAAAAATTGAGACCCAGACTTCGCTCTCGGTTGTAATTCACTGCCACATTCAATCTGTCTTTGGTCAATAAATCAATTCCGACAAGCGGGGAAAACCGCTCTGAAAGTACTACCTGATTGAGGACATAAATTGGAATAAACTGTCCGTCATCGTTGGTGATAGTCGGTTGTTGGATTTCCTGAAGGGTATTAAAGAGTTCCAACCCTTGCTGGTATTGAAGTGAGTTGGAAAAATTGCTCACATTATAGGTGGAAATGTATGAATGGGTGATATTGATGCTGCTGAATTTATCACTCAAGCCTTTCAATCGTGATAGTCCACGATAATCTATTCTCCAGTTGGGAAGAGGAGTTTTTGGGAACGGATTTAACTTGGCTTCATTCGGGTCTTTTCCCAAATAAGCAGCCAAGAAAGAAGGAATCAGAACATCTTGACCGTTGATCCCATATTGCCCACTTCCTGATGATTCCCCGTCCAATCTGGCTTTGATGATGGATCTGTAATTTTCAAAGTCGGTAAACAAAGGGGAATTGTTTT
>CAYONF010000047.1:11562-32103 GCA_964405255.1 uncultured Limnohabitans sp. | reverse complement strand
GTGAGTCCGTTCTTTTTGGGCGGTGAGGTAATCCAGATTTCTTATCCTACCTCCGAGATGAGCCATGAGGAAAAGATGATGTCCATGAGAGGAAACAACCCCCACTTTTCCAGAGCCACGGTGCAGCATGAACTGATTCCCGGGCACCACTTGCAGCAGTTTATGAATCAGCGCTACATGACGCATCGCCGACCTTTCGGTACGCCTTTTTGGACCGAGGGCTGGGCGCTGTATTGGGAGTTTGTATTGTGGGACCGAAATTTTCCCCGAGATGCCAAGGACAAGGTTGGGATGCTATTCTGGCGAATGCACCGCTGTGCACGGATCATTTTTTCTCTCAACTATCACTTGGGCAAAATGACTCCTCAGCAGTGCATTGACTTGCTCGTGGATAAAGTCGGTCACGAGCGTGCCAATGCCGAGGCGGAAGTGAGACGTTCCTTCGAAGGAAGTTATGGCCCACTTTATCAGATTGCCTACATGATCGGTGCTTTGGAAATCTACTCCATGAGAAAGGAAATGGTGGAGTCGGGCAAAATGCCTGAGAAGCAGTTCCACGACCTGATCATGACTCAAAACGCCATGCCGATCGAGATCCTGAGAGCCAAAGTCACTGGAAAGCCCTTGGATAAAAATCACAAGGCAAGTTGGAGGTTTTTGGATTGAATTATTTCCCGCAGATATCCGCAGAAAAAGACACAGATTTCCGCGGATAATAAAAAAAGGAAGGTCACTTGGCCTTCCTTTTTGAGTTAAATAGTAACCAATTGAGTGCTTAATTTTCTAAGGGAGCTTCTTCTTTCTTCTCTTTAAGGGTGATGATGATCGCTCCGTTTTTACCGTTTTGACCGAATTTTTCAATCGCTTTTTCCCCTTTCCATACCTCTATCGCTTCGATATCCTCTGGTTTGATTTCATGAATGGTTGGAATTTTAAAATAGCCTTCATCCATTTTGATGTAGTAGGCAGGGAGAGCACTTTCCGATTTAGGGCTTTGTATATATACCGTGGATTTACCGGTTTCGGTGACTTTAGCGGATCCATTAACAATAGCTGAAGGAGATTCTTTTCCCACTCTGAATTGTGAAGAACTCCCCGATAGGGTGGTTGCCGTTCCACCTGGCGCATACTCCCAAGAAGTCACACGGCCCATGACCTTGGTTTTTTTGAGGTCGTTTTGTTGGGTTTCGGTGAGTTCATTTTTTATGGCCACTAAAGTGGAGAGTTGCTTTTTCTTGAGTTGATTTTCAAGCTGAAGCACTTCATCCATCTGACGAGATACAGCCGTTGCATCAGGTTTGGGCTGCTCCAGGAGTTTTTTGAGCTTCTCGGTTGCCGCATCCAGATCCCATTTAAGCGTGCTGAAGTCGGCTGCATTGGTACTGTGGATTTTCTTGATTTTATCTGCCTGAGCATCGGTCAGGGAAATTTTATCCCTGTTTTTCATCACCAAGTCGGCGGAATACAGGTATTCCTGAAACATGTCCTGAGCTTGGGTCAGGTTGGCCGTCAGAAAAAGGAGCATAAAAAGGGTTCTTTTGATCATGTGTGTCGATTTTTCAGAGTTGTTTTTTTGATGGAAATAGTTGGTTCATTTTTTATTCTTCTGTCTGCCGTCTTCTGTCTTCCAGCTTATTAATATTCCGCCAAAAGCGATTCCGTAGGCGATTCCCAGGTTTCGAGATGGGTTTTTTCCTCGATAAGGATCTGTTGTTTTTGGTGTTCATCTTCCTGTAGCGTGATGACAATGACCTCAGCCGGAGGTTCTGGCGCAGCTTTTTCGCCAGTCCAAAGGAAAAATCCCAGGGCCAAAGAAGCGGCTATCCCCAATGGAATCCACCAGGCCAAACTTCGGATTTGGGGTTGAACCGGAAATTCCGGGGTGGGGATAGCTTGGTCTTTTTCCTTTAGGGCTTGGAAGAAGGCGTTTAGTTCGGGGTCTTTATCGATGTTCATTTTCTATTTTGTTTCCCGCAGATTTTCACAGAAAAATCCACAGATCTACGCAGATTCATTTTCGGTTTTAAAGGAATTAATCTAATAATCAGCATTTTATTCTTTCAACTTTTAATGCTTCGAGGTCTTGGAGACCTCAAAGGATCTCTTGTGTTCAATCCACTCTTTCAGTTTCTTTTTTCCCCGGTCGTAGTGGGTGCGGACCGTTCCAATTTGCAGTTCGAGAACCTTGGCGGCTTCCTCCAGGGTCAGGTCATGGTAAAAGACCATCAGCAGCACCTCTTGCTGCATCTTGGGCAGGCGGCGGATTAAGTTTTCATGGCTTTCGCTTTCGGAAGGTTCAGTTTCCCAAACCATATCTTCCTCTACTTCAACTGAGATCCATTTTCCGTTTCTACGTAGTTCATCGAGTGCTGTGAAGCGAATCACCGAGAAGAGCCAAGTTTTGGGATGATCTTCCGAATTCAGTTTCGCTTTTCCTTCCAGAACCTTCAGGTACACTTGCTGAATCACATCTTTGGCTAGTTCCCCGTCAAATCCGCAGCACTGTCGGGCCCAAAGAAAGGCCTCTCGGTGATGCTGACGGAGAAAAGTTTCGAGCTGTGATCGGTTCATGTACACTACTTAATCGGAAATCGTCAGGATTTATATGACAACTGAAATGAAAATTCTTAAAACAAGTAAAAACTTATCAGGCAAGAATTAGAGTTGACAATTTAAGCGCATGCTTAAAAACCACATAGACACATAGAAAACATAGAATAAATCATCTATGGAAAATCTATGTGAACCTATTTGTCTATGTGGTAAATCGCTAAATCTTCTTTTTAAAAAATCTCTAATCGGTACTTTTGGAAAAGTAAATGGTTGAAAGCTTGTCACAACTTCAGCACTTTCCCACTTTGCATTCTATGTGGTCCCAACTCATCCGCCAATTCCGTCATCACCTCAAGCTGGAGCGATCGCTAAGTGAAAATTCCATCGAAGCATACACCCGGGATGTAGAGAAACTGGCAAACTATGCCGAAAATGAGTTCCCAAGCAAAAGTCCACTGGAACTCGAATTGGAACATTTGCGGCGCTTTGTCAATGCGTTTGCAGCCTTGGAGATTTCGGCTTATTCTCAGGCTCGGATCATTTCAGGAATTAAGGCGTTTTACCGCTTCCTGATGTATGAGGACCGAATCAAGGAAGATCCAGCGCAACTTCTCGAAGCCCCCAAACTTGGCCGTAAACTTCCTGACACGCTCAGCTATTCCGAGATCGAGCAGCTGCTGGAAGCCATTTCGCTAGGCGAACCCGAGGGTCACCGAAACCGAGCCATGCTGGAAATGTTGTACAGCTCAGGACTTCGGGTGACTGAGCTCGTCGAACTCAAGAAGAGTCAAGTCTTTGCTGATATCGGATTTCTCAGGGTAGTGGGAAAAGGTAACAAAGAGCGACTGGTACCGATCGGAAAAGATGCACTGAAATATCTGAAAATCTACCAAGAGCAAGTTCGTGTGCATCAGACTCCGGCCAAAGGCCACGAGGAATACGTCTTCCTCAACCGTCGGGGACAGAAACTCACCCGGGTTATGATTTTCCTGATCATCAAGAAGACCGCCGAGCAGGCTGGAATCAAAAAGAACATCAGTCCCCATACCTTTCGGCATTCCTTTGCTACTCACCTCATCGAAGGTGGAGCGGATCTCAGAGCCGTACAGGAAATGCTCGGTCATGAAAGCATCACCACCACGGAGATTTATACCCACTTGGATCGGGACTACTTACGGCAGGTGTTAACGGAGTTTCATCCGAGGAAGTAGGAGATGCTGGATTTCGGAATTGGGATTTTAGGGATTCTTTCATCAGGATAATTTAGGTTTGGATTGAAAAACGCATTTAATGAAAAAGTTATTCCAAATTTTGATTGTACTATTTTTTTTAGCTTCCTGTACCTCTTCCAAAATTTATACCTCCCAAACTTGCCATGTTTGCCTGAGCAAATCAGATGGAATTTTGGTGCTTCCCCTGGCATGGGAACCGAGTTTTCGATTGCTCAGCGTGGCTGAAATGAACCAATTGGAACGCCAAATCTTGAGTGACCTGAGAAGCAAAGGATTTACCAAGGTCGAACTGTATGACCAACTCGACTACGAGCTGCTCAAGGCCGGGATCAAAGACCTCAATGATCCCATTCAGCGCGCCAAAATCAACTCCGAACTGGGCTACCCCTACCTTTTGGGCCTTTCTTTGGGGCCAACCCGGGAAGGGGAAGAGTGGTCCTACCAAAGGCCCAAAGAAGTCTATGCTCAAGAGGCAATCCCCAAAATGGAAGTAAGTGCGATTATGCGAGTCGCGCTGATCGAATCGGAAACAGGCTCGATCGTTTCTGATAATTCGATTGCTTCCGAAAACTCCGGCTTTAGCAAGACTGATCAAGACGGGGGATTGGATTATTGGAATTTTGCTACCCTGTCGGGTGTGATTCGCAGCGGTGTAGGAAAAGGGATTGATTTTATGGTGAAAGATTGCGGATGTTAGCCTGGGCTTGCCGTTGGATTTATAGCATTGGGCATCGCTAGACCCAAATCGGATAAGGGCAATTAATAGAATCTTGATGTACTTTTCAGACTCACGTCAAAACGCTTCCCCTCCGAAAAAATAGGCTTAGACTCGTTTTTCATCAGCTTCACTTTCCTTTTTTTTCACCTCAAAGGCGGGTAGTCCAATTTGATGACATCATTTAGCTACTAGACTGATGTCAATCCGAAAATCAAACCGTTTTCTACTCGCACTTGGCGTATTCTACCTGAGTTGCCATCCCACACATGGACAGGAGATCTCGCTCCACAATTTGGAGGAGGTGCTGCGTTTTGCCAATGCACATGCTTCAGAGCAAAAGCTCAGAGTGATGCAAGAATCACAACAGGAGCTTGCTCCGAGGATAAGCCGTGGAGAGTTGCTTCCTTCTGTCCGGGCCTACGGTACCTGGGACAATTACCTGCAGCTACCTGTTCAGCTTTTGCCTTCGGAAGCCGTTGGTGGAGAACCCGGTACATTTACCGAGATCCGCTTCGGCACCCAATACCAACTCAATCTTGGCTTGGAGGCATCTATTCCTCTTTTCGATCCCGAACTTTGGAATAAGGTCAAAGCGGACCGGCTCCGATCTCAGATGTCGATTTCGGACTTGGCTGCGCAGGAGCAGGGATGGGCAGAGGAAATTGCCCGAGTCTATTATCAGTTTTTGCTGCATGAGGAGAGTCTGATTCTTGCCAGGCAACGCTTTTTTCTCTCTGATTCGATCTACCGATTGTCTGAGTTTGCGTTCGATGCGGGAGAAATGGAACCATTGCCTTTTCAACGGATTAAAGCAGAGGCATTGGCTGCTCAGAATGCCCTTGCCAAGCAACAAAAGCAAAAGGATCTCGCCGGTACTTCACTGCTCAGGCTGATCGGTGCGGAGGAAAATCTGATTCAGTTTACAGAGAAAATTCGGGATTTGCCCCTCTCTGAGCAGATAGCCGACTACGAATTATCCACGCTTCCTGAGTGGAAAAAATCCGAATACTCCGTCGCCATGAGTGAACAAGCCTGGAAACAGTCAAGGGCAAGTCATCTACCCAAGTTGGCGGCGAATGGGAAGTTCTACCAGCAAACCCTTGGGAATAGTCTTAACCTAAGTGATGCCAGTTCCTTTGAAGTCGGGGTCATCGGCCTCAGTCTGAATTGGAACCTATTTCAGGGAAGTCAAAAGCGGTTAAAAACCAAAACAGCCTACCTCGACTGGCAGATTGCCCAAGAGCAGCAACAACTTACCCAGCAGATACTTACTGAGGAAAGAGCCAAGCTACAAATTGAACTGGAGCAAAATCAACGCGTGGTCACCGGTTATGTTCCTCTCCTCGAGCTTTATTCCGAAAACTTCCGAATTGCAGGCCTTCAGTGGGTAGAAGGACAAATTCCTACAGATGAACTTTTGCAGGTAGAACGGGAATGGATTCTACAGCAGCAGGAATACCTGATTGCCCTTGCCGACCTGTTCACCTCCAAAGCTTTGCTATTCATCCGAAACCAATCCTACTCCGAAAATCCATGAATCACTTTCACCTTAACATCCGAACCCTATTCACGTTGACTTTCGCTTCCTTAGTGCTGGTGGCCTGTTCCGAAATGCCAACCCAGACTCCTCAGACCAAGTCTGTAACCGAGGCAGTCTACGCTTCAGGCTATCTTGAAGCACTGGACCAGGCAGAAATCCGCTCCCAAGTGGAGGGAATACTTTTAGAGTCATTTTTCACCGAGGGAGACCGTGTCCGAAAAGGTCAGGTGCTATTCACCTTGTCCGGTGTCGCGCTAAATAGCCGACTCCAATCCGCTCAAATTGCCTTTGACATCGCCCTGCGCAATGCCTCTGAAGCCAGTCCTGTGCTGGAAGAAATGAAGAAAAGTGTGGCAATAGCAAAAGAGCAGTTGGTCAACGACTCCCTGACTTGGGTCAGACAATCCAACTTGTATGCGCAAAAAGCCATCTCAGTTTCTCAGTTTGAAAATGCCAGAAAGGCCTATGAATCCTCCCGGCAGAGTTACCAACGAAGCGAAAGCCAGTTGAAAAGTAAGCAGGATCAGGTCCTCCGCGAACTCGAAGCCAGCCGTCGTGATCTTCGCACCGTGCAGGATGAGGTGGCCTTTTACGAGGTGAGAAGCGACCGAGACGGGATCTTTTACGAGTCGGTTTTTAACCCTGGTGAGTTGGTCAAAAAAGGAGATGTACTCGCAATCATCGGTTCGGACCAAGGCTACTTGGGAAGCTTAAAAATTGACGAAAAGGATATCAGTCGGGTGAATCTGGGCCAAACTGTCCTCTTGGAGATGGATGCTTTTCCGGACCAAACCTTCCAAGCCAAAGTGACCAAAATCTATTCCCGCATCGATCCGGCTGATCAGATGCTACGTGTTGATGCAGCTTTGACAGACAGTTTGCCGGCCTCACTCACAGGCTTGGCGCTGGAGGCCAATATCCTTATTCGGGAAAAGGCAGCCGCTCTGGTAATTCCTGGCAATCTTCTCCTTCCTGGTGACAGCGTTGTAGTTTTGAAGGAAGGAAAAGAGCAGAAAGTGAAAGTCACAACAGGTATCCGCACCCTGTCTGAAGTGGAAATCTTGGAAGGACTGACTCCTCAATCCAATCTGATCAAGCGATGAATGTTATCCTGAAAATCGCCAAAACCCACCTCCTATCCAAGCCCAAGCAGACCTTGGTCGCGATGCTGGGGGTGACCTTTGGCATCGGCATGTTCATCATGATGATCAGCCTGATGACCGGTCTGAATAATTTTACCGAGGACCTGACCAAGATCGCTTCTGCAGACATTCGGATTTACAAAGATGTTACGGAGCCCCGAGCAACCTTACTCGACCGCATCCGTCCCGAGGGACTAAATCTGGTCTATCATGTGAAGCCCAAAAATGAATCGGATAAAATCAGAAATGCCCGTCAGATTGCCGAGTTGCTGCGTCGGGACCCGGAGGTGATCGGAGTGGCTCCCAGATTGACTTCTCAGGTATTTTACAATTTTGGGCCGGTCAAGCTCAACGGCTCAGTAGCAGGAGTGGATATTCTCGAGGAGGACAAGCTCTTTGACCTTCATTCCAAAATCAAGGCAGGATCGCTCGCTTCGCTCAAGACCACCTCCAATGGATTGATCATCGGATCGGGCTTGGCCAAAAAACTCTCCGCAGGAGTCGGGGATCTGCTGATGGTCACCACGCCACAAGGGGTTGTCTACTCGATGAAAGTGGTAGGCATCTTCCAGCTGGGACTGGGCGAAATAGACAACGTGCGCAGCTATGCCAATATCTCCACGGTACAAAAGCTCCTCGGCAAAGATGCCAGCTACATCACCGATCTCAACCTGAAAATCACCAACTATCGGGAAGCCAAAATCAAAGCACAAGCCATCCAGGCAGACTTTGGGATCAAAGCTGAGGATTGGGAAACGGCTAACTCTACCCTTTTGGCTGGGGCTATTATCCGGGACATTATGACCTATTCGGTATCGATCACGCTGCTGATTGTGGCTGGTTTTGGGATTTACAATATTCTCAATATGACCATTTACAGCAAGATGAAGGACATTGCCATCCTCAAAGCCACGGGATTTGCAGCAAAGGATGTCACGGGAATATTTCTCACCCAATCCCTGATAATTGGCTTGATCGGAAGCTTGATGGGATTAGTGGTTGGATTTGTCTTTTCGCTTCTGCTGGCGCAGGTGCCATTTGATGGTGGGGAGCTTCTGGCTTTGGATTCACTGCCTATCAACTTTGACTCGAAATATTACATCATCGGAATAGTCTTCGGAGTCTTGACCACGGCAGTGGCAGGATGGATGCCTTCCCGAAAGGCAGGAAAAATTGATCCAATCGAAATCATCAGAGGAATATGATCACCAAGGACATCCTGCTCAAGACGCAGGGCATCATCAAATACTTTCATGATCCGGAATCCTTTCAGGTCTTGAAAGGTATCGATATCGAAGTGAAGCGGGGCGAATTTCTCAGTCTCATCGGAAAGTCAGGCAGTGGTAAATCAACCCTCCTGTACCTACTCAGTACCATGGATATGGACTTTGAGGGAAAGCTGGAGATCAATGGGGAAGAGCTGACGGGCAAGTCGCCCGATTACTTGGCCCGATTTCGAAGTGAGCACATCGGATTTGTGTTTCAGTTTCATTTCTTGTTGCCTGAATTTACCGCCTTGGAAAATGTCATGATCCCGGCGCTGAAGTTGGGCAAGTATTCCGAAGAAGTGATCAAGCAAAAGGCGATGGAAAAACTCGATTTGCTGGGTATTGCGGACCAAGCAAAAAAAGCCTCCTCCCGACTTTCCGGTGGACAGCAGCAGCGGGTGGCTATTGCCCGCGCCTTGATCAATGATCCGTTGCTGATCATGGGTGATGAACCAACCGGCAACTTGGATTCAGTCAATTCGAAAATTGTGTTTGACACCTTTCGGAAACTGACCAGAGACTTGGGTCAGACGATCATCACAGTGACCCATGACGATGATTTTGCAGCTAAGACAGATCGAATAATTGAAATGAAAGATGGAAAGATCATTTCCTGATCAGGGATTTTGGAGGCAGCTAGTTGTCAGCTATGGGAAGCCAACGGCCTACCTCAAAGGCTTTGATCGCAGTCTGGAAAACTGGAATTCTTTGGGGGTTGAGTTGACCCGAAAAGGAAAAACCCGTAACCTTTGTCTCAAACCCACAAGATGAAGATCAAGAAAAGCATATGGATGGAGTATGCCGTACTCGTGCTAGTCACCCTAGTCAGTGGGGGGATGCGTTACTTGATGTGGGATGATTTGGGGTTGAAAGGGGAATTTCCTCCCGAAACAGTGGGCTTTTCCTTTATTTTTCTGGTGTTAACCTGGGAATTTTTCAAGGGGATGGAGCGGTATATGAACCGGATCCTTCCCTATTCGAAAGGCTTGGCACTGCGGATTACGGTTCAGTTGGTGATTGGAGCGGTGTACATGCTTCTGATCAACAGGCTGCTTTTTATGGTTGCGGGAAAATACCTGGAAGGATCCCTCACGGTAATCTTTAGCATGACTACCTATGCCACGTTTGCGACGCTTTCCTTTTTGATAAACAGCATCTTTTTTGGCAAATACTTCTTCAATGAGTGGAAAAAAAGCCTTCTACGGGCGGAGCGCTTGGAGCGGGAAAAGACCCAAGTGCAATTTGACAACCTGAAAAATCAGCTCAACCCCCATTTTCTCTTCAATTCTCTCAGTTCGCTTCATAGCCTGATTATGGATCAGCCTACTTTGGCGTCGGAGTATGTGACTAACCTTTCCAAAGTCTATCGCTATGTCCTCCTAAATGAAAGTAAAGCTACGGTTCCACTTCGGGAAGAGCTGGAGTTTATCGGGCATTTTATCTTTTTGTTGGAGACCCGTTTTGGGAAAGGAATCGACATTTCGATTGCCGTTTCGGAAACCTCAACACAACTGGAAATCGTCCCTGTGACCCTTCAGATTTTGCTTGAAAACTGCGTCAAGCACAACGTCATAGATCCGGACAATCCGCTCCGCATCCGGATAGGTTCGGAAGGCCATTCGCTTCGGGTAGTCAACTCACTGCATCCCAAAGAGCTTGTCTTGGATTCCAACAGCAGAGGATTGGAAAATTTGAAAAAGCTTTACAGCTTTCTGAGCGAGGAGCCCGTGCGGTTTGAATTCACCGATCGGGAATTTTCGGTGACTATTCCCCTCATCTCCAATTTATCCTAGACTATGAGTGTTTATTTGACCGGCGAACGTATGCGAGTAGTGATCCTGGAAGATGAACCTCTGGTGGCAGATGGACTTTACAAACATCTCCAAGAATTGATCCCTGGACTCGATCTCTTGGCGATTTTGCCCAGTGTGAAAAAAGCCTTGGACTGGTTTGAAAAAGGCCTAGAAGTAGACCTCATTTTTTCTGATATCCAGCTCGCTGACGGCATCAGTTTCGATCTTTTCAAACGCTACGAACCCAAGTGCCCGGTGATCTTTACCACGGCTTTTGATCAGTATGCCATTCGGGCATTTGAGGTGAACAGTGTGGATTTTTTGCTGAAACCCATTGAAAAAAAAGAGCTTCGAACCTCTTTGGAAAAACTCAAAAAGCGGAGGGAGTCTTTTGTTTTACCCGAACTTCGAAGCGCTCTAGACAGAGTCAAATCGGGGAAAGCATACATAGAGCGGATGTTGGTAACTGTACAAAATGCCCTCATGCCTGTGACCATCGCTGAGGTTTCCGGATTTGTGAAGGAAGAATTGATTTTTCTGATCAATAGGGAAGGGAAGCGATTGATCACTGATTTTCAATCCATGGAAGAGTTGGAAGGAAAGCTGGATCCGGCGGTTTTCTTTCGCTCCAATCGGCAGACGATTATTCGGATCGACGAGGTCAAACACATCAAGACCACCTACAAAGGCCTGGAGGTTCATCTAAAAAATCCTGCGCTCAAAGTCGTAGAAATCAGCCGGGAGCGAAGCCCTCAGTTCAAGCGATGGATGCTGGGGAATGAGTGATTTTGCTATCCAAAAATTAATTTCGCAAAAGCTATCCAACAATATCCGCCAGCCCTCGGAAGAGATTGAGCGGGTATTCCGCCCAGCGGTTGCATAGATACAGATACCACTCTTTGCCATAGACCACGTAAATACGGCAGGGATGTCCTGCTTCTTTATAGGCTTCTAATTCATCATTACAAATACCAAGCAGTCGCTCCAAGACATAATTTTTGGGTTGAAGCTGATGAATAAGCTTTACAGTTTCTTGATGAATGGTTTCATCGTGAGAAGCGATCGCGCATGGATGATCTTTTGCAAATAACTGTTCAGTATAGTCGAGATATCGTTCATCCAATTCTTTTCCCCTAGGCAGAGAAAGGCCGGATGGGGTGTCGTATGCTCCTTTGACCAGCCGGATGCTTCCGGGAAGTTGTAGGATTTCCTTAAAGTCATCTTTTGTCCGGTAGAGGTAGGCTTGGATCGTGATTCCCAGATTTGAATGTCTTTTTAAGGTATCCTTGTAAATCCCAAGAATCGCATCTGTTCGGTCAGTTCCTTCCATACTGATGATCACTTCTTGGTTTGACTGAGCTGCGGCAGTGCAAATGAGGTCCAGGTTTTCCAGCGCCAATTCTTGGGAAACCAGCATTCCAATATGGGAAAGGTCTAAGGAAATCGATGAATTGAGTTTGTGTACCTGAATTGCCTCGGCAAAAGCAAGGAATTCCGTGGTGGCTTCCCGAGCATCTTTTTCGTTTCGGATGCTTTCCCCCATGAAGTCAGTGGTGACCTGATACCCGGATTGATTGATCCGTTGGATACAAGGGATTGTTTCTTCGAGGGTTTCTCCTCCGATGTACCGATTTACAGCTTTTTTGAAAAGCTGGAAGAGCGTAGGATTGTTAAGAATAAAGTCTTTTGCCTCTTCGTTGAGTGCAGCTTTTTTTAGGGCTTCGGAACCTAGTTTTAAAAGTTCGTGATCCATGGGGTTATATAGTCAAAGCTAAATGTACTACGTGGAGATTGGAATTGTTCCATGAAAATAGTGAGTCTGATTTTTATTCGGGATCGCTAAAGTTTTCATCCTTGGAACTTTTGGCTGAAAATCCATAAACCGTTCTTCCTCCATATTTCCAAGAATCTTCCTTTTCCTTTTGAACCAGTTCTTGGAGGCTTTCATTGGGGACAAAGTTGGACTCTGCGGCTTGGGCGAGCTGGCTCAGCTTGCCAATGGCTTGTCGCTGATCGGTGATTGAAATTTTCGCTTTTTCTACCGCATTTTTCAAGGTGGAAATGGTCTCGTCGTACACGTTGGTAGGGACAGGGAAAGGGGTTCCACCTTTGCTACCATGAGCGAAAGCAAATCGAGCAGGATCAGAAAAGCGCGAGGGAGTTCCATGAATCAGCTCACTGACTAAGGCCAGCGATTGTAGCGTTCTCGGACCAAGGCCTTTGAGCAGAAGTAGCTCTTCAAAGTTTTGGGTTTCCGATTCCTGAGCGAGCCAGAGGATCGAACCAAGTCGCTTGAGGTCCACGTCCTGATCCTTGACCTCATAGTAATTGGGTAGCTTCATGTGGGGTATTTCTCTAAGAATTTTGGCAGGATCTTCCTGAGTAATCTGAAGCATGGCCTGCTGGGTGGCCTTAGCTTGCCGATCTACCAAATTCAAAATATCTCCCTGATGATCTCCACAAATGGCGGTATGAGGCTCCTCGACAAAAGATTCCAAACGGCTTGAATTCCAATGATAACGACGAGCTCGTCCATTTTCCGGTTTCATGCCTTGCTGGATGACAGACCAATCTGCCTCATCACTGACCAAAAAGTAATGCATGTAGACCTGAAATCCATCCTGAATCGCCGTGCTGTCCACTTTGGCAGAAAGCCGGCTAGACCGAGAAAGGTCATTCCCATCGAGTCCGGTCAGGTCACCCACTCGCAAGAGTTCGGTGGGAGTTTGTAGGGAATCTTTGCCTTTTCCCCCGCAGACATAGATTCCCAATTCCTTGGAATGAGGATTCAGGGATTTTTTCAAGGCACTCATTACAGCTGTGGTGACACCAGATGAATTCCAATCCATCCCGATCACTGCCCCAAAGCTTTGAAACCAAAAAGGGTCGGAAATGCGTCGGAGAAACTCCTTTTTGCCATATTCCATCAAGATGGTTTCCACGATGGGAAGGCTCAATCGGGTCATTCGATCAAACAACCAAGTGGGAATGCCTCCTCCCATGAGTTTCAAATCAGCTGTTCCGGATCGTTTCATGAGAGATGGGATTAGTGTTGGAGAGGTTCTCTGAGAAAATGGGCGAAAGGTAACGTAAGTTGGTACAAGTCCATGATTTTTTCCAGGAAGTTGGGCTGAGTTAGTTCGCTTGCAGGAAGTTTAGCAATCGCCAGAAAAGTGGTGTGAAAAAGAATAGGTTGGTCGACTGCTGCATCTTTAAATTCCTCCGAAAGCCGTTTTACCTTTTCACCCTGGATATCTCCAAAAGCCTCCTTGAACTTGGGTTCCTGAATGATGGCATTGAATTGATCCGAATGATTAGCCAAGTGATGGCGTACCTCAAGGAGTTCTTGCTTTTCCAGCATTTTCAAGCCGCTTGCGACAGTCACTTCCTCTGCCCCAAAGCTTAAGTAAATACCGGGACAGGGATTGCTCTTTTTGCCATTTTTTGAAATTACAGCAGACATTTCGGTTTTGTAGGGAGACTTGTCTGCGCTGAATCGAATATCTTTGTTGATCCGGAAGATTGCCTCTGAGGGAGAAATGGTGATTTCAGGAGTCATGGTATTCATTTCGAGAATAAGCTTTGCGATAAAAGATTCGAAAGGCTTCTTGACTTCCTTTTCATAGTCTTTTTTGTGAGCATTAAACCAATCCGTGTTGTTGTTTTGGCTTAGTTCCTTGAAGAAAGTAATGTATTGTGTCGTGAACATGGTCATTGAGTATGGGATAAAATGCGCCTTCTTTCTATCGGTATGAGAATCCGCAGAGAGAAGGCCCATCGTGGAAAATCAGTTTTTCATTCGATAGCCTCTGGCTAGGAAGCGGGACGATGCTTCGTCACGCTTTGCGTCGTATTCGATTCCAAAGCCAGTCACCATGCGGTTGGCAAATCCAAAAAGTGCACAGACAAAAACCACATCTTCGTAATGTTTTTCCGTATAGCCCATGCTCAGAAAGGAAAGGATGTCTTCTCGGCTTACCGTGTTGGCTACCACTTTGTCGGCAAGTTCAAAAAGTGGCTTTAATTCTTCGGATGGTTGATCAACAAGGCTTTTTACTTCTTCACCTCCGATCGCATAGGCTGTTTCCAAATGGCCCAAATGACAAAAAGAACAACCAAATTGCTTGGAAACATAGGCTCCTAAAAGCTCTCGGGTGAGTGGGCTAAAGGCGCTTTCCGGATGCATTACTTCGTGTGCTAGATTAAGAAATGCATCAAAGATTTGCGGGTTTTTCTTCGCGATGGAAAAAATCCCATACTTCTCGGATTGTTCAAATAGGGTAACTTCTTTCAGTTCCATAAAGATACATTAGTTATTGAGTTGGATTAATTGCAGCAGATTACCTGTTGCAATTGAATAACTGAACGTAATTCATTTATGTTTTTAAAGAGGGAAAAAAATGGAGGTTATATTTTCAAAGATCTAATTATCAGCTCAATAAAAGAGGAATAAAACTCATCGGTTCCCTTTTTGAGTTGATGCTGAATGATGCTTGACTTTACATCAATGAGCTGGATGACCCCTACAGCCGAGGCCCAAAGGAGGAAGGAAAACTCTGATTCATCAACGTCTTGATGGATGTTCCCTTGGGCTTTTCCGGATTGAATGACCGCAATTACGTATTCCGTGATTTTGCGGCTGGCCATCAGGAGATCCTCCGGTTCTTCCAGACCAGCATTGGTCTCGTAAAAAGAGACCAATTGATGGTAAAATGGGTGCTCTTTGTAAAAGTCGAAATAAGCCCAAAGCATTTGTCGGACTTGCTGAATGGCATCGGTCGTGGATGCTCCACTTTCTACAAACTTCTGTAAAAGGATTTCTCTTGATTTGATCGTGAGATGGGCGATAATGTCTTCCTTTTTTGGAAAATACAGGTAGATCGTTCCCACGGCCAATCCTGCTTTTTTCGCTACTTGGGCAATGCTCAGGTTTTCTAATCCGCTGTTTTGGATTAGTTCCTCTGCACAGTTTAGGATATCCTGCTTTCGGTCTCCTTTAGCTTGGTCGTTTCTTGCTCTTTTCATGATTTTGTCAAGTTAACTCTCAAAATCCAATTCGGATCCGGGCAATTTTCCCGATAAAAATCTAAATCCTTTTCTGCCGCCACTCCGGGATAATCTCCCCAATTGCCACCCAACTCCCACATCAACTGAAAATGCAGATGTGGAGGCCAGTCTCCGTTTTCCGGAAAGGGTCCCACATGACAAAGCAAATCTCCGGCTTGGAATATCTGGCCGATTTCAAGTTTTTCTAAGTCCTTTCTGAAAAGATGACCATACAGGGAATGCAGCTTTTTGCCCTCAATCTCATGCTCCAAAATGATCGTCGGGCCATAGTTGCCAAAACCGGCATTGTCCTGAAAACTGTGGACTTTCCCTGAAAAAGGAACATAAACCGGGGCCCCGGCTGTCGTCCAAATGTCCACTCCCAGGTGGATATTTCTGAAATCGGCCTGATCTGTGGCAAAGACTTCACTTCGGCTGTAAATAGCCCGATTTTCCAAATATCCCCCAATCCCGTACTTCCTGTTTTTATCAGAAAGTTGGGCGAAAACATAGCGGTCAAACTCGGCCGTATCGGAAAGATTGACCGATTTCAGCCTTTCGTTGGAAGCTGTGAAATCAAGTTTCAGGGTGTTTTCGACGGTGAGTTTTTCTCCCATGATCGGGAAAAAATCAAGATAAATCCAATTCATTCGGTGAAAATAGACATTTGGAAAGAATAATTTGGTGAGGGAAGAATTGAGACAAGCATTTCACTTTTCTCTGATCTTGAGTCCCTTTTATCAGAAGTAATCCTTCCCCCTTCCGATAATTTTTCTAATTTTGCGCCAATTTGGACGTAAGTATTTTCTCTCTCCCTATCCCACCTCGAAATGCCAAAAGACAGTAGCATCAAGCACGTTCTCATCATCGGTTCAGGTCCCATTGTCATCGGTCAGGCTTGCGAATTCGACTATTCAGGCTCACAGGCATCCCGTTCTCTTCGCGAAGAGGGCATCATTGTCACTCTGATCAATTCGAATCCGGCAACGATCATGACGGATCCCGTGACTGCAGACAACGTGTATCTGCTTCCTCTGGAAAAGAAATCCATCAAAAAAATTCTAACCGACCATCCCGATATCGATGCGGTCCTTCCGACCATGGGAGGTCAGACGGCATTGAATCTGGCCATCGACTGCGAAAAGGCAGGCATCTGGAAAAACTTCGGAGTGCGCATGATCGGCGTGGACATCGACGCCATCGATACCGCCGAAAACCGTGAGAAATTTAAAGCGCTGATGGAGAAATTGGGGGTAGGGGTTTGTAAAGGCGCTACCGCTACTTCTTTCCTTCAGGGAAAAGAAATTGCTCAGGAAATCGGATTTCCCCTGATCATCAGAGCATCCTACACTCTTGGAGGAGCAGGCGGTGCTTTTGTTGAAAAAGCAGAGGACTTTGAAAAGTACCTCAGTGCAGGTCTCCAGGCCTCCCCGGTTCACGAAGTTCTGATTGAGCAAAGTATCCTCGGTTGGAAGGAATATGAGTTGGAGGTCATGCGGGACAACATCGGGAACATGATTGTGATCTGTTCGATCGAAAACTTTGACCCGATGGGAGTGCATACGGGTGATTCGATCACGGTAGCACCGGCCCTGACCCTTCCCGACACTGTTTATCAGCGCATGCGAAATTATGCGATCATGATGATGAACAACATCGGGAATTTCGCCGGAGGCTGTAATGTACAGTTTGCAGTAAGCCCGGATAATCAAACCATCATCGGGATCGAGATCAATCCACGCGTATCCCGATCTTCAGCTTTGGCTTCCAAAGCAACCGGTTATCCAATCGCAAAAGTTGCCGCCAAGCTGGCCATCGGCTACAATTTGGACGAACTGTCCAACTCCATCACAGGAACGACTTCAGCCTACTTTGAGCCTTCCATCGACTATGTGATTGTGAAAATCCCGCGCTGGAATTTTGACAAATTCAAAGGTTCGGATCGTCGGTTGGGCCTGTCTATGAAAGCGGTAGGTGAAGTCATGGGCATCGGCAGAAACTTCCAAGAAGCCTTACAAAAAGCCTGTCAATCGCTTGAAATCAAGAGAAATGGTTTGGGTGCAGACGGCAAAGAGCTCAAAGACCAGGCACAGATTCTTTATTCTCTGGCAAATCCAAGCTGGAACCGACTGTTCCATGTTTACGATGCATTCAAACTTGGAATTTCTTTCAGAACAATCCATGACCTGACCAAGATCGACAAATGGTTCCTGAAGCAAATCGAGGAGTTGATCCACTTGGAGGCTGAGATCGGAAAATATAAAATCGATACCATTCCATACGAATTGATGGATCTGGCGAAGAAAAAAGGCTACGCCGACCGTCAGATCGCTCACTTGCTGGATTGCCTGGAAAGCGATGTGTTTAACAAGCGCTACCATGAGATGGGAATCAAGCGGGTGTATAAGTTGGTAGATACCTGTGCTGCAGAATTTGAGGCTCAGACTCCTTACTACTATTCCACTTTTGGAGAAGAAAATGAATCCATCAGATCCGAGAAAAAGAAAGTGGTTGTATTGGGTTCAGGTCCTAACCGAGTGGGACAGGGGATCGAATTTGACTACTCCTGCGTACATGGGGTTTTGGCAGCCAAGGAGTGCGGATATGAGACGATCATGATCAACTGCAACCCGGAGACTGTTTCGACAGACCCTGATGTAGCGGATAAGCTTTACTTTGAACCGGTATTTTGGGAGCATATCTATGAGATCATTTTGCACGAAAATCCAGTCGGGGTTATCGTTCAGCTTGGAGGTCAAACCGCTTTGAAATTGGCTGAGAAACTCTCCAAATACGGCATCAAAATAATTGGGACCAGCTTTGAAGCCTTGGATTTGGCTGAAGACAGAGGCTTGTTTTCCACGCTTTTGAAAGAAAATAATGTGCCTTATCCGGAATTTGGCACCATCCATAATACGGACGAAGCCCTTGAGCTTTGTAAGCGGTTAGGGTTTCCGTTATTGGTTCGACCCAGCTACGTACTCGGAGGCCAGGGCATGAAGATCGTGATCAACGAAAAAGAACTCGAGGAGCATGTGGTGAATGTCCTCCGCGACATTCCAAACAATGAGATTCTCCTAGACCACTTCCTCGAAGGTGCCATCGAAGCAGAAGCTGATGCGATCTGTGACGGGGAAAATGTCTACATCATCGGAATCATGCAGCACATCGAGCCTGCAGGTATCCACTCAGGTGACTCTTATGCCGTCCTTCCTCCCTACAACTTGGGCGACTTGGTGATCCGTCAGATCGAGACTTACACAGAGAAAATTGCGCTTGCACTGAAGACTGTCGGTTTGATCAATATCCAGTTTGCGATCAAAAACGACAAAGTATATGTAATCGAAGCCAATCCCAGAGCTTCGCGTACCGTGCCGTTTATCTGCAAAGCCTATCAGGAACCTTATGTCAACTATGCCGTAAAGGTGATGTTGGGAGAGAAAAAAGTCACCGACTTTGAATTCAAGCCGGTGAAAAAGGGTTATGCGATCAAAGAACCTGTGTTCTCTTTCCACAAATTCCCGAACGTAAACAAAGAACTCGGTCCTGAAATGAAGTCCACCGGTGAGGCGATTTACTTTATCGACGATCTGATGGATGACTACTTCCTCAAGATCTACTCTGAGCGAAATATCTATCTGAGCAGATAAGCCGGTTCAAAAACTGAAAAACCTTGGTAAAATTTCTTTTCATACTTCTGGGGGTCGGCTGGCTTTTGGGTCAGCTGATCCGCTATTTTCTCCGATCTAAGCTGGCACAATTTGCCAAGCAGGTCAATGAAGCAGCAATGGAACAGCAGCGTGCCCAGCAGCGAGCATCCAAACCCAAGGATTCGGTTGTGGTAGATTATATCCCGAAAGAAGAACTGGAAAAAAGAAAACGGGATATTGAAGGAGGAGAATACATCGACTATGAAGAAGTGAAGGAGTAATCAGCATAAAAGCATATAAAGTAAAAAGGTCTGTGATTAAACAGACCTTTTTTCATGAACAGCTTGGATAAGATTAGCCTTCTGATTTTTATAAAACCACCTGATCACCGTCAACTGTGACTGCCTGCAGCCCACTGATCACTGAACCCGCCTACACCAAAAAACTTTGAACCCGCTTTGGGTTTTGGTTCCGATCAGGAAGTCTTCTCCTCCATCTTTCAGACCCAATTTCTTTTTTAGTACTTCGGCACCGTTGACATAATTTCTACAGATCACATTGACTTTTCCGGAAGGAAAAAGGGATTTGATTTCCGATTTCTTGGGCGAAACTTCCCGAATTACTTCGAAAATCCGTCCCGGAATTTCACTTGGAATCCCGTTTCCTGTGTACAGATGGCTGTTTTTCTCCAGCTTTTTCAGTCCATATTGTGCTGCAAAAAGGTTGAAGGCTCCGGCTTTCAGGATTCCACTGAGCGGTTCGATCAAATACTTTTCGGCTTCTCCGATGGGCGAGATGGCTTTAGTTTCCTCTTCCGGATCAAATTCAAACTTGGGAAAATGACCTCCCAAATCCACGACCTCGATTTGTCTGGAGGAGTTTGCTTCGCTTTTTTCCCAAGATAGAAGAAGCTCTTTCACCTCGTTTTTGACGGAAACAACTGTGATATTTTGAATTTCGGGAAGCTCAGACCAAGCTTGGGAAAGATCGAGCATGGGAGAGGCTTTGATCAGAATTTGGTCTGATTTGCTGCTCAAAAGTGGCCAAGCGCTGACCACATCGGGTTCGCAGTCCTGAAGCTTGTACAGCTTTTGATTGCCGCTTCCCCGCCTTGCCGGATCGGCATAGATGAGGTCAAAGTGTAGGGGCGCATTTTTCAAAAAATCCAAACCGTCACCATCGACAAACTCGTACTTGCGGTTTAAACCCTTGGAGGGTTCTAATCGCTCTAGATTGTGCTTCGAAATCTCGAAAAGCTCAGGCTGCCTTTCGCAATAAATCCCCTTTTCAAATCCTTGACTCAGGTAGAAAAAATCAACTCCCAAGCCTCCGGTAAGGTCAATCATCACGTTTCCAATCAGGCCTTCCGCCTTGAATTTGGCTGTTTCTTCGCTTGAACTTTGCTCCAGAGAAATACTGGCTGGGAAAAGCAAATCGGGATTAGCGGACCAGGAGGGAAGTTTTTTAGCCGCTTTTTGCCGGGCGGAAATCTGCTGCACGGCCATTTTCAGGTCAAACGTGACTTTTCCCTGATATTTAAAAAGCAAAAGTGCAGGATCTTCCTGTAGATGATCCTGCACAAATTGTCTGAATTCAGCG
>CAYONF010000047.1:1765-11462 GCA_964405255.1 uncultured Limnohabitans sp. | reverse complement strand
ACCTCAGCCAAATCAAAATCCTGCTTGAATTCCACGTTCACCGCTTCAGAGTGGCCACCCATAGTCGGGATTCTCACGGTGGTAGAAGTCACCTGAATAGTGTTGTCTCCGAAAATCTTCTTGGTTTCGTTGATCATTTTCATCTCCTCCTTGGTGTAGCCGTTGGGCTGGAACACGTCGATGTGAGGAAGGACGTTCATGTCGATTTTGTGAGGATACACCATCTGAGGGACTTCGCCGGCACGCTCAGCCATCATTTGATCCACCGCAGCTTTTCCAGTTCCTGTCACAGACTGATAGGTAGATACCACGATTCGCTTGATGCCATAGCGCTGACGCAATGGTTCCAGTGCCAAGACCATCTGAATAGTCGAGCAGTTGGGGTTGGCGATGATTTTATCTTCTTTGGTGATCTCTTTGGCATTGATTTCCGGAACGACCAATTTCTTGCTTGGGTCCATTCTCCAAGCTGAAGAATTGTCGATTACAAAAGTGCCTACTTCCGCAAATTTGGGAGCCCACTCCAGCGAAGTGCTGCCTCCTGCGGAGAAAATGGCGATTTCGGGTTTGGCTGCCACAGCATCAGCAAGGCCGATTACAGTGTGTTTTTTACCCTTGTACTCGATCTGTTTACCTACAGATCGCTCAGAAGCGACCAATAGCAGTTCGTCATAAGGGAAGTTGTGCTCGCTGAGCACTTCGAGAATTTCGGAGCCTACCAGACCGGTGGCGCCTACTACAGCCAGTTTCATTTTTTTTAATTAATAGGTTTTGGGACTGCAAAAGTACGGACTAGGAGTTCATTTTCAGGAGAATCCCGAAAAATTTTCGATTGATTTTACCCAAGTTCAATCGATAAACCTCATTGATTTTATATATTTAGGTGAAGCTTTTTTTAATTTTTTGATGAAAGAGTACTCCTTATCCTGTTTGAGGTTGTTTTTTCTCAGTGGGTTATTTCTCTTGATGGGAAAACAGGCATCGTTTGCCCAAAAGCAGGACTTTGAAGAGGCTTTTCGGCAAGTGAATTTCCCGGAAGAATTTCTCCCAGGATGGTTTGGAAATGAGGTCAGAGCGACCTCTTCCCGGATTTTTCAGGCGGCTGGTTTGGGTAGAAATAACAGCCAAGCTTTGGCAGTGCAGCCCATTAGTACTTTCGAAGGGATAATTTGGGTGAAAGTGAATCCCGGGCTTTTTGAAAATCCCACGGCTATGTTTTTTGCCAGATCCATGCAGAACGGATCAGGGAATCGGCCAGCGACGGTGTACTATTCTTGGGGGAAAAGACTGGATGGTGAATATTCGGAAGAAATCCAGATTGGCTTGGATTCCGAATTTGCCAATGAAAATCAGGAATACCGGAGATTTATACTGAAAGTTCCAGAGTCACTGATCAGTGAAGAAAGTATTTTTCTTCGACTTGAGATCCGATATGGGGCCGGATCGGGAAGTGCAGCAAGGTGGATGATGGATGATTTTGAATTCGGCAGTTTTATTCCAGACCAAACCCCACCAAGGATTCAGGAAGTGAAAGGATTTGACCCAAAATCGCTCTTGGTAACGTTCAGCGAAGCAATTGATCCGGTGTTTTCAATTTTGTCACTGGCTTATGATTTGGAAGGATTGAATCCCCAAAAGGTTGATTTGAGAGCGGATTCGGCTGCGGTACTTGGTTTCGAAGATGACCTGGAAATCGGTAGAAACTATCGGTTGCGGATTCAGCAAATCCCGGATTTGGAAGGGAATTTTCTTCGGGACAGCACTGTTCAAGTCACCTTTTTTGACCCGACGGCAATCCCCGAAAAGACGCTCGTGATTAATGAGCTGATGCCTGCCCCAAGGGCTGACCAGGATTTGCCAAATGTCGAATTCATCGAACTGGTTCATACCGGCGAGTTTGAAATCCGCCTTCAGGGAGTGAGTTTGTCCAATAGTCGATCTGAGACTTTGTTGGATGATTTTTGGTTGAAGCCAGGTGAGTATTTGATTTTGGCTCCGGAAAGTCAAGCTTCCCAGTTAGCTTCCTTTGGAAAAGTTCTCCCGGTCGAAAATTGGCCAACCCTGTTGAATTCTGGGGATGAGCTTTTTCTGAAAACACGGAAGGGTCAACTTATTGACCGGATTTCCTATACCACATCGAGTTGGGGTGGAAGTGATTTTGCCAATGAAGGCTATAGCCTGGAAATCTCAAATCCATTCTACTTCTGTTCCAACGCTGGTCTTTTGCAGGCCTCAGTCGATCCTTCTAGAGGTACTCCGGGGGAACAGAATTCAACTTTTACCTTGGAGCAAGACGGGATTCTGCCAACTTTGGAGCGTGCCTGGTTTGAGGATCCACTTACCATTCATTTGGATTTTTCTCGCGGGTTTTTTTTAGACTTGGGTCAGCTCCGGGTTGATTTTTCACCGATTCTTGAGATCGATTCGGTTTATTTTTTGATGGAGAAAGAGCTGATCATTCGGCTGAAATCGCCTGCAGCTGAAAATGAAGTGTACCGAATTGAGCTTGCTGGCTTGAAAGATTGCTGGAAAAATGAGCTTGGCGAGACGGAGGTTTTTCCTTTGGTTTTGGCTTCAAAGCCTCAACTGGGGGATATTCTGATCAATGAAATCTTATTTGATCCCCGGCCGGGAGATCCCAAATTTATCGAGTTGAGGAACGCTACCCAGAAATTTCTCGATCTTGATTCCCTGTGGCTGGCAAATCTGGACAATGCAGGATTACCCGACCAAGAGCGGATTTTTGGAGATCGGGGCTTGCTTCTCCCGCCGGATGGATTTCTTGCGATCACTACCGATGTGAATCAATTAAAAACCGCCTATCCAAAGTCCGCTTCCGGAAATTTTCTTCAGATTCCAACACTTCCCAGTTATCCGATTGCAGGAGGATCTGTGGTTTTGCTTTCCTCAAAGAAAGAAATCATGGAAAAAGTAACGTATAATGAGGACTTCCATCACCCCTTGTTGAGGGACTCGAAAGGAGTATCTCTGGAGCGAATTTCTCCGTATTCCCCATCTTCATTGCCATCCAACTGGCAATCTGCCTCCGGTGCTGAGGATTTTGGGACTCCAGGTCGAAAGAATTCCCAATCGCTTGAAGGGGAATCGCAGGAAAATCTAATTCAAATCGAGCCGCAGATATTTGATCCAGAGGGAAGTTCCGGCCCGGCATTTACCAGCATTCGGTACCAACTCGATCAGCCCGGATGGATCGGGACATTTAAGATTTACTCGGCTGCGGGGCAATTAGTCTACACCTTGGCACAAAATCAAATTCTGGGAATCCAAGGCTTGTATCAATGGTCTGGGGTGGACACCACCGGTCAGCGAGTCAGGATTGGTTATTATGTCTTGGTTGCGGAACTCTATGAACCGGGAGGAAAAACCAATCTGATCAAAAAGACCATTGTCGTAGCCGCGCGGATGTAATTCGGTAGTTTTTGGGCATAGGATTCAAGAGCTTCTAAGATTAAATGAAATGGGCCAAGGAACGAGTCCTGATTTTTTAACTTTCAAAAGATTGGTTCTATTCGAATGGGAGTGCCTCATAGTGGTTTTGTTAAATCCGGTCAAGGATGCGTCCAGGTGAGGAAGAGTTGTTTTGTATAAGGTGCCTGGAAAAAAAACCAAGCTGAACCAGCTGTCCAATGACGGCATATTTTAGACTCCTTCTTTTGTGATTTAGGGGATTCAATCGGCTGAAAAATAAATTAAAAAGTATTTTTCAAATATAAAGTACTGATTATTAAGGGGTATTATCCATAGTTTTTTAGGTTCAAAGAATGGGAGATACCCATTTTAAAAACCCATTTTTTTTAATTTTTGCAATTATCAAAGTCCACCGTATTTTAGGGACCAGAACCCTAAAAAATCCGTCTTCTAGTATAGTTTAACCTATCTTTTATTATGAGCCAGGAAGAAAAAACCGCATATTCTCAGGAAGAATTGAGAGAATTTGAAGAGATCATTCTTCAGAAACTAGCTGTTGCCAAAGAGGAACTTCATTCTTTGAAAGAAACCCTGAGCAAAAAAAATGATAGCGGGACAGATTATACGGCCTCTACCTCAAAACTTCTGGAAGATGGTGCGGATACTTTGGAACGGGAAAGCCTCAGTCAGCTTGCGGCTCGTCAACAAAAATTTGTTGTCAACCTGGAGAATGCGCTGATCCGAATCAAAAACGGGACTTACGGAATTTGCGTGGACACGGGGAAATTGATTTCTAAGGAAAGACTGAAGGCCGTGCCTCATACCATGCATTCGATCGAAGCCAAGCTTGCCAAAAAATAAAGGTGGACTTTCTTCACCGTCATATTGAGGCATTGATTTTCTGTGCACCGGAACCACTTCCTGTCATCGAAATTTCCAAGTGTCTGAATGAAATGTTTGGTGCGGAGGTTCCTTTTGATCACATCGAGTCGGCGATTTACGACTTAAGGAAAAAATACAATCAAGAAGATTTTTCTTTTGCTTTAGAGCATTTGGGAGGCGGCTATCAGTTTTTGACCAAACCCGCCTATCAAACCAGTATCAGCATTCTTCTCAGGCAGCAGTCCCAAAAAAGGCTTTCTTCTGCCCAGCTCGAGACACTTTCTATCATTGCCTACAAGCAGCCCGTCACCAAAGGAGAGATCGAACAAATCCGGGGAGTAAACAGTGACTACTCTGTCCAGAAACTTTTGGAAAAGGAATTGATCGAAATCAAAGGGAAATCCGATGGGGTGGGGAAGCCGCTTATTTATGGGACTTCCGCCAAATTCATGGAATATTTTGGGATCAACTCAATTCAGGACTTGCCCCAGCCTAAGGATTTTTCCCAACCCGAAAACCAAATCGGAGAAGAGCGGGAGTAAAATCAAAGAGGTTTTACTTTCGCCAGTCTAGATACGAGGTATTTTCTACCTGAGTCCACTTCCTCACACAATACTCTAGTCCTTCGTGTTTCGCCTTTTTTGAATTTTCTCCCGGATAGAATGAATTGTTTTCCGGGCAACAGATCAGAAAGGAACATTTCCTCTTCTGCTCGATTTTCCGAAATATCGTATTTGCTCATTTCCTTCATCAAAAAAAGGTCTCTGGCCGAACTTGCAGACGGGTTCTTCATGTGATTCCTCAACGGGATAAGGATATCCTTTGGAAAAACAGCATCAGTCAATAAAGGCTCCATCAAAAGCTGAAATTCCTTTTTCCACTCCGGGCCATGAGGAGAATGAGACAGGCCAAACTTTTCAAAAGCATGTAAATGAGCTACCTCGTGGATGTAAGTCAATAGAAACTGAAATCGGTTGAGATCCGCATTGATCGTGATGGTCTGGATTTTTCGGTCCTTTCGATAGCGGAAGTCTCCCAGTTTAGAGGTCCTGGGCTTTAGTACTTTAAATGAAAAAGGGATTCTCTGCCAAAGACTGATGCAATAATCAACTGCAGGCTGGGGAAGATGGGTTTGAAAAATGGATCTAAGTTGATCTGAAGGATTCATCTGCCCTAAAATAAAAAAAGAGTCCCGAATTCGGGACTCTTAATTTTTTCCTTTTCGGATCAATTACTGAGCTGGAGTAGCAGCAGTAGTGTCAGCAGCAACAGCTGCAGTGTCAACAACTGGAGCTTCTTCAACAACTGGAGCTGGAGCTTCAACAGCAGCAGAGTCAACAGTTGTAGCTTCTTCAGTAGTCTTGCTACCGCAAGAAGATGTAGCGATCAAGCCAGCGATTGCGAAAATTGCAAATACCTTTTTCATTTGTTATGGTTTTCTTAATTACGGTGCAAAGGTACTAGTATTATTTGTAATTGTGCAAGCGCAGTTCAAATATTTTTTATTTGTTTTTGTAAACAATTTTTACCGGAACCCCCTCGAAATCAAAGTTTTCTCGGATTCGGTTTTCGAGGTATCGGGTATAGGGGTCTTTGATGTATTGCGGGAGGTTGCAAAAGAAAGCAAAGACCGGGTTTTTGGTAGGCAATTGGGTGACATATTTGATCTTGATGTACTTGCCTTTCCAGGCAGGAGGAGGGTATTTTTCAATTTCCTGAAGTAATACATCGTTCAGTTTTGAGGTGGGGACTCGCCGGGTTTTGTTTTCATAAACCTTCACCGCCAATTCGATAGCCTGGAAAATCCGTTGTTTTTCGGTCACTGAAGTGAAAATGATCGGAATCCATTTGTTTTCACCCAAGCGGTCAAGCATGTCATCCTTGATTTTATTCATGGTTTTGTGATCCTTTTCGATCATGTCCCATTTATTGACCATGATCATCACGCCCTTGTTGTTTTTGATAGCAAGTCCAATGAGGTTGATGTCTTGGGACTCGAGGCCTCGGGTGGCATCTACCATGACGATGACCACATCGGATTCCTCCAAGGTTCGAAGCGACCTCATGACAGAATAGAATTCGACATCCTCTTTCACTTTCGCCTTTTTTCGAATACCGGCGGTGTCAGTAATGATAAAATCCTGCCCAAAAAGTTTGTACCGGGTGTGAATGGCGTCTCTTGTGGTACCGGCTTCATCGGTGACGATCGATCGCTCCTGTCCCAAAAGCGCATTGAGGAAGGAGGACTTACCAACATTTGGACGACCGAGGATCGAAATTTTTGGAATTCCAGCATCTGGATCCTCCTCACCTTCGTCTTTGAAGTGGGTAATTACTTGATCCAGTAGATCTCCTGTCCCACTTCCACTGACAGCCGCGATCGGGTAAATTTCAAAATCACTGATTCCCAACGAATAAAACTCGTGAGCCATCATTGCTTTTTCCCGGTTGTCGGCTTTGTTGGCGACGATATAAATTGGCTTTTTGGTACTTCTCAGTTCATTGGCAAATTCAGAGTCCAAATCGGTAAGACCATCAATACAATCGACCACAAAGAGAATCACATCGGCTTCTTCGATAGCCAATTTAACTTGCTTGCGAATTTCTGCCTCAAAAACGTCATCTGATCCAGTCACATAGCCTCCGGTATCAATAACAGAGAAAAATTTTCCTGACCATTGGGCGTGGCCATAGTGACGGTCACGTGTGACTCCACTCATATTGTCTTCGATAGCCTTGCGCTCTTCCACCAAACGGTTGAAGAGTGTGGATTTGCCCACATTAGGTCTACCTACGATTGCTACTATATTTGCCATAATCAGGATGGGTCGTACCCAAATTTTTTAAGTTTTAATTTATTTTTCCTCCAGTCCTGCTCGACTTTGACGAATGTTTCCAAGAAGACCTTCTTTCCAAAAAACTTCTCCAATTCTTCTCTCGCCTCAATTCCCACCTTCTTGAGCATTTTGCCTTGGTCTCCGATGATGATACCTTTTTGGCTGTTTCGCTCGCAGAATATAGTGGCCCGGATTCTGATGATCTTTTCGTCCTCGTGAAAATCTTCAATCCCGACCTCAGTACTGTAGGGGATTTCTTTTTTGTAATTGGTAAAGATCTTTTCTCGGATGATCTCAGAGGCAAAGAACCGTTCGGGTCGGTCAGTTAGTTCCTCTTTGTCATAAAAAGGGGGGTGTTCGGGCAATCGGTCTACGATTTCCAGGAGAATTCGCTCCGTGTTGAATTTTTCCTGGGCTGAAACAGGAATTACTGTGGAGGCCTTGATTCTTGAAGTCCAATAGGTAGTTACTTCCTCGAGTTGGCCTTCTTTTGCCAAATCGATCTTGTTGATGACCAACAAAACCGGAATACCAGAGTCATTGATTTTTTTGATAACATCTTCGATTTCTTCATCACTCTCAAAAAGATCTGTAACAAAAATGATCACGTCAGCATCTTCTAGAGATAGATTGACAAACCCCATCATACTCTTGTGGAGCTCATACTTGGGTTTGAGCATGCCTGGAGTATCCGAAAAAACGATCTGATAGTCGTCCGTATTGATCAGACCCAATATCCGGTGACGGGTGGTTTGTGCTTTGGAAGAAACTATCGAAAGCCGCTCACCGACTAGGATGTTCATCAGAGTGGACTTTCCCACATTGGGTTTACCTACGATGTTGACGAAACCTGCTTTGTGAGGATGAGCGGTCATTTTTTTAGATTTTTTTGCAAAGGTACTTGATTTTTGAGAGATAGTCCTTACCTTTGCATCACAATATCGCGGGATGGAGCAGTTGGTAGCTCGTCGGGCTCATAACCCGAAGGTCACAGGTTCGAGTCCTGTTCCCGCTACTCTTAGACTCCGAACAATGTAAAAATTGTTCGGAGTTTTTTGTTTTTCAGGCATTTAGAACTATTTCGAATCTATTTGATTCTGATAAATTCGAATGATTTTGTCCCCCTTTTTGTCCTCCTAATTGTCCGCTTTCTTGTCCCCCTTGATTTTTATTGGTATTTTGAACCATGATAGATTTCAAAATTTCTGCGGTTTTGAATCCGAAGGGCAAGAAATCCTCCGAAGGTGAAACGATTTATTTATGCATTAATCGAAAGGGGAGACATTACATAAATCTCAATCTTGAAAAGATCCCCAAGAATGCCTGGTCTGGAAAAGCTCTCAAATGGGTGAATAGTCAGTATAATTATGCCGACTCCCATAATCGGTTAATTGCCCGTGAAATTCACCATCTCAAAGAAATCATTCATGATTTTTCTAAGCGTGGCGAAATCTTGACTGCCGAGAAGCTGAAAGCTATTTACCTGGTGAAACATCAGGGTAAAAGAATCAAAGGTGTCAATGGGAATGTGGCCCCTGGGGCAAGTGATAAGATTTCATCTTACATAGAATACTCTTTAAAGTTTGGCTCGACGTCCAAAAAAGAAGAGGGTACCAAGAAGGTTTATGTGACTTTGAAAAATCTGGTGGATAGTTATCGAAGTCAAGCCATGATGGCTGATATCGATGAATCCTACATACTGGGGTTGATAGATTTTTTACGCAGCGATTCCACAAAGATAAATTCGGATACCACTGTTGCTAAATATGTAGATCGTCTCAAAGTGATTTACCGGGAGTATTGCGATCAATACAGTGTCCCATTTAAAAAAGGGATTTTTGAAAGATTGGACATTAATTCGACAAAACGACCTGACAAGATCATCTATGTGAATGATAAGCAATATGAATTGCTTCAGAACTTGAAGTTCACCCCGGAGGAAAGAAGGCTGGAAGTCACTAGAGACCTTTTCTTATTGCTATGCAATACAGCCCTGTATTATAATGATTTGATTGGGATAAAGTCGGAATATGGATTTGATTGGAACCTGCTAAAGGAAAACCCTGAGCATCTAGTACTTCAAGGAGAGCGAAAAAAGAATGGGGAAGAGTTTTGGATTCCTTTAAATGATACCGCCAAAAAGATTGTCAAGAAATACTTTCAGGAGGGTGAGGAATACTTGTTTCCAAGGCATGTGGCTATTTCGGAGCAAAAGTTTAATCAGAATCTGAAAGTGCTAGCGGAAAAAATCAAGTTTCCCGATGTGCTCTCCAATAAGGTGGGAAGAAAGACTTTCGGAACGTGGACAGATCGATTGGGCATGGATGATAATGATATTAGAATGATATTTGGACATTCCCCAGGATCAGTTCTAAAGAAATATTACACCGAGAGGAAAACGGTGGAGACTTACCGAAGGATTCTTTCTTTCATTCAGAGATAGACATGCAAAAGAAAACTAAGCTTGCGATCAAGCATTATCACGCCAAGGAGTTAGAAAAGATTGGAAAATCGGCATCCAGTTTTCCTTTGTATGTAATGGTGAGGTA
>CAYONF010000047.1:0-1665 GCA_964405255.1 uncultured Limnohabitans sp. | reverse complement strand
AGAATAATGGATTTGGACGAAGTGAAACAAGTTTTCGATTTCTTTCAGATATATAAGGCATTGAATTGGCCGGAAGTGAATCGGCTTCAATTTAGGATGGTCAACCTCAATGATGATCAGAAGCTTTCAGGATTGAAAACATGGCTAGATGAAAAATTTGATGCTGAAATGCGGCATTTATATTCCCTGAATCCGATTGATCTTTTGAAATAAAAAACGGACACCAGTGACCGAATTTATATTTTTTCTATATATTTGAGTAAATCAAACTCAAATCACAATGAATCAAGACACTTTTATTCCGTTTTCAGCTGTTAGCCAAAAATGGCTAGAAGAAAAATTCCGAAGTCTGGAAGAAAAAATCTCAAGCATTCATCCAGCCAATAAGTCTGTCAAAGATGAATGGTTGTCTCTTCAGGAATTTATGGAAGCCACAGGAGTAAAGTCCCACTATTCCATTTCAAAAATGGAATCAGTTTCTGAATCTAAGGGACAGGAGTTTCGCTCTATGTACCGTGGCAAGCGACGATTTATTCACCAAAGAGAAGTGGATAGATTTTTTGCAGGAGAGTTTGAGAACTAAAAAAGGAAAGGATGTTCGTCCTTTCCTTTTGTTGAAAATGCTCAAATGGCAGTTCCTTAGATTGCTTTTAACCCTCAGAAAATTAAAAACATGCACTAAGATGGGCAATCTTTTGATCATTGTCAACCTAGGTCAGGCAGCTCTTTCAACTTTTTCAGTCCTTACAATTCTCAACGCCACTTACCGGCTGTTGGCTGATTTTCTTTCAGTCTAATCCTTAAAGTTTTCCTAAAATGAAATGTAGCATTTACTCCAAAATGCTAGACCAAATCTTATTGTCAAAATCATGATCCCATCAATTGAAAATACAAACTCAAAAAATCACTATTCCGGTGATTTTTTAATCATCAAATCAGCCAACGAATGGATGGATGAAGCCAAAGGCAAACCCATTCCAAAGAAGATATTCGGGCAATTTTGGTATGAAGAAGAGCTGTGCATTCTCTTCGCAGACACCAATCAGGGTAAATCTCTTTTAGCTGTCCAAATCATTGATAGTGTCTCTAAAGGGATTCCAACACTTGGATTGGAAATGGAGCTTAAACCTTCCAAGGTGATCTATTTTGACCTTGAATTGACCTCCAAACAATTTGAAATGCGGTATGCTCAATATGACCGAGAAAAGGACGAGTTGTATGATCATTTCGAATTCAGCGAGCTTTTCCTCAGAGCAGAAATCAATCCTTATGGATTTGATGAAACCTTCGAAGAATATGAAAGCTTCCTTTTCAAAGAGATAGAGATTCAGGCTTCTAAGTCCGGGGCTAAAATCTTGGTGATCGACAACCTTTCATGCGTGATTTCTGACAATGAGAAGGCCCGGAATACCACTCCATTTTTAATCCGGCTTAATAATCTCAAGAAGATTCATGGATGGTCAATATTACTGATAGCCCATACTCCAAAAAGAAACCTTTTCGCTCCAATCAGTAGAAACGACATCCAAGGAAGCAAGAGCTTCATTAACCTCATCGATTCTTGTTTTGCGGTGGGAGAAAGTCAAAAAGACCCATCCATTAAATACCTGAAGCAGATCAAAGTAAGGTATGGAGCTTTTAAATACCCTTCTGAAAATGTCCTAG
>CAYONF010000046.1:24189-32149 GCA_964405255.1 uncultured Limnohabitans sp. | reverse complement strand
CTCTTGGATACCTCCTATCAGCCGGGTTTGGAATCGGTGGAAATGCGGGAGGTACTTCCTGACTTCATTGCAGCACGGATGGCGATGGCATTCAAAGCTTTCGGCCAAAAAATGAAAGGCTACCTGACCAATGAAGCTCAGATTATCGGAGTGGAAAGCAGGACTTCCTCTCCGGTTCGGATTCCTCGGGATAGGGAATCCTTCGAACATCCTCAGATCAAGCGGCTGTATCCCTGTGGTGAAGGAGCCGGCTATGCAGGTGGAATCGTGTCTGCGGCCATGGATGGGGAGCGCTGCGCCGAGAAGTTGATTGCGGCGTATGTGAAAGCTTGATTTTTGTTCTGAGTTCAATGTTCAACGTGGAGTTGTTAAACCCTGAACCCTGAACTCGGAACTTCTTCCTTATCTCTCAGTCAACCTCTGTCAAAATCAAATCTCATAGGTTCAAAGCGTTTACCTTTATAGGATGGAATTTGCCATTGTTGATATCGAAACCACAGGTGGGGCGCCCTCGGGCGGTGGAATCACGGAGATCGCTGTGCTGATTCATGACGGGGAGCAAATCGTCCGTGAATTTCAGACGTTAATCAATCCACAGCAGGGAATTCCTGCTTACATCACCGGACTGACAGGTATCGACAACAGCATGGTGCGAAATGCCCCGACCTTCCCGGAAATAGCGGACCGACTTTGGGAACTGCTTGACAACCGAGTTTTTGTCGCCCACTCGGTTAATTTTGACTTCGGCTTTATTAGGGAAGCATTTTCCAGAATCGGGCGAGAACTGAAAAGCCCGAAGTTGTGTACAGTTCGTCTTTCCCGAAAAGTTTTTCCGGGCTTGGGTTCTTACAGCTTGGGTAGGATCTGTGAAAATCAAAAAATTCCGATTCTTGCGAGACACCGGGCGATGGGTGATGCCCGGGCAACAGCCCTGCTTTTTGACCGGATGATCAAAGAAAGACAGGATGTGGTGCTCGGTGCATTGAAGAAAAATACCGGCGAGTCCTTCCTTCCCCCACAATTTCCCCTATCAAAATTCCGGCAGATTCCCGAATCCTGCGGGGTGTACTACATGCTCAATACCAAGGGAAAAGTCATCTATGTGGGAAAAGCCCTGAATATCCGCGAACGGTTCAAAGGGCACTTTTCAGGGCAGGTCCTCCCGCAGCTGAAGCAGCAACTCAAGGCGGAATTAGTGGATTTGCAATGGCAATTGACTGGCTCGGAGTTGATGGCCTTGCTGCTGGAAACGCTTGAAATCAAGCGGCTTTGGCCTGCCTACAATTCAGCGATGAAGCTGCCGAAGACGCTTTGGGGCCTATTCCATTACCAGGACGGATCGGGCTATTTTCGTTTTCAGGTAGCCAAAGTGACCAAAAACCTGAGGCCCTTGGAGACCTTTTTTTCCTCGGAAGAGGCACATCAATTTTTGAAATCGGGAATTGAAACGTATCGGCTGTGTCAGAAACTCAGTGGCTTGAGAAAAGTCCCTTGTGAAGTCGTGCAGGATACCAACTGCCATGGTGCATGCAAATCAGGTGAAATTCCTGAGGCTTACAACGATCGGGTAGAGGATTTTATCCGAGTGATCCGTCAATCAAAAAAGGATTTGATGCTGTCGCTGCCGGGGAGAGAACCGGAAGAAATGGCCTTTTGCTATTTTGAGGCGGGCATGCTCAGCCGGTATGCTTTTTTGCCAGGTGAGGATTGGCCAGATCCGGAACAGTTGGAAGTGGTGCCCAAAGTTCCAGAGACGTTTTACATTTTGAGGCAGTACATCCATCAATTGACAGCCGAGCAAATCCGGGTATTTTCCACAATTTGAACGAAGGGAAAAAGCTGTTTTTATTGCAAAACACAGTGTTTTGGGCATAATTGCTGTGGACGGTGGTCTGTCGACTGTGGACTTTCGTCCCATGATCCCATCACCTGTTCCACTCTCCCTCAAGTACGCTGTAATAGATCGTGTTCCGTCTTCGTCCCTGGGTCATCAGGGTATGGCTGCGCAGGATTCCTTCTTCCACCGCTCCAAATTTCAACAGGGCTTTTCGGGCAGGGAGATTCAATACATCGGTTTTGATTTCCACCCGTTTGAGTTTTAGTTCGGAAAAGCAATAGTCCAGCATCAGCTTTTTCATCGCTTGATTGACTCCGGTACCCTGAAAGGCTTTACCCAGCCATGTCCAACCGATCTCCAGGCGCTGATCTCTGGCCGAAAAATTTCCGAAAGCTGTTGCGCCGGCCAGCTGATTTTTCCTCTTGTCCACCACAGTAAATTGTAAGCGTTCCCCGGAAAAGTGGGGCAGAGCCCAAGCCTCAAATTCCTCCGAAATGCTCAAGTCATGCGTAAAATAGATCCACATCTCCGGATCTGAAGCCAAAGGCTGTAGCAACGAAAAATCCTGCCGAGTCATAGGTCTCAGCAGGACTTGTTCATTCTCCAGAATTAGATTCCGGTCCACCATCAGCCCAGCACTTCTTTGATGGCTTGGTTGTACAAGGCGATTTCTTCAAGGGTGCCGGTAGAAATCCTGCACCAATCATTCAGTGGAGGGAAAGGACGCCCGATGATAAAGCCCTTTTGGGCCATGGTTTTTCCCAGTTCGGTGATGTCCCTGCCTGCCTGAAAAAAGACGAAATTTGCATGGGATTCCAGGTAGGGAAGCTTCAGTTCATTCAGCGTTTCAATGATCATGGCTTTGGCTTCTGCGTTTTTCTGAAGTGAAAATTTGTAGAAGTCTTTGTCAGCCAAGGCGGCTTTTCCAGCTTCGATTGCCATGATATTGGTGTTTGCAACTACCCGGTCGGAGAGTTTTTTGGCTAATTCAGGCTTCGCAATGAGGTAACCCATCCGGATTCCAGCCAGTCCATACACTTTGGAGAGGGTTCGGGAAACGACCACATCGTGGCCTTTTTTCACCAATTCCACCATGGACGGATAATTAGGTTCGGTGATGTAGTCGTAGTACGCCTCATCGCTGAATACCACCGCCCGCTTACTTACCGTCTCGCAGAAGTCCATCACCCGATCTGCGGGCAGGAGTTTTCCTGTTGGGTTATTGGGGTTGCAAAGGAAAACCAATCGGGTCTCGTGAGTGACACGTTTTTCGATCTCATCCAAATCAAAATCCAGGTCTTTGGTCAAGGGAACCCAGTTGATTTCTGTACCCCAGAGTTCGGCATATTCCATCATGGAAAGGAATGTGGGAGAGCAGGTGATAATTTCTCCTCCTTTTCCGAAGGTTATTCCGGCTACTTTCAATCCTTCCGTAGAACCTGCCACCAAGACGATGTGATCTTCGGGCACCCCCTCTTTTTCTGCAAGCATTTTGACCAGGGAAGCATTGGAAGCCCAGGGGTATCGGCAGCCGATGTCGAAAGCTGAGGTCATGGCTTTTCGCATCGACTCTGAGGGACCGTATGGATTTTCGTTTGAACCCAAGCGGATCGGGCCGGCCATTGGGCGGGGATTATATTTTCTGATTTCTTCAGCACTTAGCGAAGGCACAATCCCTGCACCTCCCAATAGGGCCAAACCACTTCCCAATGAGGTAGTTTTTAGCCAGTCTCTTCTTGATAGTCCCTTCATCGATTTTCTGTTTTGATTGTTAAAATACTAAGCTTTTGCCAAGTGTGTTAGAAAAATTACATTTTTGAAAGCAATTTATTTGAAAGAATAATTTTGTGTAAAACACGGTTATGAAAATTTTTTATTCTGAAAATTGCTTTTTCACAGAATAAATTTTTAAATTATTCAAAGCACAATTTACCCTAAACCCAAAATTCTATGAAAAAGCTGTCAATGCTATTGATTTGTGGGTTGTTATGGGCAGGCGTTGTTAATGCCCAACAAACTCAGTACATGGTATTCGAGTTCATCAAGGTGGAGAAAGACCAGCTTTTTGATTACATCGAGTTCAAGGATCTGATGGAAAAAGTCTATCGACAAGCGCTCAACGACAAGCGCATCAAAGGTTGGGATTTTTGGTCCCTACAAAATGGTGCTGATGGAGGGAATTTTCAATACATCATGGTAACTTACTATGACGATCCGGTAAAAATGATGAATGGATTGGATGAAGATGCGATGAAAAGCTATACCAAAATTGCCTATCCACACCTCAATGACAGTCAGGTTCAGACCTTGTTTGAGCAGTCTCTGTCGATGCGGGATATGCCGATGCGGCTTTACATGCGGGAGATTGTGTCCACAGACGATAACTTTCAGTTCAAGCCCGGGGTATTGGCATCTTTCGACTTGATGAAGGCGGTGGAGGGGAAATTTGCAGAGTATGAAAAAGCTGAAACTGAGGTTTTTCGGCCCATTCATCAAAAGCGAATCGAACAGGGGATGATGGGGCATTGGAGTTTTCTCCGTACCGCTTTGCCCCAGGGTTCGGAAGCCAAATCCACTCACCTTACCGTCAACCTGTATAAGGATTACATGCAGTTTTTCAATGCCCAAGCCTATGAGGACATGAATCAAACGGCTGAACAGCGGGCTGCGGTGAATGCAGGTTTGAACTCCAGAGATCAAAAATGGGTTTACTTGGCAACCCTGGAAAATGTAGTTAGATAGATAGTCCGGTTTGACTATTGCGCGAAGAGGCACTCGAAAGAGGCCTCTTTTTTTATTATCAATTTCCAATTGTCAATTTCCAATTAGCCATGACTAATCAGGCAAGCCTTTGAACATTGATTATTGAGTTTGTTCATTGAGCCTTGCTGATTTTTTCAGCCCAGAGCCTTTCTGAAGTGCCGGTAAATCAGTAATCCCGCCATAGGACCTAAGGACAGGGAACCTAAAACCAGTTTTGGCTCATACTGTCCGAATAGGTATTGGGCAAATTGAATACTCAGGATGGTCAGTCCAAACCCCAGACAATTGACTAGGGTAAGTGCGGTTCCTCGGTGTTCCGGGAGCACGCTTTGTGCCACCAAGGTTGAAAATTGGGGGGAATCAGCGGTAACCAAAATTCCCCAAACCAAGAGAAAGGGAAGAATAAAAAGGGCAGGAATTTCCGGTGCAATCAATAAAACAAATCCGCAAATTCCGGACCCTAACAAACTCCATAAGGCCACTTTTTCACTTCCTTTTCTCACAGAAATCAAACCACCGATTGCACAGGAGACAGCCCCTGCGGCGATAAGGATAAAGGTCCATAGTGATTGTTGGGGAGGGGAGATTTCTCCTTTGAATAGGAACAAGATCAAACCAGGCAAAAATGCCCAAAAGGTGTACAACTCCCACATGTGCCCAAAATATCCTCCGGCAGCTCCCATTAACTTATTGTTTTTGACAAATTGTGGAATGAGCCTCAGGTCAAGTTTGGGATTGATCTTTCGAAATGGCCCGTCCGGAATCCCAAAGCCAACCAATGCCCCGCCTAACAGGGCAAGACCGGAAGTGGTGAACAGGATCAGTTTCCAGGAAAAGGAAAGCTCAAAAGCCTTCAACAGAAAGGGAAAGGCTGTACCCAAAACCAAAGCACCGACCAGAAAGCCCAAGGCAGAACCCAGTCCTTTTTCGAAGTAATCGGCGGCGATTTTCATTCCCACCGGGTAGATGCCTGCCAAAAAGAATCCTGTAAAGAATCTGCCCGTGAGAAAAATACCCAAGTCCAATGGGAGAATCAGTATTGCCAAATTGGATACAGTGGCCAAAATCGAACTGAAAAAGAATACATCGGATGGTGAAAAGCGGTCCGGAATGGAAAAAAGTGCATAAAGGAATGTTCCCAGAATAAAGCCCAACTGCACTACTGAAGTAAATTGGGGTGCCAGTCCCTTTTCTCCAAAAAGGAGTTCCAATTCAGGTGCTGCTGCATTCCCGGCAAACCAAAGCGAAGTGCCCAGAAATTGAGCGAGAACGATCAAAATCAGGGCACTTCGGGATGAAATTTCTTTTGGCATCAGGCCTTAAGGATGGCTTTGATTTGAGCTAATTCTTCCGCAGAGAATTGGGAGTTCTTCACCGCAGTGACATTGTCATCCAATTGCTCGGGACGAGATACTCCGATCAGTACGGAGGTGATTCGCGGATCCTTCAGCAACCAGGCGATGGCCATTTGAGCAAGTGTTTGGCCTCTTTTCAGGGCAATTTCATTCAGTTTGCCGATCATTTCGAGCTTTTCTGGTGCCAGTTGGTCGGGCTTCAGGTAGCGTCCGTCTTTCGCAGCGCGGGAGTCTGCCGGGATTCCTTTCAGGTATTTGTCTGTCAGCATGCCCTGTTCCAAAGGAGAGAAGGCTATACTTCCGATTCCCTTTTCGCCCAGCACATCCATCAGTCCGTTTTCCACCCATCGGTCTATCATGCTGTATCTAGGCTGATGAATCAGCAGCGGAGTGCCCAAAGATTTCAGAATGTCATAGGCTTTGGCTGTATCTTCTGCACTGTATTGGGAAATTCCGACATAAAGGGCTTTTCCCTGGCGGACGAGTTGATCCAGAGCACCCATCGTTTCCTCCAGCGGGGTGTTGGGATCGGGACGGTGATGGTAGAAAATGTCCACATAGTCCAATCCCATGCGTTTCAGGCTTTGGTCACAGCTGGCGATCAGGTATTTTCTGGAACCAAAGTTTCCATAAGGACCAGGCCACATATCCCAGCCTGCCTTGGAGGAAATCAGCAATTCATCCCGGTAGGGGAGAAAGTCTTTTTTCAGGATCCGACCGAAGTTTTCTTCTGCAGATCCGAATGGAGGCCCGTAATTATTGGCAAGGTCAAAATGGCAAATTCCCAGGTCAAATGCCCTTCTCAGGATTTTTCTTCCCAAGGTCAGGTCGGCATTGTGGCCGAAGTTGTGCCAAAGGCCAAGGCTGATTTCAGGAAGTTGAAGTCCGCTTTTCCCGCAAAATCGGTACTTCATCTGATCGTAGCGATCGGCTGCCGGGAAATAAGAAGGAAGGGGATTGTGATCGTTGATATGCATTGGTTTTATAGGTTTATGATTAATTGAATACAAGGATTCCGAGTAAACAGGCAAATAGCGCGAATGCAGCCACAAAAAGCCAGCTTTTCCAAATGTAAGCAATCCAGTCTTTATAGCTGATGCCTGCTCCGGCAATGATCGCCATCATTCCACCATTGGTCGGCGTAAGGAAATCCATCAAAGCAGCGGGATATTGAAAGGCAAGAACTGCCACGTCACGGCCTAAGCCGATGAGATCCGACAAGGGTGCTGTCAAAGGAATCGTCAAGACAGCCTGTCCGGAAGTGCTTGGAACCGGAATATGAACCAAAGCCTGACTCAGAAACATTCCTGTCACCGCTAAAGCCTCGGGTAATGACTCCAAAGGCGAAAAAAGGCCTTGAATCAGCGAGTCAATAATTGCTCCTTTCTCCAAGACCAAATAGACGCTGCGGGCCAATCCGACGATCATGCCTGCAAAGATCATTTCTCCAAATCCAGCCGCATAGGTTTTAGCCGTGCCATTTAGCCCCATTCCCCCCACTAATCCACAGATCAGGCCGACCACAAAAAACAGGGCTGTCATCTCGATGTATCCCCAATCGTAAGCAGTGATCCCGAAAATCATCACCCCAATTCCACCAAAGGAAAGAAGCAAAATTAGCGCATGGGAAGTGGATAATGGACTAGGTTTAAAATCAACTCCATCTACTTGAGTCTCGTGTTTTTTGCCTGTTTTCATGTGAAAAGTAATCCAGGCAAAAACGGTAATGACCCAAAAAATGCTTCGAAACACGACTCCGGAAAACGGCGGAACTTCGGCAATGTTTTGAGCCAAAAGTCCCACAAAGGGATTGATCGGAGAGAAGGCAGCTCCGATCAAGGATGAACCCAAAGTCAGCGCGATAATCGCCCGCAGATCGTAGTTTAACTTGGTGGCTAAAATCACAAAAACCGGAACCATGGGTATCAGCTCCTCTTGCATGGAGATCGAGGCTCCACCTAGGGCAAACACCAATCCCAAGATGTAGAAAAGCAAAAATCTACTA
>CAYONF010000046.1:0-24089 GCA_964405255.1 uncultured Limnohabitans sp. | reverse complement strand
ATGATGAACCCCAATAAAATGACCAATGGATGTGGAAAAGTGCGTTGCATGAAGTGAAGCTTAGCGATTGAGTATTTGAAGAAGTTCGGTCATGATCTGATCCCGATAATCCACCTGGTCCCTGCTGTTAGCCATCAGAAAAATACCCAGATCCAGATTGGGAGAGTAAATCAATAAAGCACTGAATCCAGCCTGACCTCCATAGTGCCCGATGAATTCAGAGTTGTTCAGGGTAATCTGCTGGAATCCAGCGGGAAGTTCGGAGCCGTTTTTCAACCAAGCGAGTTCATCTGCAAAGGTTCCCATTTCTTCCCGGCTGAGGTGCAGCAAGGCTTTTGAAAGATCTTCGGGGGTAGCCAGCAGACCAGAGGAAGGGGAGGGAAGGATTTCAAAGACCAGTTTTGAAGGTTCCAGTCTTTTCCAAAGAAAAGTTCTCTGATAGCCAGAAACAGGTGTTCCAACTGCTGGCCACTGTGTCACAAAGGAGCTGGATTCCATTCCTCCTTGATTCAGGATATGCTCTTGGGCAAATTTTTCAAAGGGAATTTGTGAGGAAGTCTCAACCAGAAATCCGATCAGATCAAAATTGTCATCGGCGTAGTTGAATTCCTTTTGGTCTTTGTTTGGTGTTTTTAATGACTCCGGTAGCCTGATCAGCGGTTGATTTTTTCCGCCGGGCAAAAGCCGCTTTAAACTCCGGTTTTGCGACAGACCGGAGGTGTGATTTAGCAGTTCTCGGATCGAAATGTTGAAAAATTCGGCAGAGAGTTTTTTGTCATCCTCCAAAATGGAATTGACAGAAGTATCAATCGAAATACCTTTTTCCAATGCAAAATTGGCAATACCCAGCGCGGTGAAAATCTTGGAAACAGAAGCTACAGGCATTCGGCTTTTCAGCGTGAGGGAATCTTTGGTTTCCAGATTTTCAAATCCAAAGGCCTTGAGATAGGTTACCTTTTCCTCCTCAATAATTCCTACCGCCACACCCGGGATCAAAAATTGGTTGAGGCTCTGAATAAGGAGCGAGTCGATTTTTTCCTCCCGAGATTCGGGAAAGGATGGAGGCATCAACCGTACCCGGGGAAAGCTTCGCCACCATTCCCAACCCAGAAACATCAAGAACCAAAAAACCAGTCCCAGAAAGAGATATTTGATTTTTGGGTTCATTACAGATCAGGTTGATACGGTTTCAGATTTCCTAATCGGAACTTTGGATACGTAATTCTTTGGCAGGTTCTTCTTGAGCGCTTTGACAAACAGGTGAAAATCAACCGTAATGGTATGCCTTGGCGTATTGACTTGTTTGTAGTGCGGATGTGTCACTTCCCGCTCGCAAAGTTCCTTGATGTTGGAAGGTCTTTTCCAGTTTCCGGTCAGCTCCTGCACCATCAGCTTGCTTTGAAGTTCGGCACCCGGCCAGATGCATCCGAGGGGCTGAAACATCCCGATGAAGTAGAGATTTTGGTATTCGGGATGGAACATTTTTAGGTAAAGCGGTACCTGCCCGCTGGAGTAGTCGATGAAGTTTTTGTCAAAAAACGGATGACTCAGCCAGTATCCGGTACAGGCGATCACGGTGTCGTATTCTTCTGTTTTTCCATCTTCAAATACCACCTTTTTCCCCTCAAACCGCCGGATATCCAGCCGGGGCTTCACTTTTCCATGGCGGATTTTATGCAAGAGCTCATCATTGATGGTCGGATGGGTGGCTCCAAAAGGCTCCGTCACCGGACGAAGTCCATAGGCTTGGTTGTCACCCAACATCACTTTCAGCAATAGCTGATTCAAAAATCCCCGGACTTTCACCGGAAGCCACTTGGTTTGCTCGGCGACTTTGTCTGAGGGTTTTCCAAAAAAGAATTTGGGAACGATCCGATAGCCTCTTCTCCAGCTGATGGCCGTCATGGCAGACACCCGGCTGGTTTCGACCGCCACATCGCAGGCGGAGTTTCCACCTCCGATTACCAACACCCGCTTCCCTGCAAATGGAGCTGCTTTTTTGAAGTTGTGGGAATGGATAAATTCTCCTTCGAAAGCCCCGGGGTATTCCGGATATCGGGGCTTCCAATGGTGCCCGTTGGATACAACCAAGTGCGTGAAGGATTCGGTGATTTCTTCCCCGTCTTTTTCGGTGGTGACTAGCCAGGTGTGTTGATCCACCCATTCGCAGTGCTTGACCAAAGTGCCAAACCGGATGTTGGGATACAGGTCAAACTTCCGCGCATAGGCTTGGAAATACCTTCTCAATTCATCGTGGGAGGGGTAATCTGCAGCTTCGGGGTCGAAGTCATCAAAGGTAAAATCCTCGTATTGGGAAAGGGTCTTGGAGGAAATGATGTGGGTAGTCTCAAAGACACTGGAATGACTCTCGTTTTCCGAATAGATCCAGTTACCGCCAACTTCCATATTTCGGTCAAAGGCAACTGCATCCAAGCCTTGATCCAACAGGTTTTTAAGTGCTGTAATTCCTGATGGTCCGGCACCAATGACTGCGATTTTATACTTCATGGGTTAATTTGGGCTTTTTTGATTCGGATTTGTGAATGGGTGATTGCGGTTTTTCAGCAAAATCAATTTCTTAAGGTAAAAGAAAAAAATCAAAAGAGAATCAGTACTCACAATTTGACGATCCGATTTTGAGGTTTACTTGAGTTATTTTCAAGTCAAATCTTTGAGAAGGATTTCCTCCAGGATTTTCATGCCCAGGGTGGCCTTTTCCTGAATGACCCGAATGTCCTTTTTGAGTGGGGTTTCCGGGATTTTGGGATCAATGAGGAATTTTTTGGATTCACGGGGTGCATAATCAATCAATCCTGCGGCAGGATAGACTTGGAGAGAAGTACCGAGTACCAAGAAAATATCCGCCGTTTTTACCAAGTTGATGGCAGGGATCATCATAGGAACTGACTCTCCAAACCAGACAATGAAAGGTCTGAGTTGACTTCCTTTTTCACATTTGTCGCCTTCTTTGATTTCCCAGTGATCCAGCGTGTAAATCAGCTTGGGGTCCAGGGTACTTTGTGCCTTGGACAGTTCACCATGGAGGTGAAGGACCTTGGAAGATCCGGCACGCTCGTGGAGGTCATCCACGTTTTGGGTGATAATCTGCACATCGAAATTTTGCTCCAGGCGAGCCAGTGTGAGATGGGCTTCATTGGGTTCACATTCCCTTGCCTGCTTTCTCCGTTGGTTGTAAAAATCCAAAACTAAGGACAGGTTTTTTCTCCAGCCTTCGGGAGAGGCTACTTCCATGATGTCATGATTTTCCCAAAGGCCATTGCTGTCCCGAAAGGTTCGGATACCGCTTTCTGCCGATACTCCGGCACCGGTGAGGACCACTAAATTTTTTCTGCTCATTGCAAAAATCAGATCATAAAAGTTCGACAGGTTTCGGTTGAGTTATCGGAGAAGATTTTTGAAAATAATCCCGTCTTTCATCACCAAGACCATGTTGTTTGGCTCTGAAATCAGTTCGAGGTTTTGAATCAAATTGCCATCCATTAAGATCAAATCAGCCAAAGCCCCTTCCTCGATGACTCCGATTTTTCCGGAATATGGACTTCTTTTCCCTGAAAAGGCCAAGAGTTCTCCGTTATTTCCTGTCACCATTTTCAGGATTTCCACATTCGAAAACCAGCGTTTCATTTTTAGTAGCTGAAGATCCGGACGGGAAGCTTTTTTGGCGTCAAACAAAACATCGGTCCCGTAGGCTATTTTCATTTTATACTTTTTCGCAAGGTCAAATGCCGTGTCAGTTCCCTGATACATCTCAAGTTGCTTGGCGCGGCTTTCTGGACTGAGTACGCCCTTGTCCCCTTCATCCACAAATGGCTGAAGGCTCCAGAAAACATTCTTTTCCACCATCATTTTCACTGTTTCTTCGTCGATGAGTTGACCGTGTTCGATGCATTTTACCCCGGCTCGGATGGCCTGCTGGATCGCCCGGGGAGTGTAGGCGTGGACGGTCACGTAGGTACCCCAGTTTTCGGCAGCCTCTACCGCGGCCCGAAGCTCTTGCTCGGTGTACTGGGTGACGTCCAGTGGGTCGTAAATGGAGGAAACTCCACCGCCTGCCATCAGTTTGATCTGACTGGCGCCAAGCATGAGTTGCTCTCTGGCTTTGAACCTTACCGCATCCGGACTGTCAGCTATGGCGGCGGCATTGATTCGCTCAGCATAGCTTAGCCCTCGGTCGGGGTCGGATGGAATATCGTTTGGAAGTCTAAAATCCCCATGCCCGCCAGTCTGTGAGATAAAGGCTCCCGAAGGCCAGATTCGAGGCCCTGGAGTCACACCCGCATCGATAGCCTGCTTGAGACCGAATACAGGTCCTCCCAGGTCACGGATACTCGTATATCCTTTTTGAAGAAGGGCCTCGGCATTCTTACCGGCGACCAAATTGACAAAACCCAGATTGCCGGTCAGCAAAGCCACCTGAGAAAGATTGGAAAACATCGCATGGTAGTGTGCATCGATCAGCCCCGGCATGAGAAATCTGCCATTTCCTTCGATGATTTCGACCGTTAAGTTTTTGTCGACGGCGATGGGGGAAGGGGAGATTTTTGAAATCTTGTTGCCGACAATCAGCACATGGCCGCGGATAGTCTGATCATCTTTTCCGTTAAAAATCTCGACGTTTTTGATCAGTGTGGCTTTTTCCTGAGCTAAAGTTGGTACCGATATCAGGAGGTTTAGCAGTAGAACCCGAAAAAGAAGGGAAGTGAAAATTTGCATGAATCGGAAAATTGGTTTGAACTGAAATTAGAAGAATTGATTCGCTTATAAAACCAAAAACCGATCCTGTCGAGATCGGTTTTTTTTTCTTTTGGAATTTTACGCCTTTGTGGTCAAGTTCTTTTCAAATGACCATTCTTCGATCCGTTTATGTTACTTTTTCTTAGCTGGGAATTTTCCTTTTTTCTTCCCCGCATCAGGCTGGGCTTCGATGATTTCGACGGTTTCAGCGTAGGATAATTCTTCAGCTACTTTGCCCTTGGGGATTTTGAAGTTGTTTTTGCCAAACTTGATGTAAGGCCCCCAACGTCCGTTAAGGATCTGGATTTCCGGATTTTCATCAAAGGACTTGATGTGCTTGTTGGCATCGGCTTCCCGCTTGGCCTGGATGAGTTCGATGGCCTCAGCTTCGGTGATCCCAAGAGGGTCTTGTCCTTTTTGAAGGGAGTAAAAGGCATTGTCGTGGCGGATGTAGGGTCCGAATCTGCCCACTGCTGCGGTCATTTTCTTCTCCTCGAAAAAGCCGACTTCCCGGGGGAGTTTGAAGAGTTCAAGCGCATCTTCCAGGGTCACGTTTTCGATGAACTGACCTTTTTTCATGCTGGCATACTGCTTGTCCTCGTCCTCGTTTTCCCCGATCTGCACCAAAGGCCCAAATCTTCCCAATCGCGCATACACATTTTTCCCGGAATCCGGGTGCTTACCAATCAGTCTGCTGGAGTTGATGTCTTGTCTGGAAACCTGCTCGGTTTCTTCCACACTGTGGTGGAATTTCCCGTAGAATCCGTCGATCATGTCCTGCCAATCCTGTCCACCCGCTGCGATCTCGTCAAATTCTTTTTCGACTTTGGCAGTAAAATGGAAGTCGATCACATTGGGAAAATGTTCCACCAGGAAGTCATTGACCACCATGGCCATATTGGTCGGGAAGAGCTTGTTTTTCTCTGCCCCTGTGTTTTCCGTTTTGGTTGCGTCTGAAAATTTCCCCTTGGCGATTTTCATCTCCACATAGTTCCTCGGGGTACCTTCTCTGGATTCCTTCACCACGTAATCCCGCTTTTGGATCGTAGAAATCGTCGGTGCATAGGTAGATGGTCGGCCGATTCCGAGTTCTTCCAGCTTTTTTACCAGGGAGGCTTCTGTGTATCGGGGAGCAGGGCGGCTGAATGTCTCCCTGCCTTTCATTTCCTGCAAGTTAAGACCTTGTCCGATGGTCATCGGAGGAAGCAGGGACTTGTTGCCTTCTTCATCCTCTTCCGGTTCTTCATCGGTGTCCTCGAGATAGACTTTCAAAAACCCGTCAAACTTGATCACCTCTCCGGTGGCGATCAGATTCTGGGGAGAATTGGAAATCGCAATCGTAATGGTGGTCTTTTCCAGTTCGGCATCCGCCATCTGGGAGGCAATGGCCCGCTTCCAGATCAGTTCGTAGAGTCTTTGTTCATTTCGGTCTCCGGCTACTTGATTTTTGGAAAAATCCGTAGGCCGGATGGCTTCGTGCGCTTCCTGGGCACTTTCTGACTTGGTTGTAAACTGTCTTGACTTATGATACTGAGTGCCAAAGGAATTTTCAATGGCGTTTTTGGCGGCACCCATCGCTTCCTGAGACAGGTTTGTACTGTCCGTACGCATGTAGGTGATTTTACCGGCTTCGTATAGCTTCTGAGCGACCGACATGGTCTGAGCCACAGAGAAGTAAAGCTTTCGGGAAGCTTCCTGCTGAAGGGTGGAGGTGGTAAAGGGTGGAGCTGGAGTCTTTTTGGCAGGCTTTTTCTCCAGATTGGCTACGGAAAAGGAAGCCTCCAGGCACTTTTTTAGGAATTCCTCCGCTTCTGCTTTGGTATCAAATTTCTTGGGAAGTTCGGCCTGGAAGGTTTTTCCGCCGACTTCAAAGATCGCCGTGATGCGATAGGAAGATTTGGATTTGTGGGCTTCAATTTCCCGCTCCCGCTCCACAATCAGCCGAACGGCTACCGACTGTACCCTGCCTGCAGAAAGTCCGGTTTTAATCTTTTTCCAAAGGATAGGAGAAAGCTCAAATCCTACCAAGCGATCCAAAATCCGTCTTGCCTGCTGGGCATTGACCAAGTCGTAATCGATCCCCCGGGGATTTTCGATGGCCTTGGTAATGGCATTTTTGGTGATTTCCCTGAATACGATCCGTTTTGACTGGCTGTCATCCAGTTTGAGCACTTCCTTTAAGTGCCAGGAAATGGCCTCTCCCTCGCGGTCATCGTCACTTGCCAGGTAGACCATCTCGGCATCTTTGGCCAAAGCCTTCAGATTTTTGATGACTTCCTTTTTATCGGCTGTGACCTCGTAGGTGGGTTTGAAGCGGTTTTTGATATCTATAGCTTTATCGCCTTTGGGCAGGTCCCGCACGTGACCGTAGCTGGAGACTACTTTATAATCCTTACCGAGGTATCCTTCGATGGTCTTGGCCTTGGCGGGGGATTCGACGATGACTAGATTTTTTGACATAGAAAAGGGAAATTTCCTGACCGACCGGTCATTTTTGAAAAGCTAAAAATAGAGGGCATAGTTTTCTCCTCCAAATATTAAAAAAATGAGGTCTTTGCTTTTGGAGGGATTTTTGAGGGTTTTACAGTTTGATTTTGAGCAAAAGCAATTTCACCATGAAGCAATTAATTCTTTTAAGACACGGAGAAGCGGGCTTTTCCGACGGGGTGGACTTTCAGCGCCAACTTACTCCGCGGGGAAAAGAAAGCCTAAATCGATTGGGTGAAACGTTAAGTTCGAAGGGCTTGACCATTGATTTTCTGCATTGCTCAGCCGCTAGCCGAACCCGGGAGACCGCAGAAATCATTAAAAAATACATCGGCACTGGGGAAGAACTGGTTTCCAGAGAAATCTACAACGGTAACCTGGATGTGCTTTTGAAATTGCTGGAAAATACCCCCAAAAGTGCCGAAACCTGTCTGTTGATCGGTCATAACCCGACGATCAGCCTTTTGCTATCCCATATTACCCACGGGAATTACATCGGTTTGCAGCCCGGAATGATGGCCGTCATCGACCTAGAAATCCACGAATGGTATATGATTGGATTGGGTACGGGGACTTTGAAAGAAGTAATCCAGTGATCAGTCGCGGTATGCAGTGGTCAGTATACAGTACTGTCTACTGTTAACTGACCACTGATTACTGAACACTATGAATCTCCGATTCAGTGTACTTGGGGGTTCCTCCTTTTTGGGTAGCGACAAAGGCTCCGATCTTGCAGGCAAAGTCCAAAATTTCCTGAGGTGATTTTTCTTCGAGGTAGGTTTTGATAAAGCCACTTAGGAAGGCATCACCTGCACCAATGGAATCCTGAACCTGTACTTTATATCCTGCGTGCTCGGTGATTTTCCCTTTTTGGTAAATCACTGCCCCCTTGGATCCACGCGTGATACAGATGATTTCCATCGGGAAATGCTGGTCCAAATAGAAGCAAAGATCCTCTATACTCGGTTCGGTTTGGAAATAATCCGCAAAGATTTCGAGTTCGTCTTCGTTGATCTTTAGCACATCAGCAAAGCCCAGTAGCGTTTCGATCACCTCAAAGTCGAAGAAAGGAGGTCGGAGGTTTGCGTCAAATACTCTCAGAGTAGGGTGATGGAGCAGTTGGATCAGAGTTTTGAGACTTTCCGGATTACGTACCCCTAAAGTGCCAAAAACAAAAGCGTCGGCTTCTTCCACGGCTTTGTCCAGGGACTCATTCCACTCAATAAAATCCCATGCCACCGGAGAAACAATGGTATACTTGATGTTTTCCGGATCGCTGGTATCCACCAATACTCTGGAGGTTTGGTGATTTGGATTGACTTGGATCAGATCAAGCGGCAAACCAAATTCACCCAGGAAACTGAGCAACTTTTCTCCGTCCTGATCTTTTCCCACTGCCGAAATCAGTCGGGAATTCAAGCCCAATTGGTGAAGGTTTAAGGCAACATTCATAGGAGCACCTCCGGCTACCGGACCGGTAGGAAGGCAATCCCATAGCATTTCTCCAAAAATAACGACGTGGTCACGCATGGTTCTTTTGTAAATCTTTTTGAATTTCTTCCAGGGATCTTCCTCGGGTTTCAGGCATTTTGAACATCACCCAGAGGAGTTGCCAGATCATCATCAGGCAAAAAAATGCAAAAATATACCCCGGTCCGAACGAATTGGCAAAGAAAGGAAAGACGTTGGCGATCACTGCGGCAAGAATCCAGTGGGTGAACGAACCCAAAGATTGACCATAGGCCCGGAGCTCGTTGGGGAACATTTCCGAGATAAACACCCAAATCACCGCCCCTTGGCCTACCGCATGCGATGCGATAAATCCAAAGACGAAAATAGGCAGCCAAAATGGTGCTATCCCCGGCCCAAGAAAATTGTAAGCCATCAGCGTCAAAGAAATAATGTATCCAAACGATCCGATGTACATGAGTTTTTTTCGGCCCAGGCGATCGATCAGATAGAGCCCGACAAAGGTGGCTATAATATTGATCAGGCCAATTCCGATGGTGGAGATCAGTGCATTTTCTGTGGAAATGCCAGCCATTTCGAAAATCCTCGGGGCAAAATAAATGATGGCATTGATGCCGGAGACTTGATTGAAAAAGGCGATCATAATCGCCAGTAGAGTACTGGAGAAGAACCTTGGACTGAAAAGTATTCCAAATCCCGCTTTTTGCCTGATGCTTTTTTCCTCCTCAATGGCTAATCGAATCGCCTCGTCGACTCCTTCGGGATCAGTCTTTGTCAGAATTTCACGGGCTTGCTTATGATCTTTGAATTTGGCAATCAGCCAACGCGGACTTTCAGGAATGCTAAAAATCAATGCGCTGTAGATCAGGGCCGGAATTCCCTCCACACCCAGCATCCATCTCCAGTCCTCTGCAATCTCCGCCGTGCCGATGAGGTAATTGGACACATAGGCCATGACGATTCCAAAAACAATGTTGAATTGGTATAAGGCTACGAGAAGCCCTCGGTTTTTGGCAGGGGCAATTTCAGAAATGTACATCGGGGCTACGACTGAGGAAGCGCCCACTCCCAAACCGCCCAAAAATCTAAAAAAGGTGAACGAGGTGAAATCCCAGGCCATTCCTGAACCTACTGCTGAAACGAAGTAAAAAACCCCGATCCAAAGCAAGCTTTTCTTTCTTCCCCAGCGATCCGCCGGAATTCCCCCAAAAAGCGCACCGATTACCGTACCGTAAAGTGCCGAAGCAATGGCCAGTCCATGCATCCAGTCGCTGAGTTGCCAAACTTCCTGGATAGCCCGCTCTGCACCAGAGATTACAGCTGTATCAAAACCAAATAAAAAGCCGCCCAAAGCGGCTGTAATGGAGACAAAAAACGCGTATCTGTTGGTTGACATGGACAATTCTGGGTCGATTGATTCACTAAACTAAGGAGAAGGATCACAATTCAAAACCCCCCACAGCTTAATTTTCTTATATTCGCGGGCGGTTAAAACGATGCTTTTGCCCCAGAAATCTGGTTTGAACTGAACCTACTTAGAATTATAAACCCAAAGTCATGACTACCACGACTGAAATTTACAAACCCAAAAACCACATCCGGATAGTCACGGCGGCCTCGCTGTTTGACGGTCATGATGCGGCGATTAACATCATGCGCCGGATCATCCAGTCCACCGGCTGTGAAGTGATTCACCTCGGACACAACCGATCTGTTCAGGAGATCGTCGATTGCGCGATTCAGGAAGACGTACAGGCGATTGCCATCACCTCTTACCAGGGAGGTCACGTCGAGTTTTTCAAATACATGTATGATCTGCTTCGCGAAAAAGGAGCCGGACACATCAAAATTTTCGGAGGAGGTGGTGGAACCATCCTGCCCGAGGAAATCAAGGAACTTCACGCCTATGGAATCACCCGAATCTATGCACCAGATGACGGTCGCGCGATGGGCCTTCAGGGGATGATCAATGACCTGGTTGAGAAATGTGATTTCCCGATCGGCAATCAATTGCCCGAAGAATTTGCTTTGAATAAGGGGGTGAAGGGAAGTGTGGCCCGGGCGATTTCGGCTTTTGAAAACTTCCCTGAGCAGTCTCAGGCTTTGTTGGAGGAAGTGAGAAAACAAAGCAAGGCTTCCCAAACTCCGGTCTTGGGGATTACCGGAACAGGCGGAGCGGGAAAGTCTTCTTTAGTCGATGAATTGGTCAGAAGGTTTATAATTGATTTTGAGGATAAAACGCTGGCAATCATATCTGTAGATCCTTCCAAGCGAAAAACCGGTGGAGCTCTTTTGGGAGACAGAATCCGGATGAATGCCATCCATCATCCGCGGGTATTCATGCGTTCTTTGGCGACCCGGCAGTCCAATTTGGCCCTATCCAAATACGTGCAGGATGCGGTGGATACCGTAAAGGCAGCGGGTTTTGATCTGGTGATTTTGGAAACCTCCGGAATTGGTCAGTCCGACACGGAGATCATCGAGCATTCCGATTTGTCGCTATATGTGATGACTCCGGAATATGGTGCGGCTTCTCAGCTGGAAAAGATCGACATGCTGGATTTTGCCGATGTGATCGCACTCAACAAGTTTGATAAGCGCGGGGCGCTGGATGCCATCCGCGATGTGAAGAAACAGTACAAGCGCAACCATAACCTTTGGGACATCGCAGAGGAGCAAATCCCGGTTTTCGGGACAATTGCCTCTCAGTTTAATGACCCGGGAATGAATCAGCTGTATCGTGCGGTCATTGCAAAGGTCAATGAAAAATTCAGCGGATGGGAAAGTAGCTTTGAACTGACTGCCGGTACTTCGGAGAAAATTTACATCATTCCTCCAGCACGGACTCGCTACCTCAGCGAGATCACCGAGACCAACCGTCACTACGACAAGTGGGTGGAAGAACAGAAGGAAATTGCCCAGCAACTCTACAGCATCAAAAAGTCCATGGATGCGATACAGGCAACAACAGTTGCCGATAAAGATCGGCTGATCAAAGAATTGCAGGAAGTTTATGCTCAGGTAGAACTGAATCTCGATCCCAAGAATAAGAAGTGGCTGGAGGACTGGTCTTCTGAAGCAGCTAAATACAGTGAGGACTTTTATGTCTTCAAAGTCAGAGATAAAGAAATCAAAATCCAAACCTACACCTCCTCACTTTCCAATTCCCGGATTCCCAAAGTGGCTTTGCCGAAGTATGAGGCTTGGGGCGAATTGCTGAAGTGGGGCTTACGGGAAAATGTCCCCGGACAGTTCCCTTATACCGCCGGGGTATTTCCATTCAAGCGGGAAGGCGAAGATCCGACTAGAATGTTTGCCGGAGAAGGCGGACCTGAGCGAACCAACAAGCGCTTCCACTACGTGTCCAAGGACATGCCGGCCAAGCGACTTTCCACAGCATTTGACTCGGTGACCCTGTACGGAGAAGACCCGGATTACCGACCGGATATTTATGGCAAGATCGGCAACTCAGGCGTAAACGTCTGCTGTCTCGATGATGCCAAAAAACTCTATTCCGGTTTTGATCTGGTAGATCCGATGACTTCGGTTTCCATGACGATCAACGGTCCGGCTGCGACGATGACGGCGTTTTTTATGAATGCTGCCATCGATCAGCAATGTGAGGTGTATATCAAAGCGAACGGATTTGAGGCAGATGTTCAGGCTAAAATCGATGCGATTTACCGTCAAAAGGGATTGCCTCGCCCTACTTACAACGGCGTGATTCCTGACGGAAATGACGGATTGGGGCTGATGCTTTTGGGCGTGACCGGAGATCAGGTTTTGCCAAAAGAAGTCTATGAAAAAATCAAAGCGGATACCCTTTTCAAAGTTCGAGGAACAGTTCAGGCGGATATCCTGAAAGAAGATCAGGCTCAAAATACCTGTATTTTCTCCACAGAATTTTCATTGAGACTGATGGGGGATGTGCAGCAATATTTCATCGATCAGAAAGTCCGCAACTTCTACTCGGTCTCTATTTCGGGATATCACATCGCAGAAGCCGGGGCCAACCCGATCACCCAATTGGCCTTGACCTTGTCCAATGGCTTCACCTACGTGGAATACTATGTTTCCCGAGGAATGAACATCAATGACTTTGCGCCAAACTTGTCCTTTTTCTTCTCCAACGGAATCGATCCGGAATATGCGGTCATCGGTCGTGTAGCCAGAAGGATCTGGGCTAAAGCCATGAAGCTGAAGTACGGGGCAAACGAGCGTTCTCAGATGCTGAAATACCATATCCAAACTTCAGGCCGCTCGCTGCACGCACAGGAAATCGACTTCAACGATATCCGAACGACCCTTCAGGCTTTGTATGCGATTTACGACAACTGTAACTCGCTCCATACCAATGCCTATGATGAAGCGATCACCACACCTACTGAAGCATCGGTTAGACGGGCGATGGCGATCCAGTTGATTATCAATAAAGAACTGGGTCTGGCCAAAAATGAAAATCCACTTCAGGGAGCTTTCATTATCGAAGAATTGACTGACTTGGTGGAGGAAGCAGTGTATGCGGAATTTGACCGAATTACCGAACGGGGTGGCGTATTGGGAGCCATGGAAACCATGTATCAGCGGGGCAAAATCCAGGAGGAAAGCCTTCACTACGAAATGCTCAAGCATACCGGGGAATATCCGATCATCGGAGTGAATACCTTCCTTTCTGCAGACGGTTCTCCAACGCTTACGCCAGGTGAAGTAATCCGTGCAACTCAGGAAGAAAAAGAAGCTCAGATTCAAACACTCCGGAACTTACACCGGACTTATGAAGGTTTGGAACAGGAGCAGTTGATGGCTTTGAAGAAGGCGGCGGTAAATAATGAAAATGTCTTCACCCGCTTAATGGAAGCAGCCAAATACTGTTCTTTGGGCCAGATCACCCATGCACTGTATGAGGTGGGAGGTCAGTATAGAAGGAATATGTAAGAGAAAAACTGATGTTGGATGTCCGATGTCAGAAGTTTTGAAATGGTTTAATGAGCCAGAAGCCGGAAGACCGAAGCTGGATGATTTCAGATTTCGGAAATTCGAATTCTGATTTAATAAAAATTTGATCCTGCTTCTCCGGAAGCAGGATTTTGTCTTAAAAAAGTTAGAAAACAGAATTTTGGATGGGATTTGGGTGAGAGTGTCTGAGAAAAATCCGAAATCCGAAATCAAAAGACCTCGTAGATCAAAAATCGTAAATCGTAATTAAAAATGGCTAATAAACGAAATGTCACCGTCCGCATGAAGGCGGATTTGGAATATGAAGCCCGCAATGCACAGGGCAATTTGGTCAATATCGACATGTATGACCCGGAACATAAGCATGCCCAGTCTCCGATGGACTTGTTGCTCTCGGCTTTGGGTGGCTGTGCGTCGGTAGATGCAGTATTGATGATGAAGAAAAAGCGGCGTGAAATCGTGGACTTTTTTGTAGAAGTAGAAGGAACCCGAAGTGATGGTGTTCCGGCTTATTACACCGACATCGAGCTGAAGTTTGTGCTGGTTTCTCCCAATGCGACAGCCGATGAGTTTGCCAAGGTGGTTGCACTTTCTGTGGAGAAATACTGCTCGGTATCTTCATCCCTCAAGTCCAATGTGACCTTCAAATCCGAAGTTCGGAAACCTGAATGAGAGTAGTCAAAGAACTGGTCCGGGAGGAAGTACGAGTAAGTATTTTCTCCTGGAACAACAAGTACATCCTCAAATTCGAGCTGGGGCCCATGGAGCAGACCTTCAAGCTAAACGAAATGGATGTCTTGGAGGAGGAGGAATTGGATGCTTTTTTGGAGGGGGATTTTTTTGAAAAAGTGAAAATCCGGTTTGAGGAAATGGGCAAATCTTTTCGATCCCAACTTGAAAATCTTTAATTTCACTGAAAGCAAAGGCATTCATGAATCTTTTTAGGATAACCATCATTTTCTTTTCATTCCTAGTTATCCTTGCCTCCTGCAGTTCCGGTGACCCACAGAATCCTGAGGAGAAGCTTATCAAAATCAAATCCCTTGTGAATGAGATGGAACAAGAAGGAGTCCGAATGAGCCTTTATCTGGATTCTGTGGCACATTATTATGAATATCTCCTGACCAAGAAGGATTCCATTTTGAAAAATCCCAAGCCCAGTCCTTATCGGATGGAGGGGGCTTATTCTTCCAATTTTCCAGGGCAGGATTCCTCGCTCAGTTCCATCATCATTTTAAATACCACATCTGACCGAAAAAAAGCAGAGCAGGAAGTGATATTAACCAACCCATTGGACAGCGTTTTTGCCTTATTCAAACGACTGAATCCGATGGCTATCCAGATTTATTCCAATTCGGCGATGCAGGTCAGTAGGGTATATCCGGCATATGATGCAAAAAACATCGTGGATCCCAATCTCGACGTTACTAAGTTCAACTTTTATTACGAAGCCGATACCATTCACAATCCTGGAAAAGGAGTCAAATGGATTACCGATGCCTATGTGGATCCGGCAGGAAAAGGCTGGATTCTTTCGCTGGTCCATCCTGTTTTTGACGGAGACTCCCTTTTTGCAGTAGTGGGCGTGGATTATACCGTAAGTGGTTTGATCCAAAACTACCTGGAGTCCAAAGAAGGGGAGTTTATTTTAGTCAATGACAAAGGGGATATTGTCGCCGGAAAGGCAGATGCAATTGAGGCTTTTAGTATGCCTCCCCTGAAAAATCACGTCTATCGGGAAACCGTCCAGTCGGATAATTTCAGGATATCGGATTTCAATATTTTCAACAGTAAAAGTCGGGAGGTCCGCAAAATGGCCCAGGCTTTTTTGCTGGAAAAAAAGAATCATTTTGATTTTACCGGAGAACCCAATTTGGATGAAGCAGCTTGTCTCCAGTTTAGCCAAATAGGATGGTATTTGATTGAAGTTTTTCCCAATTACTGATGGCACGCAGACTGATCGACCGATCCAATTTTTGGCTGTCTACGGTGGTAGGTTCGGTTTTGGTCATTTTGGTGGTAGTGCTGGGGTTGAGTTTTTTTCGGGTGATCTTCAATGCCCAGGTGGATTCCAGAAAAATGTTTCTCAACAAGCAGACGGAACTGGCAGCCCGGGGTTTGGAGACGGAATTGAATAGATTTGAAGAGGAATCTCGCACCCTGATCTTCTATTTGGAAGAGCCAGGATTGGATGAGGAGGACTACAAAGAGGAGTTTTCCATAGCAGTTCGAAGAACGTTTACCACTTTTCCGCAATTGATTGATACGGTATGGGTGGATTTGAAGGATTCTGTATTGGTTTTTACACTGACAGATCGCAACGATTTTTTGAGGATTCGGTCAGATTCCCGTTTTCCGGAAGAGTTGAAGGAAAATCAGTTTTTGGTATCGGGAAACTTAGGATATCGAGTTCTTTATTCCACTGATTTTAAGAGATTTTCCAAGGAGTATGTCACCAATTTTTACCTGAATCCAGGTGGGGAGAAATATTTATTCTATGATTCGGCGCTGATCAGTCTTAATCAAGAGCTCCGCCAATCCCCAATCCATTTATCCTCCACCGATATGAATCAGATCAGAGAGGATATCAGTCTGAATCTGAAAGGCTATTATGAGGTGAATTGGGAAAAGGGAAAGGAGCAAATCAATGGAATCCTTTCCCAATATCCCTTTTACTTTGGCAATACAAGCCAGCCGGCTTCATTGGTTTTTATGATGCCGGTAGAGGAGCTCACTTCTGGAATCTACACTACCTATTTTCTCTTTTTCATTGGAATTGTTCTTTTGATGGTTGGAACAGTGACGTTTTTCATTATTTCCATAAAGGGAAATCTGGATTCGGTCAAGCTGCAGGAGGATAACCTCAGGGAAATTTCAAGACTTTTTGAACAGCAAAATCTGCTTCTTCAGGAATTGAAGGGGTTTGTTTTTTTTCATGACCAAAAGGGGGAAATCACCAAAATCAGTGATGAGGTGGAGCAGGTTCTCGGTCATTCCAAAAGCGAATTTATTCAGGCCTTCAAGGTAGATACTACCCATCCTGAGGCTAGGCAAGTCAAGGAACAGACCATAAAGGCACTTTCTGAAAACCGACAGTTTATCGATTTTGAATATGATTTTGTAAAACCGAACCATGAAAAAATCAGAGTAAGGGTATTTGAAAAGCTGATTTTCGATGATCAGGGCAAGTTTTTGGGGGGAATGGGAATCTGCACAGACATTACGGAGCAGTACCTATCACGGCAGGAAACAATCCAAAGCGAAAATCGGCTGCGAACTCTGATCAATAACATACCGGATACAATTTTCATTTATGACAATGAGGGTAGGGTGCTGGATTTTCATGTTCAGGACAAGAAAAATCTTCTCGAACCTGCAAGGTTTGCGCTGGGAAAGTCTTTGGAGGAGTTTGTCCCCCAGGGTCAGGCGGAAGAAATAATAGGGGTTTTTCGAAAGGCCCGTCGAACCAACAAAATCCACACGATCGATGTAGTCTGGCATAGTCCTTTAGGCGAAAAGCATTTCGAAATGCGATTTTTCGCCTTGGATGAGAACCAGGTCATGTCTATTTCCAAGGATATCACCAGTCAAAAAATCTGGGAAAAAGGACTGGTAGAAGCCATGAATGCCGCTGACCAGGCAAGCAGGGCAAAGTCGGAGTTTTTGGCCAATATGAGTCATGAAATCCGCACTCCGATGAACGGTCTGTTGGGGATCATTGACCTTCTCGAAAGCACCAATCTTAACAAGATTCAAAAGCAGTATGTGGAGATTATCAAGAATTCAGGTAATTCCCTGCTGAACATCATTCGGGATATTTTGGATTATTCCAAAATCGAATCCGGTAAAATTGAGATTCAAAATTCAGTTTTTGATCCGGTCACGGAACTTAAAAATCAGATTGAGATTCTCTCAGGAATCGCCAGGAAAAAGGAAATCCGGCTGGAGGTGAATTATGGTGCCTTTGGCACAATCCACCTTGAATCAGATAAAGGAAAAATCAACCAAGTCCTGCTTAATCTGATTGGGAATGCACTGAAGTTTACACCGGAAAAGGGATCTGTGAAAGTGGAATTGGGCTTGAATCCTGTAGATGAGCAGTTTTATTTTCTCAGCTACCGGGTAGAGGACACCGGGATTGGGATCTCCAAAGAGCACCTGGAGCATCTCACCGATCCTTTTTATCAAGTCGAGAGCTCCAATACTCGGTCGTATCAGGGAACGGGACTCGGTTTGGCCATTGCCAAAAAGATCATCGAACTGATGGGAGGAGAATTGCTGATTGAAAGTGAACCGGAAAAAGGTTCCGTCTTTAGTTTTTCGGTTTTGGTCAAAAAATCGCTGCAAAATAATCTGTATCCTGAGCCCAAGGAGTTGACTTGGAGAGACATCAAAGAGATGGGGGCAGTTTTTCCCCTAAGGATTTTGCTTGCGGAGGATAATGACCTGAACCTCCAACTCATGAGGCTGATGTTCCAGCAACTTGGGTTCCAGTTTGAAGTAGCAAAAAATGGAGCTGAGGTATTGGATAAAGTCAGAAACCAGGACTTTGACGTAATTCTGATGGACGTCCAAATGCCAGTCATGAACGGATTGGAGGCGACTCGGATAATCCGGGCAATGGGGAATAAGAATGAGGTCATTATTATCGGACTTTCTGCCAACGTGTTTGAGGAGGATCAGAAAAAAGCCCTGGATTCCGGAATGAATGATTACCTCACCAAACCCATCCGGCTTGCAGCTTTGGCCGATAAGCTGGAATACTATTACCGGGAAGTAAGAAAGCGGTCGGAGTAAAAAACGAGAGGCTCACTGAATTTCGTGAGCCTCGCGTATTAAAGGGTGGTGTTGAGATCGAATTCTTCCAGATAATCTGCCACTTTACGGACAAACATGCCACCAAGTGCTCCATCGACCACCCGGTGATCGTAGGAGTGGGAAAGGAACATTTTGTGACGGATGGCGATCACATCACCGGTTGGGGTTTCCACCACCGCCGGTTTTTTTACAATTGCCCCCACGGCCATGATGGCTACCTGAGGCTGAGGGATGATTGGTGTTCCCATCACGTTGCCAAACGAACCGACATTGGAAACAGTGTACGTGCCACCTGCCAAGTCATCTGCGGTGAGTTTGTTATTTCTTGCCCGGTTGGCCAGATCGTTTACTTTTTTAGAAATTCCGACCAGATTCAATTGATCGACATTTCGGATCACCGGAACAATCAGGTTTCCGGAAGGCAAAGCAACGGCCATTCCAACATTGATTTCCTTCTTTTTGATGATTCGATCTCCATCCACGGAAATATTGATCATCGGGAAATCCCGGATTGCACGGGCCACTGCTTCGATGAAAAAGGGCGTATATGTGATTCCTTCCCCGTATTTGGCCCGGTAGGCATCCTTGTTTTTCTCTCTCCAAAGGACGATGTTGGTCATATCTGCCTCCACAAAGGAGGTGACGTGGGCGGAAATCCGCTTGGAGTCTACCATGCGCTGCGCGATCATTTTTCGCATGCGATCCATCTCAATTATTTCATCAGAGGCGGAAATGCTGGCTTGAATTTTTTGATCGGAAAGCGAAGGGGCAGTTTTTGTAGCCGGAGTAGTGGCAGGAATGAAGTGTCTGTTTTTAATGTAAGCGAGCATGTCTTCTTTGGTGACACGTCCTTCTTTTCCAGACCCCTGCACTTTGGAAAGTTCAGCTGCTGAAATCCCTTCTTCCTTAGCCATACTTTTCACCAAGGGAGAATAAAACCTCCCATCTTCACTTGAAACTGAAGATTCTGGCTCAGCTTGCGCCAAGATAGAGGCGGAATGAGCTGGTGCAGATGCAATCAACTCCTCTTTTGCGGGTTCAGTCTCCTTTTTAGGTTCGGACGAAGCCACACCATTTTCAGAAGTGGTTTCAATTATCGCTATCGTTGCACCCACCGCTACGACTCCTCCTTCTTTGACGAGTATCTTTTTTAGGATTCCGCCATGAGTGGCCGGTACTTCCGTATCAACCTTGTCGGTAGCTACCTCCAGCACAGATTCATCCTGCTCGATGACATCTCCTTCCTTCTTCAGCCAGGTGAGGATGGTACCTTCTATGATACTTTCGCCCATTTTGGGCATCAGCATTTCTACACTTGCCATAGCGATTTGGGGTAATTAAATTGGGTTTATATTCAAGTTTTAAAATTAAATTTTCTTGAACTCCAACCCAAACCTTACAGGTAAAATTTTATTTGTTATTCTGATTGAAGCAAATTCTTAATAAATTCAAAACGGCAACGCCTGTTAATTGAATATTCAGCATTCGGTCTTGGGTCAATTGGAGTTTTCTGGCTTCAGAAAGGCCTTCTCCCACACAGGAAATCCAGACCGTCCCCACCGGTTTTTCGGGAGATCCGCCATCCGGGCCGGCTATCCCACTGCTTGCAAGGCCAAAATCAGCACCGAATAATTTACGCACTCCATCGGCCATCTCCCGTACCGTTTCTTCACTTACTGCCCCGTAGGACTTCAGCGTTTCGGTTTTTACACCGAGAATGTTTTCCTTAAACTCATTGTGGTAAGGTACAACCGAACCCTGAAAGTAATTGGAACTGCCGGGAATGCTGGTGACCAGATGGGAAATGTAACCTCCGGTGCAGCTTTCGGCCAAAGCTAAAGTTTTCCCTGCGTTCTTCAAAAGCTTTCCAATGGCGGATTCGAGGGTTTCTTCGTCGTAGCCATAGACATAGTTCTGGATCAAGGGCATGACCAAATCGATTTGCTTTGCCACCTCTTGCTCAAGTACCTTTCGCTCAGTTCCAAAAGCCGTCAGTCTCAATTTTACATGACCGGGTGATGGGAGGTAGGCAAGTCGGATATGGTCGGGTAATTCATTTTCCCAGTCTTTGATGAGGTCTGCGAGCCAACTTTCCCCAATTCCTACGGTCTTGATGACTTTGTGGTAAATCACCGGAAGCTGAAAAATGTGGGGAAGTTTGGGAAGGACGAAATCCTTCATGAGCTTTTTCATCTCATAAGGTACTCCCGGCATGGACATCCAGTAGGTTCCGTTTTGCTCAAACCACATGCCCGGGGCAGTTCCGATTTCATTGGGGACGTAGGTGCAGCAAGTGGGGAGATGGCCTTGGAGAATGTTGAGCGGGGTGATTTCGCGGCCTCTTCGTCTGAAGAACTTAGTCACGGCTTCGACGGCCTCAGGGACCTCTTTGATCTCACAGCCGAAATATTCAGCCAGGAGCGGCTTGGTCAGATCGTCTTGGGTGGGCCCCAATCCTCCTGTGATCAGAATCAGATCGGCACGTTTTTCAGCTTCTGCAAATGCCGTCAGAATATCGGTTCGGTTGTCTCCGACGGTGGTTTTTCTGACTACTTTGACTCCCATCAGATCGAGTTCCTGACTGATCCAGTGGGAATTGGTATCCATGATCTGTCCATAGAGCAATTCGTCTCCGATGGCCAGGATTTCAGCTTTTACAAGTTGCATTGAATGATTTGGGTTTATCTGACTTTTGCTTTTCTGAGCATTTTGGAAAAAAGCAGCGGAAAAAGGCGTTTAACCAAAACATAAAACCGTTCTTTTCCTCCGATGTAGACTTCTTCTTTTTTCCCTGAGATTGCGGAGAAAATCTCGGTTGCACAATCTTCCGGACTCATCCCATTGGCCTGGGCTTGGTCCATTTCTCCCAAAACCGCCCCGTCTCCTGTTAAGGCATTGACAGAAACCTGCGTTCGGATAAAACCCGGACAGATCATGGTAACGGAAATATGGTCCTCAAAATGCTCCGCTCTCAGGGAATCAAAGAAGCCGTGGAGAGCGTGTTTGGAAGCCGAATAGGAGGACCGAAAGGGGGTGCCGAATTTTCCTACCAAAGAGGTAATCACAGCAAAGTGACCTTGTTTTCGCTGCAGGAAATGGGGCAGAAGTTGTTTGGTCAGGGCGACTGTCCCGAAGTAATTTACCTCCATCAATTTTCGGTCTACTTCCAATTTGGTATCCTTGGCAAGTGAGCGCTGACTGATGCCTCCGTTGTGGAGCATGACATCTACTTGGCCAAAAAATCCCAGGGCAGTTTTTATCTTTTCTTCAAAGGTGTCGATCTCCACCAAATCCAAAGGCAAAATCCTGCAATCATCCGGGAATGCACATTCGCTTTGTACCCGGCTGAGTTCATTTACCTTTCTGGCCGAAAGGATGACCCGATATCCTGATCTGGAGAATTTTTTTGCAGCTGCTTCACCGATACCGGAGGAAGCCCCCGTAATCCAAATTACTGGTTTTGACATGCTTAGATTTTTTCGTAGGTCACAAAGGAATAGGGGAATTCATTTTTTTCATCGGCTGGAAAACTTTCCCGTTCAGTTTCTTTCCAAATCAAGGGGTTGATTTCTGGAAAAAAGGTGTCTCCCTCCGGTTCACATTCCACTTCGGTTACTTCCAATACATCGCAGAGATTTATGGTTTCCTGATAGATTTGTCCACCGCCGATAATAAAAAGTTGATCAAAGCCCCTTTTGTTACAAAAAATATAGGCTTCTTCAACTGAGGAAAAACAATAATGCCCCTCAGGAACCTGGAAATCGGGGTTTCTGCTGATAATCACATGAGTCCGGTTGGGGAGGGGCTTTCCTAGCGATTCAAAAGTTCTTCTGCCCATCAGAATCGGGTGGCCAGTAGTAAGATTTTTGAATCGTCTGAGGTCTGCGGAAAGCCTCCAGATGAGTTGGTTGTCTTTACCGATGACGCTGTTTTTCGCCTTGGCGACGATGAGAGTAATTTTCACAAAGGGGTAAAATTTGTCTTGAAGTTACCAGTCTTTGGAAAGCAAAAAACAAAAAGGAGCAGAAACCTGCCCCTTTTTTAGCTTAATCAACTTATTGCTTCATCATGTTGGGATAGTCAGCCATCGTATAGCTTCGTGCCTGGTTGGTATTCAGTTCGACCACTTTCATATCGGTGATATTCCCTTCGTTGTCTTTGAAAATCATTTCCATGAAACTTCCCTTTGGAGCACTGGAAAACAGCTCGGTGTAGCGATCCATGGTTTTGTTTGAAATCATTGGATTACTCTGGGGTGAAAAGATCGAGAGTCCATCGATCGGTTTTTCGGTGATCCAATATCTCCCTTCCCCGTCTTCGGTGATTACCAAGTATTCCTCGCAGGAATAGCCCAGGATGTCTTTTTTGTTTCCGGTTTTTTCGATTTTGTAGTTGGGATTTTCGAGTTGCGCTTCAGCCTCTTTGTCTACTTCCTCCTGGACTCCGGTGTAATCTACTTTCATGGACATGCTGGACTTGGATTTACCGTCGTCAATCAGGATGACCATCGCCTGATTTTTGGAGTCCATGATCGTCGTAGTGAGATTTTCAGGATTTTCCGGATCAATGTAAGCCATGCCCATGAATTCAGGCTGGTCAGAAAGCAAATAGTGCATTTGCACCGGTTTATCCGCTTTTCCTTTTTTATCCGTATTCACAATCTCCATCACCATAAATCCCGAAAAACCATAGGCTGACTCGGTGGGTGCTGGCTCGAGCATATTCCCAAACATGCCCTCCAAGGCGTTATTTCCGGCCTTATTGGTTTCGCTTTCCGCTTTTTTGTTCACGGCATTCTGTGCACCTTGGGCTGCAGCGTTTTGGATTTTTTTCAGAAGCTGTCCTTCCGCTTGATTACTCCACAATGCTCCAGCCAAAATCAGGAGGCTTAAAATTGATTTTTTCATAATGTGTCAGTTAAAAATTCATTCTAATTACTTAAAAATGATGGAAATAAAGAATCAAAACCCAAACAAAGAAGGACTTAAAGTTTAAGCCCTCTGAGTAATTCGTCGATTTTCATCCGTTTTTTTCCTTCCAGTTGGAGTTCCAAAATATCGAGGGAACCATTACCGGTCTGGAATTTTAGGAAGCTTTTTCCGTCGGATTCCCATTGGCCGGGAGCTTTTCCCGTTAGGTTTTTCTCCGAAAAAGCTGTTTTGAAGATTTTGCAGGTTTTGTCCTGAAACTCCGTCCAAGCAGCCGGGTAGGGGGAAAGTCCACGAACCAGGTTGTGAATGGATTCGGCTGACTGATTCCAGTCGATCTTGCCCGTTTCCTTGAAAATCTTCGGAGCATGATGTAGGGCCTTGGACTCGTCCTGCAGGCTTGGGTTCACTTCGCCTTTGGAAATAGCTTCCACGGTTTTCAAAACCAATTTCGAACCGATCGTCATCAGCTTTTCATAGACTGTTCCCAAGTCGTCTTCGGGAAGAATTGCTACCCTTTCTTGGAAGATAATGCTTCCGGTGTCGATTTCATGCTTCAGAAAAAAGGTCGTGACGCCGGTTTCTTTTTCCCCGTTGATGATGGCCCAGTTGATCGGGGCTGCGCCTCGGTAATCGGGCAGGAGGGAAGCGTGAAGGTTGAAGGTGCCCAAGGGA
>CAYONF010000045.1:26898-32441 GCA_964405255.1 uncultured Limnohabitans sp. | reverse complement strand
GCCTTGGTGAGTCCTTGGCCTTTTTCTCCCAAACCTGCCAAACCAATTCCGAAGAAGATGGAGAAGATAACCAGCTGAAGGATTTCATTGGTGGCCATCGCTTCGATCACACTTTTTGGAACGATATGCTCGACGAAGTTTTGAAGAGAAAAGCCTTTGGTTTTTCCGGCCACATCTTCTACACCCGAGGTGTCTGTGATACTGAGATTCATTCCCACTCCAGGCTCAAAGAAATTGACCATGACGAGGCCGATCAGCAGGGAAATCAAAGAAGCGGTAAAAAACCAGAGCAGAGCTTTTCCACCCACGCGACCAACTGCTCCGAGATCTCCGAGTTTGGCAATACCCACCACCAAGGTGCTGAATACCAGAGGAGCAATGATCATCTGAACTAACCGGATAAAGATGGTTGCAAGAAGTTTGATATTAGAACTATAGGACTCAATCAGGCCTGCATTGCCGCTTTTATTAATGAAAATACCCACTACAATACCGAGAATCATGGCTCCGATAATGTAGGTGGTCAGTTTGTTGTTTTTCATAAAGTTAAATTTGGGAGATCGCTTTCCAGTCCGCAAAGTAATTGAAATGTGGGGAAACGCCTAGATTTTGGGAGGGAAGAGCGTATTCTTCCTGCCAGTGGCGAATATTTTCGGCAAAAGGGAAAGAATATATAGGGAGAAATCTTTCTGATTAAGCCTTCAAAAGACCTAAGTCCTGGACTCTTCTCCAAGGGCTACTGAGATTTGACTCCATTGCAGATAAGGCGCCTCTGATCACAAGAATTGACGACTGATTCTGCTCTCTGTGACTGATCACTGCTCCCCATTTATCGGTCATCCCGCATCATTTCTTTTCCGCCCGGGTCGAATGGAGCATATCCAGTCTCCAGCCTTGGGTGGTCTTGATGGCCGTCGCACTTTCCAGCCAATAGAGCTCTCGGATTACCTGCCCATCCTTGGAGATCATCGCATAGTTGTGATAAGCTACCCATGCCCGGTTGCCCTCGATGACAGTTTTGATAAACTCAAATCGATTGGTACGTGTAGGGCGATCAGTGTTTTGCTTTGCCTTACTGAGATATCCTCGGATAAAGTCCATATCCCAGAGTTCGCCGTGCTCGAGCAGCAAAAAATCGGCTGTGTAGAAATCGCCCAATTGATTGGCATCATATTCGGAAAAGATGGCATCAAAGGAATTCTGGATCAGGTCCTGAACTGCTTTTTCGTCATCTGAAACCGATTTTTGGGCAAAGGCAGTGAATTGGATCAGAAAAAGAACAAGTGTAATGGGAAGGTATTTCATGGGTTGTTTTTGTTGAAAATTTGAATTGGAATGATTCAAAAGTAAAGAGGCCTGCAAGAAAATCCTTACGCTTTTCGGTTTGGTTTCGCTTGAATTTTTTCCAGATCAGATGACAAAAAGCAAACAGACCGCGACCCCACTGGAAGCAGGAGGAAAGACATAATAGGTGTCGTAAATCTGGATTTCCATGCTACACGTGAAGAATCCTAGCAGTTTCGCACATCGTTGTCCGGGATCTCGGGAGGCATGCCCAAAAGCCAGATCGTCCAGACGCGCGCAAAGCGGGCCAAGTCGGAATGTTTCCGCAGGTAATTGAGCGAATTGTAATCGTAAATCGAATAGGACGGAAGAATGCCCAAACCTTTTGGGAGATTTTTCATCGAAAAGATCATGCGCGTACTTTCAGCCCAATCCAAGGTCTTGTTGATGGTGATTTCTGCCAAATCCATCCAAGGGTGAGAAGCTTCATCCCAGGCCCGACAGCAATTGAAAACTTCCGGATCATCGTCATCATCAGCCTCATGAAGCTGTATCTGAAGCTTGTACCGAACCGGGGCCTCTCTGACCCGCTCCTCATATTCCTCTTTGAGGTAGTTTCGGCTTCGGGTTTCTCCGGGCAAAATCCGCTGATTCTCACTCGGAAGGTTCAAGTCATATTCATCCAGCAATCCTGTTTCAGGCACAGGTTCGGCAGGAATGGACCGATACTTGGCATAGCGGAGGACTTGGTCTTCGGCTTTGTAGAGTAGGGGAGTCTGTGAATAGTACTTCATGTTGGAAAAAGAGGTGGGATTTCTCCGCATCCCGACTTTGGCTCCCTGTACACCTGCCGGATAGCGGCGGTAGTATTCTTCATACTGCATTCCAAAGCGGGTTTTCTTATACTTCGCAAACCTGAAAAAGCTGGCTATGGACCAGAAAAGGGCAGTTTCTCCCGTATTCATTTCCAGATCCATCGGGCTTTTGAATCGACTGTCGGCCATCTTTACAGCCATGCTCCGCACCACACGCATGGCATCATCCATAAAAGAAGCGGCTCCGTGCCGTATTCGACAGGGCAATACTTTGCCCGGGACAAAGAAGGGATGGAGAGGAAACTCAGGATTGTCCACAAATCGGATCGATCCTGTAGCCGCGATTCCGTTGTTGTGGGACATTTTTTTGCGGTAGAGAATACTCCCGAAAATGGTCAGCAGGATGGTAAAAAACTTCGTGGCCAACCAAACTGAAATCCGACCAAAAAACCTTCGGATGGCAGTTTTTAATAGTTTGAAAATGGGAATCCGGTTGGATTTCATGATAGGGTTAGGTTAAATCGTGATGCGTGCTTGGATGATGTCGATGTCCAGACCCAGCTCCGCAAATTGACTGCGGTGGGATTCCAGTCGATTTTGCAAGTCTGGTGGCACATCGCCGTCTTCATTGGCGATAATGAATCCATAGCCTGTGCGGGAAAGTAAATTGCTCCACCACATCATCTGGGTGGATCGGGTAAGATCCGGTGCAATGGAATGATCCGTTTCGGGACCCAAGACTCCATCCGGACTATTCCCAAATCGCAATCCCAAACTGCAGTAGAGCACCTCTCCGATGTCGTCATACTGCTTCGAATTGGACCAGGTATGTCCAAAGGTCGCTTGATAGATCATGTAGGTGCATGCCTGCTTCAAGTGAGTCAGGTCTTCTTCTGTCACCTCATGTCCTTCCATTTTTGAAGTGATTCGCGATACGGCTTTGGGAATCCCATCCACCACCGGTCTTTCCAGATTCAAATCCATCCGGTGGGCTAGCTGATACCAATCGATAGTTTCTTTCAATTTTCCATTTCCCTCGAGAAGTGCATGCTGGAGGTAATTGCACAAAAATGCCGGAACGCTCTTGTTGACCAGGTCTTCTGAAAAGCAATACAACTCAAACCAATGCTCCAGAATCCCTGCTCGGTTGTCCGGCTGATCGATGTAGCTTTCGACAAAATCCCACACAATCCGCCAGTATAAATTTCCCGCTTTGGCAGCGGTATGCGCCTCGCTGATGGGCTGCATGGGTTGGAAGCCTTTCCAGTCCAAGGTTCCCATTACGTTGTAGACCAGCTGATTGATTCCCTTGGGGGTCAGGGCACATGCGGAAGTAATGTATCCGTTACCGATCAGAATCCGGTCTGCTGTATGATTGAGCAATACAACAGAGCGCAAAAAGGACTTGAGCAATCCGGAGATCGGATTGAGTCGAAGGTTTCGGAAGCAGGCGATCGCATACTGCTCCACATTCAGGTGGGTCCCTGCGAAGTGATGGGCCAACTCGGCATGCAGTGCTGCACTGACCCGACACACGCGCTTGGCCGCCAGCCACTTTTCCCCATCCTCAGGGGTAAACGTCCGCTTTTGCTTGGGATCAGATTCCCCTTTGGTCAATGGGCCGGTCAGGGTGATTTTCACAGGAAGAGGCAAGCCGTCTTTCTTTAAGGTAAACCACATGTCCACATCAGGCATGGCGTAGTGATGGAGCGTTTTGTCATAAGAGCTCCAGTGATGGTGAACCCAGTAAAGATTTGGGTTTTTCGGGTCCCGGTCAAAATCGCAGGCATACATCCCGTTCATCATTCTCCGCCCAAACCAATCGTCGCTCCGGGTGATCCCCGGCATCACCTTTTCCATACATACCGTCAGATTTTCGGGGTAGTCCTCCACGATACGCTCATGGGTCAATCCCTGATTCAGCCGGATCATGGCGATATGGCGGAGCTTGATCAGTTCGATGGGTACAAATTGCTTTTCGATTGCCTCGTTATAGCCCGAGGTGTAGCGGTCGGGTGCGTGTCGGTCGTGATGTCGGATCACCACTCGTGGGATTGGCGTGTCCCGTCTATATTCCCAATAGGAAAGCTGAATTTGCTTACAGGAGTATTCGATGCCGACCAAGTCACCTTTGGAAATCTTAATCCGCTTGAATTCCTTGTACTCCGGACTGTGCTTTCCATCCGCGTGGAAATGATCGTGTCCCGTCTGATAAACCGCCAACCAAACTTTGGAAATGTACAGCCGCTGTACATAAAATAAGTCGTAAGGAATCCGAAAAGCCCCATTTCGGTCCGATTTGGCTTGGTTTAGCTTTCTGTAAGCTCCCCAATAGGTACGGGCCCAAAGCTCAAGGTGCATGTTGAACACCGGGGAATCGGCTTCTTTTTTCCTGGTGCCAAAAGTTAGGTAGCCCGTAATCACATGAGCGGGATTGGGTTTGCCATAGATCTTGTCCCTTCGGGGAAAGACAAACCGGTGCACGATCCGATATCGCCTAAGAGTAGCCTCGTAGAATTCAATGCAAAAGAGCGCAAACTGCTGAAAAAAGCCTCCGTGGGTTCTCGATCGGTGGACTTCCACCCGGTTGAAGTTTTTTAAGCGAGGATGGAAAATCGACCGCTTGGAACTGTAAGAAATCTTCGTTTTTTCAGTGCATTCGGCACATAACTGTGTAATCTGATCTTGGGATATCTGTTTTTCTTCGGTGGTGGTCATGAGATAAAATTTGGAACTCCCTATCCCTTGCGGGTATAGTTTCTAAAAAAGCTACTCTGGTACGCGCACGCTTACTTCAGCCCTAACTCTTTGCCGAGCAGTTTTAGGATTTTACACCTTGCCATCCAACGATGGGTCAATTAAAAATCTGCTTTAATTCGGTCAAATCAAAATCGATTTGGAGTGGAAATTACCTGATTTTGAGTGTATTTAGACCTGAAGTTTAAGAATCGGAGTCCAGAAAAATCAACACTAGTTTCCTTGGTGATGGACCTAGGGCTTTTTCTAAGAAAAGATTGTGCGAATACTCGAAAAAACTTGTCACTTCTTCCAGCCTGATTCTAGTCATTCCCACATGTTACGTTAGTGCCAAGAATGCAAATGCAAATTTCAGTTATTGGTGTATCCCAGGATGGTTCCGTTTAGCTCTTTGATTTTGTCGTCCAGGGACTTTTTCAGCTGCAGGTTATTTTTCTTGAGCTGCTCCAAGATTTCCTTTTGCTCGTAGGACATCACAAAGCCGTATTCTTTGATGTCGAACTCAATCAATTGGTTGATTTTGTAAAAACCATTCAGGCTGTACTCTTGGTAGACTGGATAGAAGTTCTGAAGGAATTCTTCCTTTGTGGAATAATTGGCAACAGCAAACCGAAACTTTTGATCCACCGCAGCAAATATTTCCTGGACCGTTCTCCCTGTTTCTAGAATCTTGGATTCGAAGGCATT
>CAYONF010000045.1:0-26888 GCA_964405255.1 uncultured Limnohabitans sp. | reverse complement strand
CGACCCCAGGCGATAAATTGATCCTCACCATTGACCGTACGGATCGTAGCCATGTCATTCTGTACCGGTCCTGCAAAGTCATGCACAAACCCTACCTCCATCTCTTGGTCTTTGGTGTCATAATATCCGTACAGCTTTCCATTGCTGACCGGGATATAGCGGTGCAGTGGATAGGACGTGATCTGATAGTTTACTGTGGCAAATTCGAAAGGCAAAATCACCTTGCCCTCTGAATCGATGATTCCCGTCTTTTGATGGGCATCAATGCAGACGAAAAAGCTTCCGTCATCAGCGCCTTGGATGGCGGAGTAGGTTGGTGCCAGGATGACCTTCCCTTGGTAGTCCATCAGACCGAGGAGTTTGTTTCTCTCGATCCGCAATCTACCCTCGTCGGCATAGATGCCATCATAGCGTTCACTCAGCTGTGTTCCGGTAAAGTCATACAGCGCTTGCTGCCGGTCCTCGGTGGTTCCCAAATACACCCCTTTCTCCAGGAAGCCATATTGGGTCACTTTGGTAAAGATAGGTTCTGCGATCTCCCGACCGGTGACGATATCGAGGAGGCCATGGAGTACAGTCCCGTCAGCTTGGTTTTGCCGGACTTCGTAAACCTCCATGGGGCCGGAAATTCCATACCGCTCCCATACGGTTTTGAGGTTGACTTCATTATTGTAATAGCTCCGCTCGGCGGAGGAATACCGACTGCCGGGTACAGGCTGGAGATCGCTGTCCACGAGGTAGCAATAGGATTCGAAAAACAGAAAATGGAAGGGTTTTTCAGGATTGTTGATCAACGTGGAGGTTTCAAATGGTTCCTCTGTCAGAGAATTTCCCTTGGAATCGATGTACCAATACGATTCGCGACCCGAATTGAAGAGCATGGCGTAGCCTTGGTGTACCCCGATCAAACTGTAGGAAAACCAGTCGAGCGCTTTGACCAACTGACCATTGTAGTAGAGGTTGCTGCTATTCTTTTTTGTTTCCAGGAGAAAGTAATTGCCTGCTGTGTCCAGGGTGGCGGAGTAGCCCTCTCCATTGCTTAAGACCAAAGATTCGTTTCGGACAAAGTCCATGCTTAGTTCTTTGGCTGGCAATGTTTGAATAGGCTTTCCCTTGAATAAGACTATGGTTTTGTTTTTCTGAAAATCATTGGAAAAGTCACTAAGGCTGATTGGGTTTTGGGCTTTTGCCAGAAAAGAAAGTAGAAAAAAGGAGGTAAGGATGGCTGGAACTTTCATGATGTGGGAATCAAAACGAAGGAAGAGGTAGGGGAACCAGGTGGTCAGTGGAGCAGCAAATTACGGGTAAAGGGGTGTTCGAGGTTAAAACTTATAACTGTACTCCTCGATGGTGTAGATCAAGGGGTCATCGATCAGGATATTGACCTGAATCAAGTGTCCGAACTCGTTGTATTTGTTCACGTATTGGACCACGGGTTCGCGGAATTCAAGAAGGTTTCTTTTTTCGTCGTAGGTCTTTATCGTCGTATAAGGTTCATCCGTGACATTGGTTTTGGAACCGACCTCTAGCCCGTTTTCAAAGTAATACTCATCCACTTTTGGTTTCTCTGAATCTTGGAAAAATGTGACCTGCTTGGTGTAGGTGCCTTCGGATTTGTAGGTGAATTCCTCCTTGCTGGCGAGGTAGCCATCCATTTCTCGGATTGTTTTCTCTTTGATTCTTCCCTTGTTGTCGTAATCAAATTCCACCGTATAAGTAGGCTCGCCCAGGTCTAGTCCGGTGATTTTGACCAGTTGGCCTGAGGAATTGTAGGCAAGGTTCTCCGCATAGCGGTAGTTTTCGTCCTCTTTGACATACTCAGTCAGGCGTCCATCTGTATAGGTGAAAGTTTCCGTGGTGAGCGGAAATCCTTGGTATTGCGTGGTCTTTGTTTGTAGGAATCCTTGGTTGAGCGTGTAAACGAGGGTTTTGATCAGCGTTTTGTCACCCGTCACCCGGTTGATCTCGAAGGATTGGATTTGGACTTCTTTGGCTTCGGAAGGGAAATTGAGTTCGGCTGCGGTGTGGGGTTCCTGAGCCCAAGCCATCAGGGAAAAGAGCGTCAGAAGCAGCGTATAGCTTGATTTTTTCATGGAAAAGAATGAATGCAGAAGAAATTGAATCTGAAAAAAGAGAAATGCGAAATCGGATAACGTGTTAGATTCTGGATTGTGTATATCCGCTTTCTTACCATTAACCAAAGAAAATAAGGTTTGAAGGTCGATAAAACGTGCTGTGGACCGTGGACAGTCGACGGTGGACGATTATCCGCTTCAATTGAAGTTTATTTTTGGAATAGTGGTTGAATTGCGGATAATCATATTCAGGATTTATTGATTTGCTCCGGAGCCATTGGGCTGAGAATAAAGCGCATCGGAAATCAGCAGCATAACCTTGCCCTCGGTCTGGGCTATGGTAAAGCAGGGGAGTTGCTCATCGCTCTGAGTGGCAAAAAAACTGTACGTGCCCCATTCACCAAATTCCATCACTTTAAGTTGGTTTTTTTCCGCAATCAGCTTCAGTTCCTGCACGCAGCGTTCGAGTTCTTCGCGGATTTCGGCCTCATTTTCGGTAGTGGGGGAAAATTCCAGGTACACCGATTTGGCCTTTAAGACTTTGTTATGAATCACTTTTGCCTCGGCAAATTTCCAGGTTTGCTTAGTCTGGTAAACATCTACTTCGTCATTGGAATCCAACAGGTCTCCTTTGAATTTGGAAAAACCGCCAGGAGCATTGTCCCAGACTCTTTTGATGGAAGATGAAAAAGGCTGCTGCGCAAAGGAAACTAGGGTACAAAAGAAAGCGATGAAAAAAAGCGAAATCTGTTTCATGGTGTGATGCTAAGAGAAGGTCAAAAGAAAGATGAGTTTGAAAGAATAGCTGAAATTGAAAAGCTTTGAAAAGGTAGGGATCCTGCAGATTTCCATTGACAGATTACTTCTTAAAAAGTGCTTTTCCGTTAAAAAATACGCCTTTTTCCGTAGGTCCTGGCGAGCAGTTTAGGACTCTCGTTGGCCAGCATTCCTGAGGTCCAAGCCTGCCTGCTGCAGGCAGGTCTGAAGACTTGAACCAATCCGAGTTTGGTTTTTTTCACGCAAAGACGCGAAAAGAAAGGAAGAAAACTTTGCGACTTTGCCTCTTGGTGAGAAATCAAGTTTAAAAGTGTAGTTTCAAATTTTCAATTTGGGCCTCCCGGTGCAAAATCGGAAATAGACAGGATTCAATCGGCAGTCTCAAGGCGACTTTCCTGCTTGGACTAGCCGTTCTTTCATCGCAAACGGCCTTTCCGGGTTTTAATTTGTGTGGGATAGCGAAACCTCCTTTTTTATGATTGTGGTTGACCTGTAGACTAGGGGAGTTTTTAAAATTGATCAAACGATCGTTTGGTAGCAGAGGCGATTAAAAAGTTCCCGTCCTCTGGTTTCTTGATTAAGCCGTATGCTTTTCAGCAAAAGTAATCTTGGAGTTTACTCAGGACAGGAGGACAATCGGGTAGAGACTCCATCCACGAGCTTCCAACAGTTGCCATACACGTCTGAGTAGATCACCTGCAGCTGAAGATCCGCCCCTTCCCATTTGGAAATGTACCCCTGAATCAGGGAATCGGGCATATCGATGGTCAGAACGGCGATGCTTTCCCCCGATTTAAAAACATAATCTTTGGTGATCGCACTATACCCAACTCCTTTGACCCCAGCTCCAAATAGCGCAGTGAAGACTTCCCGGGTGCTGCTGTAATTTTTTCCCTGATAGGAATAGGTAAAATCCTTGATGATGGCAGGTCCCACGCCCTTGTTTTCAAGCCCATAACTGTAGCTGTCTCCCGAAAAAAACGCTGAAATCTGCATGTAGGGCCATACGGTAGCGTATTGTTGCTCTTTGAATATAGTCGTCTGAATGATCGACACGATCAATGCCGAAGCACTCAGAAATACCGCCGATAGCCCCAAGAGCACATTGACATTAAATCTGAATTTTTTCTTGTTGTCTTTTTTCATGCTATCTCATTTCAACCAGATGATGGGTATGCTTTTCTTCAGAATCGCAAGTTTGCTCAGCGTTTTCGCAGGTCCTGGATTACAAAATCCAACCACTCTTCCTGGGGCCGATCGATGAGGACATCCGGGGTAAATCCCGTCAAATCAATGGGGGCCCTGTCGGTCCAGCTCGATTTTGCAATCGGAATAGTGAGGTAATACCCCTCGAAAGGCAGTGGGGTGGGAATCGACATCCCTTCGTAATCCATCATTCCAAAAGTTTGGGAGCCATAACTCTTCGTCTTTTGACTTTGCTTGGTCAGGAAGAAAAAGTACTCCGCTGAGCTACCTGAGAAATTGTCCACGATCAGGGCCACCTTCTTTGGATTCTTCATCACCGAATCCAAAGGAAAAGTCACTCCGGGTACAGGAAAAAATTCCTCTGTGGTGGTAGGCAACTCTTGGTAGGCTTTTTTGTACTGGGACAGCACTTCTTCCGGGAAATACTTCCTGTATTCCTCCGGAATCGGCTGAGTGACAAATGGCTCAAGGTCCGGGAGCTTAAGCTGGACATTGTCCGGTGTCACTCTCAGAAAAGAAGGATACTGGACCACCGGCTGGGTCATCAGGTAGGGAAGGAAAAACACCCATCCTGTGTTGCCTCCCAGATTGCCGGTGAGGTCTACGATGAGGTATTCAGATGTCCGGATGGTGGAGTCATGCAAGCTGACCAGCTGCTGAATGGCGCTGTCATTATTTTTGAAGGTGGGAATTTTCAAATAACTCACGTCTTCTGCCAGTTTACGAAAAGCCAAGCCGTTGTTATTTTCCTTCCAGGTAGCTAGCTCTTTCGTTTCTTCCACACTCATTTCCTGGGGAAATATTTTACCCCAAAGCGCCTGATTTCCCAAGCGAAGGAGATTCCCGATTTGCTTGGCAGGAAGTGTGGTGGTCATGAAGGTATCGTAGGACTTCAGGAGGTACTGTCCTCTATCCGGTATCAGGGTGAAGTAGACAAAACCTACCGGAAACTGATCTGGTGACTCAACCTTGATGCCTTGGAAATTCCCGTCGGGAGCTTGAATGATGGCGATTTTCGAAGAACCTTCTGGATTGACCCACAGGCCTTCGATGGAAGTGAGCGCTTGGTTTTCCCATAGTTTGGGCGAATAATCCACGACCATGCTGTCGTAATCCTGCTCATCGTAATAAGACAGGATAAAGTGCTTGTCTTGGAAGAAATCAATGTACTCTTTCAGTAGGTAAAAGCATGGTTTGGGATCGGTTATTTCCCCGGCTTTCTGGTGAAGTGTTTGAATAAGTTCTTGGTAGCTTGCTTTGGTGTTTTCATCCACTTTGGCCGGGTAGCCCGCGTAGTTTAGCTCCGTTTTTTGAATAGTCACTGCCAAGTTTTCGATGCAGTTGCAGGTTTTTTTCTGGGCAAAAGCCGCTACCCAAACCCAGAAAAAAAGGAAAGTCAAAAGTGATTTCATGAAAGAAACTAATTTGCGAAACAGACGATGAAAGCGCTTCTAAAATAGAGAAAGCGTGTGAATCTCAAACTTTGTAAAATGAAAATATCAACTCTTAGAATCATAGGCCAGTAGCTGTAAAATGAATAAAATCTTGGTTCATTTCCGGGCTAAAACCAAACTGGTTTACTTGGCTGATTTTGATTTTTCTCGACTGCTTAGTTTTGAAATTGAGTTTTGAGCTCTTGGCACTACTTCGGTTTTCAGATTCTCCTGTTGTGATTTTCTGTTTTTACTAAGAAAGAAAATAGAAAAGGAAGAAAGGAAATGAGAAATAAAACTAAACTACTGCAACTCAATTTCGGGAGTTTTTCTTTTCAAAATGACCTAGTGAGATCGTGTTTTTCACACTTCGATCACCGAGAGGCTTGTTTCAATGCTTTACTTTGTGGAGTTCAGAATCTTGTGGTTTATGGGTGATTATTCCGATCATCATCATTAGAGCAGTCAGAATAATTACCTGAATAATGAGCGAATTATTCACCAGTGAAATCGTATGAGTAGGCTCAATCGACAAAAAAAGCAAAATGGTAATCAGTCCTCTGGGGGCGATAAATACCAAGGGTAGCTGTGGAAGATGTGACAGCTTAAGCTGAATGGCTCGCAGCAAATAAATTAGAAATCCAATTCCCAAAGCCCAAGGCAAAGTTTCGAGGTTTAATACTTCAGTAGCTTCTATGAGGTAGCCAAACAATAGGAAAAACAAGGACCTTACCAGAAATGCTGCTTCAATGGTCAATTCTTTGAATTTGATGACTTCTCTTTTCAGCTCATTGGGTTTAAAAAAATCAATCCATTTAAATCGTTTTAATTCGTCGATATTGCCAATGGACAAGCCAAAAATCAATATGAAAATCAGACCTGGCAAATGGAAGATTTTGGATAATTCATAGATCAATACGACCAACAAAATGATGGGGACAAACTTGATGTGATGTTCTATTTTGCTCAGGAGATAAGAAAGTCCAACAGTCGCAATTAACGATACAGCCGTAATAATGAGCAGGTGCAATGCGAAATCTCCAAAGGATTTGATGCCTATAATCTCATTTACTGCCAGAAAGTTGAAAAGCAAAACTCCTAAAATATCAGAAAGACTACTTTCATAAATTACAAATTCTCTGTTGTAGGAAGAGAGATTTCTAACGGTAGGAATTGCAATTGCACTACTGATCACACAAAATGGAATGGCATTGGTCAAACTGTCTTTTAGTCCAAAGTTTCCGAAATACATAAAACCTAATGCAAGCAAAAGTGCCAGAGAAATCATTGGAACAAAGGCTCCCAAAAAAGATTTGCGGATAAGTCCCAACTTCGATCGATTGAGTTCAAGCTCTAAGGAACCCTCAAGTACGATAAGAATAAGCCCAATGGTGCCCAAGGCAGGCAGGAGAGGAGAAAAGTCAGGAAGGGGAAAGTCAAGTAATTGGGTAAATTGCCTTACTGACCAACCGAGAAGCAAAAGAAGAAAGACGGAGGGGATTTTTGTCTTGGAAGAGGTCAGGTCAAATAAATAGGCAATCAGCAGAAGAACGCAAAATGTAATTATCAGAGTATTTGTCATTGGCTGTTTATCTGGTGGACTTCTGTTGATTTTTCTAATCTTTTCATAGCCATTGAGCCACAATTCGACTTGTTGTGATGGTTAGCGTAAGGCATTCCAAACCGGAATACCTTACGTAGTTTGGGGAGTATTCTCGAATGAGTATTCAATATTAATACCCAGCCTTCAAGGGTGGAGGACCGTCTGGGATAATTCCTTTGTAGACATAATCTCCTTTTTTCTGCTTGAATTCTGTTTTAATCTCGTTTCTCAGTGCTTCATTTTGGTAAAGATCTACCATAGTCATGGCCAAAGCTTTGGCAGCATAGCCCATTCCCTTATGACCGATGGACATCCCTCCAGATGCGACTACTGCCCAAGAATGCCAAGGGGTGCCATTAGGAGCTGTAGTCGCACTCATTCGAATAGTCGGTACTACCCAACTTACATCCCCCACATCAGTACTTCCTCCCATGCTATGTTCTAAAGTTTCTTTCATGGGTTTGATTTCAGAGACAATTCCGATCTGTGGTTTTCCGGTAGCTTCTTGAATCTTTTTGGCAAAGTCTTGTTCCTCGGCGGTATAGGAAATAGGGCCCAAAGCTTCCAGATTTTTTTGCATGACAGTTGAACCTGTCCTGTTGACTAAGATTTCATGTACTCCGGAAACCAATTTTACCTCGTGGGAAACATTTGCCATAATGGCGGCACCTTCAGCCATTTTCTCTACCTGTTTCCATACCGGAACCAAGCCTTCCCTGCTGGTGTCTCGGACCCGTACCCAAAGCCTGCTGTAGTCGGGCACTACATTCACTACCTGTCCTCCATCCTGAATGTGGTAATGGATGCGCACGGTTGGTTTGATGTGTTCGCGGTAGAAGTTGATACCCGTAGTATAGAGTTCCAAAGCGTCGGAAGCAGATCTGCCGTTCCATGGATCTCCTGAGGCATGGGCCGCCTGTCCGCGGAATTCAACGATAAAATCCACCAAAGCAAGGCCTTTTTGGACATCTGTTTCTGTTTCATCTCCGGGATGCCAGTCCATCATGATGTCCACATCGTCCATCAATCCGGCTCGGATCATCCAGAGTTTGCCGAAGTATTTCTCTTCGGCAGGTGTTCCGTAAAAACGGATGGTTCCTTTGAGTTTGCCAGTAGCGATTTGGTCCTTGATGGCTGCAGCGGCGCTCAGCGAGGCCACGCCAAACAGGTTGTGTCCGCAACCGTGACCCGGAGCACCTGCATGCAGGGGACTTTTGAAGGGAACTTTGTTTTGGGAAAGACCCGGCAAGCCGTCAAATTCGCCCATAATACCAATGACAGGACTTCCTGAACCGTATTCAGCGACAAAGGCGGTTGGGATTTCACCAACACCTCGGGTGACTTTGAATCCGAGTTCCTCGGCATAGGCCGAAAGTGCAGCAGAGGATTGGGTTTCCTGAAAAGCGGTTTCTTCGAATGCCCAGATTTTGTCGCTGAGCTCGGTCATGTCGGCGAAGCGGGAATCGATGGTCATTTGAACCGACTGCTTGAGGGGGTCAGGTTTAGGGTCGGCTTTCTTTTGAGCCAGAAGGGGAGATGCTGAGAGGAATATCGCTGCAGCAATTCCCAGGATTCGAATTTGCATGGGGATTTTGGTTGGTGATGGAATCAGGTTTTGACGCTTTAAGATAAGCAGGGATTCGGAATTTCTGATGTCGGCGAATTTTGGAACTTGGATTTCGGATAATTGATGTCGAATTTCGGATCTCAACCAGTCCATTTCCTTCCATGAATTTCCATTACCTCCCTGACTATGAAACCATGAGCCGGAAAGGCTTTGAACTTGTCAAAAATGAAATAGACCTGAGGCCTGATCTTCTTTTTTGTGTGGCAAGTGGAGGCTCCCCTACAGGTCTTTATGCAGAAATGGTCAAACACCAAAAGGAAAACCCGGATTTCTGCTCAGTCCTTCGGGTGGTGAAGCTGGATGAATGGGGAGGTTTGGAGTCCGGTTCCACCTTCACTTCAGAACATGACGTGCAGACTAAGTTTATCCAACCTTTGGGAATTTCTCCAGATCGCTACCTGACCATTGATCCATTTACTGCTGATCCGGCAGGTGACTGCCTTCGAATGAAAAATGCCCTGGAACAAATCGGGCCGGTTGATATCTGCATTTTGGGCATAGGAGTGAACGGGCATATTGCCTTGAATGAACCGGCAAATCTTCTGCTTCCCGGATTTCACGTCTGCAAATTGGCCGAATCTACACTAAACAACGGCATGATCAAATCCCTGAAGCAACCTCCAACCTTTGGGATGACGATGGGAGTGGGGGAGATCCTCCGTTCCAAAAAGATTATCCTGTTTATCTCTGGGTCGGGAAAAAAGGCTGCTTTTCAGGAACTGCAAAAAGAGCAAGTGAGCACCCAGTGTCCGGTAACTTTGCTGTGGCTTCATCCGAATGTGGATGTTCTGGTGGATGAAAGTGTAGTTTAAGTCCATCGCTGAGTCCCAGATAATTTGACCAAAAAGAACAAGTCAGGTCTAAAACCTTGCAGGTTTTTATTTCACCGCAAAGTCGCAGATGAAGCAAAGATAAACTTTGAAAAAGACAGTTGCACAAGGCAGTACAGCTGCAATCCGAGACTGCCACTGCTTAATGAAAATACGCTGCGTTCTCTGTCTCTCTGCGGTGAAAAAACAAAAAAGCCCTAGATTTCTCTAAAGCTATGAGCGGAATGGACAGCCTGTCCCAAGAATCGGGAGGAATCGAACCCGCGACCGGTATAAACAAAAAAGCCTCAGATTTCTCTAAGGCTTTAAGCGGAATGGACGGGACTCGAACCCGCGACCTCCTGCGTGACAGGCAGGCATTCTAACCAGCTGAACTACCACTCCTAATGGTCTAGCTTTTTATTGTAATCTTATGCGGAATGGACGGGACTCGAACCCGCGACCTCCTGCGTGACAGGCAGGCATTCTAACCAGCTGAACTACCACTCCGTTTGACCTTCACTTTTGAAGTGGTGCAAAGGTAGGTAATTGATCTTTTTAAGCAATACCGAGCCGAAACATTTTTTAGATTAAAATCTATCTGTTTCTATTTCAGGATAATAATTTTCATGGCGCAAGGAGGCATTTCAACCCGACTTAGGGGTTTGCCGCTAGGAGATAATCCTTATCTTTGCCTTTCCCAAAAATCACCAAAATGGTATTAGAATTCGAAAAACCCATTGCTGATTTAGAGCAAAAACTTCAAGAGATGAAAGACCTGGCAAAGGGTCGAAATATCGACCTGAGCAGTGATATTGATTCTTTGGAAGAAAAAATCCTCGCTTTGAAAAAAGAGACCTTTGAAAACCTCACCCGCTGGCAGCGTGTGCAGCTTTCCAGGCATGCAGACCGCCCTTACGCCCTGGATTACATCTACGAAATCACGAATGACTTCATAGAAATCCATGGCGATCGAAGTGTAAAAGACGACAAGGCGATGGTCGGAGGACTGGGTGATATCGATGGTCGTACTGTAATGTTTATTGGTCAGCAAAAAGGCCGAAATACCAAACAGCGTCAGGAGCGAAACTTCGGGATGGCCAATCCGGAAGGGTACCGTAAGGCACTTCGTCTGATGAAAATGGCCGAGAAATTCGGAAAACCTATCGTGACGTTGATCGACACTCCGGGAGCTTTTCCTGGTTTGGAAGCAGAAGAAAGAGGCCAGGGTGAGGCCATTGCCAGAAACCTGAAGGAAATGTTCATGCTCAAAGTACCGGTGATTTGCATCATCATCGGGGAAGGAGCCTCCGGTGGAGCATTAGGTATTGCGATCGGAGACCGTGTGTTCATGTTGGAAAATACCTGGTATTCGGTGATTTCTCCCGAGTCCTGTTCTTCCATTCTCTGGAGATCTTGGGATTACAAAGAGCAAGCGGCTGAGGCCCTGAAGCTGACAGCAAAGGACATGAAAGGCAATGGTTTGATCGATGATATCATTCCTGAGCCGCTGGGTGGAGCACACAAGGATCTCAAGTGGATGGCAAGAACTATCAAGGAGGCAATACTTCAGTCACTTAAGGAATTGGATAAAATCAAGCCTGAAAAACGAATAGAACAGCGCATCGATAAATTCTGCTCCATGGGAGTAGTTGTAGAGTGAAAAGTAGAAGTTTGAAATTCAAGATTCTATAGCGCATCAAAGTCATTTTGACCCAACCAAAAAGAAGCAATCTTTCCAAAATTCGGTAAGGTTGCTTTTGGTTTTTTAACCCAAAACAGGACCCAAATGGAATTATATACTGTCAATACCGGATTTTTCAAGCTGGATGGAGGGGCGATGTTTGGAGTCGTCCCTAAAACGCTTTGGTCACGTACCAACCCAGCTGATGAAAATAACCTGTGCAGCTGGGCGATGCGATGCCTTTTGGCAGTGGATGGAGACCGGGTGGTATTGATAGACAATGGAATCGGCGATAAACAGGATGCCAAATTTTTCTCACATTATTACCTGCATGGAAAAGCTTCCCTAAGTTCAAGTCTGAGTAATCTGGGAGTCCATCCGACAGATATTTCCGATATGTTTTTGACCCATCTTCACTTTGATCATTGTGGTGGTGGCATTCGATACGGTTCGCACGGTCAATATGAACTTACTTTCCCAAGAGCCACATACTGGTCTAATGCAGGACATTGGGAGTGGGCGACGAAACCCAATCCACGGGAAAAAGCCTCTTTCTTGGAGGAAAATATACTTCCGATGCAAGATCACGGAGTGTTGAAATTTGTCGATCTGGAGAAAAAGTCCCTTTTCGAAGGGTTTGATTTCATCACTGTTGACGGGCATACCGATAAACAGATGCTTCCTAAAATCAGCTACAAGGGTCATACAGTAGTATTTATGGCGGATTTACTTCCTTCTGTCGGACATATTCCCTTGCCGTATGTGATGGGCTACGATACCCGTCCCCTGATCACAATGAGTGAAAAGCAGGCTTTTTTAGAAGAAGCTGCCCGAGAACAATACATTCTCTTTCTGGAGCATGATCCGGTCAATGAATGCTGCACCGTGAAAATGACCGAAAAAGGAGTGCGCTTGGATCAAACATTCCGATTGGATGAAATCTAAGGTGAAAATCGGTATAGCCCTGTCCGGAGGTGGAGTCCGGGGTATCTCTCATTTGGGTGCTTTGAAGGCTTTGAATGAAGTCGGTATTTTTCCTACAAAAGTCACCGGAAGTTCAGCCGGTGCAATTGCCGGTGCGATGTATTGCCAAGGATATCAACCCGAGGAAGTATTGAAAATCATCGTAGAAACAAATTATTTCAAGTTTTTGCGTCCGGCTATTTCCTGGAAAGGGATTCTGAAAATCGAAAGTATCGGAGACTTGTTCAAGCTTTATCTTCCTCACGATGACTTTTCTCAACTCAAGGTCCCTTTGGCAGTAGCCGCTACGGATATCCGAAAGGGGAAAATCGTTTACTTTGACGAAGGTGAATTGATCAGACCGATCATGGCTTCTTCCTGCATCCCGGGGATGTTTGAGCCAGTTCAAATTGCCGGTAAATTCTTTGTGGATGGAGGAGTCCTAAACAATCTTCCGGTTGAACCTTTGGAAGGAATCTGTGATGTGGTGATTGGTATCAACTGCAATCACCTGCCTGAGGAAAGTAATATCCGCAACATGAAGAATCTCATCGAGCGAGCAGTAATCATGTCCATGAATTACAATGTCTACAGCCGAAAGGCGAAATGTGATTACTTTATTGAGGCTCATGGACTTGGAAAATATGGGGTTTTTGATATCAAAAAAGCTCCCCAACTTTTCCAGGCCGGCTACGATGAGGCTATTAAAGTCATCGAAAAAAACCCTTCAATCTTAGAATTAGCAAACCCCAGTGCCAAACATTTGAGCGTATGATGAAGCTTCTTTCCCGATTTGTTTTTTGGATTTCAGGTTGGTCTCTGAATGCCAACTGGCCCAAAGGCGTGAAAAAGGCGGTTTTGATTGCCATTCCGCATACTTCCAACTGGGATATCCTGTATGCCCGTGCTGCTTTTTTCCTGATGGATATTCCTGTTCGGTTTACCATCAAAAAGGAAGTCATGATCGGTCCTCTGGGTTGGTTATTGAGCGGATTGGGCGCTATTGCCATTGACCGGAAGCGGATTCCCGGCGGCAGAAAGCAAACCTACACGGAAGCGATGATCAATATGCTGAATGAGCGGGAAGAACTCGTGGTGATGGTCACTCCCGAAGGAACGCGCAGTGCAGTAAAAAAATGGAAGACAGGATTTTATCACATTGCACTTGGAGCTAATGTTCCGATCGTAGTGGGCTATTTGGATTACAAAAAGAAGGAAGCCGGAATTGGCCCTTGCATCTATCCCAATGGTGACATGGATGCGCAGATTGAAGAAATGAAGGTTTTTGGTCGCACGGTGACAGGAAAGCATCCGGAAAAAGGAATCATCTGAGGTACGAAATACGAAAGGCTGAATAAAGATTCAGCCTTTTCCATTTTTTAGGGAGTAATATTTTGATTTTTTTGATTCAGTCCAAAAGCTAAAATCAATTTTTGATTAACAATTTCAAGTTCACTGCTAGAAAGGATTCCAAGTTTCCCTAAAACCAGATCTTTTTCTAGGGTAGCAAGTTTGGAGATTTTTATAACGGAAGTTTTCTTTAATCCATTTATGACCGAGGGTTGGATTTGAATGTCCGTTTCCGAGTAAGATTTTATTTGAGAGGAAATAAATGCGACAGTAACATCATCTTCGGCACTGATTAAAACCAATGCTGGTCTATTTTTTAGACCGGTTAAATCTGTAAAAGGGAAAGGTATTAGGACGATGTCCCCCTTTTTCATTTGTATCGTTCTTTGAGATCTTCCACTGTGTAGATATCTTCCTCCTCTTTTAAAAATTCATAGGTTTTTCCTTTTTCTACCAGTTTCTGAATTCCAAGTTGAATGGTTTCATTCTCCAGTTTTTTCAGGATAAAATCTGCAAAATCATTGACTTCCTGAATTTTTTCCAAAGGAAGTTTATCAAGAACTACCAGCGTTTTTTTAATTACCTCTTGCTTTGTCATAACTTAATTATTCGACTGAATTTCAGTTAAATATAAATTATCCCTTCTTAAAATCCATGCTGACCGAATTGATGCAGTAGCGGATGCCTCCCTGATCTTTTGGTCCGTCCGGGAATCGGTGGCCTAGGTGTCCGCCGCATTTTCCGCAGAGGATTTCCTCTCGGATCATGAAATGGCTGTAATCCATCTGCACATCAATGGCCTCGGGGCGGATGGGTTCGGTAAAACTTGGCCATCCGCAGCCGCTGTCGTACTTTTTGGAAGAGTGGAAAATCTCATTGCCACAGGCCTTGCATTCATAGATTCCTGTGTCCTTGTTTAGGTAATATTGTCCTGTAAAAGGCCGCTCAGTTCCTTTTTTGCGAAGCACCTGATAGGAATGAGGATCAAGCAATTCCTCCCATTCAGCTTCAGGCTTTTCAATTTCGTATTGCTTTTGTTTTTTCATGGCCGTCTTTGATTCAGTGATAAAACTCAATTTTCAAGCCTAAAGTTTACTCTACCACTTTCCCCGAAAGACCCAATCCGGAGCGTCTATTCCATTTTGTCTTAGCGTCCTATTGAGCTGCCCAACATGGTGTTGCACATGCCGGATGTTGTACAACAGAATTTCAATTATGGAGTAATCCATCGTTTTGGATTCATTAATCCATCGGCTTTGCGCCAATTCACCTGTCAAACTTTCCAAAAGATGCATCAGTTTCCCTTTACAGAATTTGAGGTAATGCAGAATTTCTTCTTTTTTGAAAATCTCCTCATAGGGTTCATCCTCAAATTCAGAATGCCGAAAAGGAGCAGGTGGGGCAAATCCGACCGGCTCAACTGTGAGGTAATAGTCCAGAAAAAATATGGTATGGTAAGCAAGTTGGGAAAAGGTCTTTTCTTTTTCCCAAAGCGAATCTGAACAAGTTTGGATTGCATTTTCCAACATGTCAATACTTGCCCCAAACTGGTCCCCGATCGATTGCCTCAAGATTTTGAAAAACTGGTTTTCCATATTAGTCTTCAGCCGGAATCAAGAGCAACTTTCCTCTTGACTTTTCCTTGATTTCCGCTTCGTTCATCAGTTGAGGACGGTATTTTCCATTGGCATAAAGTTTCTTTTGATCTGCATAATGTCCACTGAATCGGTTGCCGCTGTTTCCAGTAGGCAACACAGAAACAGAACCCTCAACATCGGCAAAATCCAGAATAATTCGCATAGCAGGACCTGATGTGACTTTGTAAATTCCGTCCCCGTTGAGATCGAATGCCAGTTTGTTTACCGCTTCTTCATTTGCCTCAACAGCCTCAGTTTTCACATTGAAGATTTTGTCCAGAGGTTTTTGAGCTCCAAGGGGATGTGGGTGCTCCACCGTCACGGCTTTTTCCCAATCCCAACTGTCTGAATCCTTTCCAAATTGGGTGCTCAACTCTTCCAGGGATAATTTCAGCGCTTCGGTAATGATTTGTTCGCGTGTTTCCTTAGCATCCGTTCCTTTGGTGTCCCACCAGCGATTGTCCTCATGCGTGAGGAAATGCCGGGTACTTCGGATCATCATGAACGTCTCCAAGTAGGCTTTAAAACCTGCATCGCCAAGTTCATCCGCCATAGCCAATCGGAGGGTGTGGTACAGCCATTTGTAATAGAGGGTAGGCGCTTCGGAATTTAATTCATGGGTACCATCCCAATTTTGAAGGGCATCCAAGGCGTCGGAATAATCCGGAAAATCCTCCTGCTTGATATGACTAAGGAGGAACTGACCATTCTTTGGTGCCATTTCATTGCGTGTTTCCAGCTGAAGTTCCTGAATGGATTCCAGATCCCAATCATCCCGAGAAGTGATGGTTTTGGCAATTCGGTTCCAGCGCTCTCCGGGGTAATAATAGCCGGGGAAAAACACCCCATTTCGCATGGAATCCGGCTGATTGTTTGCGGAGGCGACAAAACCGATTTCAGGATTGATGCTTTGTGGGTTATCGGTGAACGAATACCAGCCTTTGGGTTGGGCTTCGGGATCCGAACCGTCAGCGAAAATCTTGGAGTGGACTTTTTCTCCCCGGTTCGGGAGTTTGGCAGCTGCCCACCAGGCGATATTGCCCAAGCTGTCACCGTACATGATGTTTAGTCCTGGGGCATGAATCAAGCCTGCCGCATCAGCTACCTCTTGAATGGATTGGGCGTGATTCATTTTGAAAATAGCCTCCAAAGCTTTTGTTGGTTCCAAAATGTACACCCACCACGAAGCAACCGGATTGGAAGTTAGTTCTGCAATTTCTTTCACCACAGGATTCATGATCGGACCGTGGATGGTTTCGCGGATTTCAAATTCTACCGGTTCTTGGCCTTTCACCCGAATGAGTTCTTTTCTTGATGTGATCGGGAAAATAGAATCGCCCACCAGGATTTCATTTGGATTGGATGGGTTGAGTTTTTCTTCAAAAAAGTCCTGATCGTCATTTTCAAACATGGTCAAACCAATGCTGTGATGACGGGTGTGACCGACAAGGCCAAAAGGAACCCCAGCCAGATGATTTCCATAAAAACTGAATCCAGGATATTCGATATGTGCCTCAAACCAAACAGAAGGAGAGGAAAAACCAATGTGGGTGTCATTGTTAAAAAGAACTTTTCCGGATTTGGTTCGACTGCCGGATATCACCCAAGCGTTTGAGCCTTCCAAAAGCGGAACGGGGAGTTTTTCCAGTAAAGCCGTCAGATTGGACTTCATGGAAACGGAATCCACCTGTAAGGAATCTGGATAATTCACGGGGATCACATGGTGCTCGGCAAGTGTTTGGACTGAAAGGGAATTGAGGTAATCAGGTCCAAGTTCACGGGCCATTTTGGTCACCAAAGGATCGGTTTTGAGACCCATCGCAAAGGTAAAACTCATGTATCCCACGATGGAATGCATGTCCTCAACCGTGTAGGGGCGGGGCTTTTCTCCCAATAGCGTGTATTCCACCGGGAGTTTTCCATTTTCGATAAATTCATTTACACCGGCTAAATAGGCTTCGGCGGCCTTTTTCCAGGGAGTTTCGCCTTGGGCTAAGAAAGCTGCCGAGCTTTCTTTCGCATGCTTGGGAATCCCGAGTGTATGGAAAAACTGATCGATTTCAAGCAGGTCTTTTCCAAGGAATTCTGCCAAGGTTCCCGAACCCACTCTTCGCATCATCTCCAGCTGGAAAAGACGCTCCTGAGCATGGATATACCCTAAAGCGCGGTAAGCATCTGCTTCGTTTTGCGCATAAATATGTGGGATCCCGTACTTGTCAAAATGAACTTCAACTTGCTCGGAGAGGCCATTGAGTTTCATATCCCCGTCATATTGCGGACTGTGAAAGTAGATGAAAATCAAGAGCCCAGCGAACAGCAAAAGAACCAAAACACCGAGTATGGTCAGGATTTTTTTCATAAAGGAAAATTTGACGAAAAGATAATGGAAAGCTAGGAAGACCGATGACCCAAAAATTCAATTTTGGATCAATTTTTCACTTTGAATTTAAGCTTCCTCGATTGCTCTCAAAATCACAGCGCAGGCTTCGCGGATTTGATCATCCGTGATGATCAATGGGGGGGCAATTCGCATCGAGTCATCACAGAACAAAAACCAGTCGGTGATCACACCCAACTCAATAGCACGGTCAATGATCGGTTTAAGTACTTCAAACGATTCAAATTCCACTGCCATCATCAAGCCTTTGTTTCGTATTGCTTTGATTTTTGGATGGATTAGAAGGCTTTTGAACAGATTGGCTTTGGTCTCAACCTGCTCGATCAGTTTTTCTTCCTGAAGAATTTGAACCGTGGCCAAAGATGCCGCAGCACTGACCGGATGCCCTCCAAAAGTGGTGATATGGCCTAGAAGCGGGTTGTTTTTGAATACGCCCATCACTTCTTTATTGGCTATAAAAGCCCCGATAGGCATGCCTCCGCCCATTCCTTTGGCACAAACCAAAATGTCCGGTACTATGTCAAAATGCTCAAATGCCCAGAATTTTCCGGTTCGTCCGAATCCCGCCTGTATTTCATCCAAAATCAAAAGCGTTCCTGTTTCGTCGCAGCGCTTGCGTATCGCCTGAAAATATTCTCGGCAAGCAACCCGGATTCCTGCTTCGCCTTGAATGGTTTCAATGACTACCGCTGCGGTTTGGGTCGTGATCTTTTCCAAATCAGAAAAGCTTCCGTAGAAAATGTGATTGATTCCAGGCAGAAGGGGTCGATAAGCCCTTTTGAATACTTCGTTTCCGCCCACACTTAATGAACCATGACTTGAGCCATGATATGCATTGACGCAGGAGATCAATTCTCTTCGGTTGGTATAGCGTTTGGCAAGTTTGAGCGCACCTTCGATCGCTTCCGAACCGCTGTTGACCAAGTAAACATTGTCTAAATGGGATGGAAGGGTGTCGGTGAGGGCTTTTGCCAGAAGGGTCTGTGGAGTTTGGACATATTCTCCATAAACCATCAGGTGCAGGTATTTGTCGAGTTGGCTTTGGATAGCCTGAATCACTTTTGGATGACGGTGTCCGACATTGCTGACTCCGATGCCCGAGATCAGGTCCATGTATTTCTCTCCTTTTGGCCCAAACAGGTACACGCCTTCCGCTTTTTCCACCTCGATCATCAAAGGAAAATCGGTCGTTTGAGCTAGGTGTGAGAGAAAAATCTGGCGATTATTCATGTTTTTAAACTCAGGTCAAAAACTGGAAAACCGGAAGAAAATGCCCAAAGGAAGCTTTTTGCCTTGTTTTTCCTGAAGATAGAGCTCTCCTTGTTCTGCGTTTTTCACGTTGCCAAAGTTGGATTGGATCAAGTTCGCCGCGATCAACGAAGAGAAGCTGAGGGAATACATGTTGAGCAGTAGAAAATGATCTTTTGGATCGAGGATTTCCGCACAGGTCTTCAGCATTTCGTTGATTTGCTCTTCGAGGATCCATTTTTCACCTTCCGGACCGCGCCCATAAGCCGGCGGATCCAGGATGATACTCTGATATATATTTCCTCTTCTCGCCTCCCGCTTGATAAATTTCATCGCATCATCAACGATCCAGCGGATTCCATCGAGCCCGGAAGATTCCATATTGTGTTTGGACCAGGAGACCACTTGTTTTACTGAGTCCAAGTGGGTGACATCTGCGCCTGCTGCCCGACAGGCCACACTGGCTGCACCGGTGTAGGCAAAAAGGTTAAGGACTTTGGGCTTTGTTCCCGGGAAGGCTTTAATTTTTTTATACAGGTAATCCCAATTCACAGCCTGTTCGGGAAAAAGTCCGATATGCTTGAACGAGGTTTGGGCAAGATTTAGGGTCATTTTCAGCCCGTCAGAATTGTCATAGCTGATGGACCAATTATGCGGCATGGGCTTGATTTGCTGCCATTGACCTTTTTCCGGGTTGTTTTTTTCCTTGGCAAAATGGGCGTGAGCGAGTCTTCTCCATTCGGACTCCGGCAGGGTTTTGTCCCAAATTGCTTGCGGTTCCGGTCGGCTGAGAATAAACTTTCCGAAGCGCTCCAGTTTTTCAAATCCTCCGGTGTCGATCAGTTCGTAATCATTCCATGGACCGGGGCAGAGGGAGAGGATGGTTTCTATCATTGGGGCAAAAATAAGGAATTCGGTCCGCAGTCGAAGCGCTCAGACGTTATAACCTTCAAACATTCCAGAAGCTGGTTCTTATAAAAAGCCCAAGGATTTCAAAACCTCCTCACTATAGGCCCAGAGCTTGGATGAAAGTTCCGGATTTCGGGCCAGTGCACTCGGTTTTTTGACCTTCTTTCGGACATAGTATCCTCCATTTTTCAATTTGTCTTTTGCGGTTTTCGCAAGAAAAAGAGTCGTAGCCGCACCGGCCTTTGGACTGATAAAAAAGAGCTGAGTGACGCGGATAATGGCCTTTGTGATTCCGGAAGCTTCGGAACCAAAGGCAGTTCGAACTGCTCCGGGATGAAGGGCGTATGAACTTATTCCCAAACTTTCATATCGTAACTTCAATTCATTGGTAAACAATATATTGTAGAGTTTCACTTTGCCATAGGCCGAGGTGGTATTGGAGGATTTTTTCAGGCTGAAATCTTTTTTGGGATATGTGGAGATCCGGTGGGCTTCCGAACTCACATTGATGATTTTAGCCTTTCCTTTTTCCAAGGCAGGAAGCAATTCCCGAGTCAATAGAAAGTGTCCGAGATGGTTGGTGGCGAAAGTCAAATCCAGCCCTTCTTCGGTTTGATGTCCTGCAGGAAACATCCCCCCGGCATTGTTGATCAACAAATCGATGGAATCGGTCAATTTTAGGATTTCTGAACTTCCTTTTTTCACGCTTTTCATCGAACTGAGATCCATTTCCACCAATCGGATTTTTTCTTTTCCCGGGAGTTTGGAGATCATTTTATCTGCTTTGGCCAAATTTCGGATGGGAAGAATCGCCAAATTAATTTCTGGAAGTAGGTCTTTCAGCGTTTCCCAGCCGATTCCGGATGTGCTTCCGGTCAATACAAGTTTCATAGTGAACTATTTCCTTTCTATACCCAAAATGCAGGCTCTTGGTTTTCAGGGGTCTGTATCTTGACTGGGTTTTTGGCAAATCTGCCCCCGGTTTTTTTTGTACTTTTGGTTAAATCTTTTGAAAAAAGTGAAATTTTTTAAAGGATTTTCATTCCAAACTTTCTCTTTTTTGACCGTATGTCAGAGAAATTTATCGATATCGAAAAAGCCATTCGTTCAAAAAATCCAAAACTTCTCCGGTGGATGCCTGGATTTGTGTTGAATTATATCAAGCGGGTTACTCATGAGGAGTGGCTGAATTCAGTATTGAATAAGCATCTTCAATTGAAAGGGCTTGATTTCGCAGATGCCCTGATTCGAGAGTTTGAAATGGATGTAAAGTTGGTAGGAGGAGAAAATATACCGAAAACAGGAGGTGTTATCCTTGCTTCCAATCACCCGCTGGGCGGGATGGACGGAATTGCATTTATGCATGCCATCGGGAAAATCCGACCGGATGTGCGGTTTTTGGTCAATGATCTCTTGATGAGCTTTGACAATTTTGATCCCATTTTTGTGCCTGTAAACAAGCATGGGAAAAATTCAAAAGAGGCCAATCAACGTATTGAGGAGGCCTACTCAGATGGATACGCTGTCTTGATTTTTCCGGCTGGATTGGTTTCCAGAAAGCAGGAGGGAGTGATTAAAGATTTAATGTGGAAAAAAAGCTTTATCTCCAAGGCCAAAAAGTATCAATTGGATATCATCCCATGCCATATAGGAGGGAGGAATTCTGAGTTTTTTTACAATCTTGCCAATTGGAGAAAGAAAATCGGCTTGAAGGCCAACATTGAAATGTTTTGGCTGGTCGATGAAATGTATAAGCAGCGGGGAAAAAAAGTGGAGATTCGAGTGGGAAATCCGGTTTCCTACCGATATTTTGACTCTTCCAAAAGTGATGCCTTGTGGGCAGAGGATATGAAACAGTTGGTGTATAAACTTGCAGAAGCATGAAAAAGGAGGAAGCTATCATTGCCCCTGTTGATCGCAGCCTTCTTTTAAAAGAGCTGAGCCCGGAGCGTTTTCTACGCTATTCCAACAATGGAGACAATTTGGTATACCTGGTCAATTACCATAATGCGCCAAATGTAGTTCGTGAAATCGGTCGATTGAGGGAGTTGACTTTTCGGGCTGCCGGCGGTGGAACCGGTCAGGAAATGGATTTAGATGACAATGACACCTGTGAAAAGTGTTACGATCAGTTGATTACCTGGAATCCTGAGGATCAGGAAATTGTAGCCGGGTATCGGGTGATTATGTGTAAAAATGCCATTGAGCCTGACGGGTCAATCAACCTTTCGACTACCCACCTGTTTGATTTTTCGGAGAAATTTATCAAAGAGTACATACCGTACACCTTAGAACTCGGTCGCTCCTTTGTTCAGCCTCAATATCAGCCTAGCCTTGACAATCGGAAGGGAATCTTCAGTTTGGATAACCTTTGGGATGGATTGGGCGCAGTGGTTTTGCTCAATCCGGATGTCAAATACCTGTTTGGAAAAGTGACCATGTACCCTCACTATAATAGGGAAGGAAGGGATTTGTTGCTTTACTTCATGAATCATTATTTTCCTGATCACGAGGAGCTTGTCCGACCAAAGGAAAACCTAAGGTTGAGTTACGAAACGGATATTGTTTCTCATCCCAATCCATTCGAAGGATTGGATTACAAGGAAGGCTATAAGTACCTCAACGGTAAAATCCGTTCTCTGGGAGAAAACATTCCTCCGCTGATCAATACCTACATGAATCTTTCTCCAACCATGCGCACATTCGGTACTGCACTCAATGATGAGTTTGGAGAAGTGGAAGAGACAGGTATCATGATCACTCTTGCGGACATTTACGAAAGTAAAAAACACCGGCACATGGATACTTTTGAGCGGGATCGGGTCTATGGAAGCCGCAAAAGTTGAACCGTCAATAACCCTCATAGTAGGAGCAACTGTCAATCCTTCCCGATATGCCTATATGGCTGCAAAAATGTTTTGGTCGAAAGGTTTGGAGTTTATCCCAATTGGAATCAAGAAGGGGGAAGTATTCGGCAAACCGATCCTTGATCTGAGAAGCAAACCGGATCTGAGAGACATTCACACCATCACCCTTTATATTGGACCTTCGCATCAAGCTGAATGGATGGATTATCTGATCGGTCTTAAGCCAAAGCGGATCATTTTCAACCCCGGCACTGAGAATCCTGATTTTTTTTCAAAGGCCACGAAGGCAGGAATTGAGGTATTGTCAGCATGCAACTTGGTGATGTTGAGTACCGGTCAATTTTAATCCAATTATTTCCGCATTTCCTCTCAGTTTTAGCAGGTTTTTGCCTGAATTCAGTTTTGGAATCGGCTGGGAATAGTGACTTTTTTTACCTACCTTGCAATCTATAATTTTGAAACAAAATCACCATTTTAAGCCCGTTTTGGGGCTTTTCTCCAAAATATATGAGTGAAGAAAAACCGAAGAACCCAGCTGAATACGGTGCTGGGAATATCCAGGTATTAGAAGGCCTGGAGGCAGTTCGAAAGAGACCTGCAATGTACATTGGTGACGTAGGCGTCAAAGGGCTTCATCACCTGATTTGGGAAGTCGTTGATAACTCCATTGACGAAGCGTTAGCTGGTCATTGTGATACGATTCACGTCTCTGTACATGAGGATAATTCTATTACTGTAGAGGACAATGGCCGGGGGATTCCGACTGACATGCACCCCAAGGAGAAAAAATCTGCTTTGGAGGTAGTATTGACTGTACTTCATGCCGGAGGAAAGTTTGACAAGGATACCTACAAAGTTTCCGGTGGTCTCCATGGGGTGGGTGTTTCCTGCGTGAATGCACTTTCCACTGACCTGAAAGCAACGGTTCACCGAAATGGGGTCATCACCGAACAGGAATTCAAAATCGGTGTACCTCAGTATCCTGCCCGAGAGGTGGGAAAAACAGACAAGAGAGGAACGATCATCCATTTCAAACCCGATGCCTCGATTTTTACGGTTACCGAATTCAAGTACGAAACTATCGCCAACCGTCTCAGGGAAATGGCTTACCTCAATGCAGGGATTCGAATTTTCCTCAAAGATTTTAGAGAAATAGAAGAGGATGGAAATCCAAAATCGGATGAATTTTTCTCCGAGGGTGGTTTGGTTGAGTTCGTCAAATACCTGGATGAAACCCGTGAAAAGATCATCGAGGAACCGATTTACATTGAGGCCTTAAATCAGGAAGTCCCTGTCCAAGTGGCCATGAACTACAACAGTTCTTACGCCGAAAACGTGGTCTCCTACGTGAATACGATCAATACCTACGAAGGCGGATCGCATGTGACCGGTTTCAGAAGAGCACTGACCCGAACCTTGAAATCCTACGCGGATAAGTCTGGAATGCTGGAAAAACTCAAAATTGAAGTTTCCGGCGATGATTTTCGAGAAGGCTTGACTGCGGTGATTTCGGTGAAAGTTGCCGAACCTCAGTTTGAAGGTCAGACCAAAACCAAACTTGGGAACTCCGATGTAGTGGGCGCGGTAGATTCAGCGGTTTCTGAGGTACTTCAGACCTGGCTGGAAGAGCATCCGAGAGAAGCGAAAATCATCGTAGGAAAAGTGATCCTTGCAGCGCAGGCACGTCATGCAGCCCGTAAAGCTCGTGAAATGGTGCAGCGTAAAAACGTCCTCGGCGGGGGAGGTCTTCCGGGTAAATTGGCTGACTGCGCCAATTCTGATCCTACTGTCTGTGAATTGTACCTGGTGGAAGGGGACTCCGCGGGTGGTTCTGCCAAGCAGGGTCGCGACCGCGACTTCCAGGCGATTTTGCCATTGAAGGGTAAAATCCTGAACGTAGAAAAGGCCCACGAACACAAAATCTACGACAACGAGGAAATCAAAAATATCCTCACTGCCCTTGGAGTGAAGTTTGGAACTGCTCAGGATGATAAGGAACTGGACATGTCTGGACTTCGATATCATAAGATCATCATCATGACGGATGCGGATATTGACGGTTCCCACATCCGTACTTTGATTTTGACCTTGTTTTTCCGTTACATGCGACCACTCATTGAGAGAGGTTATGTCTACATCGCATTGCCTCCGCTTTATCTACTCAAAAGAGGAAAAGACGAGCGGTACTGCTGGACTGAAGAGGAACGAAAGCTTTTGACTGCTGAAATGGCCAAGGACGGAAGAGAGGACAGTGTAGGGGTGCAACGCTACAAAGGTTTGGGAGAAATGAACCCCGAACAGCTTTGGACTACCACCATGGATCCCAATGTGCGAACCATCAAGCAAGTGACCATCGAATCTGCTGCAGCGGCTGATCACCTGTTCAGTATGCTAATGGGAGATGAAGTGGCTCCCCGAAGAGAATTTATCGAGCGAAACGCCAAATACGCAAAAATCGATACCTGATAAAATGGGGCTTTTCAGGACCCATTTTTTGAGTTAATTGAAAAAAATCCAGTTCAACTGGTAATGTTTTTACCCGCTTTTTAACTGAATTTGTAATGATATGAAATTGGCAGTCGGAGATAAATACGAATCCATTATCCAAAAAAGTGACCTGGTCAGCAGGGATTTGAGTTGGGTCAAATTCAACGAGCGCGTATTGGATCAGTCCAAAAAAGTGCACCGTACCATTTTCGAAAAGCTGAAGTTTTTGGCCATTACAGCATCCAATTTGGATGAGTTTCTCATGATCCGGGTGGGTTCACTGTACAATTACCTGGATTACGACAAAGAACGGATTGATTACTCGGGCTTGAGGGAAGAACCTTTCAAGGAAAAACTGATGAAAGACTGTCAGCGATTCCATTTGGATCAGCATGAGCATTTCATGCAGGTCATTTTGCCCGAACTACATACGGAAGGCATTTCTCTGGTCAACGTTTCCAAATTAACTGAGGAAGAACAGGAAAAAGTCCGGCAGTATTTTCTCAAAGCCATCTATCCGATGCTGACACCCATGGTGTACGATGGCTATCGGACCTTCCCGATTTTGATGAATAAGCTGTTGGTTTTTGGGGTGGTGACCACCAGTCCTGGAGAGCGCAAGGACATGCGTAAAATGAGCTTCGTTCAGATTCCGGCCAATATCCCTCGATTTTTTGAAATCGAGCGGGAGAATTCCCTGAACTTGATTCCGATCGAAGAAGTGATCCGTGAAAATTTGGTTACGCTTTTCCGAAACGTAGAAATCGAATCGGTGAGTCTTTTTCGAATCACCCGAAACGGAGACTTCAGTTTGGAAGAAAACGAAGACATGGACGCCAACTTTCTGGAGGAAGTGAAGCGAAAGCTCATGGAGCGAAAGACCGGTCGCGTGGTTCGAATTGAAATTGAAGAAGGGTATTCAAAATGGATGCTCAATTCCCTGCTCGAACGCTGGAATCTAAGACCTGATTCGGTATTTCTGGTCAAGCGTGCCAGTATGATTGACTTTACAGGTCTTTGGCAGATTGTGGGAAATAAGAGATTCCGGGAAAGATTGCCTCAGATCCCTGAGCCGGTAAAACCCCTTTCTTATCCGGAAGAGGGCAGGGCAGATATCTTTGATATTTTGAAGGAAAAAGACATCCTGCTTCATCATCCGTATAACAACATCGACTCCATCTTGGATCTGATCGAAAAGGCTGCCGAAGATCCGGACGTGATGGCGATCAAAATGACCATTTATCGATTGGCCAAGGAAAGCCGAATTACAAAAGCTTTGCTTCGGGCAGCGGAAAATGGGAAACACGTATCGGTGCTTTTTGAAGTAAAAGCCCGATTCGACGAGGAAAACAATATCCGGGAGGCGAAGAAACTTCAGAAGGCAGGCTGTTTTGTGATTTACGGGATTTCAAATCTGAAGACCCACACCAAATTGCTGTTGATAGTAAAAAAGGACGATTCGGAGATCACTCGGTACGTTCATTTGGGTTCGGGAAACTACAATGAAGATACGGCAAGGTTATACACGGATATTGGCTTGCTGACTACCAATGAAACTCTTGCCAATGATGTTTCAGAATTTTTCAATGTAATTACCGGGCATTCGGTCCCAAGTACCTATCGGAATTTGATCACAGCACCTCGGGACATGAGAAATCAGCTGATCGAATTCATAGAGGAGGAAGCTCAAAATGCTCGAAAAGGCCTTCCAGCTGGGATTTTCATCAAGGTTAATTCCTTGGAAGATTCAGAAATCATTTATGCACTCTATCGTGCTTCCCAATCCGGGGTCACCGTCAAATTGATTGTTCGGGG
>CAYONF010000044.1:0-32642 GCA_964405255.1 uncultured Limnohabitans sp. | reverse complement strand
TACCCATATCCTCCATGGACTTGCACTGCTTCCACCGTGACATCCATGGCTACTTCAGAAGCATACAATTTGGCCATTGCAGAAGCATGTGCATAATCCTGTCCCTGGTCTTTCAGCCAGGCGGCTTTGTAGACCAAAAGTCTGGCAGCTTCGATTTGCGTAGCCATATCTGCAAGTTTAAACTGAATAGCTTGATGCTGGCTGATGGGTTTTCCAAAGGCTTTTCGCTCTTTGGAATAGGCAAGAGCGAGTTCGTAGGCTCCGGCAGCAATTCCCAGTGCTTGAGCGGCAATCCCGATTCTTCCTCCGTTCAGGGTTTCCATCGCATAGGTAAAACCAAAACCCTCTGCACCGATTCGGTTTTCCACGGGCACTTTGACGTCAGTGAACATCAGGGAGTGGGTGTCTGAGCCTCTGATTCCCAATTTGTCTTCCTTTTTCCCGATGACAAACCCTTCCCATCCTTTTTCCACGATAAAGACCGAGATTCCTTTGTGACCTTTGCTGGCGTCAGTTTGGGCAATGACTAAATAAATGCTGGCGGAAGAACCGTTGGTGATCCAGTTTTTGGTTCCATTGAGGAGGTAGTGATCGCCTTTGAGTTCAGCTGAGGTTTTTTGGGAAGTTGCATCCGATCCGGCCTCTGGCTCTGAAAGGCAAAAAGCACCCAAAACTTCTCCGCTAGCCAGTCGGGTGAGATATTTTTGCTTTTGTTCTTCGGTTCCGTATTTCTCCAATCCCCAGCACACCAGAGAGTTGTTCACTGACATGGAGACCGATGCGGAGGCGTCAATTTTAGAAAGCTCCTCCATGGCGATGACATAGGAAATGGTGTCCATGCCTCCGCCGTTATATTTGGGATCCACCATCATTCCCATGAAGCCCAAATCCCCCATTTTTTTGATTTGTTCGTAGGGAAATTTGCCTTCTGTGTCCCGCTCAATCACACCAGGGAGTAATTCTGTCTGAGCAAATTCTCGCGCTGCTTCCTGTACTGCCAGATGCTCTTCTGTTAATCGAAAATCCATAGGGGTAGTAAAATTTTGGGTTTAATTTCTGCCGGAAAATATAGCCGAAAAAAAGAAAAGGGGCAAAAACTTGCCCCTTTCCGAATTTTATTTTGATCTGGATCAATCGCGGTTGCCGAAGAAAACAAAAATATAGTAGGCCAAGGTGGCCAAAGAGGCCAAAGCCGCAACGACATAGGTCATTGCTGCCCAATGCAACGCATCCTTTGACATGTCATATTCTGGTCGGGTAACGATGTTTCGGTTTTGTACCCAAGCCAAAGCTCTGTTGGAAGCGTCAAATTCCACAGGGAGAGTTACCAAGGTAAACAGCGTCATAACTGAATACGAACCGACAACAATGTATCCAATGATCGGAACCGGAAGTCCTAAAGCAAATCCACCGAAAAGAGAAGCGATCAAGACCACGTTCAGGATTTTTCCGGAGATGTTTTGAACCGGTACCAAAGCCGACCGTAGATTCAACCAGGCATACGAAGTAGCATGCTGTACTGCGTGTCCACATTCGTGAGCTGCAACTGCGGTAGCTGCGGCATTCCTTCCATAAAACACATCCGGTGAAAGGTTCACCGTTTTGTTCATCGGATTGTAGTGGTCGGTCAACTGACCTTCTACGCAAACCACCTGAACATCGTGGATATTATGATCGGCAAGCATCAGTTTGGCTATCTCTGCACCGGAGAGATTAGCCTGAAGTGCTGTTTGGGAGTACTTTTTGAATTTGCTTTTCAATTTGCTGCTGACCACAAATCCAAGAATTGCAAATACGACAACGATTAGAATAATCATCTTTTATTATAGTGTTTAATTGGGTGTGAATACGAAGTTAGGCGTTGCCAGGTTTTTTCCAAGCAGGAATTCTCATCATGACTATCCAGCTGACCAAGCCAACCAACATGACCAAGATCACTTGGGTCCCGTGAATAATCGCTGCGAAAATTTTCCCGTCAGATTCTGACACTCCCAACTGGATCAAAATGTAAGCCACCAAGGCATGAAAGGTCCCAATCCCGCCTTGAACAGGGGCTACCATGCCAATACTTCCCATTACCATCACCAAGAGTACTTGTCCGGGTGTCAAGTTGGCAGTGCTTTGGATACCCAGAGATACGGTATACATCGTGAGGAAGTAGATGGCCCAAATCAGAACCGAGCTTGCCCAAAATCCAACAGGATTTTGAAGTGTGGAGATACTTTTTACTCCAGAAAGGAGTTGTCTGCCAAAATTTTGAAACTTGTTGATGATCCCGTGATTCCTGTATTTTCTGAAAAGAAAAAAAACAAAAAGGACGAATAGAATCAGTCCGCCAATCAAAACCGGGAGATTGTTTACCAATTTTTTTGTGAGATTTTCCAAATCGATCAGTTGGCCTGCCAAGCTGAGAAATAGTTGATTCTCGATGAGAAAAGCCAGAAAAATAGTCCCCAGGAGAAAAAGTAAATCAATGCTTCGTTCCAATATTACCGTACCGATCAAGTGGCCTACCGAAATTCCGTTCGTTCGGGAGAGCACTCCGCATCGGGCCACCTCTCCCGCTCGAGGCACCAACAGGTTGGCCAGGTAACCTACCATCACGGCATGATAGGCCCGGTTTGCGGTTACTTTGCTTCCTTCCTCCTCTTTGATCAGCAAAGCCCACCTCCATCCTCTGAGCCAATAGCCAAAAAGTGCTATTACCAGGGATAATAAAATCCAAAACCAATTGGAAGACCTGATTTGGGCAGAAAGACTTTCGATCTCGATGTCTTTGTACAAAAACCAAAAAATCCAAATTGCAACTGCGAGTGAAGTTGCAACCTGGATTCCTTGTTTGATTTTGGGATTGAGCATCAGATCAGCTTATTTCTTTCATCAGGAAAGATAAGTACAGGCTTGTATTTTTTGGCTTCCTCCAGTTCCATTCCTGCGTAAGAGATAATGATAACGATGTCGCCGACTGCGGCTTTTCTGGCAGCAGGGCCATTGAGACAGACTTGCCCACTTCCTCTTTCGCCCTTGATCACATAGGTCTCGAGACGTTCTCCGTTGTTGACGTTGACGACTTGGACTTTTTCATTTTCGATGAGTTGGGCAGCATCCATCAAGTCTTCGTCAATCGTGATGGATCCTACGTAATGGAGCTCTGCCTGGGTGATTTTCACCCGGTGGATTTTTGATTTTAAAACCTGGATTTGCATTGGTTTAGTTTTTCGGCCGCAAAATTAAGGAATTATGGGCATGTTGTCGATCAAACGTATTTCGCCGATAAAAGCTGCCACGCAGATCGAAGATTTTCCAGTTGGATCAAATTGTGAATAGGATTCAAAAGTTTCGGGATGGATCAGCTCGAAGTATTCGAGTGTGGCCAAAGAAGCCTGATTGAAATCTGATTCAATTTGGTTTTGGACTTCCAACCAGTTTTTTCCTGCTAAAAGTTCAGATTTGGCTTTTTTCAGACTGTGGAAAAGAGTCAAAGCCTGTATTCTTTCCTCAGGGCTAAGCCTCATATTTCTGGAGGACATCGCCAATCCATCGGATTCCCTTCGCGTTGGGACAATTTCCAAAACAAGCTCAAAGGAAAGGTCTTGAACCAAGCGCTTGATGATCCCCACTTGCTGCAGGTCTTTTTGTCCAAAAAAAGCCACATGAGGTCTGATCAAGTGAAAAAGTTTGGATACCACAATCCCGACTCCATTGAAGTGTCCGGGTCGGAATTTCCCTTCCAACACACGCTCCAGGTCACCAAAATCGAATTTCAGCTTGGGCTGAGTCGGATACATGGTGTCCACCGAAGGCAGAAAAGCATAATCTACTCCGGCTATTTCGAGCTTTTCCAAATCGGTTTCAACGGTGATCGGGTATTTTGCAAAGTCCTCCGGGTTGTTAAACTGGGTTGGATTAACAAAAATGGAAACCACAGTCACATCACTCTGTGAAATGGACTTTTTTACCAAATCAAGATGACCTTCATGAAGGGCTCCCATGGTAGGGACCAGTCCTATTTGATGATTATTTTGGAGGTGATTGAGCCAGAGGGGGTTCCATTCGGCTCCGGTACGGATTACCTTCACAGCAGGGCAGTATTTCGGCTAAATTGCGGCAAAACTAGATTAATATCCAGAAATACAATGCTCATAGGCTTTTTTTATTTATCTTTGTGCCGTTGTTTATCACGATCATTAAAATCCCTGAAGCATGTCCAAACTACGTATCCTCTACGTTGCCAGTGAAATCAACCCTTTCTTACAAACCTCAGAAGTAGCAAATTTCTTACGAACACTCCCCCAAGCCATGCAAGAGCGAGGTATGGAGATCCGTATTTTGGTTCCGAGATTTGGCTTGATCAACGAGCGGAAAAACAGATTACACGAAGTAGTCAGACTCTCCGGGATCAACATCGCCGTAGGGGAAGAGGAGAAGCCTCTGATCATCAAAGTTGCTTCTATTCCAAACGCAAAACTTCAGGTGTACTTCATTGACAATGAGGATTACTTTCAGCGCAAGCATGTTTTTCATGACAAGCAGCTGAAGTTTTACGAAGACAATGACGAACGTGCCATTTTCTTTTGCAAAGGAGTAATCGAGACCGTCAAGAAACTGGGTTGGGCTCCGGATATCGTTCACTGCAACGACTGGATGACTTCCCTTATCCCGATGTACCTGAAGACGACCTACAAAAACGAACCGCTTTTTAAAGACACGAAAACCGTATTTGCGATCTATAACAATGGATTTTCGCATACCTTTGGCGATGATTTGTTAAACAAGGTTAAGATGGTGGACATCGATGACACTATTTTGGCATCTTTGAAAAGCAAAGACTTCGCAGGTTTCATCAAAATCGGAATGGAATATGCCGATCTGGTGGTCAAAGGAAGCGTCGTTTCTGCAGATCTAAACCAACTCATCGAGGATTTCTCAAAAGACAAAAAGTTTGAAATCAGTATTGAAGAAGAGCAACAAGCTCATGACGAGCTTTATGGCTTATACACCAGCCTTGCGGGCTAAACTGGCCGGCCTGGCCTTCTTTTCCATTCTCCTTATCAGTTCATGTAGTGATCCCGCATCCGTTGGGCTCGAATTAGCTCCGGGAAATAACCAGATTGGTGTTTTCTATCAGGAGTTTAATCTCGATGCTCAAGTGATACTGTTGGATTCCTTCAATACCGTCAATTCAGGAGTTTTGGTGGTTGGACATGAGGACGATCCGTTTTTTGGAGAAACCGTGGGGACAGGATATTCCCGTATGTACATTGATTCCAAGGCGGATAGGCCGTTGTCGACGGCTATCCTTGACTCCATGTTTTTTTTCCTTGATGTGGTTAGCGTAAACGGGTCTTCACTGGATCAGCCCAAAAAGTATTCTGTCCACAAGCTGTCAGAACCTCTTTTGGATACCCTTTATTATAATTTTGACGCACTTACCTTCGAAACCAACCCGATTGCGGAGGTTGAATTTACCTTCAAGGAGGTCAAAGATTCAGTACTGAAATTTCCTGTGACTGAACAATTTTCCAATGAAATCTTCGAAAAGATGAAGCGTGGAAATGAATTCGACAACCTGTTTAATTTCAGAAAGTATTTTCCTGGGATAGCCATAAAAGCACGGGAAGGCGATGACGCCACTATTGGCGTCGCACTGGGTGGCAATACCGCGATTACCGCTTTCTACCATTATGAAGGGGATACCGTGGCCACGCAGTATAAGATCACTACGTTTTCTTCCCGAAGTTTTAACGGGATCATGTCGGACCGTACCGGTACTCCAACGGAAGTAGTCACAGAATACGGGAAAACGTATGATGTCGGAAATTTGGTCGGAATAAAATCCACCATGGCCATGGCTTTGAAAATTGATACCCGAAAGATTGATGAGTTCTTAGATACGTTAAATGGGGTTACTTTCAACCAAATCAATTTTGTAATGGGTGAAATTGAAGCCCAGGCCGAAACAAATACTCCTATCACCGGAATGGTAATGATTTTTGTGGATCAAAAAAATGAACCGGTAACTAGTACCATAAACGGGGTTCCCCTGTATGTTCAAGGGGAGGGCCAACCCCAAGTCATCGAGGATGAGAATGGTGATGAGGTCCCAAATAACCTTTATGCCACTTCTTCCATAGTCAGGTTCAATACTGAGGATAAGGAATATTTGGCTGGGATTACCTCCCATGTAAATGCCATCTATCGGGGACAATTGCAACGCCAGGACTGGCTGCTTTACCCTTCGACTCCGCAAACAGGGGATGATTTTAAAAGATCGCTTCGTCAGTTTGTAGTTGACAAAAGCAAAATCAAAGTTAAAGTTCTTTATTCCAAGTCGAGATAGAGTTCAATCGATTTCGAAAAACTCATCGTAATCCACTTTTCGTTTTTAGAGAAGTGGATTATTTTTTTTGGCATGAAAGGTGTTTCTTTGCGCAAGTACTAACCAACTTTTAAGAATTTTTATTTATGTGTGGAATCGTAGCGTACGTGGGGCAAAAGGAAGCTCTCCCCATCATTATCAAAGGACTAAAAAGATTAGAGTATCGGGGTTACGATTCAGCTGGTGTTGCCCTGATCGATCAGTATGGCCTGAGTATTTACAAGAAAAAAGGAAAGGTATCTGAACTCGAGAATCATCTCGAGGAAAACGGGAACCTGAAATCTAAAATCGGTATCGGTCATACCCGTTGGGCCACTCATGGTGAACCCAATGATGTCAATGCCCATCCCCATTATTCTTCCTCCGAAAAGTTTGCGATGATCCACAACGGAATCATCGAAAACTACGAGGTCTTGAAAAAAGACCTGCTGCAAAAAGGATATAAATTCCAAAGTGAGACTGACACGGAGGTGTTTGTGAAGTTCATTGAGGACATTTATGCCAACAACTACTGTACACTGGAGGAGGCATTGCGTCTGGCTTTGCAAAAAGTAGTCGGTGCTTATGCGATTGTCTTGATCAATTTGGAAGAACCGGATACATTGATTGCAGCAAGAAAGGGATCTCCTTTAGTTATCGGGGTGGGTGAAGATGAATTTTTTCTGGCCTCTGATGCCACTCCCATTATCGAGTATACCAATAAGGTGGTCTATCTCGACGATTACGAAATTGCGGTGATCCGTGAAGGCAAGCTTCAGGTCAAAACCATCGAAAATATTGAAACCAGCCCGTACATCAATCAGCTGGAAATGGAGCTTGAAGCCATCGAAAAAGGAGGCTACGAACACTTCATGCTCAAGGAGATTTTTGAGCAGCCCAAATCCATCGCTGACTGCCTTCGTGGCAGACTTGACCCAAAATCAGGAAGATTGGTGCTGGGTGGATTGCGGGATTACATGAATAAGTTTACCAATGCGGAGCGGATCATCATCACAGCATGTGGTACTTCCTGGCATGCGGGTCTGGTAGCGGAATATCTTTTCGAAGAATTTGCCCGTGTGCCTGTAGAAGTGGAGTATGCTTCCGAATTCCGATATAGAAACCCGGTTATCAGCGACAAGGATTTTATCATCGCGATTTCCCAATCCGGGGAGACAGCTGATACCCTCGCTGCAATCGAACTTGCCAAATCTAAAGGAGCTACCATTTTCGGGGTATGTAACGTGGTGGGTTCTTCCATTCCGAGAACGACTCATGCCGGTTGCTATACTCATGCCGGTCCGGAAATCGGTGTGGCCTCTACCAAAGCCTTTACCGCACAGATATCCGTGCTGACCATGATGGCTTTGAAGCTAGGCTATCAGCGGGGCACCTTGCCGGAAAGCAAATACATCCTGATGCTTCACGAGTTGGCGGATATTCCAGCCAAAGTCGAAAAAGCGCTTCAGACCAATGAAGCGGTCAAGCTGATTGCGGAGAAATACAAGGATGCTAGGAATATGCTCTATTTGGGCCGAGGATATAACTTCCCTGTAGCCCTCGAAGGCGCACTGAAGTTGAAGGAAATTTCCTACATCCATGCCGAAGGATATCCTGCAGCAGAGATGAAGCATGGACCGATCGCCTTGATCGATGAGGAAATGCCGGTGATTTTTATCGCTACTCTGGACAGCTCTTATGAAAAAGTGGTGAGCAATATTCAGGAAGTAAAAGCCCGCAAAGGAAAAGTAATCGCTGTAGTAACCGAAGGAGACAAGCAGGTAAAAGCGCTTGCCGACCACGTAATCGAGATTCCTCCAACGAATGAGGCGTTTACTCCGCTGCTTTCTGTGATTCCGCTTCAGCTGCTTTCCTATCACATCGCTGTCATGCGCGGTTGCAATGTGGATCAGCCGAGAAACTTGGCTAAGTCAGTTACCGTGGAATAAAAAATCAAAAAGCCCGATTCACCTTCGGGCTTTTTACTTGCAAGAACCGGAAGTCCATGATTTCAGTCCTGACAGATTCGCGGTGCAGGCATTGGGGTAGGTTTTTCCATCACAGCCGCAAACCGGGTTAAAATCAAAGGTGCAGGGACCATTTCTGATCTTTTTCGGATAAATGCATGCCGAAAGCGGCTCTTCTTTTTCACAAGTTGAGAATAGTAAAAGTGAGCCAAAGAATAGAATTGCCGGAATTTTTCGCAGATCATCTGAACGATTTAATTTTCGTTTCTGCTACAAATGCAAGGCTTGAGTAAAGAATTGGCAATCGCCTAGCCGATAAAATCTGTACTTTTGCGCAGCCAAGGAAAAACCCATGCTGGATAAATTACAAGCACTCAAAGAGCGATTTGAAGAAGTTGGCCAACTGATTATTTTGCCGGATTCGATGTCGGATATGAGCAAATATGCCAAGCTGACAAAGGAATACAAGGATTTCGAAAAGATCGTCCAGGCGTACGATGAATACAAATTGGTGCTTCAGAATATTGACAGCTCCAAGGAAATCCTGGACAAAGAGAAGGATCCCGAATTTCGGGAAATGGCAAAGGCTGAATTGGAGGATCTTCGAAGTCGGAAAGAAACCCTTGAGGAGGAGCTAAAGCAGCTGTTGATTCCAAAAGACCCCAATGACTCCAAAGATTGTATTTTGGAAATCCGTGGAGGAACAGGAGGAGATGAGGCTGCGATTTTTGCAGGAGATCTTTTCCGAATGTATGAGCGGTTTTGCGAGATGCAGGGTTGGAAACTTACCGTGCTTGACTTGACTTTTGGCTCGGCAGGGGGATATAAAGAAATCATTGCAACCGTATCCGGCGCGGACGTGTATGGAATGCTCAAGTACGAATCTGGTGTTCATCGGGTCCAGCGCGTGCCGGCTACCGAGTCTCAGGGAAGAGTGCATACTTCAGCTGCTTCTGTGGCTGTTCTCCCCGAAATGGATGAGGTGGAGGTGCATTTGGATATGAACGAGATCCGAAAAGACACCTTTTGTTCTTCAGGTCCCGGAGGTCAATCCGTCAATACCACATATTCGGCCGTTCGGTTGACTCACCTGCCTTCCGGATTGGTAGTTACCTGCCAGGATGAAAAGTCCCAGATCAAGAACTTTGAAAAGGCGCTAAAAGTATTGAGATCCAGGCTGTATGAAATTGAGTTGGCGAAGCACAATGAGGCAGTAGGAGCGCAACGGAAGTCTATGGTAGGAAGCGGAGACCGCTCGGACAAGATCCGAACCTACAATTACCCGCAATCCCGGGTTACTGACCATCGAATCAACAAAACGGTCTATAATTTGCCGGATGTAATGGATGGACACATCGAAGAATTCATCTCAGCGCTCCGATTGGCCGAAAACCTTGAAAAAATGCAGGCAGGAGGGATTGAGTAACCGGTAATCCCTTTGCAAGATTGATTTAACAAGGTATATTGATAGAACAAAATCCCCACAGAAGAAATAACCCGAGTTCATTTATGATTATAGCAGGAGAAAGAGAAATTAGCCTGGTCACTTGGAATGAGTCCCATTTTCATCAACTCTATCCCCTTGCCAATAACCCCAAAATTGCCATGAATCTGAGGGATAGTTTTCCTCAGCCTTATACCATTCACGATGCCAGACACTGGATCGAGCACAACCAGAAATTCAATCCGGCCCAAAATTTTGCCATCGAATTTGAAGGAAAATTAGCAGGTTCGATCGGATGCGAGCGAGGCAAAGATGAATTGAGAACCAATATGGAATTGGGGTTTTGGGTGGGTGAGCCTTTTTGGGGCAAAGGCATTGCCACCGAGGCTGTCAAGCTTTACATAACGTACATTTTTGAAAAATTTGATATCCAGCGGATTTTTGCCCAAGTCTACGACTACAATGGAGAATCCATGAATGTGCTTGAAAAAGCCGGCTTTATTCCAGAAGCTATTCTGAAAAAAGGATTTATCAAGCGGGGAACAATCGGGGATATCTTCCAATACGTAATTATTCGGGACGAGGAATAGCCAAAGCTGGCGTTGAATTCCCTCAGGAAAGGGATCCCGATTTTTGCCAGCCTATTCTACTTAACCAGGACTTTCTTAGTCATCATCCCGTTTTTTCCTTGGAGCTGAATCAGCACTAGGCCTCTTGGTAAACTGGATAGATTGAGTTGGTTTTGTCCTGAAGAAATTTCCCATGATTGAATTAACTGGCCGACGGGATTGAATACCAGCACGTTTGACCAATGGTCCAGATCTGAGGAGGAAATGGTCAGATTGCCTTGGCTTGGGTTGGGATAAATTTTAAGGTTGAAGTCCTCCTGAGGTTCTAAAGCCGTGATGATGTTGACTGATACCGGCAAAACTCGCTTCGGACCAAAATTGCATTCATTCTGAGCTTCCACCGTGATTTCATACTCTCCCTCTTCCTCCCAAGAAACTTGAATTTTCCCTGTTCCCTGTCCGGAGAGAATCTTTCCTCCTGTACCGGAAATGCTCCAGCGATAGTCTAGACCCGGCTGTATCTCTACCTCATAGATTTGTGTTCCGAGTCCAATCAGTGTCTCTCCTAAAATTGGAGATGGCTGGCCAGGAGCGGAATTGACTTGTACCGTTTTTTGGATCGGAGTCACCTTAGCGCAGCGGTTTTCCTGGGTGACAGCGATGATTTGGGTTCCGGATTGGGTCCATTTGACCTGTATTTGGTGGGTGCCTTGGCCTTCGATCACTTCACCGCCCGATACGGTCCAGGTATAGGTAGTTCCTTGGAAGTTTGGAAGGGAATAAGAGGTAGAATTTCCCACGCAGTCGGCTCCTTGACCTTCAATAGGTTGGTTAATACTGGGCGCGCCAAGAACTGATACCTCCAAAGCGGAAGTTTGTCCGCTTCCGCAGAAGTTCGACCTGCTGACAAGTACCGCATTTCTCCCGGGAGTGGTCCAATTCACCTCAATGGAGTTGGTTCCCTGTCCGGAAATAATCTCTCCTCCATCTACTCTCCAGATGATCTGAGAACCAGGCAGCGGAGGTTGATCAACGGAATACACCGCCGAGGTAATGCAAGACTGAGCGTCCCCGAGGATATCTCCGAGCGTTCCGGTTGGGGGGATGCAGTCATAGGTCAGAATGGTTCCGTCTTCCCCTACGAAGTAAGCCTTGGTGTCTGTACCGGCGCTGACGCCTGATAAGTTTCGAAGAGTCCCCGTCGGAGAATTGAGCCAAGTTTCCCCTCCGTCTAAAGAGACAAGAGCCAATCCCTCATCTCCCGAGATAAAGCCGACATTTTCGTTGAAAAAGTCAACTGAATTCAGTTTTTTGGTCGTTCCCGATTCTATTTTTTTCCATGTTCTGGCCTTGTCTTCTGTTTTAAGAATGACACCTCCATTGCCGACTACAATGGCCCGGGTAGTATCGAGTTTGGCAAGAGCATTTAGATTTTCTGTGGTGAGTTTGGGTAGATTTTGCCATACATTTCCTCCGGAACTCCAGCTGATTTGGCCGTTTTCACCGATGGCAAATCCAAACACAAAATCAAAAAAAGTCACATCTTTTAGATTTGCAGTGGTATTGGAGACTATACTTTGATCCCAGGTAAGTCCAGAATCAAAAGATCGGGTGATATATCCTTGGTCGCCGGCTGCATAAAGCACAGAAGGTGCAAAAAGATAAAATCCTTTAACGGTTTTGCCTGATGGATTGAAGGTGGGGGTCCAGGCACTTCCGGTATTGCCGGTTCGGTAGATTTTTCCTCCAGTTGAGCTCGTATATCCAAAAGCTGTGTTCCAAAAGTCGATGGTTTCGATCTTCAGAGGTTCGGGCAATGGACGATTGACCAAAGTCACAGCACTGTTACTGGTGACAAAGAGATTGCCGGATTCTCCGGCAATAAACCCGGTGGTTTGGCTTTTGAAATCAACTGAGGTAAAGTGGTTTCTGATCCCGGCTAGCCGTTGAGTCCAGCTGCTTCCCGCATTGGCAGAAAACAACAAGTACCCCTCTTGGCCGGTTGCAAAATATTCATTGGAGTTGGGTTTGAATGCGATGTTGGAAACATTCCTCGTGGCAGTTCCGAGGTTGATTTTTGAAAAAGTTGTTCCGGTATTGGTAGTTTTTACAATAGTTGCCAAATCTCCCACAGCCACTGCCACGCGCGCGTCTAAAGGGCTGATGGTAATTTTTTTCAAAGAATTGGTGGTGGTGGAATTCAAGAGGGTCCAGGTTGCTCCGCCATCTGCGGTTTTTTCGATCAGCCCATTTTCTCCGACGACAAAGCCATTGAGTTCGTTTGAGAATGCAATGCCCAAAAGGTCATTGGTTTTTCCCAAGCCTGTGGTACTCCAAGTCATTCCCCGATCAAATGACCTCAGGACCTTTCCTTCATCTGCGGCGATAAATGCGGTATTTTGATTGACAAAAATCGCATCGTTTAAACTTAAGTTGGTTCCACTGACTTCTTTTTCCCAGGTATTTCCACCGTCAAAACTTAAAAGGATTTCTCCGTTTTTTCCCACCGCGATAAGTTGGCTTGCTGAGGCTTTGGCTACGCTGAATAAGTCCTGAGTAGACCCGGATTCTTTTTTTACCCAGGATTTACCTTTGTCACTGGAAATGAAAATGGATCCTTTATCCCCTACTGCTACCCCTTTCACTTCGTCCAAAAAGACCACATCATGGAACCGGACATCAAATCGTTGCAGTACTTCATTCCAACGGGTGCCCCCATCGCTGGTGTAGAGAATTAACTTTTCTCCGACAATTACTCCATCTTGGCCATTGATCCAATGAATCGATTCAAAATTCAGTCCCCAACTTTGCATCCTTGACCAAGTTTGGGACCTTCCGATAGTGGAAAAAAGGAGGAGAAAAAGTAAAATCGCAGGGATTCTGTTCATCTGACTGAGAGTAAATTCAACTCAAATTGGCAATTTAAAGATTCTTCAATGGCCTGTTGTAAACCATTTGCAGGATTAAGATAACCAAAGGATTAGCCAGATATTCCCAAATTGCCTGATAAATTTAAAGTTTAAACCATTTGATCATGAAAAAGATAGTCATTTCTTTCCTAGCTGCCGGATTCTTTATTGCCTGCGGGCCTCAGGAGAGAGTTTCGAAAGAGACCTTTGAAGAGGTAAATAAAAATATGGAAATCAAGCGATTGACCGAAGTGGAAATACTGGAAGAGGCCATGGTCTGGGGAGATTCAATTACTTCTGAAGCACAAAAACAGCTGATTTCCAACCTCCAAAAAGCAATCGAAGAAAAGGGTGTACCCGGAGCAGTCGAATTCTGCAATGTCAAGGCTCTTCCTTTGCTATCTGAATTAAGCGGCAAACACGCGGTAGAAATCAGAAGAGTCTCTAACCGATATCGAAATCCAGCAGATCAGCCCACGGAAGAAGAGAAGCCCTTGTTGGAGGCGTACGAATACAACGCAGAGGCCGGGGTGAAAAGTGACCCGAGCATACAAAAGTTCGAAGGCGGGGAAGTCCTGCTTTATACCAAACCGATCGTCATTCCCTCAGGGCTTTGTATGAGTTGCCACGGGGAACCGGGTAAAGAAATCAATCAGGAAACCCAGGAAAAACTTGCCCGACTTTATCCAGGAGACAAAGCCACCGGTCACCAAGTCGGTGATCTGAGAGGCATGTGGTCCGTAAGAATACCTAAAAAAGAGGTGGTTAAAAGGATGTGATTAATTTATATTGAACACTTGATCAAAAGGAATTCCCTACAATGAAGCTTTCGATTTATTTCTTTTTGTTTCTTTTCCTATTTGCGACTGAGAGGGGAGAAAACGCAGTTTTTGAAGCCTATACCCAAAAAATCCCCGGCACACCAGTCACTTTTGACATGACCCCCATCCCTGCCGGGACCTTCTTGATGGGTTCTGATGACCCAAAATTTCCAGACCAAAACCCGGCTCATGAAGTGAAAGTGGATGCTTTCTGGATGGGAACTCATGAAGTGACCTGGGATGCATTTGAGCTTTTTTTGGATAAGTATTACGAAGAAACGATGACTGAAGGCGGAGTGGAGGAACGGGTGGACGGATTGACCCGCCCAAGTTTGCCGTATTTGGATATGACTTTCGGAATGGGGAAAGAAGGAAAGCCGGCAGTGGGAATGACCCAATACGGAGCTTTGCAGTATTGCCATTGGCTGTATCTGAAGACCGGGATTTTCTATCGTCTACCAACCGAAGCGGAATGGGAATATGCCGCTCGGGCTGGGTCAAAAGGACGTTTTTTCTTTGGAGAAGATCCTTCCAAGCTAACTGAATTTGCTTGGACTGAATCCAACAGTCAAGGATCGACCCAACCGGTAGGAAAGAAAAAGCCAAATCCTTGGGGACTATACGACATTTATGGAAACGTGCAGGAATGGACCATTGACCTATATGAAGCCGATTTTTACAGCAGGTCAGACAAGGACAATCCGTTCAATCCCGCTGATAAACTTTATCCTCATGTGGTGCGAGGCGGAAGTTTCAAAAGCCCGGAGGATCAAATCGGATCTGCTGTCCGAAAAACTTCCGATCCGGCCTGGAAGCGCATCGATCCACAGATTCCCAAGAGCCAGTGGTGGTTTCCAGAAGCACCGTTTATCGGGTTGAGAATCGTGAGACCGCTCATCCCCCCTTCCCCTGAGGAGATACAGGCCTATTACAACCAAGAACCAATTGCAGACTATTAATCCCAAAAAACCATAACTATGAAAAATCAAAATTCGAGAAGGGACTTTCTCAAAACCTCCGCCTTGGTTACAGGGGGGATGCTGGCACCCTCATTTTTGGTGCCCGGAGCCTATGCTGCTCCCGCAAACGAGCTGAAGTTGGCCGTGATCGGCTGTGGAGGTCGGGGCACCGGCGCTGTTTTCCAAGCTTTTGAAACCGGCCATCCGATCAAATTGGTGGCCATGGCAGATGCATTCCAGGATCGATTGGACACGAGCTACAAGGCGATTTTTGACAAATACGGAAAGGATAAGGTAGATGTGCCGGTGGAAAAACGATTTGTCGGATTTGATGGATACAAAAAAGCAATGGCTGAGGCTGATGTAGTCATCTTGGCTGCACCTCCGGGATTTAGACCCTCTCATTTTGAAGAAGCAGTAAATCAGGGCAAACAGATTTTTGCGGAAAAACCGATGGCAACCGACGCTGCCGGTATCCGGAAAGTATTGGCAGCAGCCGAGGTGGCCAAAGCCAAAAAACTAAACGTCGTAGTAGGGCTTCAGCGGCATTACCAGGCCAACTACAGAGAGGTAATGAAGCGAATCCACAATGGTGATTTGGGGGAAATCGTAGGTGGTCAGGTGTATTGGAATGACGGCGGCGTGTGGGTAAGGGAGCGAAAGCCCGAGCAAACTGAAATGGAATACCAAATGAGAAACTGGTATTATTTCAACTGGCTCTGTGGTGACCATATCGTGGAGCAGCACGTGCACAACATCGATATCGCCAATTGGGCCAAAAACTCTTATCCAATCAAAGCAGAAGGTACCGGAGGTCGACAAGTCCGCACCGGAAAGGACCACGGAGAAATCTTTGATCACCATATCCTGACTTTCACCTATGCCGACGGCTCGGTGGTTCACTCCGAATGCCGCCACTTCCCGGGAGCCGCCAATCGGGTGGATGAGACTTTCCAGGGGACAAAAGGGAAAGTGTATCTCAGCGCCGGAAATCATGGGGTGATGACCGATTGGAAAGGAAATCCGATCTATACCCACAATCGGGATAATAACCCGAATCCGTATCAGGTCGAGCACGATGAACTTTGGGCAACTTTGGTGAAGGGTGAATACAAGTTTGCAGATGCAGAAAATGCCGCGAAATCGACCCTGACCGCGATTATGGGCCGCTATGCCACCTATTCAGGAAAAGTTTTGACCTGGGATGAAGCCTTGAATGGAGGTGTAGACCTCTTCCCGGATACCTTAGCTTGGGACGCAATGCCTAAAATCCTTCCTGGCCCGGACGGCTATTACCCACATGCAATTCCCGGTAAAACCAAAGTGATCTAAGCCATGGAAAGAAGAGGATTTATCAAGCGAATGGGTTTGGGCTCGGCCCTTTTGGGCAGTGCCGGAGCAATGAGTCTGCCTGCTTTTGCTGCTGAAAAAGCTCCTGCGGCGCCGTTCAAGATGGATTTTGCACCGCACTTTGGGATGTTCAAAAATTCTGCTCCCGGAGGAATTGTGGATGAGTTAAAATTCATGGCAGATCAGGGATTCCGCTCACTGGAAGACAATGGCTTGCTGAAAAGGTCTGTCGCAGATCAGGAATTGATCGGCAAAACGCTGAATGAGCTTGGAATGCGGATGGGGGTTTTTGTCATCGATGGCGGTGATAACTGGAAAGTATCCTTGACTACTGGGAAACAGGAATTTTTGGATGTTTTTCTGAAGACCTGCCGTGAATCTGTGGAGGCAGCCAAGCGTGTAGGAGCAAAATGGATGACAGTGGTTCCCGGTTACTTTGAGCGAAATCTTCCGATGGGTGTTCAGACTGGAAATGTGATCGAAGCTTTGAAGCGCGGAGCAGAAATTTTTGAACCGCAGGGATTGACCATGGTTTTGGAGCCTTTGAGTGACAATCCGGATCTTTTCCTTCGCCACGCAGATCAGACTTACATGATCTGTAAAGCAGTAGGCAGTCCAAGCTGCAAAATTCTATATGACATCTATCACATGCAGCGCAACGAGGGAAATCTGATAGCCACCATGGAGAAAACATGGAGTGAAATCGCATACATCCAGATTGGGGACAATCCGGGTAGAAAAGAACCGGGAACTGGAGAAATCCATTATGGAAACGTGTTCAAATACATTCATTCCAAAGGATTTACAGGCGTGATGGGAATGGAACATGGCAATGCTCTCCCCGGAGTAGATGGAGAAAAAGCCTTGATTGAAGCCTATCGAAAAGTGGATATCTTATGAAATATTTTCTTTTTTCTCTCTTTGGATTCCTTTTTTCAGGAGTTGTTTTTGCTCAGGATCTAAAGTGGAAAGAAGTTCAAACACCCGTGAAAGCCTCCTTAAGGGGGCTTTCACCCGTTTCAGACTTGGTTTGCTGGGCGAGCGGAAGTGGAGGGACTTGGCTGAAGACCACAGACGGTGGAGTTACCTGGAAGCATGGAGTGATTGCAGGCTTGGATACAGTAGATTTTCGATCGATTCAGGCCTTTGATGAATTTACGGCAGTCGCAGCCTCTGCGGGGCAACCTGCGGTAATTTATCGAACAACAGACGGGGGAGAATCCTGGGAAAAAGTGCATCAGGAAGGTCCTGAGGCTTTTTTCGATGGAATCACCTTCACTGATCGAAACACCGGCTTTATTTTGGGAGATCCGGTCGGGGGAAAATGGATGATCCTTGAAACCATGGATGGAGGGAAAAGCTGGAAAGCCCTGGAACGCTTACCGGATGCGGAATCAGGTGAGGCAGCTTTTGCAGCGAGCGCTTCCTCGATGATTTCCACCCAGGATCAATTGATTTTTGGAACCGGTGGATCCGTTTCCAACCTTCACTTTTACAATTTCAGGGATAAGTCATGGAGCAAAATAAAAACCGACATGCTTCAGGGGGAATCTTCACAGGGGATTTTTGCTCTTGTGGCGACGAATCGGGGGCTTTTAGCGGTTGGAGGGGATTACACCAAGCTCGATCAAAGAGATCGGAATGCCATCATTCTAAGTGAAGGTGAAAGTCGCATTCTGGAGGTTTTACCATCAGGATTTCGATCTGGAGTGGTTTATTGGGAGGAAAAAAACACGGTTGTGGCCGTTGGTCCATCAGGCTCGGATGTTTCCAAAGATGAAGGAAGAACTTGGGCCAATTTCTCCACTATTGGCTACCATTCGGTAAAAATTTCTCCCCAAAAAAAGACCGTTTGGGCCTCCGGAAGCAATGGGAGGGTTGGAATTTTGATTTATTGATCAGTTTTCCTTAGTATTTTTGACTTCGAAGTAGAATTTTACGCGATTTTTTCAAAAGTTGTAAGGTTTTGCTGCAAATCACTTTGTATCCACTCTTGCAGTAGTATATTTAGGATACAAGAATTAAAAAACATCCTTAACCTATCGCAGAATTCCATGTTTGAGATCATCCCTTCTATTTGGCTAATTAACGGCAAATGTGTTCGTCTGAAAAGAGGCGATTTTGCTACGGAGGAGGTCATTTCCAACAACCCTTTGGAAATTGCACAGGCCTTTGAAGGCATTGGAATCAAAAGAATCCATTTGGTGGATTTGGATGGTGCCCGACGAGGTGAGCCAAAGAATTACCATATTCTGGAAGCAATTGCAGGCTATACCGATCTTCAGGTTGACTTTACAGGAGGAATAACCACTGACGGAGATGTGATCAAGTGTTTTGAATTCGGGGCCAAAACCGTGACTATTGCCTCCGCCGCTGCAAATCATCCAGAACGATTTGCACAGTTCATTTTATCCTATGGAAGAGAAAAGATCAATCTGGCAGCGGACACAAATCCATCGGACCATAAAATCAAAATCAAAGGTTGGCTGAAAAAGACGGAGATTGACTTGTTTGACCACATCGAATTTTTTTATGACCGGGGCTTGAAATACCTTAAATGTTCTGATGTGACCCGAGACGGCGTAATGATGGGGCCCAATTTTGATTTGTATCAGGAGATTCAGGATAAGTTTCCTTTAATCCATTTAGCTGCCTCCGGAGGGGTGAGAGGCATTGATGATTTCAAAAAACTTAGAGATATGGGCCTAAAGGCAGCAGTTTTTGGGCGAGCTTATTATGAAGGAAAAATCAGCCTGCAAGACCTAGAAAAATTCCTTGTTGAGGGATAAAGTAAAAAAGAGGCATAAGCCTCTTTTTTTATTTTTAAACCTTACTGTTTTAATTAATCTGCTTTGAACTTGTCAACGACATAAAGAAAAATGTTGAAAGAAAGCGTAGATGGAGACTCGTTCTTTTTTGGCTCTTTTTCAGGTAAAACTCCACCTGCCGGAACATCTCTTTTTACAGTAGATGACTTCACGGTTTGACTGCTGCGAAGGGGAAGAAGGTTCGAAGGTGCATTGTCCTGCAATGAAGCTGGATCTTCAAGTATGACCCGGTCATTTACCCGCGGCGAATTTTCCTCGGTTTTTTCTTGTTCAGATTGCGCAGAAGCACCTGTGGCAATCAATGCCAATCCCACTACTGCTACACTGAGCAAGGCGGTCTTTTTAAAATGAAATCCTGCGAATTTCAACATGGCTTATATTCGATAGATAGAATTTAAACTACAGAGTTTGTAAAATGTTCCTAAAATTAGAAAAAAAAACCACTATGCAAACGATTGACATAGAAGATTTCGCCAAAATAGAACTTAGGGTTGGTACTATTGTTCAGGCAGAAATTTTTGAAAAAGCCCGAAAACCAGCATATAAAATTTGGGTGGATTTAGGTCCTGAAATGGGGATCAAAAAATCATCCGCACAAGTAACTCATTTTTATCAACCAAATGATTTGTTAGGTAAACAAGTGTTGTGTGTATGCAATTTCAAGCCCCGACAAATTGCCGATTTCACGTCTGAGGTATTGATTACGGGGTTTTCTTCAGAAGGAGGAGGAATCGTATTGGCAACGACCGATCAGAAAGTGCCTGATGGAGCAAAACTGCATTAGGGGACAATGATTTTCAAACCGTCATCCTCCAGTCGATTTGGGTATACTTTCAGATCCTCACAATATCCCGACGTGACTGTTCCTGTTTTCAGATTAAATCGATACTGGTGAAGGGGGCAGATGATTTCCATTGCTCCGTTGATATTTGCCTGTAGGAGGGATGCTCCCCGGTGGGGGCAAAAGGATTGGAAAATATGGATCTCCTCGCCGATTCTCAGGCCTGCCAACTGGATTTCTCCCAGTTGGATTTTTTTAATAACCCGCTCCGGAAACAAACGCAAAACTTCTTCCTTGCTGTTTCCTAGGCTATATTCTTTCATTGTCATTTTTATCCGTTTGGGAAAACAAATCTCCAACCAACTCAGAGGCCTTTGTTTTTCTGACTAATCCTATCCATTTTCATGTAAGCTACAATTAACCAGACCAAAACATGAAAAAATATCTTCTTATCCCCTTCCTGTTTTTTGCAGGTTGGGTTAGTGGCCAAAATTTGAATGGCGCATGGAAATTAATCAGTCAAAACGGAAAGCCCGTGACTGAACAAGAATTCATCAAGATCTACCAAGATGATTATTTCGCGTTTGGTGTGAAAAACCTCGCAGACAATTCATTCATAGGTGCAGGCGGTGGTCCTTTTAAGTACGAGGGAGGCAAGTATTCTGAGACCTTGGATTTTTTTACATTGATTCCCTCTCAAGTAGGAACTACCACACCGTTCAAAATCGAATGGAATGGCAACCGAGTCACGCTCTCTGCGGATACTGCTAACGGAATGCTGGTGGAGACGTGGGAGCGATTGAGCGATTCGAAAGATGACCTGACAGGAAACTGGGTAATCACAGGAAGGAAACGTGACGATCAAATTTCAAGATCTACCCCGGGTGCGCGTAGAACGATCAAGATTTTAAGCGGGGGCCGATTTCAGTGGGTAGCTTTTAATTCTGAGACCAAAGAATTTTCCGGTACCGGAGGTGGAACCTACACGGCTGTAAATGGCAAATACACTGAAAACATTACTTTTTTCTCAAGAGACAATTCCCGTGTAGGAGCTAGTTTGGGATTTGATTTCAAAGTAATCGACGGGGAGTGGCACCACAGTGGGTTGAGCTCCACCGGAGCACCGATTTATGAGATATGGACCCCGTATGCAATAGGGTATAAGCCCACGAAATAAGAATCACTAAAATGAAAAAGGAGCCCTGAGGCTCCTTTTTTTATGCTTCGACCGCGTAGAGTTCTTTCAGCTTTCCGACTGTATAGTCAACTTCATCCAGGGTATTGAACCTGCTGAAGGAGAACCTCACCGAGTCCCGCTCCGGATTGTGGTGCAAGGCTCTCAGCACATGTGAACCCACGGTAGCCCCTGAACTGCATGCCGAACCTCCTGAAGCAGAAATCCCCTCGAGATCCAGATTGAACAGCACCATGCCCCGATTGGATTCAGAAGGAGGCAAACTCACATTAAGCACAGTGTAAAGGCTTTTCTCCAGGTCAGCAGATAATCCGTTGAATTCAACGCCTGGAATCTCGGCGATTAGCTTTTCAATAAAATGCTTCTTGATCTGTTCGATATGCGCTCGATGACCTGCCATGTCTTTGTACGCCAGCTCAAGTGCTTTTGCGATTCCGATGATGCCGATCACATTTTCTGTCCCTCCACGCATGTTTCGCTCCTGAGCCCCGCCGTGGATGAAGGGATGGATTTTTTTGTCTTTTCTCACAAACAAAAATCCTGAGCCCTTTGGTCCGTGGAACTTGTGCCCTCCGGCTACAATTGCATCCACGGAAAGTTGCTTCAGATCATGGACGTAATGTCCCATGGTCTGAACGGTATCCGAATGAAAAAATGCCTGGTACTCTTTAGCCAAAGCTCCGATCCGATCCAAATCATTCAGGTTACCGATTTCATTGTTTGCATGCATGAGCGAAACCAGACTTTTGGGATTGGATTTCAACAATTCCTCCAATTGGTTCAGGTCGATTTCACCTCGGTCATTTACATCCAAAAGGCTAAGTTTGACGATCCCCTTTTTGGCCAAAACCTCCAGGGTGTGCAACACAGCGTGGTGCTCGATCGGGGATGTGATCGCATGGGTGATTCCATGGCTTTCGACACCACAAACCAATGCTGTATTGTCAGCTTCAGTTCCTCCAGAAGTGAAGAAAATTTCAGATGGACTGGTATTGAGCAATTCCGCTACTTTCTTTCTTGACTTCTCAATGGCAGTTCTCACTTCGCGTCCATGGCTATGGACTGACGAAGGATTGCCAAAATGAGATCTCATAAACGGTAGCATGGCTTCGATCACCCGATCGTCCATCGCTGTCGTAGCGGCATTGTCAAAATAAACTTGCATCATATCTGGGTTTGGGTGCTGGGGAAAGGATCAAATCAGTGAGGCACTGACTACTTCCTTGATGTCTTGGATGATTTTCTTTGCCAAATGCTCAGCTGTAGCTTCAGAATCTGACTCCGAGTAGATACGGATGATGGGCTCGGTGTTTGATTTTCTCAAATGCACCCATTCCTTTTCAAATTCGATTTTTACCCCGTCGATGTCATTGATCGGGTGCTTTTTGTATTTGTTTTTGATCTCCACGAGGATTTTGTCCACGTTGATTTCAGGAGTAAGCTCAATTTTGTTTTTGGAAATGTAATAGTTGGGATACGTGGCACGCAGCATGGAGATTGACTTTCCGAATTTTGCCAAGTGAGTCAAAAACAATCCTATGCCTACCAAAGCATCCCGGCCGTTGTGGGAAGCGGGATAAATGATTCCTCCGTTTCCTTCCCCTCCGATCACGGCATTTACAGCCTTCATCTGATTAACTACATTGACTTCACCCACTGCAGCAGCGGTATATTTTCCCCCTCTTTTTTCAGTCACATCGCGAAGTGCACGGGTAGATGAAAGATTGGAAACTGTATTGCCGGGAGTTTTCGAAAGGACATAATCTGCGACAGCCACCAAGGTGTACTCTTCCCCAAACATGGAACCGTCCTCGTTGACAAATGCCAAACGGTCAACATCCGGATCCACTACGATTCCCAGGTCAAAGTTTCCTTTTTCGAGCTTTTTGGAAATGTCCCGAAGGTTTTCCGGAAGTGGTTCTGGATTATGGGGGAAATGCCCGTCAGGAGTACAGAACATTTCTTCAATTTCAGTCACTCCGAGCGCGCGAAGCAATTTGGGGATGGCGATGCCACCGGTGGAATTCACCGCATCGACCACGATTTTGAAGTTTCGGGCTTTGATCACTTCGACATCTACCAACTCCAGATCCAGCACATGTTGGATATGTCGGTCGATGTAGTCATCGATTTTGGTATAGCTACCCAGCTTTTTCACTTCTGCAAATGAAAAAGCCTCGTTTTCCGCTTTTTCCAAAATGGATTTTCCTTCTTCATCCGAAATGAACTCACCGACGGAATTCAGGAGCTTAAGTGCATTCCACTGGATGGGATTGTGGCTGGCGGTAAGGATGATTCCTCCTCCGGCTTTTTCCAATGGAACTGCAAATTCCACCGTCGGGGTGGTGCTCAGTCCCAGATCAATCACATGAATGCCCATCCCCTGAAGGGTGGCAGATACCAATCGCGAGATCATGTCTCCTGAAATTCTGGCATCCCGTCCGATAACCACTTTGGGGTTGTTGGTTTTTTCCAGCACCCAAGCGCCATAGGCTGCTGTAAATTTGACCACGTCGATAGGAGTGAGACCCTCGCCGGCTTTGCCTCCGATGGTTCCTCTTATCCCTGAAATAGATTTGATAAGCGACACGTACAGTTAATTAAGTAAAAGTGGATAGATAAAAAATCCCGTCTGAGACAGGATCAGCATTATTTGAATTTGGCCATCACTTTGTCAACCTCATTATCCGGGTTGCCGCAGGTGCTGGTCGAATCCACGGTCTTTCCGCAGAAGCTGCAAGTCACACCTTCCTTGTTCAGAAAAGGACTTTGAGAGGCACAAGTGCCTTTGAATTCACCGTTTTTGAGGAATATGAGCCTAACTGACATCAGAATGAAGAACACAGCAACGAAGCCCAAGGTTAGGAATAGGGTTGTCATAACGGATAAATTTGCGCAAATTTAAAGCTTTACTTCGAAAACGTCCACAATTCCAGCTTAGTTTCCCAAGACATGTCAAAATTGAGTACCCGGGCAGAGCAACTTGCCGCTATTGATCGTTTGTTGACCATTATGGATGAGCTTCGGGCCCAGTGTCCTTGGGATAAAAAACAAACCACGGAGAGCCTACGACACCTGACGATCGAGGAGACTTTTGAGCTTTCGGACGCGATATTGGAAGGCAATCCGGAGGAAATCAAGAAGGAATTGGGAGATATTCTCCTGCACATTGTTTTTTATGCCAAGATCGGTTCGGAAGAAGGCAATTTCGATATCGCCACGCTGACGAACTCACTCTGCGAAAAACTCATCCGAAGGCATCCCCACATCTATGGAGATACCATCGCTCAGGATGAAGAAACGGTCAAGCAGAACTGGGAAAAAATCAAGCTGAAAGAAAAAGGGAATGTCTCCGTTTTGGGAGGAGTGCCAAAGTCTTTGCCTGCTTTGATCAAGGCCATGCGTATTCAGGAAAAGGCCCGTGGAGTGGGCTTTGATTGGGAGGAAAAACAGCAGGTTTGGGAAAAAGTAGAGGAAGAAATGCAGGAATTCAAAGCCGAATTCAACGCTGCCGGAGAAAAGGAAATCGACCGGGAAAAAGCAGCCGGAGAATTCGGCGACTTACTTTTTTCCCTGATCAATTATGCCCGGTTTATCGATATCAACCCCGAGGAAGCACTCGAGCGGACCAACCTGAAATTCATCAAGCGCTTTCAATACCTGGAAACTGCGGCACGGGAAGCAGGCAAAAGCCTCAGCGAAATGACCCTTGCCGAAATGGACGTGTACTGGAACGAAGCGAAGAAACAGTGACCCGTCGCAGTGATCAGCAGGCAGAATTCTTCGATATTCGTTGTTCAACATTCGATGTTCGAAATTGAAATATTGGAAAATTCAATCCTGCCAAAACCTAAGGACCCTAGTAGAAAATAAAGAAAAGATGCTTAGAAAAAGCTCGTAAATCTTAATTCGCAAATCGTAAATTCTATGCCCAACCAAATCATTTTCACCCCGGAAGCTCCGGCGCCGATCGGTCCTTATTCTCAGGCAGTGTTAGCCGGAAATACACTTTATATATCCGGACAGATCGCTTTAGATCCGGATACGGGTGATCTGATCAATGAAAATATCACCGAGGAAACCCATGCGGTGATGAAAAACATGGAAGCAGTACTTCGCGTAGCGGGATTTTCTTTTTCGGATGTGGTGAAGTGTACGATTTTCATCCGTGACATGGGCCAGTTCGCTACCATCAACGAAGCCTATGGCCAATATTTTAAATCAAACCCTCCGGCCCGTGAAACAGTTGAGGTAAGTAAGCTCCCCAAAAATGTCAATGTGGAGATTTCCTGTATAGCGGTAAAATAATCGGATTTGAATCTTCTTCCCTTTCATAGTGAAACCATCGTCAGCGCACTTTCCAAAGAGGAGGTCCTGGGCCATTTGATCCGAGTGACCAAGGAAGTCAACTTTTTGGATGCGCGCACTCATCAGGAGTCCAAAATCCTGTTTAACGGAATGATTGGACAGGAAGGGTTTCGGATTTCCAAATCGATCAAAAAAGGAGATTCTTTTCTCCCATTAATCACCGGAGAAGTGGAAGCTACCCCACGGGGCAGCATCATCTTCCTCCGCTATCGCCTCTTTCCCGGTACTGTTTTTTTCCTTGCCTTCTGGAGCATCGTTTTATTGGCCTTTACCGCTTTTTATTTCGGAGTGCTCAGGAGCGTGGAAAAAGGGAGTATTTGTCTGGCCTTGGCTCTGATCAACTATGCCTTGGGAGTTTTCTTTTTTCACCGGCAAGTCAGGGTTTCTCGGGAAGTTTTCCATGAGCTGATCAATTTCCAGATGAAGGGTAAGGATTAAATCACTGCCCTTTAGGCACAATTCCCTTTTGCACTTAACTTTGCGCCCGAAAATCAAACACCTATCCCAAATACCATGTCCATCCGAATCGAAAAAGACACCATGGGGCCCGTAGAGGTTCCTGCTGACAAATACTGGGGAGCACAGACCCAGCGTTCCATCAACAATTTCAAAATCGGAGGTGAGAAAAACCGCATGCCGATTGAGATCATCCGGGCTTTTGCGATTTTGAAAAAAGCCGCGGCCTTGACCAATTCTGAATTGGGCGTTTTGGCACAGGACAAGGCAGAGATTATTTCCCAAGTCTGCGACGAAATCCTTGCAGGCAAGCACGATGATCAGTTTCCATTGGTGATCTGGCAGACTGGCTCAGGTACCCAATCCAACATGAACACCAATGAGGTGATCGCTTACCGAGCTCACGTACTTCTCGGTGGATCTCTGGAAGATGCCAAAAAGAAAATCCATCCAAACGACGATGTAAATAAATCTCAATCCTCCAACGATACCTATCCTACCGCCATGCACATTGCGGCATACCAAATGGTGGTGGAAACAACCATTCCTGGAGTTCAAAAACTGAGAGATACGCTGGCTGAAAAGGCTGAGGCGTTCAAAAATGTGGTAAAAATAGGCCGTACCCACTTCATGGATGCGACTCCGCTCACCTTAGGTCAGGAGTTTAGCGGCTATGTGGCCCAGTTGGATCATGGCTTGAAAGCCTTGAAAAATACGTTATCCCACCTTTCTGAATTGGCTTTGGGCGGAACTGCCGTAGGAACCGGTCTGAATACCCCTCAGGGCTATTCTGAACTGGTGGCCAAAAAAATCGCTGAACTTTCCGGACACCCCTTTGTCACTGCACCAAATAAATTCGAAGCGTTGGCAGCGCATGATGGAATGGTTGAAACTCACGGGGCCCTCAAGCAATTGGCTGTTTCTCTGATGAAAATTGCCAATGACATCCGCATGCTTTCTTCAGGCCCAAGATCCGGAATCGGTGAAATTTTGATTCCCGAAAACGAGCCAGGATCATCCATTATGCCTGGAAAAGTAAACCCAACCCAAGTGGAGGCGATGACCATGGTTGCCGCCCAGGTCATGAGCAATGACGTGGCGATTACCATCGGTGGATCCAACGGTCACTTTGAATTGAATGTGTTCAAGCCATTGATTGCTGCCAATTTCCTCCAGTCTGCAAGATTGATCGGGGATGCCTGCGTTTCGTTCAATGACAACTGTGCCATTGGTATCGAACCAAATACGCCGATGATTCAGAGGCACTTGGAAAATTCACTGATGCTTGTCACTGCCTTGAATCCCTATATCGGCTATGAAAATGCGGCAGCGATTGCTAAAAAAGCCCATAAAGAAGGAACAAGTCTAAGAGAGGCGGCTATCGGATTGGGTCTCCTGACTTCCGAGCAATTCGACGAATGGGTAAAACCTGAGGATATGATCGGAAGCCTGAAATAAGGAGGAGGATCAAAAAAAACGGCTGTCTGGTTTCCCGGACAGCCGTTTTTGCTTTAAAGAAGTTTAGGTTACTTTTTATACATATCGAAGTTTCTCAGCATGATCCCTGTGGAAACATAGAAAAGGGTACTTCTGGTAGGAGTATAATCCACACCAGCCACATTTAGCTTTTGGTTGTCCTGCTCCAGAAAGTCGGTCAGGTAATACTTGAACCGGATGTAGTTTCCCATTTTGCTTTTGAACTCAACAAATACCGAAGGCAGATAGATTTTTGTCCGATCGCTAAACCAGATATTGGATTTAGACTTTTCGTCATTGACGTAGACCTTCTGCTTGTAATTGAGCGCAAATTCGTTTTCAAAACCGATCGCCCCCAGGTTGCCTTTCATGTCACCGAATTTGAATGCAATAGGGATTCCCAAGGCATACACACGCTGTTTCACCCGAACGGAGTCATTGACATCGTTGATCATACCGACGTTCCGAAGGCTCAATCCGGTGTAGAATCCGGCTTTTTCAGAGAAGTCCTTGTGAAACTGGGCGCCAAAGTTGATGACTGGAGAAAAGCGGACTACGTTTGAAAGATCTTGTCCGTTGTTTTCTACGCTTCCGAAGGAAAGAATCGTTTCGGATGATGAAGTTCTGTACCAGTTTTTACCGGTGGTTTCTTGAGCATAAATTGAAAATCCAAGGCTCAAAAAGAGTGCTGTGAGTAAGAGTTTTTTCATTTTGCAATGGGTTAAAAATTTTCCAAATGTACGTTATTGGGGACTATTTCATATTTTTTTGAATTATTTCCAGAAAACTAAGATTGAAATTTTTGAATTAGTTGGCCTTCAAAGGAATCCAAACCTGCATTTCGTTTGGACCTCGGTTGGCCCAGGTGTAATAGGGGATTGCAGTCATAACTTGGGGTTGTTGATTTTCAGAACTCAGGGCATTGAACTGGATGGCTTTTACCTTTTCCTCCAAAACCTGATAGTCTTTTACTTCAAACTGGGGGGTATCCGCCAGGGTAAGATTAAGCGCTTTTCCATTGTTGTCGGCGCCTTCGATGCAATACACCAAAGGACCCCTTTGTATGGCGATTTTTCCCTGATTTGCCAGTACTTCCGGTCTTGATTTGATCTCGCGGACGTTCATTGGTAAGGTGTAGGAAATCCGGTCTCCTTTTTTCCATTCCCTTTCCAGGACCAAATAGCCGTTTTTCTGTGTGGTCTGGACTTTCTCACCGTTTACCTCCAGGGTAAAATCGGTGGGATCCTCTTCCAAAAAGGAATAGAGTTCCCCCGGCACTGGCTCACCTTTGATCCAGCCCGGAACCCTGAGATTGATGGTGAATTTTGCGGGCTTTTCCGGGTTCAGTTCGATAGAGACCTGGCCATCCCAAGGGTAATTGGTTTTCATTTCTACCGGTACTGGTTCTCCTCCGAATTCAAATTCAGTTTCATTCCCGATGAAAAGATTGATCCAAATGCCCGACTCATTTTTGGCATAGATGTAATCGCCCACCGAGGCAACCAAGCGGGAAATGTTGGATGGGCAGCAGGCTGTTCCAAACCATTCTTTACGCTGATGCTGTCCTTTTGAAGCAAGCGGATTGCCATAGAAAAATCGGTCACCGGTCAGACTCAAGCCATCCAAGGCGGCATTGTAAAGGCTTCGCTCCAGTACGTCGATGTACTGGGAATTGCCTTCCAGAAGGTTCATTCGCTGGTTCCAAAACACCATTCCCACTGACGCGCAGGTCTCGCTGTAGGCATTTTCATTAGGCAGATCGTAATCTACTGAAAAGCCTTCATTGCTTCCCGAAGATCCGATTCCACCGGTGACATACATGTTGCGATACACGACATCCTCCCAGACGGTCTTCATGGCATTCATGTAGCCGGGATCATTTTTGGCCACAGCTACATCAGCCGCTCCGGTATAGAGGTACATGGCCCGTACGGCATGGCCGGTGATTTCTTTTTGATCTTTCACAGGGACATTGTCTTGTGCATACTTGGGTCCCCATTCCGGCTTGTCCCAAATGGCTCCTTTGCCGTAGCCACGGCCCCGCTGATCGAGAAACCAATCCGCCAATTCCAGGTATCTATCTTCGGCTGTTGCGCTATACAGTTTAACCAAAGCGAGTTCGATCTCTTCATGTCCGCTCACCCAGGGCCGGTTGACCTGGCGGAATTCCCGGTCAATGTGGTCTGCCATGCGGATCGCCACATCCAAAAGTTGGCGTTTTCCAGTCGCCTGATAATAGGCCACGCCTGCTTCCATCAGATGTCCCGCGCAGTAATCCTCGTGCTTTTCCATATCTGTCCAGCGATTTTCCAATCCGGTCAGGGAATAATAGGTGTTGATGTAGCCATCAGGCTCTTGGGCAGCAGCGATTTTGGAGATCCATTCATCCGCTTTTTTCTCCAATTCCGGATCTGGAATATTCTGCAACGAGTAGGCTATGGCCTCCAGCGCCTTGTACACATCGCTGTCGTCGTAGTAGATGCCTTCGTGCGCTTCGCCTTGTTTTCTGGCTACTTTTTCAAAATTCCGGATTCTTCCCGTCTTTATTTCCGTCTGGTAAATGGAGGCCGGAAGGGCTGATTTGGCCACTTTTTCCAACTTTGGTTGCCAAAAAGAGTCGGTAATTTTGATTTCCGAAAAGGAATGAGGCTGGAGTTGGGCTGGATTACTTTGGGCAATTGTCAGATTTCCTACCATCAGACAGAGCGCAAAAAGCACAGGTTTCTTCATGGGGCTAGGTTTTGCTTAAAAATAGAAAATTCAAGCCGTTGATCGTTCTGGAGTGCAATAAATCCTGTTTGAGGAGAAAAATGGAGTTGGCAGGACAGCATTTCCCGACTGAAGCCCTATTTTGAATTGAAAATATGGGTTCTCTTTCCCCTAATTACGCTATGAAAAAGGTCGCGATCCTGCTGATTTGCCTCGTTTTTTCCTTTGGTTTTAGTCCCAAACCCATCACATGGGTTGCCATCGGAGACTCCATCACCTACCTCGATGATCATCCCGAGGAAACCGGCAACCGGATCACCCAAGGTTACCTGGACTTGGTGACTGAGAAGTTTCCGGACCTTCAAGTGACCAATAAAGGATACAATGGCTGGACCGCAGTTCGAATCGCTAAGGAATTTGCCAATCTGGAGATCCCAAAGGCAGAGGTCTATAGTATTTTTCTGGGTACCAATGATTGGTGGCGGGGAAATCCCCTGGGTACGATCGAGGATTACAAAAATGCAACCGGGCCGGAGACAGTCCACGGAGCATTCCGTGAGATGGTCGATCAAATCAGAAGGCTTAATCCCGAAGCCAAAATCATCCTGATCACCCCAATGAAGCGGGTGGATTTTGTATACATCGCTAATTACAAAAACAATGCTTTGGGTTCTTATCGGGAAAAAAACGGTCAAAGTCTTGAAGCTTTTGCTGAAGCCCTGAAGGCCATTTCCCAACTAGAAGGCTTTGAATTTGTGAATCTCTTCCACCAGAAGAAAATGGATTACCCCCACTTGGTGAAGTTTAAGCGGCTGAAAGATCCCGCCACGGCTGAATACAAAAACTTCAACTACCCGGACTTTATTGATATTCCTTTTGATCCCGAAAAGGATGAATACCCTTATCCTGTCGAATCAATCGATATGACATACGATGGGCTGCATCCTTCGGACAAAGGTTACCAAGTGATTGCCGATGAATTAGAGCCTGTTTTTAGGAGAATTCTAAAAGAAATCTCTTGAGTTCTGCGATTCAAGTAGCAGCTAAATCATGTCCTTTTTGAAGGGATTTTTAATGGAGGTTTAGCTTTAGTCGGCCTTGGAAAGGTCCTGAAGCGTTTGCATGATCAAGGGGCCTGTTTCTGGTCCAACAGACATTCTGGTGAGATATTCCGCATGAGGCAAGCTACTGTCCACGAAGTAAACGGGCTTCAAAATGTAGCCCAAAGCATCCTGACTGAGCCCAAGTACAAACTTCGGTCCTGTTCCCATCAGTTTTTTGGTTTCCAGTCCGTAATACGGTGCGGTTTCTCCCGGATGCGTGGCAAATTTGGCTTGACCGATTTCAAACCAAACAATCTCGGTCTGCACCAAATCCTGGATTTTTCTCGGAATTATGCCGTAGTGAGAAAGTTGCTTCCATCCATCATTTGAAACAGGAAATTTGACGGTTTTACTTCTGAAAAGAATGGACGTTTGGGTATGCTTTTGTCCGGTTTTCATGGCGGAAATCACAGCGGAGGCTAGTTCATCACCTTTTTCCATGGCAAATTTCAAATCTCCCTTTCCGATTACCGGCTGAACCCATCCTCCAATCGGGCCCTGGAGAAATAAGTTTACCCCACCCCAGGATTTGTCCAAAGCCTTATAGAACCCTCCGACATAATCTGCCGAGACCTCTGTAAATACAGCATCCATGAAGGTAGGGTGGCAAGCAAAATTGGTTAAGCTGGCTATGGACTTCCCTTTCTTGTCTTTGAACTGGATGATACTCACGGATCGGTCGATTTCTTCATTGCAGATGTTTTGTGCCCAAGGTTCACCAAATTGAGTCTCAGCGGTAAAGATTTCGGCTTCGCGTCGATTTTGGTCGGCCTTTACCAATTGCTCTGCGGCAGTATTGACCAAAAATTCGATGTAATTAGGGTCCACGCCGGAATGTTGGTAATCCTCCCCCCAAATTCCCACCACATCGGGTCCGGAATGCGTGTGCGTAGATGAAATGACAATTCGTTCTACCGGGAAATCACTGATGTCAGAAACTTTTTCCCTGATTTTTTCCAACTCACTGTATAAAAGCCCGATACAATCGAAGGTTAAAATGGCCACTGCCGAATCTCCGTTTTTGACTACCACAGCTTTTACAAACAAACTGTCATTGACGCCGGTGAAGTGCCTGTTTTGCTTGTCTCCGGCAATAAATGCTCCTTCGGGAGGGTTGATTACAGAGGAAGAAGCCCCCGCGGTAAAAGTCGGTTTTTTAGCCAGATTCAATTGGAAGGAAAAGACAATAAGGAAGGAGATAAGGGAAATGAGGGATTGCATGGTCGATTTTGCTTGATGGGTATCTAATTTAAAAAACTTAATGATACGTTGGATCTGGGTTATTGACCTTATTCTGCATATGCCGATGAAACTGACCCCCTGTCGCCGCTGGAAATTGACCCCCTAGA
>CAYONF010000043.1:0-32974 GCA_964405255.1 uncultured Limnohabitans sp. | reverse complement strand
AGTTTTTTATAGTCCTCAAAAAACCGGTGAACTTCTTTCATCAAATGGGGAGGCAGTTCATCAATGTCATTGATGTAATTGACAGACTGATCACCTGCTGCGACAGCGATGATTTTGTCATCTGCTTCTCCCCCGTCGACCATTCGCATCACTCCGATTACTTTGGCCTTGACCAAAGTCATGGACGGGATGTCGATCTGTGAAATGATCAGAATGTCCAAGGGGTCATGGTCTTCGCAAAAGGTCTGCGGAATAAAGCCATAATTCGCGGGATAGTGAACTGCTGAAAAAAGTACCCGGTCCAGCATGAGCATGCCGGTTTTCTTGTCCAGTTCGTACTTTCCTTTACTGCCTTTGGGGATTTCAATCACGCCCATTACATACTCAGGAGCTTCTTTCCCGATATTGACGTCATGCCAGGGATTAATCATATTTCTTGAATTTTGATAAAAAATGGCCTAGTGCCGGGGGCAAAGATACAACCTCAACGCAATATCCGACCCTTAAATCTGGCCTTTATTCAAGCTGGGAAGGGTTACAGTCACGGTAGTACCGTGGTGGATTTCGGAATGGAGGTTGATTTTTCCGCCCATTTGTTCCACAGCTTCCTTGACCATGTAAAGCCCCAGGCCAGTTCCTACGTTTTTCTGGGTAGCACGGGTAAACAGATTGAAAACCTCAGTTTGATGACGTTCCTCTATCCCTATTCCATTATCTTCCAGCACTAGGACCGCCTCCTTTTCGAGAACGTCTATAGACAGGCTTATCCGTTTTTGTCCGGGGGAGTTTTTCTGAAACTGAACTGCATTACTGAAGAGGTTATTCAGAATCACGCGGATTTTGGCATCATCTGAATAGAAAGGAACCTGCTGATTCACCTGAACCTCTACATGAAAATGCGACAGGTCAAATTTCTCACGATAGGCTCCCATTTGCTGATTCAGCACATCCTTAAAGTCAATCTCTGTTACTTTGTGGTCGATCTTAGTGGATCGGTAAAAATCCAGCATCTTGTAGATGAAGTCATCAAGCTTACCGGTAGCGGTATCGATCATTTCAAAGTACTCAATCACATTGGGGTCACTGATTTCCATTTTGGCCAGCTTAGACACACCGGAAATACTCATCAGTGGGCCTCTCAACTCATGTGAAAGACTGTAAACAAATTGATTCATCTCCGAGTGGAGCTTTTGAAGCTTGAGGTTTTTCTCTTTGAGCTCGCGCCGCATAAAATAGATATCTGCAGCATTTTTGATGGAATTTTTGATCTGCTCGATATTCCAGGGCTTATCAATAAACCGATATACTTCCCCCTTGTTGATCGCATCGATCACACTGGCAATATCCGAATACCCGGTAAGCAGGATTCGGATCGGATCGGGATTTATTTTGACCAACTGCTCAAAAAACTCCGTTCCCGTCAGACCCGGCATCCGTTGGTCCGCAATGACGACATGGACTTCCTCCTCCTGTGCGATTTTCAGACCCTCATCGGCATTGATGGCCGTAAAAATTTTAAAGTCCTTTCTCAAGGTCGCTCTAAATGACTTGAGGTTATTGTCCTCATCGTCAATGTAGAGCACGTGAATTTTATCACTCATACTTTGGGGCATTTTGATAAATCGGAAGGGAAATGATAAAAGTAGTGCCCTGACCTTCCTCGGTATTTACCTCCAGGGATCCTTTGTGATTTTCAATAATAGAATAAACTATGGAAAGCCCCAAACCTGTGCCCTTTCCAACAGGCTTTGTAGTGAAAAAAGGTTCAAAAATCCGCTGCTTCACATGTTCTGGCATCCCTGGTCCGTTATCTTCGATTTCCACCTTTACATGATCTGAGAAGGCTTTTGTCCTTACAGTTATCTTCGGATCAGAGATTTTTTCCAAGTGATCAGACAAGGCATGGACGGCATTGTTTAGAATGTTCATAAAAACCTGATTGATCTTGCCGGCAAGACATTCCACCATGGGCAATTCTCCAAATTCCCGTACAATCCGGATTTTCCCGGGAATCGTACTGTTCAACAAAATCAATGTACTGTTGATCCCGTCATGGAGGTCGACTTTCTTGACATCCTGTTCATCTACTCTTGAAAACAGACGAAGTCCCTTTACGATTTCGACAGTCCGCTTGGCTCCGTCTTCCATGCCTTTGAGCAATTGATCGACTTCCTCCAGCACATAGTCAAGTTCCAAATCTTCTTCCAGCTGCTTTGCCTCCTTTTTGGTGTCAGGAGAAAATTCCCGCAATCCAGATTCCCGGTAAAACTCGATCACTTCCATGATGTCCTTGATGTCACGCTTCAACGGAGTGATATTTGAACTTACAAAGTTGATCGGATTATTGATCTCATGGGCTATGCCTGCCGTAAGCTGACCTAGGGAAGCCATTTTTTCCTGATTGACCAGTTGGCTTTGAGTATTCTGCAGATTTCTCAGGGCTTGCTCCAATTCATCTGTTCGAATCTTGACTTTTTCCTCCAGCATGGTGTTTTGCTCCCGGATCAGCTGTTCGTTTTCCTTCAAAACCAGGAGTTTTCCTGCTTGCTCCTCTTCTTTTTCTTTTTTGAGAATATTGATTTTATCTGCCAAGGCAAAGGACAAAAGCACTACTTCCAAGGCCGACCCGAAAGGCATAATATAGGCAGTCAGGTTATTGATCGGAATTATACCCATCTCACTGAATACAAAAAGGAATATTCCGATCATAAAAATGGACCAGGCCAACAGGTAATAGCGAGCAGGTCGAAAACCCAATCTCAATATGGCGGCAGCGACAAAAAGTACATACAAAACCACGATGGACTGAGTAACCAAAATAACCTGGTAACTTATCGTGGTCGAAAAAACCAAGGCATTCAAAAGAATAAAAGCATATACTCCATAGATGATGGTGAATCCTCTGTCAAGTCTGGGAACAAACCTATCGGTCAATAAGAAAATTCTCAAAAACCAAATCCCGACTATACTCACCAAAGAGGAGAACAAGACAATAGACCGGGAATTAATCCAATCCCATTCCGGCCAGAATAATACCTGGGTAAATCCCAAAATTGACCCTTGGGCAAGCCAAACCAACAAGGTATGAAGGACATAGACCAGGTAAATTTTATCCCTTACCGAAAAGAATAAAAACAGATTGTAAAAAAACAGTCCTACAAAAACACCTGTCAACAAGCTAAACAGGATGTATTCAAAATCCAGAATAGATTTAAACTCAATGAGCTCAGTAATGTATCCGGTGAAAATCTTTTTATCGGTATTCTCAATTTTAATCAATAGGAAATCAGCTGATTTCTCTTTTTCCGAAAGTTTGAATGCGATTTTATGCGATTTTAGAAATCGATTTTCGATTCCCATCAACCGACCACTGACCATTTCATTTTCTATTTTTCCCGCCCTTACCGGATACAAATAGACATAATCCAGAGAGGCTGAATTTAAAACCAACAATGGGTCTGAAAATGAGGCTATATCTTGTGGATCAATTTTTATCCAAACCGCCTGCTTGTTTATTCCGAAATTAAACTCCTCGCAATTGTTATTTAAAAAGTTATCTATTTCAGACAAGGCTCCTTTTGCATCTAAGTCTTTGTCTGACAACAAGTAAGAAAAACATTCTACCTTTTTTGTTTCATTTTCAGGTAAAAAATCAGCCGAAACAAATACAAATAAACTTACAATTATCGAAATAAAGTTATACATCTTTTCTCCAATCGGGATTAGAAACTACTAAATCGTATTCTACTTTAAACTCTCCTTTGGGTCCTATTTCTGTTTTTGTACACTGCAAATTATTTCTTAAATCCTGTATAATTTCCCGCTCGTGCGCGTCTGCTTTGGGAAGATTATAAGGATCTTTCATCACAATAGAAGTAGCGACCAGATCCAATTTGGGATAAAAAAACGTCCCTGAATTTCCAATACCCTCTTCAATTTCAAACCCCTTTTGGAGGGAAGGTTTCAACGTGTATTCGGCTACCAAGGCGAGCAAAGATCCCAATTTCAACTGACTTGCAATAGCTATCCCTGCCCGGATCAAAAGCACTGCACCAACCCCATACCCGGAGATTGATTTGGAGTTCCAAAGCCCGGAAACTTCCCCGGTACCTTCTTTGGAGTAAAGTTTTACCAAATCAAAAATTTTATGATCAACCTGAGAGACAGCCATTTCCATCGGCAAAGGATAGTTGGGTTGAGCGATATGAATTCTAAGTCCACTCACGATTTCACCAGTGTCTACCAACTCCACAGTGACGACATAGACAAACGGATTGAATGCCCAATCGTTGTTGGAAGAGGTCACTTTGGTGACACCATATTGTTTCAAAACATCAGCATGGCCTCTGACAAATTTCTCACACCTAACTGGATCATCAATTGCCCTGAACGCCTTAAACTTAAACATGTTAACCCAGAATTAAGGTATCTTCCACATCCCGACGGTACGCTCTTACTGTCGGTTCACCTGCTTTGTTTAATCTAAACATAAACAAATCCTGTACTCCGCTTTGATTATTGAAAATCCGATCGAATTTATTCTTCAATTGTTTGATTTCCTTCTCCTCCAGATCCGTAAATCCATGATTTGATTCCTGAAGAACCTTATGGAAGATGAATAGCATGGCAGTGACCGGCTGGAAACTTATCCCAAGCATATTGGCTTTAATCCAGATTCGTTGCAAGACCTTTCCTCCATCTAAGAAAGCCTGAGGTGTAAACTCACTTCCCTGAAGCAACATGACAGCTGAGGAAGTGCATAGCGTATCTTTGGATATCTTGGTGAGCCCGTATCCCATTAGAAATTGCCTGAAAAACTTCACAGTCCGTGGATCCTTCAAGAGCCCCATCGCTGCTTTTTCTGTGCCGGACATTTCCAGGGTAGCGATATCAATTCCATCCTTGGTTTCGATGGCATCCTTTTCTGTCCATCGGACTTCTTTGATAAAATCCAGTAGGCCTTCTTCATGAAAAAACCGCATCCGGTCCATCCCCCCGACTACTTCCGCCAGGCTTTCGAGATCCTTTTTGTCTTCGGTGATCTTGATGGAAAGTCCTTCTTGTTGAGCAAAAGCAACAAGCTCTTCCAATTGGGCTATTTCGAGCAGCGTTCTCTTCGTATTCTTCCGATTGGTGCAGCGAAGCGCGATCCCTTCTACCAACTCAAAATTGGGAACTTGAATCGGGGTTTTGTATTTGGCAACAAAGCGGATCGAACTGATCAGCTCTTCTTCAAATTCTCGGATATGGTTGATGACCTCAATTTCGATCCCGGCTTTGGCGGCCGCCAGCCTCAAATTCTCGAGGGCTGCACCAAAAGCAATCAAAGAACCGGTTCCTTTGAAATCCAACATGGAGTGGCTTCGTTCCTGATCATGGAAGAGGTGAAGTATTCCCTTTCGGTCAAAAACCCAAATCCATGGCTGAATATTCCCTCCGGAAGGGGCCATATTGGCAAAGTTAAGCAGGTCTTTGAGTTCTTGTTGGGAAAGGATATAGCCGGATTGCAGGATGTTTTCGGGAAGTTTTTTCAAAAGCTTCTGTGCGGATGCCGAGGCGTCAGGATAATTAGGAAGGACTTTTAACTCCTCCTCTTGATCTACTTTCACTATCTCGTCGAAGTCCACATAAAATCTGCCGGAAGGCACTCGATCACCCAAAAGCAATCTTCTCCCTACGTGTGCCACTGAGGCACCACCCAAAAATACCCCTGATGCCAATTGAGGCCAAGAAGTAATAGAAGAGCCGATTTCCAACAAGGAGGCCTTCATCCGCAAAGAAAGTGTTTCCAACCCTGTGATTTTCAAAACGATAGCAACACGCTCTTTGTTGGTCAAATTCCCCAATTCTGCCTTGGTGATCCCATCAAGCATTCCGTGAAAAATTGGACGATCTGGTTCTAAATCAAACCGCTCCACATCCAGCATTCCTCTGTCCGAAGTATCCATCATGACAGGTATCTGAGCTTGCTTGGCTTTTTCCCGAAGTAAAAGTTTGATGTCCAAACTATCACACTCATCGACCAAAAGATCCAATTTGCCGTTTCCTCCTAAAAATTCTTCAATATTGCCTTCATGGATTCCTTCCCTGAATAAGGTAATCTTGAGATAAGGATCGATTTCCGAAATTTCCCGGGCAGCAATTACCACTTTTTCCAACCCTAAACTGGTCACCCCGGCTTTTAACCGGTTCAAATTACTGAGCTCGAGGGTATCAAAATCAGCAAGCCTCATTTCTCCACAGCTCCGCTCCAATGCCATCGCCAAGGCAATACTTTGCCCTACCGAAAGCCCTACAATGCCTACCTTTTTTTTACTCAACTCTTTTTGTTCGGAAGGAGTTATTTTATAATTATTTCTGAGTGTACGAACCCTTATAAATTCTTCTTCTCCAAGTATATGCACTAAAGTGTTTTTCCAAGGATAAAAAATCCAGTTGCCATACAAATCCCGATCATTTTTTATAAAAAAATCATCCACCAATTTATCCAATTCATTTTTAGTAAATTGAATTTCAGGATGATTGGCTTTAATCAAATCCATTACCTGACTATCGATTGCATCGATAGTGTGGATAGTGCTACTTGATTTGAGCTCTTGTATTTCATCCCAATGAATAGGATCATTAGGAAAATATAGGACAGGATTGATCTGATTGATGTAATCAAATCTGGCTTTGGTAAGCATAAGAAGACTTTAGGGTGATAAAGCATGGTAAAGATAATTTTTTCGTCTTTAAGTCAAATTAATTAGTAATTAATTTCTTACTAAAATGAACCAAAAACCTCCTAGCTTTAGATAAAAAATGACTCATTGACCATAATGTTTGTTTTTTAATCCAAAAACAGATTATTTGGTCTGACAAATCGCCCAGATTATTAGGAAGTCCTTAGATGGAAAATCAGCCTGAAGAAAAAATCAAGATCCTATACGTAGACGATGAAGAGAATAATCTTCAAGCCTTTAAAGCCACATTCCGAAGGGATTACAAGGTTTTTCTTGCAATTTCTGCAAAGGCAGGGGAAGAGATTCTTTCCAAAGAAGAGATAGACATCATCATCACTGACCAGAGAATGCCTGAAAAAACCGGGGTGGAATTTTTGGAGAGCATTATTCCTGTTCATCCTAAGCCAATTCGTCTTTTATTGACAGGCTATACCGATATTCAGGCAGTAATTGATGCCATCAACAAGGGCCAAGTCTATCACTACCTCACCAAACCCTGGGAGGAAGATTACCTACGCACGGTAATCAAAAACGCTTTTGAAGTCTATTCTCTCAGACGGGAAAATGAACGGTTGACAGCGGCTTTGCTTAAAGCCAACGAACAGCTGGAATTTTTGCTTAGGCAAAACCTGCTTTCCTGATCAGTATCGAGCCGCCAGCAAGAGTTGCAATTCCTTGTGGTTCAATCCGAATTTTCGTGCCAAAAATGCATTGGTAAGGCTACCGCGATAGGTGTAAACACCCTTTAAAAACCATTTGTAGTTAAAAATCATTTCTTCAGCACCTCCTAAATCAGACATCTGGAGAATTATGGGAGTGAATATATTGCTCAGGGAATAAGAGGCCGTTCGAGCAACCCGAGAAGCAATGTTGGGCACACAGTAATGAATGATGTCATGTACCTTGTAGATTGGGTCATCGTGGGTCGTCATCCGGGCAGTTTCGATACACCCTCCCTGATCTATTCCCACATCGATGATAATACTGCCGTGGATCATATTAGCCACCATTTCTTCGGTAACCACTATTTTATTTCGGCCTTTTTCGGCCCGTAAAGCACCAATCACCACATCTGCCTCCGCCAAAGCCTGTCCCAAGCTGTAGTTATCGATGGTGGATGTATAGATCTGCTGCCCCAGAAGTTGCTTGATTCTTCTGAGTTTATAGATGTGATTGTCGAAAACTTTGATGTTTGCTCCCAATCCCAGAGCAGTCCGAGCTGCATATTCAGCTACTGTTCCTGCCCCGATGATCACTACCTGAGTGGGGGGTACACCGGTTACTCCTCCCAAAATCAAACCTTTTCCTTCATTGACACTGGAAAGATATTCTGCAGCAATCAACATCACCGTACTTCCGGCTATCTCAGACATAGCCCTGACCACTGGCATCCCTCCTACTTTATCCTCCAGGTATTCAAATGCAACGGCAGTGATTTTTTTCTCATTGAGCGCTTTGATGAATTCTGCATCCTGTTTTTCAAGCTGTAATGCTGATATCAGGCAGCTTCCCGGAGACATCTGTCCTATTTCCTCGAGCGTGAGCGGATCTACTTTTAGGATGACATCTGCAGAAAGGACTTCCTTTCGAGAATAGACAATTTTGGCTCCAGCATCTGAGTAATCCTGATCCGAAAATTTGGCGTGAAGTCCCGCACCTGACTCTACCACGACTTGGATCTCGTTGTTGCTGAGGAGACCCACTGCCTCAGGTGTCAATACGATCCTGTTTTCTTGGCTCGAAATCTCTTTGGGAAGTCCAACATGAAGCGGTTTTGCTCCCTTTCTTACCAGCGCAGGAGATTCTTTTGTGATCAGTCCTACAGTAGTGAGTTCGCTTAATTCAGTTGGCATCTTGGGAATGTTGAAGCGTGATTTTCCTGACTTGGTCTGAACCGGCATCTATCCGGATCAGAAGAAAATGATCTGGGATAAATTGGGCGATTTTTTCTGCCCACTCGATCCAGCAATATTCTCCACTATAAAAATACTCTTCTATTCCGATATCCAATGCCTCAAACGGATCATCCAATCGATAAAAATCAAAATGGAAAATTTTGGATTCGGAAGCTGTCTGGTATTCATGCACAATCCCGAAAGTAGGACTGCTGACCTGTTCTCCAACGCCCATTTCGGCAGCCAGCGCTTTGATGAATGTGGTTTTCCCTGCACCCATTTGACCCCGAAAAACCCATATTTTTTCAGCTCCTGCAAAGTCAATTACTTGACGGGCAGCCTCTTGAATCTGGTCCAGACGATAAGAGAATGTCATCAAAGCCTTCTTAGGGTTTGGCACTTAGGTGCACGATTGGTACAATCATTTCCTCCAAAGATATACCTCCGTGCTGAAAAGTATCCTTGTAATAGTTTACATAATAGTTGTAGTTGTTGGGATAAGCGAAAAAATAGTCTTCTACCGCAAACACATACGAGGAGGAAACATTCAGTTTGGGCAACCTTGCATCTTCAGGTCTTCGAATTTCAAATACTTTTCCAGCCTCGAAATTCAGGTTCTTCCCCTGCTTATATCTGAGATTGGTGGTGACATTTTTATCTCCGACGATCCGATAGGGTTTATTCACTTTTTTGGTGCCATGGTCGGTGGTCACTATGACATCAGCTCCCACATGCTGGATTTTTTTGAACAGGTCAAATAAGGACGAGTGTTCAAACCAGCTGCGGGTAAGAGAGCGGTAAGCGGATTCATCTGGCGCCAATTCCCTGATCATCTTCATATCGGTCCGGGCATGGGATACCATGTCCACAAAATTGTAAACCAGGACATTAAGGTCATTGTTGAGAAAGGTATGGAACTGGTCCAACACTGCCTTACCCTGCTGGGTTTGAAGAATCTTGTTGTAGGAGAATTTGATCGGTAGCCTGTTTCTGTCCAGATTGATCCGGATCCATTCTTCCTCAAAGTTGTTTTTACCTTCCTCAGAATCCTCATCTTCCCAGAGTTTGGGGTAGAGTCGAGCCATTTCCATGGGCATCATTCCACTGAAGAGGGCATTTCTGGCAAACGCGGTGGTGGTGGGCAAAATGGAGTAATAGGAATCCTTTTCCTCCACATTGAAATAAGGGGTGAGCAGGTGCTCAATGTCTTCCCATTGATCCAGGCGTAGATTATCAATCACGATCAGAAACAGCGGCTTTTTGGTCTTCAAAACAGGGAAAACTTTCTCCTTCAATACCTGAGGGGAAAGAAGGGGCTTGTCAGTATTTTTTTCCAGCATCCATTCGAGGTAATTCTCCTTCACAAACCGGGCGAAAGAGGAATTGGCCTCAGACTTTTGGTTTTCGAGCACTTCCAGCATGTTTTTATTTTCAGTGGAGTCGATCTGAAGCTCCCAAAAGATCAATTTCCTGTACAAATCTGCCCAGTCGGAATGATCATTGGCTTCACCCAGCGCCAGACTGATCTGCATAAATTCCTGCTGGTAACTTTGCGTGGTTTTGGTGTCGATCAGTTGTTTGTTCTGAAGGATTTTCTTAACCGACAACCAGATCTGACTGGGATTAAGCGGCTTGATCAGGTAATCTGCGATCTTTCCTCCGATGGCATCATCCATGATGTGTTCCTCCTCACTCTTGGTGATCATCACAACAGGGATCTGGGGCTTGATCTGCTTGATCTGCTGCAGGGTCTCCAGACCGGTCATCCCGGGCATCATTTCATCCAGAAATATCACATCAAAATTTCGCTGCTCTACCTCATCGATGGCATCCACTCCGGAGTTGACCGTAGTGATCTCATAGCCTTTCTGTTGCAAAAAAAGAATGTGCGGTTTGAGCAGGTCAATTTCATCATCTGCCCAGAGGATATTGAATTTTTGAGACATTTTGGGTTCCCTTTCTTCTAAAATTATAATTACTTTTGAGTCAATCAAATGAGCGCTGATTGAAAAGCCAGAAAATACTCAATGATCCGGTTTACGGATTTATTACCATCCCCAGTGAGTTAATTTTCACGATCATTGATCATCCCTACTTTCAGAGACTACGCCGGATCAAGCAATTGGGTTTGACGGATTTCGTCTACCCCGGAGCCCTCCATACCCGTTTTCACCATGCCATCGGAGCTATGCATCTGATGAGCATTACCCTGGACAATCTAAGAATCAAAGGCACCGAAATTTCCGATCAGGAATATGAGGCTGCTCTGATTGCAATTTTACTCCATGACATCGGGCACGGTCCATTTTCTCATGCCTTGGAGTACAGTCTTCTCGAGGGGGTTCCACACGAGGAGCTTTCTCTTCTTACCATTGAACTCCTAAATGCACAATTAGGTGGCCAATTGGACCTGGCTTTACGAATTTTTAAGAATCAATACGAGCGGAAATTTCTGAATCAGCTCGTTTCCAGTCAATTGGATATTGACCGCTTGGACTACCTTCAGCGGGATTGTTTCTTTACCGGAGTCTCAGAAGGTACGATTGGCGCCGACAGGATTATCAAAATGATGGATGTGAAAGACGGCCAGCTGGTCATTGAGGAGAAGGGCATCTATTCCATTGAAAACTTTTTGAGCGCGAGGCGACTGATGTACTGGCAGGTATACCTCCACAAGACCACTGTCAGTGCGGAAAAAATGCTCATCAATCTGATCCAACGGTCAAAAAAACTGGCCCAGTCTGGAATGAAATTTACCGTAACCGAGGAGTTTGAATTTTTCATGAAAAACAACTTCAGTCTGTCGGATTTCAAAAAAGACAAAGCTTTGTTGGAGAATTTTCTAAGTCTTGATGACTTTGATATCTGGGGCGCCATCAAGCTTTGGAAAAGACACGAAGATTATGTGTTGAGAAATATTTCCCAGATGTTTTTGACCCGAAATCTCTTCAAAATCAATCTGGCCAACGAGCCACTTTCCGCTCAGGAACTTGAAGAAATGAAGGCAAAAACCCTGAAGAAACTAAATATTCCTAAAGATGACATCGATTACTTTTTCAGCTCTGGAACAGTCAGCAATTATGGATATTTGGCAAAGGATCGGATCAACATTCTCACGAAAAAAGGAAAAGTGATGGATGTGGCAATGGCTGCGGATTTGCCAAACATCAAAGTCATGAGTAAGATTGTGGAGAAACATTACGTATGTAGAGCCAAAAACCTAATTTTAACTCAATAAATCCACTAGTTAACCATGGAATTCACATTAGGTCAGTTAGCCGCACTATTAGGAGGGAAGGCAGAGGGAGATGAAACCCAAAAAGTAAACCGACTGGATAAAATTCAGGAAGGCAAACCGGGAGGAATCAGTTTTTTGGCTAATGAAAAGTACGAACCCTACCTCTACGAAACCGAAAGTACTGCGGTCATAGTATCTGAAGGCTTCACACCTACCAAACCGTTTAAAACTACCTTGATTCGGGTTAAAGATGCCTATTTGGGATTTACAACCCTTCTGGAAGCCTATGCGCAATTTACCAAAGCGGCCCATATTGGGGTGGAAGAACCCAGCTATATCCACTCCAGCAGCACCATCGGGGAAAACCATTACCGGGGAGCCTTTTCCTACATCGGGAAAAATTGCCAGATCGGTAAAAATGTAAAGATCCACCCTCAAGCTTACATTGCCGACCGGGTAAAAATCGGCGATAATACCATCATCCATGCGGGAGCAAAAATCTGTGCCGATTCCCAAATCGGAAACAACTGCGAAATTTTCCCCGGAGCAGTCATCGGCGCCGATGGATTTGGGTTTGCTCCACAGTCAGACGGTACTTACAAAGCTATTCCCCAAATCGGAAACGTGATCCTGGAGGATAACGTCAGCATCGGGTCAAATACTACCGTGGACTGTGCGACCATGGGCTCGACCATCATCAAAAAAGGCGCTAAAATCGATAACCAAGTTCAGATCGCTCACAATGTGATCATTGGAGAAAATACGGTAATAGCTGCACAGGCAGGAGTGTCAGGATCTGCAGAAATCGGCAAAAATTCGATATTAGCAGGGAAAGCGGGGATCGTGGGTCATATCAAACTTGCTGACCACACGACAATTGGGCCCAATACTGGAGTAAGTAAGTCAGTGAAAAAATCAGGAGAAACGCTTCTTGGCTATATGGCCATGGATATGAAAGACTTTTTGAAGTCCTACGCCCTATTCAAAAATCTGGAGCAACTGGAAAAGCGAATCAAAGAACTGGAAAAAAAGGGCTAATTTTGCTGTCTTGAATTCCCAAAAGGAAAACTGACCATGAAATCTAGCATGGGAAGTAAGTCGTACTCCACAAAGTATGAATCCTGCTAGATTCCGTATGGCCCAAAAAGGGCAAATGATAACCATATGAAAGTAAAACAGCATACCATCAAAAAACAGGTGGAACTTTCCGGAGTAGGGTTGCACACCGGTGTCGTTTCTAATATGACTTTTCTGCCTGCCCCTCCAAACCACGGAATCAAATTTCAGCGGATCGACCTAGAAGGTAGACCTACAGTGGATGCGGATTGTGATTTGGTAGTCGATGTATCCAGAGGCACTACGCTGGAACAGAACGGTGCAAGGGTATACACTGTCGAGCACGTATTGGCTGCATTGGTAGGACTTGAGGTCGACAATGTCCTGATTCAACTGGACGGACCCGAGCCTCCGATCATGGATGGTTCCTCGATTCAATTTATTGAAGTGCTGGAAGACGCCGGATTTGAGGAACAAAATGCCCTTCGCAGGTTTTTTGAAGTTCAGGAGAGTATCCAATACAAAGACTCCGCGCGTGAGGTTGAGATGGTTGCGCTGCCAACTGATAATTATCGGGTCACTGTCATGGTAGATTACAACTCTCCGGTTTTGGGAAGTCAGCATGCCTCTATTACCGATATCAGCCAGTTTAGAACTGAAATCGCATCCTGCAGGACCTTCTGTTTTCTTCACGAACTGGAAATGCTTTACAACTCCAACCTGATCAAAGGGGGAGATCTGAATAATGCCATAGTGGTTGTGGATCGGGTGGTCGAAAAAGACGAATTGGCCCATTTGGCCAAGATGTTCAACAAACAAACCGTCGAGGTCAAAAAAGAAGGCATCCTCAACAATGTGGATCTCCGCTACAGAAATGAGCCTGCCCGCCACAAATTGCTCGATGTGGTCGGGGATTTGGCCTTGGTAGGAAGGCCGCTTAAGGCCCAGATTTTGGCCGCAAGACCGGGTCATGCCGCCAATGTGGCTTTTGCCAAAAAACTCAAACGAGCCATGGAAAAAGCCGGAGCTTCCCATATCCCACACTACGATCCGAAGCTTCCTCCGGTGATGGACATCAATCAGATCAGCAATATTTTACCTCACCGCTATCCTTTTCAGCTGATTGACAAGATTATCTATCTGGACGATACAGTAGTGGCCGGCGTAAAAAACGTCACCATGAACGAACCTTTTTTCATGGGCCATTTCCCCGGAAATCCGGTAATGCCTGGAGTGCTCCAGGTAGAAGCCATGGCTCAGACTGGCGGGATTTTGGTATTGAGTTCGGTCGAAGACCCAGAGAACTACTGGACTTATTTCTTGGGAATTGAAAATTGCAAATTCAGAAAAATGGTGTTGCCCGGTGACACCTTGGTTTTCAAATGTGAACTTTTAGCGCCTATTCGAAGAGGTATCGCAAAAATGAGAGGAGAAGCCTACGTGGGCAATACCCTCGTTTGTGAAGCCGTGATGACAGCGAGCATAACCCGAAAAGAATCATGATCAGCACACTCGCTCACATAGACCCAAAAGCACAATTGGGAGAAAACGTCCATGTGGACCCATTTACCATGATTCATGAAGATGTGATCATCGGCAACAACACCTGGATAGGATCCAATGTCACCATTTATCCGGGGGCACGAATCGGTAAAAATTGCCGGATTTTCCCAGGTGCGGTGATTGCAGGTATCCCTCAGGATTTAAAGTTTCAAGGTGAAGAGTCGACCGTAGTGATCGGTGATCATACTACGATCCGAGAATGTGTCACCATCAGTCGGGGAACAGTAGACAAGCAGACGACCGTTGTGGGAAGCAATTGCCTCTTGATGGCTTATGTCCATGTCGCTCATGATTGTGTGATCGGGAGCAATGTCATCATTGCCAACTCGGTACAGATCGCCGGACACGTATCTATCGATGATTGGGCGATTATCGGAGGCTCGAGTGCTGTTCACCAATTTGTGAAAATCGGCATGCACGCCATGATTTCCGGGGGATCTTTGGTCAGAAAAGACGTCCCTCCCTTTACCAAAGCTGCCCGCGAACCCCTTTCCTACGCCGGAGTTAATTCCCTTGGCCTGAGAAGAAGAGGCTTTACCAGCGAGACCATTTCCCACATTCAGGAAGTCTATCGCTACCTTTTCCTCAATAGCCTCAATAACAGCCGGGCTTTGGAAGAAATCGAAATCAATCTCCCCGCTACCAAGGAGCGAGACGAAATTCTAAACTTCATCCGTTCATCTGAGCGAGGAGTGATGAAAGGATACATCAACTGATATGCTAAAAATCCACTTGCAGGAAGCATCCAAGCGCTTCCAATACGAATGGATTTTTAAAAACCTAAGCCTCCAATTGAAGTCAGGGGATTCCTTGGCTATCACCGGCGGAAATGGCTCCGGAAAATCGACTTTGCTCAAATGCCTTTCCGGAGTCATTCCCATTACCTCAGGCAAAATCAGCTTTGAAGTGGATCATTCGCTGATTCCTGAATCGGAATGGCATAAAAAACTTTCTTTGGCTGCTCCCTATTTGGAACTCCCGGAGGAATTCAATCTTCGGGAATTGATCCAATTCCATTTCAACTTTAAAAAACCGCTGAATGGCATAAGCCCCAAAGAACTGATTGACACGCTTTATCTGGATCAACATTCCTCCAAGCCGGTTTCCCAATTTTCCTCGGGAATGAAGCAGCGGGTAAAACTCGGACTGGCTGTCTTTTCCGATGTCCCCTTGGTTTTGCTTGATGAACCCACTTCCAATCTTGACAAAAAAGGGATTGCCTGGTATTCTGAGCTGATCCAAAAATTTCAAAAAGACAGAATTATCGTTATCTGCTCCAATGAGCCTCGGGAATATGAATTTTGTTTACAAAAACTGGCCATGGAGGATTTTAAGTAACCGGACCTCCTTTGAACTTTCGGCGATATCCCTAATTTTACAATTCTGAAATTAGTTTTTATGAAGACATCAATATTGAAAATCGCCCTAGCGGCTTTGGTGATTGTGGGTTTGCAAGCTTGTGGTGATGATCCTACTCCAACCCCTCAGAAAACCCCTGAACAATTGGCAACAGAAGCCCTGACAGGAACCGGAACTCAAGCATGGGGTATCGCTGGAGGTGGGTCGGTGACCAGAGACGGCCGAGTCGTGACCGACCTTTACTCAACTTTTGAATTAATTCTAAACTCCGGGTCATCCAAAACTTACACGTCCAGAAACAGCAACGACTTGTTTGATTCCAACGGAAACTGGTCTTTTGCCGGAACCAATTTTGACAAATTCACTTTAACCGGAACCAAACCTGCTGCGGGAAGGGAAATTTCATTTACCCAAACGGGCAACAATCTGACCTTGATATTTTCGATTCCCGCTCCAGGAGCAAGAATCAACGGGCAACTTGCTGTAGCCGGGAACTACACCTTTACCTTGCTCAAAAAGTAAACGGGATACCACACAAAAAAGGGAGCCGATCAGCTCCCTTTTTTTATTTCAAAGCGACCAAAGTTACTCCCGCTCCTCCACGGTCTGCATGCTCATCTTCCATTTTGCTCACCTGCGGCATGGTCCTGAGTAGATTTCGGGTCACTTCCCTCAATATCCCATCTCCTTTTCCATGGACAATTCGGAGATTTTTCACCCCAAGCATAAAACCCTCATCGATGAAGGTTTGGATCAAAGGAAGAATCTCCTCTCCTCGTTTTCCCCTCAAATCGAGATTGGAGGAGAAATCCATCATCTTCTCGTTGGTGTTGTAATTTCCTCTCCGCTCTACGGCCTTGAGCTCCTTTTTAAGTTCAGTCTTTGAGATTTTCTCCAGGCGCGCCAGTTTCACATTGGATTTCAAGTCTCCGATGGTGATCTCCACATCTTTGTTTTTGATACTGATGACTTCTGCTATCGCACCGTTGTCTTTGAGCCTAACCCAATCTCCCGGTTCGATCTTGCCACCGATCACCTGAATTTCCGGATCCTTGATCACCGCTTTTTCAGGTTTGATTTCCTGCTTGAATTCTTCCAGTTGCTGACGGACCTGCTTGGTCACTTCTTTCTCTGCCTTCCCCTCCCGGATTTCACGGATGGTAGCCTCGATTTTCTTATTGGTCTGGTCCAAAAGCGCCTTAGCCTCCTGTTTGGCTTCTTGGATGTAGCGTTTTTTGGTCAGTTCCAAAGTTTCTTTCAGCTGATTGTACTCCTTAAGACGAACCTGAAGCAACTTATCCTTTTCTTTTACCTCCTTAAGCAGACCTGAATATTGGTTTTTCTCATTTTCCAACTGAGTCAGAAGGCGATCGTAGCGAACCCTTTCCTCTCCGATATGGTCTTTGGCATAAGCCAAAATCTCTTTGGAAAGCCCGATTTTGGAAGCAATCTCCAAGGCAAAAGAAGAACCAGGCTTCCCGATTTCCAGCTGATAGATGGGTTCCAACCGATCCACATCATAGCGCATGGCTCCGTTTACCAGGCCTTGATTTTTGTTGGCTACCTGCTTCAGGTTACCGTAGTGCGTGGTGATCACGCCAAAAGTCCCCAGCTTATTCAATGACAGTAAAATGGATTCGGCGATTGCCCCACCAAATTGAGGCTCGGTCCCGGTTCCGAATTCGTCAATGAAAAGGATCGTCTTCTTGTTGGCAAACTGGGTAAAATGCTTCATGCTCATCAGATGAGAGCTGTAGGTACTCAGGTCATTTTCCAGGTTTTGCTCATCTCCGATGTCAATGAAAAAATTGTCAAACAAGGAGCTTTTGGAATCCGGATGCACAGGAATCAACAGGCCGCATTGAAGCATGTATTGAAGCAGTGCGACGGTCTTCAAGGTCACAGACTTTCCCCCGGCATTGGGACCGGAAATCACCAACAGGCGCTCATGTCCTCCCAATTTGATGTCCAGCGGCACGATCGTTTTCCCTTGTGACTTCAGGGCCATTTCCAAAATCGGGTGCCTTGCCCGGGTCCAGGTAAGCGTTCGCTCCTTGACCAATTCCGGCTTGGCACTTTCGGTTTTTTGGGCAAATTTCGCTTTGGCACGAATGAAATCCATCAGTCCGAGAAAGTTGGTAGCCTTGCGAAGTGCGGGGATCGAGGGTCTGACTTTATCCGTGAGCTTGGTCAAAATCCGGATGATTTCCCGGCGCTCCATGTATTCGAGGTCCCGGATTTCATTGTTGATATCCAGGGCTTCTTCGGGTTCCATGAAAACGGTCTGACCGGTGGCCGATTCATCATGGATAAATCCCCTGAGTTTTCGTTTATTTTCCGCAGCCACCGGAATGACCAGCCTTCCTCCGCGAATCGTCATCGTCGCATCTTCTGGAGTCAGCCCTTTTGCCCGTGCATCTTTGAAAATCCGCTCCATGACTTTCCTCAGCCGTCCTTCCTCATACAACAATTGGTTACGGATCAACTGGAGTTCCTTGCTGGCATTGCTGCGAATCTTCCCTTTTTCATCGATGATCAGGTCGATGGCTTTCAGGAGATTCATGTCCAAATCGAGCAGCAATCCCAAAAGAGCACTGAGCGTCGGATAGTTTTCGCCGTTTTTCTGAAAAAACACCACACATCCTCTCAGGGTCTGCAAGGCTAGCTTGACTTCGTAAAACTCTTCTTCGTCCAAAAAGGCCCCTTCGAGCTTGGCTTTTTCCAAAAATGGAGAAAGGTTCGTGAAGTTGGAATTGGGAAACGCCTCACCGGAAATCAGGATTTGCCGGAATTCATCGGTCTGATCCAGCAACCGCTGCACCAGGTTGTAATCTGATGAAAAGGCGATTTTATCGACGTAATCCTGCCCCAAAGAGGAAGTACATTCCACTTTGAGCAGGTCTTTGATCTTAATGAAATTGATTTTTTGCTCGAGATTGGAGGGGTAAAGCATCAGAATAATTCCTCTTTTTTCTCAGGACTAGACTCCAAAACGGTCAGCGAATCGATGACTCGACCATAAATCCTGTCCATCTTACCGGCATCTTCCAGATAGAATAACATACTTTTAGTGAAAACTGAATCCACGACACCATGTTTGAGGAACACGTCTTTTTCCATGAGCGAATACAGGGTCTGGGAGGAATCGTACGGGATGGGGAGCGCACTGACAATCCCCTCAGTCAACTGGATATCAATCAGGACCTTGACCATCATATCTTCGGACAGAATGCCGTCAGGAACCGAATCCTGCGTACAGGAACCCAGGATACCCAAGAAAATTAATGCAGTAACAATTCGTTTCACGTGCCAAAATTAGGTTTTTTTAACGGATAATGCCTCGACGGATTACCGAACTCAAATTTTATAATTCGCCTCAAGACTTTAACTTAGCCCGCTCAAATCGCCCACATGGACCAGCTCTTCGGTAAGCTAAGGAAATACGAAATCATGATCAGAAAGGTGGCCAACAACCACCTCCAGGGTGAGTACCAATCGCTTTTTAAAGGCTCAGGATTGGAATTTGATGATCTGAGGCCCTATCAATATGGCGATGATGTGCGGACCATCGAGTGGAAAGTGTCTGCCAAGGGCCACGGGACTTTCGTGAAGACCTTTCGGGAGGAAAAAGAGCAGTCGGTTTATTTCCTTTTGGACATTTCAGGAAGTCAGGATATCGGGCAGCAAGGCAATAAAAAAATCGATCAAGGGAAGTTGATCGCTGGGGTTTTGACTTTGGCCGCAGTGTACGAAGGAAGCCAGATCGGTCTGATCAGCTATTCGGATCAGCAGGAAAAGCTCATCCTTCCTGCCAAAGGTAGCAAGCAAGGAGTCAAGATCATCCGGGGAATTTTTGACCACAAAAACAAAAGCCTCAAAACAGATCTCAACGGCTTGTTTTCGTTTTCCTTAAATCTGATCAAAAAACGAAGCATCATCATTGTGATTTCGGATTTCATCGATCAGGATTATGAGCGGTCCTTCCGGGCTTTGGCGGAGCGTCACGATCTGGTGGCCATTCAGCTGACAGATCCCAGAGAATCTGCTCTTCCCTCCTTGGGAATTATTCCGATCTTCGACAAGGAGCGTGGCAAAACCACTTGGGTAAATACGGCATTTGGCAGCTTTTCCAAAAAAATAGCGGACACCTTTACCTCTGAACGAGATCAACTCAAGGAAATCTGTAAAAAGAACCAGATAAATTACTTGGCTATCGATACGACACAAGACATTGTTGCTCCTTTGATCGACTTGTTTAAGTACCGAAACAAACGAATGAAACGTGGGTAGAATTGCTGTCTTGCTTTTTTTCCTGGGGCTGAGTTTCTCGGCCTTTGCACAAAACGTGCAGGTAGAAGGCTACTTTACACAGGACTCAGCCAGGCTTGGAGAGCGTGTTGGCTTTGTGTTGAAGGCCCGCTATCCGGAAAACACCCAGGTCGTGTTTCCAGATTCGACTTATGACTTTTCCCCTTTGGTCTTGCTGGAGAAGAAAACCTTCATCTCTTCCACATCAGAGGGCACGACACTGGACAGCACGATTTACTTCATTTCCAATTTCTCCCTCGAACCCAGCATCTATCTCTCCTTGCCAGTCTATGAACTGAGCCGGTACGATAGCATCACCTATTTTTCCACCGAAGCAGAGCTAAAACTGAAGCTGGTTTTGGATTCTATTCCCGAGCAACCGGTTTTCCAGGAAAACAATGTTTATCAACCCATTGAAAAAACATTCAATTGGCTGATGGCGGGACTCATAGCCGGAGGTGTTGTGCTGCTTTTGGGCGGATTGATTTTGATTTTCGCAAAGCGAATCAAGTCCTTCTTTAAGAAAAACCGGGAGAAGCTACGTTGGCTTCAATTTGAGCGAAAGTGGAAAAAACTTACCGGTTTGCTGGCTCAAACCCCAGCCTTGGAACTGGCCGACGAAGTGGTCGGCTTGTGGAAAGGATATCTGGAAAGCATCACCGATCTACCGTTCCAGGAATGGACTTCCAGCGAAATCTCAGAAGCCTTGGATGACAAAGAGATCTTCAAAGCTTTGCGGTCCATTGATATGATCATCTATGCCGGCAAAGAAGCCAAAACGGAGGAAGCAACAGAATACCTCTTGCAAGTGGCCAAAACCAAGTATCAGGAAAAACTAAACCAAATCAGAAATGAAAGAGCAACTCGCTGAGTTCTTTAGCTGGTCTTGGTTTTTGCCGGAGACCTTCAAAACCTACGAATGGGAAAATCCGATTCTGCTGAACTTGCTTTGGATCATTCCGCTTCTCATTTTGATCCGAAAGGGAATTAAATTTTTGAAAAATCCGGTTTTGGAACTTTCCCTGCCCAAACGGATCACGCGAGGAAATCCCTGGACTTACCTGAGACTAATCCCGACGGGCTTTTTCTTTCTTTCTCTTATCTTGATAGTCATCGCCCTGGCGCGTCCCCAGCGGAGTAATGAGAAGGTCGAACAGTACACCGAGGGGATTGATATCCTGCTGGTGATGGACATTTCAGAATCCATGGACTTGCAAGACTTCACGCCCAACCGACTGGAATCCGCCAAAAAGACTGCCATTGACTTTATCAATGGACGTTTTGGAGACCGGATCGGAATGGTGGTTTTTGCAGGAGAAGCCTATTCCCTGGCTCCGCTTACCAATGATTACGAACTGTTGACCAGCCTGATTTCGGAGATTTCCTTTGAAATGATCGAGCCCAAAGGTACTGCCATCGGGTCGGCTTTGGCGGCTGGCACCAACCGGATGAAGGAAAGTGATACTCCCTCCAAAGTGATGATCCTATTATCCGATGGGGAAAGCAATGCCGGAAACGTAGATCCGCTTTTTGCAGCCCAGCTGGCTTCCGCATTTGACATCAAGATCTACACCATTGCGGTTGGAAAAGACGGTATGGTGCCTTACGGGACAGATTTCTTTGGCAGACCACAAATGGTGGAAAGTTATTTGGATGAGACTACGCTACGCGAAATCGCCCGAATCGGTAACGGGGAGTTTTACCGGGCCTCTGACGGAGATGCTTTGCAGGAAATTTTTAAGCGGATCGATACCTTGGAAAAAGCAGAAATCCTGGAAAACCGATACAAGGAAACCGCCGATTATTACCGGATTTACCTCTTTTGGGCTATGCTCTTTTTCCTGATTTGGCTGGGTTTAAAGAGTACTTTCTTCAACAATTTCCTTTTGGATTAATCCGAATCGGGGTTTTTGAAGTCCTGAAAATATCTCTGATAAAAATCAGGTTTATGAGTTACTTAGGTCACAAAATAGACGAACGCTGAAGGCCACATTTGAGCAAAATACCTCAAGATGGCACTATCCTCAAAGCTTATTCAAAAATACAATAAGCCAGTACCCAGATACACTTCTTATCCAACTGTTCCGCTATGGGAAAACAACTTAACTACCTCCCGGTGGGAAAACCTGGTCAAAAAAGCTTTTAAACTGATCGGGAAAAAAGAAGGGGTAACACTCTACATTCATTTGCCATTCTGCGAAAGTCTCTGTACCTACTGTGGCTGCAACAAGCGGATCACCAAGAATCACAGCGTCGAAGACCCTTACCTTGAGGCCATAATCCGAGAATGGTCCCACTATTTGGGGCTCTTTGGGGAAGCCCCAAAAATTGCAGGAATTCATCTGGGAGGAGGAACTCCCACATTTTTTTCGGCCCAAAACCTGGAATTACTACTGTCTAAAATTCTAAAATCCGCTGAGATTCTTCCCAATGCCGAATTCAGTTTTGAAGGACATCCAAACAATACCACTTTCGAACACCTCCAGGAATTGGCCCTTCTGGGATTTGATCGGGTAAGTTTTGGAATTCAGGATTTTGACCTGAAGGTGCAGAAAGCGATCCACCGAATCCAGCCCTATGAAAAAGTAAAAGAGGTAACCGAAAATGCCCGAAAATTGGGCTATCGCTCGGTGAATTTTGACCTGATTTATGGCCTGCCTCATCAGACATTGGAGACACTCTGGGAAACCTTTGATCAAGTAGCTGCGCTCCGCCCGGAGCGGATTGCTTTTTACAGTTATGCGCATTTGCCATCCGCTTTCCCGGCGCAAAAAAGCTTTGAGTCCTTTCTCCCCAATGAAAAGGAAAAGAGAGCCCTCTATGAATTTGGGAAGGAAAAACTCCTCGCGATGGGCTATGAGGAGGTGGGAATGGATCATTTTGCTTTGCCAAGCGACCCCCTTTGCCTTGCGAAAAAGTCCGGAAATCTCCACCGAAACTTCATGGGCTATACGACTTCTCCTTCCGAAATGTTGATTGGACTTGGTGCCAGTAGTATCAGTGACATCGGATTAGGCTTTGCCCAAAATGAAAAGAATATTGAAGCCTATGAGCAAAATCTAAGGGAAAATAAGCTCCCCATCATTCGGGGTCATATTCAAACAGAAGAGGATATCATCACCAGAAGGCTAATTTTAGATTTGATCTGTAAGGGAAATGCGGAACTTCCTAAGTTGATCTGGGAAAAGTTGCCTTTTGAAAATCAAAAATCTCTTCTCGAGATGGAATATGAGGGGCTGATCGAGCGAAATGGATTAACCTTTAAAGTCACCGAGGATGGTATGGCTGTGGTCCGAAATATCTGTGCTCAGTTTGATATGAGGATGATTTCCTCCAAATCGAATACGGCCACTTTCAGCAAAGCAATCTGATCAATGGCATAGGGTGATTTCCACCTGCTGTGTACCATAATCGAAAACTGCCAGTTCGGGACTTATTCCGGGAATCCCCAAGCCCAAACCTCTAAAAACCATCAAAACACCAATGAGAATCCCTAAGTATGGGATTGCTTTTTGGAATTGCTGTCTTCGTACCAGAGGTAAAAAACTGCCAGAAACCATCAATCCCAGCAACATCGGAACGGTCCCCAATCCGAAGAAAAACATGTATGAAGCTCCCAAAATGGGGCTTTGCATGCCCATCGCTACCACCAGGGCCATGTAGACCATTCCGCAAGGCAACAGTCCATTGACAAAGCCTGTAGAAAAGAAAGCAAGCTTGCTTCCAGATTTAAGGTATTGGGAAAGGTGACTTTTGATCCAACGAACAGCACCCGAAAGAGCAGGAATGGTCAAAAACTGATCAGCTTTTTTGTAACTCAAAGAAAGAAGAACGATCAGCAGTCCCATCGCCACTGAAATGCCTTGCTGGATACCTGCAAGGGAAAGGGAGAAACCCAGGCTGCCCACAATCAAACCCAGGAAAGCGTAAGTCAAACTTCTCCCCAGATTATAAATGATTTTGTTGAAAAGAAAAGTCTGACTTCCTTTTCCGCCGACAGCCAAGGCAATGGGGCCACACATTCCGATGCAATGGAATGATCCCAAAAAACCCAAAGCCAAAGCAGTCCAAAGCATCAGAGGCTGATTTTCTTTTCTTCGTAAAACTCGACCCCGTTTTCCGTCCAGGTCAGCTGAACTCGCCAGTAACCTGACTTAAGTTTTTCCAAGGGAATGGTGGTTTTGCCTTCCTCTTTGATATCAAGGGAAAGCTCCTGATCCAATCTGGCATCTGATGGCCGAAATAGCCGGATATTCCCTTTTGCTCCTACAGGTAAATCCAATATCACCGCCCTGGACTGTGCATCAAACACCAATACTTCCCGGTCCAATGCCGCAGCGGATTTTTCCCGCTCGATCTGATCTTGGTATTTAATTTCCTTTTCATAATAATTCTCAGTGACCAAATGAATATCATCCTGTCTGACCGAGATGACAACCAAAGTCATGATAAAACCCACAAATGCGATTATTACGAGCAATATTCCTTTTCCCCAATCCATAGTGCTTTCTTAATTTGCGGCTCCTACAGGAGCCATAAAGTTTGTTTTGATTTCATCAAATTCCTTGCCCTGATGAGTCAATTGCAGCAGGACTTTCTCTTGAGGCACTTTTACTTCAGACTGACTTCGGACCAGAAAAAACCGGCCTTCAAATTTCGTCTGAGGTTCCAACACCCATTCTTTTGCCCCTACAATTTCAATTTCCATCCCTTCAGCCAAAGCATTGATTTCTACCCGCTGAGGCTCAAAGGTTTTGTTGATTAGGGTAATGTTGTAGAGGTTGGATACTTTCCCTCCCTCACGTTCTTGATAGGTCATCCCCGGAAAACGGGTAATCGTCCCCTCCAAATCCTCCCGTGTCGCAATCAGGGTGACAAAGGCTGCCACCAAAATGGTCAAAACTACGGTATATCCTTTGACCCTTCCAGTCATCAGCTTTTGAAAACCCTGTTTGATGCTGTTTTCAGAAGCATAACGAATGAGACCTTTTGGGCGCTCTACTTTCACCATCACTTCATCGCAGGCATCAATACATGCCGTGCAGTTTACACACTCCATTTGGGTTCCATTGCGGATATCAATTCCTGTGGGACACACTTGCACACAGAGACCGCAATCTACACAATCACCTTTGGGGGAACTTTCCTCAGCATGTTTCCGGATAGGAGCACGAGGTTCGCCACGGACATAATCGTACATGACATTAATGCTGTTGTTGTCGAGCAGCACACCCTGTAGTCGTCCGTAAGGACAAACCACGATGCAAGCCTGCTCCCTAAACCAGGAAAAGACGAACATGAAAATGCCCGAAAAAGCAACCAAACCAATAAAGCCGGCCATGTTCTGTGAAGGAGACTGAGTGACGATTTCCCTCACTTGATCTACGCCGATCAGATAAGCCATTACCAGATGACCGATCATAAGGGAAATCAAAGCGAAAATCCCGAGTTTGAGTCCTCTCTTCCAAATTTTTTCACCCGTCCAGGGACTTTCTTTCAAGGCCCGTTGCTGATTGGCATCGCCTTCGATCAGGTATTCGATTTTTCGAAAAACCATCTCCATAAATAAGGTCTGTGGACATGCCCATCCACACCAAACTCTGCCAAAGACCACCGTAAAGAGAATTACGAATACGAAAAAAATCAAGAGCAGAAATATCAATAAATGGGTATCCTGAGGCCAAAATGCGGCTCCGAAAATGATGAATTTTCTATCAAAAATATTGAAAAGCATGTAAGGTCTGCCATCGACCTGAATAAAAGGTCCGGCAAATAAAATCGCCAGCAATAGCCAAGACAGATATGTTCGATACCGATAAAAAACTCCGGAAACCTTTTTGGGAAACACCCAAAAACGCTTTCCATCTTCTCTGACTGTCCCCAGTGCATCCCGGAACGTCTCAGGATTCAAATGGGGGTTTTGGTTTTTCTTAGCCATGCTCTAGGTAAAATTACTGCCGGGAATTGCTCCTCCCGGCAGTGATAAACTTACTCAATCGTCGCTACAACCGTTGTGCTATCTGTCACAGGAGCGGCTTGGGCTGGAGTCTCAGAATAAGGCTCTCCTTGTGGTTCCTTAGGATTGGCTGGAGTCGTACCTTTCAGGCTCAGGATGAAGGAAGATACTTGTTGGATTTGCTCCGGGCTGAGCTGATCCTCCCAAGGAACCATCCCTTTTTCTACCACTCCATATTTCACCACGGAGAAGACATCCTTGATCGATCCACCGTGTAACCAGTATTCATCCGTCAGATTGGGACCAACGCCTCCTCCACCATCTGCGGCATGACAAGCCACGCAGTTCGTTTCAAAAATGCTTTTCCCTGCTGCCAATCCAGCAGCAGATTCATCAAATACTACTGAATTTTCATCAATTCCTGCAGCTATACTGGCTTTACGAGCCTCTGCGGCAATGGCTTCCACCCTCAATTCTTCTTCGTATTCCTCTGCCCCGGTAGGCCCGTTTCCAAGAATCGAATAGTTGACGAAATAAATGCCTGCAAAGATCACTGTCCCAATAAATACATATTGCAACCAAGGAGGCATGAAGTTGTCCAGTTCAGTAATCCCATCATAGGAATGATCGGCCATCATTTTGGCTTTTTCTTCCTTTCCACCCACTTCATCTACCTTGCCGGTGACAAAACGCTCCTTGAAACTATCCCACCAAGAAGGTTCATTGGCTAGGCTTGGATCCTCTTTGCGAAGTACCGCTGCCATAAAGGACATCAGGTACACCATCAAAATCAATAGGAGAACAATAACTACCAAGACGACACCCAAAATCACCAAGAGTGTCAATTGGCTGGAATCCATGGCCTGCAACTTGGTATACCAATTGGATTCTTCAGTTTGAGCCCAAACCGGATATGAGGTGAGGCCCAAAATAGCGAGTATGGAAAATAACTTTTTCATGTGCTTATTTTTTTCTTTAAGGTCACAGGAATCTTGCGTGGGCATAATCGATACTTTCCGTTTCAATTAAACCCATGCTCGATTTCATGGCTGGTGAGAAGATGAATCGTTTTCGTCAAAAGGAAGAGATTCCATATGTCTGATATGATCTTTGGGAGTGTTTACCACCCATAAAAACATACCTACAAAAAACAGCAGGAAGATGACCAAGGAAATGATCGGATAGATCTCTATGTTTTCGATGGATCTTAGAATTTCTTTGTACATGGCTTCAGAAGTTATTGGTTAGAAGCAGTTGGCTGCTGTTTGATATCGGTTCCCAATCGCTGTAGGTAAGCAATCAGCGCAACAATTTCCGTGTTTGGAGCCACTTCCACTCCGGCTTCTTTCAGATTGGCAACCACTTTGGCTGCCTGCTTTTCATAATCAGCAGCTGCTTGCTGATCAAATCCCTCTGGATAAGGCACGCCCAATTTCTGAAGGGTTCTAATCTTGGCAGGCAAATCGGAAACGTCCAACTCGTTGGTGGTCATCCAAGGATATGGCGGCATCAAGGATCCCGGGGACATGGAGGACGGATCGACCATGTGGTGATAATGCCAGCTGTCCGGATATTTACCCCCTACTCGGTGCAAATCAGGTCCGGTACGCTTGGATCCCCAAAGGAAAGGACGGTCATAGACAAACTCACCTGCTTTGGAATATTCACCGTATCGCTCAGTTTCGGAGCGGAAGGGTCTGATCATCTGAGAGTGACAACCTACGCAACCGTTGGCGATGTATAAGTCACGGCCTTCCAGCTCAAGTGGAGTATAAGGCTTCACAGAGCTGATGGTTGGCACGTTTGATTTGATTAATAGCGTAGGAATGATTTCGATCGCCCCGCCTATGGCAATGGCAAGCGTCGCCAAAATGGTAAAGAAGACAGGTTTTCTTTCCCATGCTCTATGCCAAAATTCTCCGCTCGGATTGTAAGATTTTGCCAATGCTGGAGCTTGATCTTCTTCAGTTTCCTGGAAGGTTCCTTGCTTGGCAGTCATCCACATGTTGTAAATCATGATAACTGCACCGCTTAGGTAGAGCAAGCCACCCAAAGCACGGAGCATGTACATCGGTACAATTTGAATGACAGTCTCCAGGAAATTAGGATAAGCCAATCTTCCAGCCTCATTAAATTCTTTCAACATCAGGAATTGAGTCAAACCTGATACGTATAGGGGAAGTGCATAGAAAATGATCCCAAGCGTACCTAGCCAAAAGTGCGTATTGGCAAGTTTGGTGGAGTAAATGCTTGTTTTGAACAATTTAGGCCACATCCAGTACAACATACCGAATGTCAAAAACCCATTCCATCCCAAGCCACCGATGTGTACGTGACCTACGATCCAGTCGGTATAGTGTGCGATTGCGTTGACATTTTTAAGGGAAAGCATCGGGCCTTCAAAAGTTGCCATACCGTATGCGGTCACGGCCACGACCATAAATTTCAAGACCGGTTCATTTCGAACCTTGTCCCATGCGCCTCTCAACGTCAGCAACCCATTGACCATACCTCCCCAAGAAGGGGCCACAAGCATGACCGAAAATACAGTTCCAAGCACTTGGGCCCATTCTGGCAATGCGGTATACAACAGGTGGTGAGGTCCAGCCCACATGTAAATGAAGATCAAAGACCAGAAATGGACAATGGAAAGCTTGTAAGAATACACCGGCCGCCCGGCTGCTTTGGGAAGGAAATAGTACATCAAACCCAGGAAAGGTGTAGTAAGGAAAAATGCGACGGCATTGTGTCCATACCACCATTGTACCAAGGCATCTTGTACACCGGCATAAGCTGAATAGCTTTTCAGGAAAGATACCGGGAGCTCAAATGAATTGAAAATGTGAAGGACTGCCACGGTTACAAAAGAGGCGAGATAAAACCAGATCGCTACATACATGTGACGTTCCCGTCTCTTGATCAAAGTACCGATCATGTTAGCCCCAAAAGCTACCCAAACCAGAGCGATAAGGATATCAATCGGCCACTCAAGCTCGGCATATTCTTTGGAAGTGGTGATCCCAAGCGGAAGGGTAATAGCCGCCAAGAGGATAATAAATTGCCATCCCCAGAAATGGAACCAGCTCAGGGATTTGTTCCACATAGGGGTTTTGAGCAGTCTTGGCATGGAGTAGTAAACTCCTGCGAAGATGGCATTCCCCACAAAAGCAAAGATTACTGCATTGGTATGCAGTGGACGAATCCTTCCAAAAGTAGTGTAAGGATTGCCCAAATTGGCCTCAGGTAGGAAAAGCTGCGTGGCGGCAAGAAGCCCCACCAACATCCCTACAAGACCCCAGATAATCGTGGCGGCTCCGAAATACTTGACAATTTTATTGTCATAGTGAAACCGTTCCAAAGTAGCATCATTCATAGGACTTGGATTTTTTTGGTTGATCTTTTATTGATTTTTTAGGTTGGTTTTCAAATAAAATCCGGACGGAGGGGGTATAGCTGTCATCAAACTGTCCGGCTTTCATCGCCCTGAAAAAGAGAAATAAAAACGTGATGGCCAGTACTAGACTTATTCCGATAAGGATAAAAATGACTTCCATGTTAATAGCTTTTTAGGTGAATGAGTCCCTTTCGGATCCCCATGATATTGGTGGCTATGGTGGTGAAAACCACCACGGAAATACTGCTCAACGGCATCAAAATGGCACAAAGCACAGGACTCAACAGCCCTTGAACCGCCAAACTCAAGCCGATGATATTGTACAGAAAACTCAGTCCGAAGCTAGTCTTGATGATCGTGCGGCTGTTTCTGGCAAAGGCCAGAAAACTTGGAATTTTGTCAAAGGAGTCGGCATCCAGAATGGCATCACTCGCGGGGGAAAAATGGCTGACCCGATCGGTGATGGCTATCCCAACCTGGCTTTCCTGAAGCGCTCCAGCATCATTTAATCCATCGCCAATCATCAAAGTGTTTTTCTGCATTTCGTTGAGCTGCTTCAGGTAATTCAGCTTATCGACTGGACTTTGATTGAAGTGAAATTGAAGTTTTGGAGAAAGTTTATGACTCAAAGACACCCGCTCATGCCCATGGTCTCCAGAAAGAACATGGAGTTCAAAATCCTTTGAAAGGTCTTTTACCACTTGAGAAGCTCCATCCCTTAGGCCTGATTGAATGTGGAAATGGCCTAAAACAACTCCTTCGACGGTAAGGAAGACGTAATTTCCGGTTTCGGCCAGAGATTGTTTTTTTGCATGAGTAAAGTCTTTGGACCCCAATCGAAACTCCTGACCTTTGTAAACCGCCAAGATTCCTTCTCCTTTGATCTCCTGTACTTTTTCTGGTTTGAATCCTTCGATTTTACCAAGCCAGAGATTGATTCTGTTGCTCAGGGGATGAGTAGATCGCTCAACCATAGCCTTAAGGATAGACTTGGTTTCCGGAGAAAGCTCCTCACCGAAATAATCAATTGATGCATTGGCGGGATCTGTAAGGGTGCCCGTTTTGTCAAATACCACCGTATCGATCAAAGCAAGTCTTTCAACAACCGAAGCGTTTTTCAGATAGAATTTTCCTTTTCCAAAAATCCGCAGCGTATTTCCTAAAGTAAAAGGCGTGGACATCGAAAGTGCACAAGGGCAAGCCACGATCAACACGGTGGTAAAAGCTTTGACCGCAAGGGAAACGTCCTTTCCTACCCAGAATACAAATGCTGCTACGGCTACGGTCACTACCGTCCAAGTAAATACCCCACTGATCCGGTTGGACAATGGTTCCAATAGTCTTTTGTTGGATTTTTCGAAAGACTCATTGTTCCAAAGATCAGTAAGGTAGCTTTGCGAGGGTGATTTTTGGATGGTTAGTAAAATCGGGTCTCCTTTTTGTCTCCCCCCAGCATAGATCAATTCGCCTTTTCGGGTCGGCACAGGCACCTCCTCCCCGGTCACAAAACTGTAATCGATATTGGCAAGTGGGCTTAAGAGTAGGGAATCAGCCGGTATAAGCTCCTCATCCCGAACCAATACCACATCCCCGACCTGGAGCTTTATCAATGGAATCACCTCTTCCCTATCCTGAACCAGTCGGGTGACGGCAATTGGAAAGTAGGCCTTATAGTCCCGGTCAAATTCAAGAGTGGCAAAGGTTTTTTGCTGATAGATTTTGCCCAATAACAGGAAGAAAAGCAATCCACCCAGACTGTCCATATAGCCCGCGTTTCCCTGAGCGAAAATTTCCCAAAGAGAATAGAGGAAAAAAGCAATGATCCCTAGGACGATAGGTACATCCATATTGATCTTCCGCTGACGGACGGCATTCCAGGCTGATAGGTAATAATCACTTGCCGCATAAAAAACGATAGGAAGAGACAGCACCACATTGAGGTAATCAAATAGCCCCTTAAAACCCTCCCCAAGCAATTTTGCTTCTGAAAAATACTCTGGCATGCTAAACAGCATCATATTGCCGAAACAAAAACCAGCAACTCCAAGCTTGGTCAGTGTTTTTCGATCTACTGAACTTCTGGAGGAATGGTCCAAATCAGACAGATTGATTTTTGGCTCATATCCCAAAGCGGAAAGAAGGTTCACAACTTCTTTCAGATTGATTTTATCATGGAGAAATTTGACCTGAACCTTCTTTTTAACAAAGTCAACCCGGCTACTAAAGATGGCTGAATTGATTTGAAAAAGATTTTCTAGCAGCCAAATGCAGGATGCACAGTGAATTAGTGGAATGTAAAAAGTGATGTGGCTTTCCTTGCTGTTTTTAAAATCCAGCAATTTCTGGATGACCTCGGAATCATCGAGGTAATCAAATCTATTCTTCAGTCTGGAATTCTGTTTTTGACTTTTCCCGGGATTGGCTTCCAATTCATAATATTCACACAGGTCATTTTGAGCCAAAACCTCATAAACCAACTTGCAGCCCTGACAACAAAATTTTTTTTCATCAAAAAGAATACTTTCTGACTCACAGCTTTCCCCACAGTGGTAGCATTTAGATTGGGTATCAGCAGGAATAAGTGATTTCATCCGAGGAAACTTTTCATAAAATTATTGGGGCGTGGTGACGGAAAACATGACGAAGATCAGGCATATCCATGACTTACACCGAGAGGTAAAAAGACAACTGATCACTCCAGATTTTTCCTTTATAAAAGTGGAAAAGCACTTTTGCCAAGTCTGCTTGATAGTTTTTTGTGGTCACTAAGAGGGTACAGTTATGCTTTACCGCATAGGACCAAAAGTCTCCAATTCTTGAAAAATTGAATTTTATGAAGCTGGTCTCCTTTGTTGAAGAAGAAACTAATTGGATGATTTCCTGCTCTTCTCTGATTTTGGATTTAGGAATAAAGCTTGGTGAAATGATGGTGGCTTTACTTTCTTGGATTAGGTTACCAAAAAGGTGGATAAAATTCCGAATCAGCTCAGCGGAAGCAGGTGTCCCGTCATAATGAAACAACAAATGCTTGGTTGAAAATTTAGGTACATAGAGCAAAACGGGAATGGGACAAACTTCTTTTTCCAAAGGTTTGGGCAACTCATGGTTATGCAACCAATCAAGTGTCTTATACAAGTCAATACTAAAAAGTGCAGGTTCCTCAGAATTATGACAATAACTGCTTTCGGGTGAATAAGGAGTAAAGGATTCCATCAACTCCGAGCAGTAAAACTCTTTCAAAGCATTATCCGGAAGTTCGAATCGTAAGGCTTGAGGTGATTTTAGCTCCATGACAAAATAGTATACCCAAAACTAGATTTTGGAAATTGATGGAAGACTGACAGAAAGGGGTCGTGGGAATGATAAAAGTCATGAATCAGCGGAAAAAGTGAATTAAACTTTATTTAAAACTCAAAAATGATATCCCCTAAAACGCAAAAAGCCCTGAGGGGTTAGCTCAGGGCAATGAATAATGTGGCG